>JAWKRQ010000203.1:0-1342 GCA_041389545.1 Myxococcota bacterium | reverse complement strand
GGCCGAAGTGGCCTGTCGATTTCGCGGCGACGGGGCCTCCTGTGTCGGGGACGGCGGGCGGGTACACGGACGCGGGGCGCGAGGCTGCCTGTGCGGCGGGCGGGTACACCGAACCGGGGCGCGAGGCTGCCTGTGCGGCGGGTGGGTACACCGAACCGGGGCGCGAGGCTGCCTGTGCGGCGGGCGGGTACACGGAACCGGGGCGCGAGGCCGCGGGGGAAGGCTCGGGGGGCATCGCGAAGGCGACGGTCTTGGCTTGCTCCAGCTTCGCGCGCTCGGTGCGGGCGCGGGCGGCGGCGTCTTGCGGCGGGGGCGGCGGTGGTGGCGCCTGTCCGGTGAGGCGGCGCAGGTCCTCGGGGGAAGGGATCGGGATCGCGACGGTGGCGGGCGAGGGGCGGGCGTGCCGGAAGGGCATGGCTTCTGCCAGCGGAGAACGCGTGGGCCCCGCGGTCTCCTCCTCGAAGGGCGACGGAGGCGGCGGAGGAGCCGATCTCGCGGGCGGAGCGGCCGGCGGCGGCTGTCCGTGCGAGGAGCCGAACGGCAGCGCGCTGCGGAGAGGAGAGCGCTGCGGCGGTGCCGTCTCGTCGATGAGCGAGTCGTCGATGGTCTCGGGCAGCGGATCGAAGCCCGGGGGGCGCGCAGCCATGTCTGGAAAGCTACCACGTCGCCGCTCCGCCCACCGGGGGGTGCGATCGATCAGCGGCGGCGACGGCGCCGGCGAGCGAAGGCAGCGAGGAGACCGAGGGACGCGAGCCACGCGAGGCTCGGGCGGTCATCGCTGCCCGCGGTGCGGCATCCGCAGCCGCCGTCGTTGATGGTGTCGCCTCCCTGGCCGCCCTGGCCGCCTTCGCCGCCCTGGCCTCCGGTGGAGGGCGTCGTCGTGGAGGTGGTGGTCGTGCCACCGCCGGTGCCGGCCGTGCCACCGGTGCCGCCCGCGCCTCCGCAACTGTCGGCGCCGGCGAGGCAGGTGCCGTTGCCGTCGCAGGTGTCGTTCTCGGTGCAGGCGTCGCCGTCGTCGCAGGCGGTGCCGGGGGGCGCGCTCACGCTCTCGCAGCCGTTCGCGGGGTCGCAGGCGTCGTCGGTGCACGGGTTCTTGTCGTCGCAGTCGAGGTCCGCGCCCGCGGCGCACACGCCGGCCTGGCAGGTCTCCTCGCCGTTGCAGGCGTCGGCGTCGGCGCAGGCGGTGCCGTCGGCGACGTCGGCGTACGTGCAGCCGCCCGCGGCGTCGCAGGTGTCGGCCGTGCACGGGTTCTGGTCGTCGCAGTCGAGGGGCGCGCCGGACACGCACGCGCCGGTCGCGTCGCAGGTCTCCTCGCCGTTGCAGAGGTCGCCGTCGGAGCAG
>JAWKRQ010000202.1:0-2085 GCA_041389545.1 Myxococcota bacterium | reverse complement strand
GTCCCCGCGTTCGCGCCCGATGAGGACAACCTGCTCCCCGCGGGGATCTACAGCTTCCTTTGCAGCACGGAGATCTACGACCCGTCGGCGAACAGCGGGTTCGGCGACTGGCTCATCAGCGCGCCGCTGTCGCAGTGCCGCGCGAACCACACCGAGACGCTGCTGCCCGATGGGCGCGTGCTCGTGGCGGGCGGCGAATTCGACGGCACCGTGCTGAACAGCGCGGAGATCTACTCGCCGCAGACAGGCGTGTGGACGATGGCCGCGCCGATGCTCGCGCCGCAGGTCTACCACACGGCGACGCTGCTCCCGAACGGCAGGGTGCTCCTCGCCGGCGGTGAGAACGCAGCCGGTACCGCGCAGCCGATGGCGCAGGTCTACGATCCGGCCACCAACACGTGGGCGCTGCCGGTCGCTCCGATGATGCACGAGCGCTCGCATCACGCGGCGGTGCTGCTCGACGACGGGCGCGTGCTGCTCAGCGGCGGCGTCGACAACGTCAGCATCACGGCGACGGCGGAGCTGTTCGATCCCGTGACGAAGGCGTTCACGCTCACCGTGCCGATGGGCGAGCCGCGCGCGGGTCACTCGCTGACGCTGCTCAACTCGGGCGACGTGCTCGTGGCGGGCGGCGAGACGACGATGGGCAACCCGCCGCTGTCGGCGACGTCGGAGGTGTTCCAGGCGGGCGGCGGTGTCGGCTCGCCGTGCGGCGGCGTGGACGACTGCTCGGGCGGGTTCTGCGTGGACGGCGTCTGCTGCGACACGCCGTGCGATCAGACCTGCGAGGCGTGCACCGTGGCGGCGCGCGGCGGCGGCGGGAAAGACGGCATCTGCGCCCCGGTGATGGGCGGACAGGACCCGGCCGACGAGTGTGCCGCACAGCCTGCATCCTCGTGCGGGATGACGGGCGCGTGCAACGGCGCTGGCTCGTGCGAGATCTTCGCCGGTGGCACGATCTGCAAGCCCGGGGCGTGCATGAACAACGTGGCTCAGGCCGAGGGCAAGTGTGACGGAAAGGGGCTTTGCGTCGCGCCCGGCGACAAGGACTGCGGGTCGTACCTTTGCAACGGTGGCACCTGCACGACGGGCTGCAAGTCCGCTGTCGACTGCTCGACCGACGCGTATTGCAATGCGGTGGGCGCCTGCCTGCCGAAGCTGGAGCTGGGCGCCACGGCCTCGGATCCGGCGCAGTGCTTCTCCGGGTTCGTGGCGGACGGCGTGTGCTGCGACACCGCGTGCGACGGCGCGTGCGACGCGTGCTCGGCGGCGACGGGGGGCGTTGTGGACGGGCAGTGCGCGCCGCTCTCCGGGGTGCTCTGCGACGACGGGACCGCCTGCACCAAGCAGGATGTCTGTCAGAACGGCGTGTGCGTGGGCATGCAGCCTGTCAGTTGCCCCGGTGACACCGGGTGTACAGGCGGGTTCGCGTGCGATCCCAAGACGGGTCTCTGCGAGCTGCCGACGCCGCCGAAGAACCCTGGCGAGGCGTGCGAAGATGGGCTGACCTGCACCGAGGGCGAGACGTGCAACAACGCCGGAGTCTGCTCGGGCGGATCGGCCGTCGTGTGCGAAGCGGCCGAGTGCAAGATGGCCGGCGCGTGCATCGAGGGCACGGGGTGCGAGCTCGTGAACGTGGCGGACTTCACGCCCTGCACGAAGGACGACAACCCCTGCACGACCGAGGTCTGCCTCTCGGGCGTGTGTGTGAAGAACAACGTGCCGGACCTGTCGGGCTGCCCCGGCGGGACGTGCATCGCGGGGACGTGCGTGCAGGACGGGCAGGGCACCGGCGGCGGCAGCACGAACCCGGGGACGGGCGGCGGCGGCGCGGGCACGGGCGGGTCGAGCAACGGCGGGTCGAACCCGGCGGGCGGCTCGGGCTCGGGGAACGGCGGGGCAGGCGGGAGCGGCGCGAACGCGGCGAACGAGCCGGACTACAGCCTCAAGGGCGGCGCGTGCTCGGCGGCTCCGGGTGGGGCTGGCTCGGGCGCAGGC
Organism: Myxococcota bacterium; assembly: GCA_041389545.1. Classification (GTDB taxonomy): domain Bacteria; phylum Myxococcota_A; class UBA796; order UBA796; genus JACKER01. Next base: position 87 of record JAWKRQ010000202.1, on the reverse strand, counting down.
GGGCTCGCGGGCGCGGCGGCGCTGGCGATGGTCGGGCTCTTCGGGGCGCGGCGTCGGCGGCGCGGTGAGCGCGCGGGCGGCGCGAAG
>JAWKRQ010000201.1:0-1241 GCA_041389545.1 Myxococcota bacterium | reverse complement strand
GTTCACCCGTGCGCCCCGTGGTCGTGGTCATGTCCGTCGTGGTCATGCACATGGGCATCGTCGTGCACGTGGTCGTGGTCGACGACGACCGGAGGTGCCAGCAGCGCCTCGCCACGCCAGGCGCGCGCCGACCAGGTCGGATCGAGGCCGCTCGACACGAGCAGCGGTGGTTCGCCCTCGACGCCGGACCGGGGATCGATCTCCCACAGCAACGCCGGGCGCGGACCGTGCCACCGCACGGCGTAGGAGACGGAGCCGACGCTGGCCGGCAGGGCGTGCACCTCGAAGGGCGCCCCGACCCACGACGACGACAGGATCGGCACGAGGTCGAGCACCGCAGCGGTCGGGTCGGCGGCGGCGATGGCCGGCCGCGGCGTCGACCGCTCCCACCAGCAGCCGCCCGGCTCGACCAGCAGCAGGCGGCGCAGCGCCAGCAGCAGCCATGCCGCACTCGGGGCGTGCCACGGATCGCCGGCCACACCACCTCCGGTGCGGGGGTGCACCACCTCCGGCCACGTGCCGGCGCCGGGACCGGCGAAGGCCGCTGCCCGCAGGCGCTGCGTGGCCGCGCCCGGGCGCGTCGCCGCCGCCGCCAGCGCCGCCACGGAGGTGAGCGCCACGCTGGATCCGCCGGTGGCGGGCTCACGGATCAGCCCGGCGTGCGCCGCCGCGTCGGCGACGGCATCGAGGGTGCCGTCGACCAGCGCCGGGGGCAGATCGCCGAGCAGCATCAAGGGCTCGAGCGACGCCACCACCCGCCGGTCGATGCCGACATCGGGTTGCGGTGCCAGCGCCACGCCGGGGCGGTCCGCGCCCAGATCGCGGGTGGCGGTCGTGATGAGCTCGTCCAGATCGGCACGCAGGTCAGCGGCCTGTGCCACGAGGTCGGCCGCGGCGTCGGGCTGATCGACGAGCGCCAGCACCGCGGCCGCGCCCTCGACGCCGGCGAGCGACCAGGCCAGATCCCGCAGCCACGTGCCCGAGCCCCCGCACCAGCGCGGACCGGGACCGTCCGGGAGGGCCCCGGCGAGGCGCGGCGCGCGCTTGGCGCGCCGGGGGCGGCGCGTGCGCCCCACCCAGTGCGCGGCCTTGGCGACGGGACCGACGAGCTGGTCGGCGAGCACCGTGTCGCCGGTCAGCTGCACGTGGGCGGCCAGCGCCGCCAGCAGTGCGCCGTTGGCGTCCCCGCGACCGTCAGGGCCGCCCAGGTAGCCGTCGAGCGCCACCCGCTCCTCGAGGTC
>JAWKRQ010000200.1:0-1015 GCA_041389545.1 Myxococcota bacterium | reverse complement strand
GTGCCTGGCCGCGGCCGCCGCGGTCACCACGCGCGTGAGCCTCGGCCTCAGCGTCATGCTGCTCGCGCTGCGCCCGCCGGCGTGGGCGGCCAAGCAGCTGCAGACGATCGACGCGCTGGCGCCCGGACGCCTGCGGCTCGGGGTGGGGCTCGGCGGCGAGTTCCCGGCCGAGTTCGCCGCGGTCGGGGTGCCGGTGAGCGAGCGCGCCCAGCGGGTCGACGCCACGCTGGCGGCGCTCGGCGACCTGCTCGAGGGCCGGCCGGTCCGGGTCGGCGACGTCGACGTCCCCGCGCTGCGCCCGCCGGTGTCGGCCATGCCGCCGGTCTACGTCGGCGGCCGCGGCGAGGCGGCGCTGCACCGCGCGGCCCGCTTCGGCGACGTCTGGCTGCCGATGTGGCTGTCGCCGCAGGAGGTCGCTCGCCGGGCGCAGCGGCTGGCCGAGCTGGCCGGCGAGCACGGACGCCCGACGCCCCGCCTGGCGCTGCTGATCGGCGTGCGGGTCGACGACGACCGCAGCGCCGCGCGCGCCGAGGCCGAGGTGCACCTGCGCGGCATGTACGGCCTCGACCTCTCCGTCGTCGAGCACCGGACCGCGCTCGGCAGCGCCGCCTCGGTGGCCGAGCACCTCGCCGCCCACCGCGACGCCGGGGTGGGCGAGGTCCTGCTCATGCCTCTGGGCGGCGCTCTACTGGCACAGTACGAGCGACTGGCCGAGGTGCGCGCGCTGCTCGGCCGCCAGCCCGTCCACCAAGGAGCCCCCGCTTGAGCGACCGCCCCGCTTACCGCTACGACCCGACCGCGTTTCGCGAGGTCTTCGAACGGCACTTCACCTACATCGCCGGCGTCGAGCGCAACCGCCACCGCTTCGCGTCCCGGCCCGCCCTGCACGACCCGGCCAGCGGACGGCGCTGGACCTACGCCGAGCTGTGGGCTGACGCCGGGCGCCTGGCCGGCGGGTTGCGCGACGCGGGCGTCGGCCCGGGCGACGTCGTCGTCTTCCAGCTCTTCAACGGGC
>JAWKRQ010000199.1:0-1109 GCA_041389545.1 Myxococcota bacterium | reverse complement strand
ACCGTCACCCGCTGGTGGCCGGCGAGGTCGCGCGCCGTGCGGACCCATGCGTAGCCCGCGCCGCGCAGGAACGCGCGGACCGTGGCGCCCTGCTCGGCGCCGTGCTCGAGCGCCAGCCATGCGACCCGGTGCGCCGCCTGGGCGACGAGTGCGCGGATCGCGTCGAGCCCGTCCGGCCCGGCGAACAGCGCGAGCGCCGGCTCGTGGCGGGCGATCTCCGGCGCCAGCCGCTCGCCGGCCGCCACATAGGGCAGGTTCGCCACCACCGCGTCCCACTCCCCCGGCGCCAGCCCGTCGGCCTCCACCCACGCGACGGGCAGGCCGAGTCGCTGCCCGTTGGCCCGCGCCACCGCCAGCGCGTCCGCCGACACGTCCGAGCCGGTCACCCGCAGGTCGGGCCGCTCGTCGGCCAGCGCGAGCGCGATCGCCCCCGACCCCGTCCCGACGTCGACGACCCGCGCCCCCGGCGCCAGCTGCGCCACCGCGACCTCGACCAGCAGCTCCGTCTCGGGCCGCGGGACGAGCACGCGCCCGTCGACCTCGAGCTCCAGCCGCCGAAAGCCCTTGCGCCCGAGCAGGTAGGCGACGGGCTCGCGCTCGACCGCCCGGCGGCGCACGAGCTCCTGGAAGCGCCGCACCGGCGGCCCCTCGACGCGCAGCTCGGGCTCCAGGTACAGCCGCGTGCGGTCGACGCCGAGCGCGTCGGCCAGCAGCAGCTCGGCGTCGAGGCGCGGCGAGTCCACCCGAGCGGCGGTCAGCGCCACCAGCGCGGAGTCGAGCGCGTCGGCGACGGTCGTCAAGCGCCGCTCGCCTGGGCCTCGAGGCCGCGGCGCTTCTCGTCGGCCTGCAGGGCCGCGGTGAAGTCGTCCAGCTCGCCCTCGAGGACCTGCTCGAGGTTGTGCTGGGTGAGCTTGACCCGGTGGTCGGTCACGCGCCGCTCGCCGTAGTTGTACGTGCGGATCTTCTCGGCCCGCTCGCCGGTGCCGACCTGCGAGCGGCGGTCGGCCGACAGCTCGGCCTGCTGCTCGGCCAGCGCCTGCTCGTACAGCCGCGCGCGCAGGACCCGCATCGCCTTCTCGCGGTTCTGCAGCTGGCTCTTCTCGTCCTGC
>JAWKRQ010000198.1:0-1003 GCA_041389545.1 Myxococcota bacterium | reverse complement strand
GTCGTGACGGCCACCGAGGTGCGCGACGGCTACCGCGAGCTGCGGGTCACCTACCCCGACGCCGATGGCCAGCCGATCCCGGCGTTCCTGCTCGTCCCCGACGGCGACGGCCCGTTCCCCGCCGCGGTGGTGCTGCACCAGCACAACGGCGAGCGCCACCTCGGCAAGAGCGAGGTGGTCGGCCACCTGGGCGATCCGCACCAGGCGCTCGGCGCGCGGCTCGTCGCGCGCGGCGTGGTCGTGCTCGCGCCGGACGCGCGGCACTTCGAGGACCGGCGCACCGGCGTCACCGGCACCGAGCCCCACCGCAACGACTGGCTCCAGCACTACAACGGCCTCGCGCACGCGCTCGTGCGCGGCGACACCCTCGCGCGCGCGGTCCTCGACGACTGCCTGCGCGCCGTGTCGGTGCTGTCGCAGGTGCGCAGCGCCTCCCGCGCCACCCTCGGCGTCGTCGGCCACTCCTTCGGCGGCAGCTGCGCGCTGTTCCTCGCCGCGCTCGACCCGCGGGTCCGCTGGTGCGTGGCGAGCGGCGCCGCCTGCACCTACCGCCACAAGCTCGCCCACGGCACGGGCCTCGAGATGGCGCTCGTCATCCCCGGCATCGCCGACCTGCTCGACATCGACGACGTGGTCGGCCTGCTGTCGCCGCGGCCGACGCTGCTCGTCTCGGCCGAGCGCGACCCCTACTCCGCCGACGCGCCCGCCATCGTCGCCCGCTGCGAGGCGCGCGGCTTCGGCCGCCTGCGCCACCTGCGCTACCCCGGCGGGCACGCCCTCGACGCGCAGCGCACCGACGACATCGTCGCCTGGCTCGCCACCCTGCTGCAGCTCGGCGCCTGACGCCTCAGGCGCGGCGCACGTGCTCCAGCGCGACGCCCCCGACCGCGAACCCTGCCTCGACGAGCACCGGGCGCGCGGCGCTCTCGAGCGCGGTCACGCCGTCGATGCGCTCGACCCGGACCGTCTTCCAGCGGTCGGGCTTGCTGGCGAGCCAGCCCTG
>JAWKRQ010000197.1:0-1006 GCA_041389545.1 Myxococcota bacterium | reverse complement strand
TCCCTGCGTCTGGGTCGAGGGCCGCGACCTCGACGAGGCGCTGGCGGCTGCCGCCGCCGGCGCGGCGGGGCTCGTCGCCGTCGGCAGCGAGGCCGGCGGGCGGGTGGGCGACGAGTCCGCCTTCGTGCTCCTGCAGCGGCTCGTCGGCCAGGTCGACCTGCCCGTGTGGCTGCGCGGGGGCATCGGCCTGCACACCGCCAGCGCGGCCGTCGCCGGCGGCGCCCGCGGCGTGGTGCTCGACGCGCAGCTCGCGCTGCTCGAGGAGTGCCGGCTCCCGGTGGAGATCCGCAAAGCCGTGGCCGCCATGGACGGCAGCGAGACCCGGCTCGTCGCCGGCCACCGCGTCTACGATCGGCCGGGCATCCCGGTCGACGCCCTCGCCGCCGGCCTGCCCGGCGTGCTCGGCGCGAGCTCGCTCGACGAGCGCCTGCTGCCCGCCGGCCAGGACGCCGCGCTGGCGGCCCCGCTCGCCCGCCGCTTCCCGCGGGTGGGGCGGCTGGTGCGCGCCCTGCAGCGCGCCATCGACGGGGATCGCGGACAGGCGCGGGCCGTGCGGCCGTTGGCGCCCGGAGCGCCGCTCGCCGCCGAGCTCGGCCTGCGGGTCCCCGTGCTCCAGGGGCCGATGACGCGGGTGAGCGACACCGCGGAGTTCGCCCTCGCCGTCGCCGCGGGCGGCGGCCTGCCGTTCCTCGCCCTGTCGCTGGTGCGCGGCGAGGCGCTGGTGCAGCTCCTCGAGCAGACCCGGGCGGCCCTCGGCGACCGGCCGTGGGGCGTGGGGATGCTCGGCTTCGCGCCGAAGGCCCTGCGCGAGGAGCAGCTGACGGCCGTGCGCCGGGCCCGCCCCCCGGTGGCGCTGCTCGCCGGCGGGCGCCCGGCCCAGGCCCGCGCGCTCGAAGACGACGGCATCCCGACCTTCCTGCACGTGCCGTCGCCGGGCCTGCTCGACCTCTTCCTGCGCGACGGCGCGCGGCGCTTCGTCTTCGAGGGCCGCGAGTGCGGCGGGCAC
>JAWKRQ010000196.1:0-1059 GCA_041389545.1 Myxococcota bacterium | reverse complement strand
CGTCACCTGATCGCGGACCACCAGCGGCTCGCCGAAGCCGGCGCACAACGCGGCGAACTCCGCGGGGAAGGCGCTGCAGTCCAGCGGCTGGTCGCTCGGGAGGAACGACACCGTCTGCGCGCTGTTCCACAGGTTGACCGAGGCCGAGACCCCGACCACCGGCAGGCGCGCGCTCTGCACCTGATCGAGCCGCTCCGAGGCGGCTCGCACGCCCGCATCCGCCGCCCGGATCGTCGCCACCGACGCCGAGCGCTGCACGGCGTCGTCGAGCGTGACGGCCTCGGGCTCCTGCGCGCGCGCTGCCAGCGCGCACCACGACACCCACCAGATCATGACTCCGCTCCCGGGCCCCCGACCGGCGCCAGACGAGGCCGCGGGGGGATCGCGGCGGGGCTGGGGGCGGAGTGGGGGTGAACGATCTTCCGCCAGGTGAATATCCTTCAGCATCTGGAGTGTCACTCATGGCGACGGCACCCGACGGTCTCACCCGGCGCGAGCGGGAGCGGCTGCGGCATCGAGCGGAGATCCTGGCCGCGGCGCGGCGGATCGTGGAGGAGAAGGGCCTGCTCGGCCTGACGATCGAGGAGGTCGCGCGGCAGGCGCAGTTCGCCGTGGGCTCGATCTATCGCCACTTCCGCGGGAAGGACGAGCTCGTCGAGATGCTGATGGTCCGGATCTCCGAGCCGATCTGCGCCGACGCCGAGGCGGTGGCGGCGGCGGGCGGGACCTTCGACGAGCAGCTGTACCACGTGGTCCGCAGCCTGTACCTGCACCTCGAGGAGGACCTGCCGCTGCTCAAGGCGTTCCACGCGGGCACGCCGCCGGGCACCGAGGTCGGCGAGCGGCTGCTCAAGATGCGGATCCGCTACGTCGAGGCGGTGGAGCGGGTCATCGTGGCGGGCCAGGCCGAGGGCGTGCTGCGGCCCGGCGACCCGCGCCCGCTCACGGTGGCGCTGCTCGGCACGGTGTCGGGCTTCGTGCGCTGGGGCGCGCTGGCGCTGACCGAGCGGCCGAGCGACCCGGCCGCGGCCCTGTGCGCGCAGTTCCTGGACGGCGCGC
>JAWKRQ010000195.1:0-1065 GCA_041389545.1 Myxococcota bacterium | reverse complement strand
GGGGCGCTGCTCGTGGGCGTCGCGACCGCGGTGGCCGCGCGGCAGGCCTGGGCGCTGACGGCTGCCGACGGCGTGGCGCTCGGGCTCGTGGCGCTCGGCGTGCGCGCCGTGGGGGTCGCCGTGATGCGCTCGCGGCTCGTCGCGCTCGGGGCGCGGGCGCAGGGGCTGCGCGCGGCGCCGTGGGGCCGCCCGGTGGCGCTGCTCGGCGCGCAGCTCGTCGTGTGGGCGGCGGCCGCGCTCGTGGGCGGCGGGCTCGGCGGGCCGCTCGTGGCGCTGGGGGCGTTCGTCGCGCTGCACGGCTGGTTCACCACCGGCGCGGCCGTGGGCACCTTCGGCCTGCTGCTCGGGACGGGCGCGGCCCTCGCCGTGCGCGCGCTGGGCGCGTTCGCGCCGGCCGAGGTCGTGGTGGCGCGGCGGTCGGCGGTGTCGGCGCTGTCGCGCAGCGTGCGGGCGGTGGCGCCGCAGATCGTGCCCGTGGCGTTCCTGGTGCTGTGCGGCGACCTGGCGATCGGGCTCGGCGCGCTCGCCTGCGGCGCCGGGGCGCTGCCGGGTTACCCGATCACGGACCTCGCCGTGCTGCACCGCTGGCGGGGGAGTGCCACTTCGGGGATGTCGGAGGTCCGGTGACCGTGCTGCTCGCCCTCGTGACCGCCGCGTCCGCGGAGCCGCCCGCGCCGCCGCCGACGGCCCGCGTCGCCACCGTGGCGAAGGTCGAGCCGCTCGGGCCGATCGCGCTGCGGTCGAAGCTGTTCGCGGGGGGCAAGCCGAAGGTCGTGAACTTCTGGGCGACCTGGTGTGGGCCCTGCGTGGCCGAGATCCCGTCGATCGTGGCGTATGCGCGGGCGCACCCCGAGGTCGAGGTGGTGATGGTCGACCTCGATCTGCCGTCGCTGCGCACCGGGAAGGTCGACCCCTTCCTGAAGTCGCACGGGGTCGTGGGCATCACGCACTACCAGCTCGATCACGCCGAGCCGGCCAAGGCGATCTACCAGGTCGTGCCCGACTTCCCGGATGCGGTGCCGATCACGCTGGTGGTCGACGGTGAGGGAGCGATCACCGACAAGA
>JAWKRQ010000194.1:0-1085 GCA_041389545.1 Myxococcota bacterium | reverse complement strand
ACGAGCGTGCGCCGGGTGCGGGTGGCGCCCTCGCTCGGCGCGACCTCGTGGCCGCGCCGCCGCGCCACCACCTTCGTGAACTCGGCGCCCCACAGCACGATCGCCGAGCTGTAGAACACCCAGAACAGCAGCAGCGCCAGCGACTGCGACGCCCCGAAGATGCTGGCCATGGGGGTCGCCGAGAGGATCCAGCCGATGATGGCGTGGCCCGCCGCCAGCAGGAAGGCGGTGACGAGGCCGCCGATGGCGGCGTCGGACCAGGGGATGCGGGCCTCGGGCAGGATGCCGTGCATCAGCGCAGCCACGAGCGCCAGCAGCGCGAACGAGATGCCCGCGTTGCCCGCGCCGATGACCAGCGCGCGGACCCCCTCGGGGAGCACCAGGTCGAGGCGCGGCCCGAGGCTGCCGACCACGGCCGAGGTCGTCATCGACGTGAACAGCAGCACGACGAGGCCGAAGATCAGGCCCAGCGAGACGAGCCGCTTGAACACGAAGCCGCGGAAGCCCGCGCGCCGCTCCACCGCCCAGACGCGGTTGAGCGCCTGCTGCGCCTGCGCGAGCACCATGGTGGCCGCGAACAGCAGCAGCGCCACGCCCGCGACCCGCGCCACGGGGTGGTCGAGCTGCCGCTCCCGCAGCTGCTCCAGCGCCACGCGGGTCTGCTCGGCCACGGGCGTGCCGAACATCGCGCCGATGCTGCTCACGAGCTCCGCGCGGATGATGCCGGGCTCGACCGCCACCGAGGCGATGTCGACCACCAGCGCCAGGATCGGGCCGAACGAGAACAGCGTGAAGAAGGCGAGGGAGCCTGCGAGCGGGACGCACTCGTCGCGCACGAACTCGTGGAAGACCTCGATGATGACGGCGACGGCGGTGCGCAGCCCGCGCCCGATCGCCCGCAGGGGGTGCACCGACACGTCGCTCGGTATTCCGCCAGCGGCCGTTCCACTACCTCCCGGCGCCGCGACGGGCTACGAGGGCCGTGCCGTCGGGGTCGCGCGCGGGTCCGGCCAGCCGGAGCCCGTGATCCCCGTCCCCCTGTCCGAGTGGCGCCGCCCGGTCGACGCCGACTACGCCTTCCCGCT
>JAWKRQ010000193.1:0-1094 GCA_041389545.1 Myxococcota bacterium | reverse complement strand
TGCGGGCGGGCGCGGGTGCGGCGGCCGGCGGGGCGGGCCGCGCGGTGCGGGCGCGGTGCGGCGCGACGTTCGACAGCAGCGCCAGGCCGACGGCGATGCCCGCCACCGCTGCGAGCCGGCGCGCGGAGGGCCAGGGGGACGCAGGAGCCATGGGGGGGATTGTACCCCCGGCGGCGCCCGGGCGCGCGGCGAGGCGCCCCGTTAGAGCCTCGGGATGTCCATGCCCCGGATCGTGACCGACCCCTCCGTGCTCGAGGGCTACCTCACCGATGCGAGCAACCTCCACGGCCGCGCCGAGGCGCTCGTGCGGCCGCGCGACACGGCCGAGGTCGCCGCCGTCGTCGCGCACTGCCAGGCGCAGGGCATCCCGCTCACCCCCACCGCCGGGCGCACCTCCACCACGGGCGGCGCGGTCCCGCAGGGCGGTTGGCTGCTGTCGACCGAGCACCTGGCCGCGGTGCTGGAGATCGGCCACGACACCGCGACGGCCGAGGCCGGGGTGATGCTCGGCGCCCTGCAGGACCAGATCGAGGCCCGCGGCCGGTTCTACCCGCCCGACCCGACCTCGCGCCACGAGTGCACGCTCGGGGCCTCGATCGTCACCAACGCGAGCGGGGCGCGCTCGTTCCGCTACGGGCCCACGCGGCGGTGGGTCGAGGCGCTCGAGGTCGTGCTGCCCACGGGCGAGGTGGCGCAGGTGCGGCGCGGCGACCCCGTCCCCGCGGACTGGCCGGCCGTGCGCTGGCCCGAGCCGCCCCTCAAGACCGCCGCCGGCTACAGCCCCGCGGGCACCTGGCTCGACCTGCTGGTGGGCAGCGAGGGCACGCTCGGCGTGGTCACCCGGGCCACCGTCCGCCTCACCGACCTGCCGCCCGACGTGATCGGGCTCGTCGCGTTCTTCGCCGACCGCGCCGGGGCCGTCCGCTTCGCCGCCGTCGCCCGGGAGGCCGCGCGCCGCGACCCGAGCGGGCCCCTGTCGCCGCGGTGCCTCGAGTACTACGACCGCGCCTGCCTCGAGGTGGCGCGCGACCGGCTCGGCTGGGTGCCCGACGGCGCCGGCGCCGCGCTGTTCTGCGAGCAGGAGGTCGCGGGCG
>JAWKRQ010000192.1:0-1149 GCA_041389545.1 Myxococcota bacterium | reverse complement strand
ACTGTGGGCCCGCTACCCCCTCGCCACCGACAAGTGCGACCTGTCCGCCTGCTTCGTCGAGCTGGCGCTGCGCACCGCCCCGCGCGCCCTGCTCGTCCTGCCGCGGGCCCTGCTGTCGCTCGCCTCCTGGGCAGCCGTGCGCCGCGCGCTCCTCGACGCCGGCCTCGACGCCGTCCTCCGCCTCCCCGACCACACCTTCGACGCCACCGTCGACGCCGTCCTCGTCGCCGTCGCCCCCGCCGCCCGCCGCCGCGCCGGCACCGCGGACGGCGCGCTCGCCTGGACGGGCCCGCTCGCCGTCGGCGCCGACGCCTGGTCGCTCGCCGGCCCGCTCCCCGAGCTGCCCGGCCTGCCGCTCGGCCGCTACGTCACCGTCCACATGGGCGTCGTCTGCGGCGACTACGACCGCTACGTCCACCCGGGCCGCCTCCACCCCGAGGACCAGCCCACCTGCCGCGGCCGCGACGTGGCCCGCTGGGACATCGCCGACCGCGGCGAGTTCCTCCGCTACCTCCCGCGCGAGATGCTGCAGCGCAAGCCCTACGTCGCGCCCAAGCGGGCCGCGCTGTTCGACGTGCCCGCCAAGGTCGTGCTCGCGGGGACCACGGGCACCGTCCTGCGCGCCGCCGTCGACCAGGCGCGCCGCTTCCCGCTCGACTCCTGCTACGTCCTGCACCCCCGCCGCCCCGACGTCGACGTCCACGCCGTCGCCGGCTGGCTGCTCAGCGACCCCGTCGGCGCCTGGTACGCCGCCCGCTTCCCCGCGGCGCGGGTCAAGGGGGTCGAGGTGGCGCGGATCCCCGTCCCGCCGCCGCCCTGGCCCGAGCTCGCCGACGCCGCCCGCGCCCGCGACGACGCCGGCGTCGACGCTGCAGCGGCCGCCGCGTACGCCCGCGCCTGAGTGGCGTTTACGCGCCCGTTACGAACCGCCGTCCCCAGCGCGTGTCGGACCCCGTCGGGAGGTCGTCATGTGGCTGCTCAGTGTCCCGTTCCTGCTCGCGTCCGTCTGGTCCGGCTCCGCCCGGGCCGACGCCACCCTCGACGGGCGCCTCTCCGTCCGCGACCCCGTCGTCGTGGGCGGGCTCGCCGTGTTCCTCGTCGTGGACCCGCAGGCCGCCGAGCGCCCGAAGGGCGAGCACGTGCTCCTCG
>JAWKRQ010000191.1:0-1158 GCA_041389545.1 Myxococcota bacterium | reverse complement strand
CGTAGCCCAGCGCGCCGAGCCCGTTGCTCCCGCCCTCCGGCACGACGTAGGGCCGCTCGCCGCGCGCGCGCGCCGCCTCGGCGAGGGCGTCCATGCGCTGGTTGCGGGACGTGCGGTACTCGTCGGGCGTGCACCAGTGGAGCTCGGCGCCCAGCAGCTGGTCGAGGAGCAGGTTCGCGTCTGGCACCGCGGGGGGCTCCCCCCGCAGCAGCAGGACGGGGCGCAGGCCGAGCCGACGGCACGCCACGGCCGTGGCCCGGGCGTGGTTGCTCTGGACGCCGCCCGTGGTGATCACCGTGTCGGCGCCGCCCCGCACGGCGTCGGCCAGCAGGAACTCGAGCTTGCGGACCTTGTTCCCCGACAGGCCGAGGCCGGTGAGGTCGTCGCGCTTGACCCACAGGTCGAGGCCCGTCTCGGCGGACAGCCGCTCGAGCCGCTCGAGCGGCGTCGGCGCCCGGGCCAGGCGCAGCCGCGCGGGCGCTGCGTCGCTCACAGGTTGCGCAGCGTGTAGTCCGACAGGGCGTCGAACGTGCTCTCGGGCAGGTCGACGAACTCGACGCCGAGCAGGATCCGCTCGTGGCCCGCCTCGATGCGCCGGACCGCGCCGAGCGCCCGGTGGCGCCGCTCCGGGTGGTCGGGCGCCAGGGCGAGCGCGAGCAGCAGCTGCGTGCCCACCTGGGGGACGAGCCCGCTGCAGTCGAAGCACAGCCCCGACAGCGACAGATCGGCCGGGCCCTGGAACGAGACGAACGGCCCGGGGTCGGTGCCGCCGGCGATCCACCGCGGCCCGTCGGCCTCGGCGACGCGCCAGCGCAGGTCGAGCACGGTGGCGAACCGCGGCGCCGCCCGATCGTCGGTCGCGCGGACGCCCTCGCGCGAGACGACCCACCGGCCGTCCTGCTCGTCGAGCACGCGGCCGGGCAGCTTGATCCGGTCGCCGGCCGTGACGATCACGCGCGTGCCCACCGGGGCCGGGCGCGACATCTCGACCAGCAGCTCGCCCTCTTCGAGGCGGCACAGGCGCGCGGAGACGACCTCCGGCTCCGGCCCCAGCACCACGACGGTGACGGGGACGGACACTTCCTCCCCGACCGGGATCAGCATCCGGCCTCCCCGGGGAGGATATCGCGTTGTCCGCGCCCCGGCCGGTGCGGGCCC
>JAWKRQ010000190.1:0-1169 GCA_041389545.1 Myxococcota bacterium | reverse complement strand
CCGTGCCGCACGGCCGGTCGGCGCGGGCGCGCAACACCCTGCCCCCGGGCTTCGCCCGCGCGACGCCCATGCCGGCGCAGCGCGGCGCCTGGGTGCCGGGCGACGCTGCGGCGCTGTCGGGCGACGGTCCCGTCGAGGGGCCCGCCGTCGACCTGGACGTGGACGCGAGCGCGGACGTGGACGGTGCGCCGCAGCTGCTCCAGCGGCCCGAGCCGCCCGGGCCGCGCCGGATCCCGCGGCCCGGCACCGCCGAGCCGCCCACGGCGCCGCCCCCTCGGCGCGCGCCGGCGCCCGGCACCGGGGGGCCGAACCTCCCGCGGCTCGGCCCGATGGCGACGCCCATCTCGCCCGAGCACCGCACGGCGCGCTACGCGCAGACCGCGGCCGAGACCGACGTGGGGGTCGATCCCTTCGATCGCCTCTCCACGCCGCTGCCCGCGGGTCGCGGCGCGGAGCTCGACCCGGCGCGCTTCGTGACGCCGTTCCTCGCCTACGAGCGGCAGCAGGCGCCGGCCCGCCACGCGCGGGCCGTGGGCGCCGCGCCGACCAGTGATCCCGCCGCTTCGGTCGCTTCGACCGCGGAGCGGGTCCCGCCCGAGGCCGACCGGGCCGCGGAGCCGGACTCCCCCCACGGGCCGCCCGTGGACGCGGTCTCTCACGCCGAGGTCACGCAGGACGCGGCCGAGGCCCCCGTGGACGCCGTGGTCTCGCCGGCCGACCCCGGGGGCCTCGCGCCGCCATCCCGCGAGCCGGCGGAGGCGGCGCGAGCGGCCGCGCCGAGCGTGCCCGACGTGCCCGACGCGCCCGAGGTGCCCGAGCTGCCCACGCCGCACGCGCACCTGGCGGAGAAGGTGCGGGTGCAGGTGGACGCGGACCTGGCGGTCGAGGTGTCGACGCGCGGGCACCGGGTGGACGTGCACTTGAGCGGGGCGCACGAGGCCGTGGCGCCGCTGCGGGACCTCGGGCCCGAGCTCGATGCGAGCCTCGTGGCGAGCGGGTTCCAGCTCGGCAGCTTCGGGGCCGAGGCGCAGCAGCAGGAGGGGCAGCGCGAGCGGGCAGCCGGAGCGGAGGGCGACGAGGCCCGGCCCGCCGAGCGCCAGCCGACGGCCTCGCGGCGCCCGCGGTTCGGCCGCTACGCCTAGATCGCGCGTCGCGGATCGGATGACGCA
>JAWKRQ010000189.1:0-1174 GCA_041389545.1 Myxococcota bacterium | reverse complement strand
GGAGGTCGCCCGCCACGGCTCCCGGGAGCTGCCCGCGCTGGCCGAGCGGCTGAAGGTGCCCGTCGGCACCACCGTCCACGTCTACGTCGCCGACGACGACGCCGTGTTCCGCGCGATCCAGCCCGGCGTCCCGCCCACCTGGGCCGACGCCACGGCGTGGCCCACGCTCGGCGCCGTGTTCCTGCGGGCCCCCCAGGCCCGGGCCGGCGCCGACGCGCCCATCGAGCAGGTCCTGGAGCACGAGCTCGTGCACGTGCTGCTGGGCCGCGCGTTCGCCTCGGGAGCGGCCGAGCGCCCGCCCCACTGGCTGCAGGAGGGCGTGGCGCAGCTGCTGGCCGGCGAGATCGGCCCGGAGGAGGCGGCGACGCTGCAGCGCTCGTCGCTGCTGGGCGGGCCCATCCCGCTGCGCAGCCTGGAGCACGGCTTCCCGGCCGACCCGCGCAAGGCGCAGCTCGCCTACGCCGAGTCCGCGGACTTCGTCGCCTGGCTGGTCGACGAGCACGGCGAGGAGGCGCTGCCCGCGCTGGTGCGGGCCAGCGCCGGCGGGGCCTCGATGCGTCAGGCCGTGCGGCAGGCGACGGGGCAGTACCTCGAGGACGTGGAGGCGACCTGGCAGGCGCGGTGGGCGCCGCGCCCGGGGCTCGAGCTGGCCGCGCTCGCGTCGGGGGACTGGGTGTTCGGGCTCGGCGCGGTCGCGCTGGCCGTGGCGTTCGTGCAGCGGCGGCGCCGGTTCCGGCGGCGGCTGGCCGAGATGGCGCGCGAGGAGGCCCTGGTGGACGCGCTGCTCGCGGCGGGCTGGGGACGGGGGCGCAGCGGCGAGATCGGGGCGGGCGCACCCCGGGGGTGACGCGCGGGCGGAGCGCGATATGCTCTTCGGCCGTCGATGGAGGGCACCCGATGACGTTCGCCGAGCTGAACGCCGTGCTGAGGGCGCGGCTCGAGCAACTCGGCGCGGACGCCGGCTCGATGTGGTCCGAGCAGTTCCGCGAAGAGCGCGGCCGCGATCCCGAGCCGGAGGAGTGCGACGAGCAGTCCGACGTGGCGGCGGAGCGGGTGGCGCGCCGGGCGCGCAAGCTGCTCGCGGCGGAGGGGATCGAGGCCGACGATGCGTTGATCGCGGAGATCCGCGAGGTCGTCCAGCAGAAGTTCATGGACTTCGCGCTGGACTGAGTCG
>JAWKRQ010000188.1:0-1183 GCA_041389545.1 Myxococcota bacterium | reverse complement strand
GGCCATCGTCAGGCCGAACATCGCGGGCAGGAAGCTCACCGTGCCCTGCACCTGGTGGCGGCGCTCGCACTGGTGCCGCGCCTTCACGTCCTTGTCGGGGCAGATGCAGCGGAACGACGCCTCCGCCGCCGGATCGAGGTCGTTCGCCGGCTCGTCGGACCACACCGCGGGGATCCCGGCCTCCACCCCGCGCTCGCGCAGCAGCTTGCGCACCAGGCGCGCGAAGCCGTCGCCGCGGGTCTCCGACACGTCGGAGACGCGGATGCGCGTGGGATCGAGGCGCCCGCCCGCCCCCATCGAGCTGATCACGTACTGGCCGCGCGCGTGGCAGGTGGCCAGCAGGTCCACCTTGGCGGTCATGTTGTCGATGCAGTCGAGGACCACGTCGTAGCCGTCGGCGAGGATCTCGTCGGCCGTCTCGGGGTCGTAGAACTTCACGATGGGCGTGGCCTGGGCCTTCGCGTTCACGTCGCGCACGTGCTCCGCCATGAGCTCGGCCTTGAAGCGCCGCACGGTGCCCCGCGTGGCGACGAGCTGGCGGTTGACGTTGGTGATGCACACCTTGTCGAAGTCGACGAGCACGAGCCGCCCCACGCCGGCGCGGGCCAGCGCGTCGGCGGCGTGGCCGCCCACCCCGCCGCGGCCGATCACGCAGGCGCTGGCGCCGGCCAGGCGGTCCCAGCCCTCGGCGCCGACCAGCAGCTCGGTGCGGTGGAACGGGTGCATCGGACGCAGGTCCATCGCGAGCCTCCCGCAGCTCGGTAACGCGCAGGCGCTACCGCCGGCTGCGCACCCAGCCGAGGACCACCGCCACGAGCGCGCGAGCGACGAGATCGAGCGGCAGCGGCCGGTCGGCCGGCAGCGGGCCGAGGTCGACGACCTCGATCGTCTCGACGAGCGTGGCCTCGGTGGCGGGATCGGGGAACCGGCTCGCCTGCAGCGGCAGGCCCTCGGCCCCCGGCGGCCAGACCCCACGCGCCAGCCACTGCACGGCGAAGTACGGCGTCATCCGCACGACCTCGGTGTCGAGGTCGAGCTGGTTGAAGTGCGCGCCGAGCCAGTCGCGCCGGGCGGCCTCGCCGAGGGGGCCCTCCTCGTCGGTGCGCCCGCCGATGACGCCGCCGATCGACAGCACCGCCACCACCTGGTCGCGCAGGTCGGCGGCGTCGGCCAGGGCGCCGAG
>JAWKRQ010000187.1:0-1189 GCA_041389545.1 Myxococcota bacterium | reverse complement strand
CGTCTCGTCCACCAGATCCTGCTCAACCTCCTCGGGAACGCCGTCAAGTACGCCGTCCCCGGCACGATCGCGCTCGGCGTGGACTGGCGCGAGCGGCCGCGGCTGTACGTCGAGGACCAGGGCCCGGGCCTGACCGACGCCGAGCTGCAGCGCGTGTTCCAGCCGTTCGTGCAGCTGCAGCCGCAGGGCTCGACCGGGGTGGGCCTCGGCCTCGCCATCAGCACCCGCCTGGCCCACGCCCTCGGCGGCGCGCTGCACGCCGCCCGCGCCGACGGCGGCGGCACCCGCTTCTGGCTCGAGCTGCCGCCCACCGCCCGCGGGTAGCGCTACTCGTCGAGCGGCGGCGGCGGCGCGGCGTCGTCGGGGATCTGCTCGACGTGCGCGGCGTACCACTTCTTCGCGTCGCGGGTGGCGGCGATGATGTCGAGGTTGACGTAGCGCAGGTTCACCTCGCGGTAGGTGAACGCCTCGTCGCCCAGCGGCACCGACAGGGCCTCGATCGCGCGCAGGTAGGCGTCGTCGACCCGCTTGAAGTACGAGCCCTCGTGGTGCGGCACCTCGCGGCGGCCGTCGAGGTGCTCGAACGGCAGCATGTCCCAGGTGTTCGGGGACTGATCGTCGATGTGGGCGACGAGCGCGTGGATGGCCTCGACCGCGCCCTCGAAGGCGAGCGCCTCGGCCGCGGCGGAGCGCGTGTAGCCGTGGGGATCGTCGAGCAGCGACACCAGCAGCTTGCGGATCTCGGGGTCGCCCGGGGCCAGCCGGGCCAGCAGCAGCGCCGCGCGCCCGCGGATGCCCGGATCGAGGTGCGTGGCGAGGACCTTGGCGATCGCCACGAACGGCGCCGGATCGGCGAGGCCCTTGGCGCGGTACCGCAGCAGGCGCAGCGCCTCGGTGACGAGGAAGGGCGAGTCGTTGTCGTTGAGGACGGCCAGGAACGCGGCCTCGGGCACGCCCTCCTGGCTCCAGGCGCGGGCGTCGAGCACCTCCATCGCCTCGTAGCGGACGGCCGGGTCGCCGCCGCAGACCATCCCCGACAGCCGCATCACCAGCGGGTGCCACGCGGGGACCGCGGACACGACGGGCTTGGCGGCCTCGAGCGCCGCGATGCGGACGGGGCCGGGCTCGCCGAGGCGCGCCGCAGCGACCATCGGCAGATCGCCGCTGCCGGCGTCGTCACCGGCGCACC
>JAWKRQ010000186.1:0-1193 GCA_041389545.1 Myxococcota bacterium | reverse complement strand
CGGACGCGGGCGCGAGCCCGCTGGCGGCGAGGCCGCTGCTGCCGCCGCCGAGCCTCGAGGAGGACGCCACCTCCGACGCCACCGAGGAGACCGCCCACCCCTCCGGCCCGTTCGGCCCCGAGGCCGAGCCCGAGGAGGACGACCACACCGTCGAGGCCCCGAGCGACGCCCCGCCGTCGTCGGTGCCGCTGACGGGGCCGCCGTCGTACGTCGGCATGCGCCTCGGCCAGACCGGCACGACCGACGTGGCGCCGCAGCCGCCGGCTCCCGAGGCGGCGCCGGTCGCGGAGGTGCCGCCGGCGCCGACGCGACCGCCGTCTGCGGAGGTGGCGCCGCCGCCGCCGCTCGCCCGGTCGTCGCCCGCGCTGCCGACCCCGCCGCGCGAGCCCGCCCCCCGCAGCGGCGGCACCGCCGGGCTCGCCGGGTGCTTCGGGCTGTCGCTCGTCGGCATCACCGCGGTCGGCGTGGGCAGCTTCGTCGTCGTCGGGCTGCTGCTCGTGGTCGTGGCCGCGGGGGCCGGCTGGTTCGGCGACCTCGGCGGCGGGGGCGGCGATCCCGGCGTCGTCGTGGGCGAGGATCCGCCGCGGTTCACCAAGGCGCGCCGCCTGAGCGAAGACGATCGGGCCGCCGTCGAGCGGGCCGTCCGCAAGACGCGCCCCGAGATCGTCGACCACTGCGGCGAGGGCGCCGACGTCACGGCCGAGCTGCTCGTCGACGCCACCGGCAAGGTGGTCTACGCCAAGGTCAGCCCCCAGCGGCTCGGCACCGTCAAGCCCCAGTGCCTGCGGCGGGCGTTCGAGCGCGTCACCACGCCCGTCTCCACCGAGGGCCGCGCCGAGATCCACATCGCGCTGTGAGGGGCGCCCGGTTACCCCCCACGTCTGGGAGGCGAGATGTGGCTGTGCCTCCTGCTGCTCGCCCCCGGCCGGGCAGCAGACGCCCCACCGGACGACAGCGAGCCCGTCAGCCTCTCGACGCAGATCAAGCGCGGGATGAAGTCCGGGCTGCGCACCACCGGCGAGCGCGTGCAGGTGACGAGCGTGCGGATGTTCCCGTCCGTGCTGCGGCTGTCCGACGAGGAGATCGCCGCGCTGCTCGACGCTGACGAGCCGCTGCCCGTCGGCACCATGCTCACCCGCGACCACGGCCGGCTGCGCATCAGCTGCCACCACGACACCTGCACCGCCGCCGCG
>JAWKRQ010000185.1:0-1207 GCA_041389545.1 Myxococcota bacterium | reverse complement strand
CGCGCGGGCGGTGGAGGACCTCACCGGGTTCCGGTGGTTCGCGGCGGCGGATCCGGTGGGGTGCGGCGACCGGAGCGACCCGAGCGTGCAGCGGTTCGGGAGCCTGTGCTGGGGCGACGTCGACCTGTCCGACAGCGACGTGTTCGGGTTCCGGGCCATGGCCGGCGGCGTCGACGGGAAGGTGATCCTCGAGCCGACGCGCACGATGACGCCCACGCGGTCGATGGTGACGGCGGAGCTGGCGGCGAACGCCGCGGGGTACGTCGCCGCGCGGGACCTCGCGGCGCCGGCGGCGGAGCGTCGGCTGCTGCGCTGGGTCGAGGCCGACACCGACGCGGAGGATCCGCTGCGGGCGCAGCTCGCCTGGCTGCACGCCCGGATCCTGGCCGAGGCCGTGTCGCCCGGCGGGCCCGAGGTGAGCGACGACCTCGCGCTGTACCGGCTCGGCGCGGCGAACGGCGGTGCGGTGCGCGGCTGGTCGCTGGTCTTGACGGCGCTGCTGCAGGATCCGCGGATGGTGCTGTACTGAGGCGGGTCGGCTGGCTGCTGCTGCTGGCGGGCTGCGCCGGCGCGCCGCCGGGTCCCGACGCCGACGGCTGCGACGACGCGCCCACCTGGGACACCTTCGCGCAGGGCTACGTGCGGACGTGGTGCACGCCGTGCCACACGGCGGCGCTGGCGGGCGACGACCGGCAGGGGGCGCCGCCCGGCGTCGACTTCGACCGGTGGAGCGAGGTGTACGCCTGGCGGGAGCGCATCGCGGCGCGCGCGACCGGGCCCGACCCCGACATGCCGCCGCTGGGCGGCGTCGACCCGGCGCGGACCGAGCAGCTCGCGGCGTGGCTCGCGTGCGGGGCGCAGGGCGAGGACGCGCCGCCCGGGCCGTGCGACGTGCGGGTCGACGTGGGGGCGGCCACCGTCGCCACCCAGGCCGAGGCCGACGCGCTGTGCGCCGCCGGGAACGTGGCGGCGTCGCTGGCGGTGACGGGCGACGTGGCGCTCGACTGCCTGTGCGCCGTGGACGGCGACGTGACCGTGGGCGGGGCGCTGTCGGCGCCGCGGCTGAAGGCGGTGGGCGGGTCGCTGCGGGCGAGCGGGGCCGGGTCGCTGGCGGTGCCCGCGCTCGAGGCCGTGGGCGGGGAGGTGGCGCTGGCCGACCTCGTCGGGGCGGGCGAGGTGGTGCTGCCCGCGCTCGTGTCGGTGGGCG
>JAWKRQ010000184.1:0-1232 GCA_041389545.1 Myxococcota bacterium | reverse complement strand
ACGACGGCCCAGGCGGCCTCGGAGCACGGCGCCGACGTGCCCAGGTACGGGAACGACGGCGTCCCGGTGACCTCGAGCCGGCTCGCCACCTCCGCGGGCGGCGTGCCGCTCCGGAACGACCCCGAACGCTCCGTCCCGTCGTCGGCGCGGACGACGAACCCGTAGGCCGTCTCGGGGCGGAGCACGTCGAGCTCGAGGTCGTGCTCCGTGGCCGGGTCGCTGGCCGCGGTGCGCTCGGCCCCGCCGTCCACCGCATAGCGCACCGTCACGCCCTGCGCGGGGGTGACGCGCACCACGCACGCCGCGCGCAGCGCGTTGTCGCCGACCTCGCAGGCCGCCTCCAGCACCGTCTCCTCCCCTCGGCCCCCGCAAGCCGCCAGGACCGCTGTCCACCACGCTGCGCGCATCCACCCTCCTCCGCCCCGGGACAACACCCCTCACGCCCGCGGCGGGAACCGGTTCCCCGACCGCCGCGCCGCGGTGTTGTCCGGGCGTGGAGGAGCGACCATGCCGTCCACGACCCGAAGCCCCGCGCCCCTGGCGCTGCTGCTGGCCGCCTGCACGTCCGGCGACCCCACCGACACCGCCGGCGACACGGCCACCGCCACCGAGGCCAGCCTGGTGGGCACCTCCACCCGGACCCGCGAGGTGGACGGCGTCCAGACCTGCCACGAGGTCCACGACCTCACGGGGACGCCGACCGACTGCGCCTTGTGCGACCTCGCCTTCGCGCTCCTGGCGACGCCGGTGGCGCAGGAGGGCGACTGCCCGCCGGATCCGGCGCTGACCTGGGCGGAGGACGCGGGGAACCGCGGGCTGTCGCTCGGCATCGCGGCGACCTGGGCCGCCGGCCCGCCGGTGGCGGAGACGGTGCAGGACGCCGTGCTGCAGCGCATCTCGCAGGCGGGGACCTACTACGGCGGGACGGCGGCGCTCGACTGGCGGCTCGTCGGCTACCGCGACGGCGGCCCGCTCGGCGACGTGCGCTGGGACGGGCGGGACCTGGAGGTCGACGTCGACCGCACGCTGGAGGACTTCCAGTTCGACCCGACCGTGTTCCAGGAGTGCGGCCCGGTCGTCGAGCAGGGCGCCGAGCCGCTGGACGGCGAGCCGCAGATCGGCGCGCTCGCCACCGACCTGCCGCGCTACGACGCCTGGACCTTCGACGGCGCCCCGGGGGTCCCCGTGGCGCTCGCCCTCGACAACCGCGCGGACGGCGGTCCGCCGATGCA
>JAWKRQ010000183.1:0-1233 GCA_041389545.1 Myxococcota bacterium | reverse complement strand
TCGCACACGTACAGCCCCGGGTAGCCGTGGACCTGGTGGTCGGGCCCGATCACGCCCTCGGCGGCCGTGCGCCCGATGACCGCGCCGCCCAGGATGTGGGCCGTGGTGGGCGAGCCGAGGAGCGTCTCGGTGAACAGGCTCTGCACGAAGCCGCCCATCTTGTCGGCGAACGCCTCGGCCAGGGCGGTGGCCTCGGGGATCGACGCCGATGGCGCCTCGCCGTCCTCCACCCGGCTGTCGAGCCCGAAGGCGCCGCGCACGAGCGACAGCTTGCCCTCGGCGCTGCGCATGTAGAGCAGGATGGCGCTCGACTTCGAGAAGTCGCGGACGAACGCCGCGCCGAGCGCCCGCCGCGGGTGCGACAGCGCGTAGCGCACGCTGGCCAGCAGCCGCGCCGGCAGCGTGTTCCCCGGGGCGTGCGGCAGGACCATGATGCGGTACAGCCCCGACCCCGCCGGGTAGCGGACGGGCTCGAGGTGCGAGCGCTCGTCGGTGTGCAGGATCGAGCCGATGGCCACGCCGCGCGTGAGGTCGGTGCCCGGCGCGGTGACCCCGAACAGCGCCTCGCTGTTGGTGCGCACGTCGCGCCCGACCTGGTCGGACAGCTCGGGCAGCCCGTCGGGCACGCCCTTCATGGCGGCCAGCAGGTCGACCGTGCCGAGCACCCCGCCCGCCAGCACCACCTTGTCGGCGGTGAAGGCCTGCAGCGGCCGGCGCAGCCCGAACGTGGGCCGCGCCTCGACGACGTAGCCCTGGCCGCGCGCGCTGTCGGGCCGCACGGCCTCCACCCGCGTCTCGGGCAGCACCACCGCGCCGCGCCGCTCGGCGAGCCACAGGTAGTTGCGGTCGAGCGTGTTCTTCGCGCCGTGGCGGCAGCCGAGCATGCAGCCGCCGCACAGGATGCAGCCGCGCCGCCGCGGCCCCTCGCCGCCGAAGAACGGGTCGTCGACCTCGACCCCCGGCTCGCCGAAGTAGACGGCCACGTCGGTGGGGGAGAAGCGGTCGGCCTGGCCGCGCTCGGCGGCGATCTCGCGCAGCAGCTCGTCGGTGCGGCCGAGGAACGGGTTGCGCGTGGCGCCGAGCATGCGCTTCGCGGTGGCGTAGTGCGGCGCGAGCTCGGCCTGCCAGTCGCGCAGCCCGGCCCAGGACCCCTCCTCGAAGAAGGAGGCCTTCGGCACGGGCAGCGTGTTCGCGTAGACCAGCGAGCCGCCGCCGACCCCCACGCCCGACAGG
>JAWKRQ010000182.1:0-1239 GCA_041389545.1 Myxococcota bacterium | reverse complement strand
GGGCGCGTCGCGCGGCGGCGCCGCGGCGACATCGTGCTGAGCACCAAGCTCGGCTACGGCGTCCCCGGCGTGCCCGACTGGACGGGCCCCTGCATCACCCGGGGCATCGAGCAGGCCCGCGCCCGCCTCGGCGTCGACGCGCTCGACGTGGCGCACCTCCACAGCTGCCCGCTCGCGGTGCTCACCGGCGGCGAGGTCGTCGAGGCGCTGCTCGCCGCCGTGAGCGCCGGCCAGGTGCGCGCCGCCGCCTACTCGGGCGAGGGCGAGGCGCTCGATCACGCCGTCGCCTGCGGGGCCTTCGCCGTGGTGCAGGCGTCCTGCTCGCTGGTGGACCCCGCCGGAGCCGGGCTCCGGCGCGCCCGCACAGCCGGGCTCGGCACCATCGCCAAGCGCCCGCTCGGCAACGGCGCCTGGCAGCAGGCCACCCGCCCCGACGCGCCCGACCGCGGCACCTACTTCGACCGCTGGCAGGCCCTGGCGCTGCCCGAGCTCGGGCTGCCCGCCGACGAGGTGTGGCTGCGCTGGGTCGCCTGGCACCCCGCCGTCGACGCCGCCATCGCCGGCACGACCTCGGCGGCGCGGCTGCGCCACAACGCGGCCATCGTGGCGCGAGGCCCCCTGCCCGCCGACGTCCTGGCGGCCATCGACGCCGCGCAGCAGGCCGCCGGCGCGGCAGCCTGGCCCGGCGTCGTCTGAGCGGTCAGGCCGGGAAGCTGCGCGCGACCAGCAACCGCCCGGCGTCGTCGAGGTAGCGGACCCGCAGGGCGGGCCCCTCGTCGACGCCCGCGGGCACCAGCTCCAGCAGGGTCACGCTCCACGTGTCGACCAGCGCCTCGTACTGGTCCGGGACCCCGCCGTGCGCGGCGAGCCACGCCGACACCGCCCACGGCTGCGCCCCCGCGGGCCCCACCGCGAGCTCCACCTGGTCCGCCCCGAGCGCACCGGCCGGCGACACCCACTGGATCCCGCCGTAGTGCATGTCGCCGGTGACGAAGACCACGCCCGGCCGCGACGAGGCCGCCGCCAGGAGCGCCTCGCGCTGCGCCGGGAACCCCTGCCAGCGCCCCGTCACGTCGTCGGGGGCGTAGCGGTCGGCGTGGTCGGTGACGTGGACGGAGCTGACCACGAGCACGAAGGTGGCGTCGCTGCGCGCGATCCGGTCGACGGCCCACGCGAGCTGGTCCTCGCTGACGAGCCGCCCGGCAGCGGGATCGCGCTCGGCGCGGCAGTCGAGGACCA
>JAWKRQ010000181.1:0-1257 GCA_041389545.1 Myxococcota bacterium | reverse complement strand
GCACCGCCACCGCCACCGGCCACAGCCACGGCATCGGCTGCCCCCGCTCCGCCACGTTGAGCGCGTGCCGCACCGCCACCCCCGCCCCGGCGATCCCCAGCAGCACGAGCCAGCCCTGCGGGTGCCCCCAGGTGCTCGGGAAGTGCCCCGACAGCATCACGAACAGCACCGGCAGCGTGAAGTAGTTGTTGTGCAGCGACCGCAGCGCCCCCGCCTTCCCCCGCTCCACGGGCGGCTCGCGCCCCGCGATCAGCGCGTCGACCATGGCGCGCTGCCCGGGGATGATGACGAACAGCACGTTCGCCGCCATCCACGTCCCGAGCATGGCGCCCACGTGCAGGTACGCGGCGTGCGGCGCCATCACCCGGAACAGCCCCACGTCGACGAGCACGACCACGGCGACCAGCGCCGCCGCGAGCACCCGCGGCCGCGTCGCGAGCGTGCGGCACAGCACGTCGTACACGGCGTACCCGCCCGCCAGCACCCCCGCCGACAGCGCCACGGCCGCCGGCCCCGACAGCGGCGACCCCGCCGGCAGCATCACCGTGTCGGCCCGCGCCCAGTACAGCAGCACCAGCAGGTAGAACCCCGACAGCCACGTCAGGTACGCCTCCCACTTGAACCAGTGCAGCTCCGGCGGCAGCGCCTCGGGCGCCCCCGAGAACTTGACGACGCGGTAGAATGCGCCGCCGTGCACGGACCACACGTCGCCCGCGACCCCGGCCTCGGGCGCGGCCAGCGGCCGCACGGCGTTGTTCAGCCACACGAAGTAGAACGACGCGCCGATCCAGGCGATGCCCAGCGTGAGGTGGAACCAGCGGCCCAGCAGGCCGAGCCACTCGGAGAGGTAGGGGTCGAGCACGTCGCCTCCGGGAGCCGGCCAACTAACCCCTGCCCGTGCTCGCGCCCCCATGCACGCCAGCGGCTGGCGGAATACCCAACCCGGATGCTCGACTCGTTGCTCCAGGCCGTCCGCACGGCCGCCGGCGACCGCGCGTGGGGTGCCGCCGTCCGCCTCGCGCGCGAGGGTGCCGTCGACGGCGTCTCCGACGATGGCGAAGAGGTCCGCCTCCGCGTGAAGGCCCCCGGCAAGCACGTCTTCCACGACGTCTACCTCTGGCCCGACGAGCCCGACTGGGGCTGCGACTGCGACCTGCCGGGCGACGCCTGCGTCCACGTCGCCGCGGCCGCCATCGCGCTCGACCAGGCCCGCAAGCGCGGCGACACGCTCCCCGAGCCCTCCGTCACCCGCAAGGT
>JAWKRQ010000180.1:0-1276 GCA_041389545.1 Myxococcota bacterium | reverse complement strand
CTGCTGCTCGGCGTGCTGCCGGTGGCCGTCGCCGTGATCACCGAGATCGCGCTCACCCACGGGCTGCGGGCCGGCGACAGCCACGTGGGCACGGCCGGGCTGCTGTTCGCGGGGGCGCTCGGCGCGGCGCTGGTCGTGCGGGACGCCGAGCACGGCGAGCAGCACGAGCGGCTCGTGAAGGGCAGCATCGACGCGATGGTGACGGTCGACCGGGAGGGCCGCCTCCGCGACGCCAACCCCGCCGCCCGCCGGCTGCTCGCGCCGCTCGTCGAGGACGCCGCGCAGCACGGCGACCCGGCCGACGACAACGCCCCGCTGCTGTCGCTCGTGACCCCCGACGACCGGCCCACCGTGCGGACGCACCTCGCGCGGGCGCTGGCGCGCGCCGACCGCACCGAGTTCCGCACGCGCACCGATCGCGTGCTGGAGTCGCTCGCCACGCCGCTCGGCACCGACCTCATCATCCTGACGCTGCGCGACATCACCATCCGGCGCGAGCTCGACCAGGGGCTGCTGCAAGCCGCTCGGATGGAGACCGTGGGGGTGCTGCTCGGCGGCATCGCCCACGACTTCAACAACATGCTGTCCACGCTGCTCGCCCACCTCGGCCTGCTGCGGACCCAGACCGAGGATCCGCGCGCGCGCGACCGGATCGACCGGATGGAGTCGGCGGTCGACCGCGCGAGCGAGCTGACCCGGCGGCTGCTCACCGTCGCGCGGGGCACGGGCAGCGAGCTCGGGCCCGTCGACCTGCGGCGGGTGGTGCTCGGCGCCGTGGAGCTCGTGGAGCCCACGCTGCCGTCGGGCGTGCGCCTGAAGACGACGATGCCGCAGGAGATGGCGCCGGTGCTCGGCGCCGCGGGCGACCTCGAGCAGGTCATCGTGAACCTGCTGGTCAACGCGCGGGACGCCGTCGGCAACCGCGGCACCATCCGGGTCGCCGCGCGCCCGTTCCGCCACGGCGAGCGGGGGCTCGGCACCGCCCTGATGGTCGAGGACGACGGGCCGGGGGTGCCGCCCGGCCGCAAGGACGAGGTGTTCCAGCCGTTCGTGACGAGCAAGGCCCGCGGGACGGGCCTGGGGCTCGCCGTCTCCCGCCAGATCCTCCGCGATCACCACGGCCGCATCTGGGTCGAGGATCGCCCCGGCGGCGGCGCGCGCTTCCTGCTGGCGCTGCGGCACGCCGACACCTCCGAGATCCCGCAGCCACCGCCCGAGCAGCGGCGGATCGTGCTCGTCGAGGACGAGGTGGTGCTGCTCGAGGACTACGAGCGGG
>JAWKRQ010000179.1:0-1289 GCA_041389545.1 Myxococcota bacterium | reverse complement strand
GCGCTCGGCGCGCTGATCCTCACCGGCCCCGCCGCCGTGGTCGGCCACCAGTACCTCCGCATCGACACGCCGGTGGCCGCCGTGGTCGAGCACATCGCCGCGGGGCTGGTCGCCGGCGGCCGCCTCGCCTGGGGCGTGACCCCCGTGGCGCTGTTCTTCGCCGCCACCGCGCCCGCCAGCTGGTTCGCGGTGTTCCTCGGGCTCGCCGGCGCCGTCACGACGGTGCTGCTGGGCCGCGCCGCGACCGGCCTGCAGTCGCTCGCCCCGCGCCAGTGGGCCTGGACCGCCGTCGTGACCGGCTGGGTGGTCGTGACCGTCGCCATCACCCTGCGCCTCGCCCTCTCCCTGCTGCTCGGAGCGTGACCATGACGCCGTCGACCACCCCGCTCGCCCTGTGCGGCGAGCTGCTCCGCGACCCCGAGGGGCTCGTCGCCCGCGCCGCCGCCCCCGATGCCTACGCCCGGCTGGCGCCGCGCGTGCTCGGCATCGCCGTCGCCGCGGCGGCGCTGTTCGGCGCCGTCGTGGGCTCCTACCGCGGCGGCCCGCAGGTCGCCTACGCCGCCGTGAAGATGCCACTGCTGCTGCTCGTGCCGCTGGTGGTGGGGCTGCCCGCTGTGCGCGCGCTGTTCCACCTCGCCGGGCGCCCGACCGGCGCGCAGACGCTGTCGATGGCGGGCCTCGTCGCCATGGCGCGCACCAGCCTGGTCGCGCTCGCCGCGGCCCCCGTCCTGTGGCTCGCCTACGACGCCACCGTCGACTACCACCTCGCCGTGGTCCTGCTGGCCGGTGTGCTCGTCGTGGCGGGGCTCGCCGGCCTGCCGAGCCTGGCGAAGGGCTTCGGCCCGCCCACGCACAAGAGCCGCCTGGCGGCGGTGGCCGCGCTGCTCCTCGTGGGCGCCGTCACCGCGCAGACAGGCTGGGTCCTGCGCCCGTTCGTGGCCCGCCCGCGCGCGGACGTGGCGCTGTTCCGCCCCATCGAGGGCGACATCCTCGGCAGCCTCGTCCGCGCGCCGCTCGCCGCCGTGGACATCTACGTCGACTACGCCCCGCGCCGCTCGCCGTGGCGGGACGTCGACGTGCCGGACGCCGAATGACCCTCGGCCCCACCACCACCACGCTCGGCCTGGCGTGCGGCTACCTCGCCGTCGGGCTGCTGATCGCGACCGCGCTGGCCCGCCGCGGCCAGCCGCCCACCACGGCCCTGTCGGCGCTCGCCGTCTGGCCGCTGCTGCTGCCGCTCCTGCAGCCCGCGGGGCCCGCCGAGGCGCTGCCCGAGCCCGGGCCGTTCG
>JAWKRQ010000178.1:0-1323 GCA_041389545.1 Myxococcota bacterium | reverse complement strand
GACGCCGCGTCGGCCGCGGAGGCGCGCGCCGTCGAGGGGCAGACGCGCCCGCCGCGCTTCTACAACGACGCGAGCGTGCTCCGGGCGATGGAGACGGCCGGCAAGGCGCTCGACGACGAGGCGCTGGCCCGGGCGCTGCGCGGCGCCGGCCTCGGCACGCCCGCCACCCGCGCGGCCGTCCTGCAGACGCTCCTCGACCGCGGCTACGTCGAGCGCAAGGGCCGCGAGCTGCACGCCACCGACAAGGGCTGCGCGCTCATCGACGCCATCCCCGTCGATGCGCTGAAGAGCGCCGAGCTCACGGCCAGCTGGGAGGGCCGGCTCACCGAGATGGCCGACGGCAAGGGCCAGCCGCGGCCGGCGTTCATGGAGCAGGTCGCAGCGCACGTCCGCGAGATCGTGTCGGCGCTGGGCGCGGCCCCGGCCCCGGCGCTGGCCGCCGATCCCGCCGCCCCGGCCGACGACTCGCCCGTGCTCGGCGCCTGCCCCCGCTGCGGCGCGCCGGTGCGCGCTCGCGGCGGGCGGGGCGCGAAGAAGGCGCCCGCCGTGTTCACCTGCGACACCGGGCGCAGCTGCCCGTTCGTGGTGTTCGGCACCATGGCCAAGCGCAAGATCGGGCCCCGGGCCGTGAAGCAGCTGCTCACCGACGGCCGCTCGGCGGTGCTGAAGGGGTTCAAGAGCAAGGCCGGGCGCAGCTTCGACGCCGGCCTGCGGTGGGACGACGAGGCGGGCAAGGTCGCCTTCTGGTTCCCCGACCGCGACGCGGCGCC
Source organism: Myxococcota bacterium (assembly GCA_041389545.1). GTDB lineage: Bacteria > Myxococcota_A > UBA796 > UBA796 > JACKER01. Next base: position 553 of record JAWKRQ010000178.1, on the reverse strand, counting down.
CTCGCCGTCTCCGAAGCCCGCCGCGTCGGCGGCGCCCGGGGTGGGCGATCGCTGCCCCCGCTGCGGCGAGGGCGAGATCATCGCCGGGCGCACGGCGCTCGGGTGCAGCCGCTGGCGGGCCGGTTGCGAGTACCGCGCGCCGCTGCCGGGGGCGGATGCGCCGGCCGCGGGTCCCGCCGACGACGCCGCCGGGATACCATCCCCCAGTCCACGTCCGCGTGCGGCACCACCGGGAGAGGGGCGACCGTGAACACCACCTACCTCATCATCAGCGTCGTCATGCTGCTGATCTCGCTGGTCTGCGCAGCAGCCGCCGTCTTGCTGCTGCTCCTGTTCGTGGTGGGGCTCGTCATGCTGCGGCGCCGCGGCAAGAAGAACATCAGCGCGCGCGAGGCCGTCCAGGCGGGCGCGGAGCGGGTCAGCCAGGTGTTCATGCGCACCGAGGGCGGGCTGCGACCGGTCGACGACGAAGACGAGGACGACCGGCCCATCGGGTAGCGACCGGGGGCGGGCGGGCGAACGTCACTCCGGCGCGGCGCCAATCCGCACGTTC
>JAWKRQ010000177.1:0-1362 GCA_041389545.1 Myxococcota bacterium | reverse complement strand
CGTCATGCAGGCGGGCCTCGGCTTCCTGCGCGCCGGCCGCTTCGCGGCGCTGGTGCCCTCGTCGGTGGTGACGGGGATGCTCGCGGGCATCGGCGTGCTGCTGATGCTCCAGCAGCTGCCCCACGCCGTGGGCGTCGACGGCCCCGACCTGCACGGCATCGAGCTGCTGCTCATCCCCATCCACGTGCTGCCGCACGCCCTCGCCGGCCCCACGCTGGTCGCGCTGTCGGCGCTCGGCGTGCTGCTGCTGTGGGAGCGCCCCTTCATGCGCCCGGTCAAGGCCTGGCTGCCCGGCCCGCTGGTCGCCGTCGCCGCCGGCGTCGGCCTGTCCGAGCTGCTGACCCTCGCCGCGCCCGGCATCGCCATCGCCCCGGAGCACCGGGTGAACCTGCCGGACATCGGCTGGAGCACCCTCGGCAGCGTCTTCACGACGCCCGACTGGTCCGCGCTCGCCTCGGGCGCCACCTGGCGCATCGCCGCGACGCTCGCCATCGTGGCGAGCCTCGAGACGCTCCTGTCGATGCAGGCCACCGACCGCATGGACCCGCTCAAGCGCACCTCGAACCCCCACCGGGAGCTCGTGGGCCAGGGCATCGGCAACACCATCGCGGGCCTCGTGGGCGGGCTGCCCATCACCGGCGTCATCGTCCGCAGCGCCGCCAACGTCGACGCTGGCGGCCGCACCCGCCTGTCGGCCTTCGCCCACGGCGTCCTCCTGGTCGTGACGGTCGTGTCGGTGCCGTTCGTGCTCGAGCGCATCCCGCTCGCCGCCCTGGCCGCCGTCCTGCTGTTCACGGGGTTCAAGCTCGCGCACCCCTCGCGCTTCCGCGCAGCGTTCGGCATCGGCCGCACCTACGGCATCCCGCTCGTCGCCACGGTCGTCGCCATCGTCGCGACCGACCTGCTCGTCGGCGTGGGCATCGGCCTGCTGGTCAGCCTGTTCCTCGCCGCGCTCGACGCGTCGCGGCACGGCGTCCGCGTGGTCCGCGACGCCGATCACCCCGAGGGGATGCACCTCGAGCTCGCCGAGGCCGTGACCTTCGCCCACCGTCCGCGCCTGCAGGAGGCGCTCGACCAGGTGCCCCACGGCGCCAGCGTCACCGTGGTGGGCTCGCGGGCCGCCATCGACCACGACGTGCTCGAGCTGCTGCACGGCTTCCGCCACAAGGCCCGCGATCGCCGCATCGACTACCGCCTCGTCGACGTGCCCGAGCCCGTCGCCACCAGCCACTGAGGAGGACCCCATGGACCACAGCGACGACCTGCTCGACCGCAACCACCGCTGGGCCGACCAGCTGACGAGCGAGGACCCGGAGTACTTCTCCCGCGCCGCCGCCGAGCACCGCCCCCGGGCCTACTTCA
>JAWKRQ010000176.1:0-1375 GCA_041389545.1 Myxococcota bacterium | reverse complement strand
GCGGGCTGCTCCGCCTGACGATGAGCATGCCCGACCAGGCGATGCAGCAGTTCGACGAGATCCTCGCGGAGGAGCCGAACCACGTCAAGGCGACCATCTTCAAGTCGATCCTGACGTTCCAGCAGGGCGATCCCGACAAGGCCGTGAGCCTGCTCGAGGACGCCATGAAGGCCCACCCGGGCGATGCCGAGCTGACCGAGGCGCTGTCGCAGGCCACCGCCGCGCGCGACCAGGTCAAGGCGGGCGGCATGCAGGCCCCGCCGGCAGCCGGCGGCGGCGACCTGATCGTGTCGGGCACCCTGACCATGGACCCCGCGGCCCAGGCGACGCTGAAGGGCAACGAGACGCTGTTCCTGTCGGTGTCGACCCCCGGCCGGCCCGGCCCGCCCGTGGCCGCCGACCGCATCGACGGCCCGCTCACCTTCCCGCTGACCTTCGACCTCACCACCGCCGACATCCGGGCCATGCCCGGCGCCGCGGGGGGCGTGCCCGACACGATGGAGTTCAAGGCCCGCATCGACCTCGACGGCAACGCCATGACCAAGGAGTCGGCGCCGCTCGCGATCGTGACGGGCGTGCAGCGCGGCACGGCGGGGCTGACCGCGACCCTGACGCTGGCCGGCACGCCCACCGCGGCGCCGGCGGGCGGGGCGAACAGCCTGGTCGCGCCGCTGCCGCCCGCGGGCGGCGGGGCGCCGGCGGCGGGCGGCGGCGAGGTCCTCGCGAAGGGCACCGTGAAGCTCGGCGCCGGCCAGACGGCGACGGGCAGCGAGGTCGTGTTCGTGTCGATCAAGGACCCCGCGCAGCCCGGCCCGCCGCTCGCGGTGTCGAAGCTGCCGGCGCAGTTCCCGCTGTCGTTCGAGGTCACGAGCGCCGACATCATCCAGATGGCCGGCCCGCGGAACGTGCCCGACGCGATCAACGTGTCGGTGCGGCTCGATCGCGACGGCAACGCCATGACCAAGGACGGCCCCGAGGCGACCGTCCAGGGCGTGAAGAAGGGCGTCACCGGGCTGGACCTGACCCTGCAGTGACGGACGGCGAGCGCTGGGTGGTGGTGGACGTCGAGGCGACCTGTTGGCACGCCGAAGAGCACCCCGCCCTCGCCGCCGACCAGGGGAACGAGACCGAGGTGATCGAGATCGGCGCCGTCCGGCTCGATCCGGTCGGCGCGCCGCTCGGGGAGCCGTTCCTGGCGCGGATCCGGCCGCGGCGGCACCCGCAGCTGTCGGCGTTCTGCACGGCGCTGACGGGCCTCACCCAGGCCGACGTCGACGCCGCGGCGCGGTTCCCGGCGGTGCTGGCGGCGCTGTTCGACTGGGCCGGCGGCGACGAGGGCCTCGTGCTCGCGGCCTGGGGCGGCTTCGACGACCGG
>JAWKRQ010000175.1:0-1417 GCA_041389545.1 Myxococcota bacterium | reverse complement strand
CCGCTCGGTGCGCCTGGCCGACGTCCCGCTCGATCGGGGCGGCGAGGTGCGGGTCCGCACCGGGATCGGCGAGCTCGACACGGTGCTCGGCGGCGGCCAGGTGGCGGGCTCGCTCGTGCTGCTGGGCGGCGACCCGGGCGTCGGCAAGAGCACGCTCCTGCTCATGGCGCTCGACCGGTTCGCCCGCCGCGGGCTGCCGGTGCTCTACGCGTCGGGCGAGGAGTCGCTGCAGCAGGTGCGCCTGCGCGCCGACCGGCTGGGGGTGCAGGGCGACTCGCTGTGGCTCGTCGCCGACACCCGGTTCGACGCGATCGAGGCCGCGGTGCGGGCCGACAAGCCGTCGGTGGCGGTGATCGACAGCGTGCAGACGGTGTCGGTGTCCGACGCGCCGGGGATCCCGGGCTCGATGTCCCAGGTGCGCGAGGTGGCGCACCGGGCGATGATCCTCGCGAAGTCGACGGGCACCGCCGTGTGGCTCGTGGGCCACGTCACGAAGTCGGGCGAGCTCGCGGGGCCGAAGGTGCTCGAGCACCTCGTCGACACGGTGCTGTACTTCGAGGGCGACGGCGGGGCGCCGCTGCGCGTGCTCCGGGCCGTGAAGAACCGGTTCGGCGCCGCCGGCGAGCTCGGCCTGTTCGAGATGGTCGACGAGGGGCTGCGCGAGGTGCCCGACGCGAGCGCCCGCCTGCTCTCGGAGCGCGACCCCGAGGCCGCGGGCACGGCCGTGCTGTGCGCCCACGAGGGCAGCCGGCCGGTGCTGGCCGAGATCCAGGCGCTGGTGGGCCGGCCCACCCCGCAGATCCCGGCGCGCACCTGCGTGGGGATGGACCGCGCGCGGGCGTCGATGCTGGCGGCGGTGCTGGCGAAGGCGGGGCTGCCGCTCCACGAGCGCGACCTGTTCCTCAACGCCGCGGGCGGGCTGCGCATCGACGAGCCGGCGGCCGACGTGGCGGTGGTCGCCGCCGTCGCGAGCTCGCTGCTCGACAAGCCGCTGCCCGACCGCACGGCCTGGTTCGGCGAGGTCGGCCTCGTCGGCGAGGTCCGCGCCGTGTCGCACCCCGCGCTGCGCCTGCGCGAGGCCGCGCGCCACGGCTTCCACACCGTGGTGGCGCCCGCCCGCGTGGCCGAAGGCGACGCCCCGGCGGGGTTGCAGGTGGTCGGCGTGCACACCGTCCGGGAGGTGCTCGAGCGGGTGCGCGGCTGAGCCCCACGCGCGCCGCGCCGCGGCATACGCCCCGTGAGGGGGGGCACCGCATGGCCGAGGGTCCGACGACGACGCTGTCTCCCGAGCAGGCGCGGCACCGCCTGACGACCCGCGCCCGCCGCCACCTCGCCGACGACGCCGCGGCCGAGCGCGCCGCCTTCGAGGCCCTGCTCCGCGTGGCCGGCGGCGACCCGCTCGCCATCGAGCTCATCG
>JAWKRQ010000174.1:0-1470 GCA_041389545.1 Myxococcota bacterium | reverse complement strand
GCAGGGCGAGCTGCTCCGGCCCGTCGGTCGCGACGGCGTGGCGTACGCGCGCGTCGGAGCGGGAGAGGGTGGGGTCGAGGCGCTGTTCCGGGTGGTGGGCGACCGCTGGGAGGCGCTGTCGGTCGGCGAGCTCGACTGCGAGGCGCCGCCGCACCCGGTGACGCCGGGCGGGTGCGCCTCGCTGGTGGCGGCCTGGCAGTAGCCGGAGCCAGCCCGTCGGCGTCCGGTGCGCGGGATACGGCGGTCCCGAGGTGCTGCTGATCTTCCTGCTCGCCACCGGCTGCCACCCCCGCCTGCCGTCGGCCACGCTCGACGGCGTCGACCTCGTCGCCGCCGATCTCGACCACGCCGAGGCCGAGCTCCGCATCGCCGTCGACAACCCCCTCCCCGTCGACCTCGACCTCGCGGCCGTCCGCTGGGAGGTCGCCGTCCGCGACCACGCCCTGGCCGCCGGCACCGTCGACGTCCCGCAGCCCCTGCCCGCCGACAGCGTCACCGTCCTGCGCGTGCCCGCCACGGTCCGCTTCGCCGACCTCTCCGCCGCCTACGACGACGGCGTCCTCGGCGCCCCCTACCGCATCACCGGCGAGGTCGACCTCGACACCGCCTTCGGCACCTGGACGCTCCCGCTCGGCCACGAGGGCACCGTCCCCCTGCTCGACCCGCCCACGCTCGACCTCGTCGACGTCGACGTGAGCCTCGAGGGCACGGGCGTGCGCCTCGCCGTCGCGCTGAAGCTCGGCCTGCCCGAGATGGTGCAGCTCTCGGCGCTGTCGTGGACGGTCGCCACCCCCGACGCCGTGCTCGCGCGCGGCGCCGCCGCCGTCGACACCGCGGGCACGCTCCGCATGAGCGCCTGGCTCGACCCCATGGGCACCGCCGCGGCCGCGGCCTGGGCCGTCTACGAGGGCCGCGGCGAGGTGCGCATCGACCTCGCCGGCGCGCTGACCACCCCGCTCGGCACCGTCCCCGTCGCCGTCTCCCGCCGCTACGCCTACGGCGAGTGAGCCGCAGCCGTCACGACTGCACGGCCTCCTCGTCGGACGGCGCGTTCTCCTGCCGCTGCGGCGCCGGCTCCTCCATCTCCACCCGCCCGTCGCGCACGACGGCGTGCAGGTGCGCGTCGCGACCGCGCGCCGCGCTGATCAGCGCCTGACCGAGCGGCACGGCCACGAGATCGTCGATCGCCCGCAGCGCCGGGCGCGCGCCCATCCCCGGCTCGCGGTAGCGCCGGGCGCACAGCTCGGCCACCTCCGGCTCCCACGTCAGCCGCACGCCGCTGTCGGCCGCCCGCTGCCGCAGCCGCTCGAGGTGCAGCGCCACCACCTGGCGCAGGTCGTCCGGGTCGAGGTCGCGGAACACCACCACCCCGTCGAGCCGGTTGAGGAGCTCGGGCCGGAACTGCTGCCGCGCCCGCTCCATGGTCGCCTCGCGGCGCGAGGCCTCGTCGTCGCCGCCGAAGCCGAGCCG
>JAWKRQ010000173.1:0-1519 GCA_041389545.1 Myxococcota bacterium | reverse complement strand
CCTCCACGCCATGAGCCCGCGGAGCGTTGGCCGATGACGCGATCGTGACGCGATCGTGCCCGACGCCTTTCCGTCAATCACTACAGGCGCGTGCGCGCCGAAATGGCTTCCCGATTCCTGGTCACGCAGGAACGACCTCGTGAACGGAGCAGGAATCGGGGAAGCCCCATCGGCTTTGCTCGCGCAATTCGCACCCGCATCCCCCAGGTAAGCCAGGTCGGTTGGCACACCTCGGGGAGGTAAGCCCCCCTCGATCGCACACCCGGCGGGCGCCGCGACGATGCAACCGTCACTCTCGAGCGCTCCCGCCGCCCCCACGCCCCGGAAACGGGTCCAACTGTGCGATCGAGGGCGGCATACCTCCCGCGGGTGTCTCACTCGACCCGGCTTGCTCCCCGCGGCGTCCGCCGGCTCCGCCCGCAATTACTACGGTGCCGCCGGGCGGGGGACCCTGTCGGTCACGCGCAGCCAGCCGGCATCGTCGCCAGATCTGCTCAGCGCCTGCCCGCCAATAGTCCCCTTTCGCCCGTCAGCACAATTCACCGTGCGAACAGCACGTCCACGGCCCCCGCGCCGGAGACCAGCGCCAGCGCCTCGACGGCCTCGAAGTCCTCGGCGACGCCGGCGAGCCAGCGGCCGAGCCCCGCGGCGGCGGCGAGCCAGATCCGCGCCGGCGGCACGGGCAGCGCCAGGATCGGCGCCTCGACGCTCCCCCCCGCGGCGAGCCCGAGCTGCACGAGCTCGGCCGCCAGCGGGAGCACGCCGCCCTCGGACAGGCTCCGCCCCAGCGCCCGGATCGCCGCCTGCGCCACCTCGGGGTCGAGCGCCGGCGGCACGGGCCGCGGCGCGCCGCAGGCGATGACGAGCCACTCGGCGACGGCCCCGGTGGCGCGCTCCTCCACCAGGCGCAGCGGCCAGCGCGTGGCGCGCGGGTCGAGCGTGGGGAAGGTGCCGTCGAGCTGCAGCACCAGGAGCTGCTCGCGGCGGATGGCGCCGGTGACCTCGGCCTCGAGCCGCCCGAGCGGCGCCCGCTGCTCGAGGTCGAGCTGCAGCAGCAGGTCGTCGACCCGCACGGGCCGCGCCCGGGCGCCGAGGTACAGGGTCCAGCCCTCGGGGCCGCGCTCGGCGGTGGCGCGCGTGCGGAAGGCGGGCCCGGGGACGGGGTCGTCGGTGAGGGGCACGGACGTGGCCCCGAGCGCCCGCCCGATCCCGACGGCGCTGCGGAACGCCGGCCGCACGATGGGGCCGTGCCGGCCGCGGCCGAGCGGGTGGCCGCGCAGCAGCAGGCGATGCCCGAGCACCTGCTGCAGGGTCACGTCGCCCTGCACGAGGCGCGAGGGCCAGGGCGCGCGGAAGGCGTCGCCGGTGGGCGGCTCGGGCAGCCGGTCCACCAGCACGAAGGCCGTGCCGTCGGTGGCGTCGAGGGCGTGGACCTCGACGGTGCTCCCGCTGCGCACCGCGCCGATCGGCACGAGCTCGGCGTCGTGGCCGGGATCGGGCGCGGCCTGGGGCGCCGCCT
>JAWKRQ010000172.1:0-1531 GCA_041389545.1 Myxococcota bacterium | reverse complement strand
GAGGACGAGGTCACCATCAAGGTGGCGCCGCAGCTCGCCGAGCGGGCGCGCGAGGTCGTGCCCGCGGCGCTGCGCGACAAGGTCGTGGCCGCGCCCGAGCTCGATCTGGGCTGCCTCGTCGAGACGCAGACCGTGAGCATCGACGCGACGCTCGGCGCCGCCGTGGACGCGCTCGGCGCGGCGACCACGGCCTGGCTCGCGGCGCGCACGTGACGGGCGACGGGGCGCTCGACCTCGGCGGCCTGCGCACCGCGCTGCTCGACGCGCCGCTGACCCGGGTGACGGGCCGGCTCGTGCAGGCCGTCGGGCCGCTGCTCGAGGCCGAGGTGCCCGGGGCGACCGTGGGGTCGGCCTGGGCCGTCGAGCCCGGGGTGGTGTGCGAGGTCGTGGGGTTCAAGGGCCGGCGGGCGCTGCTGATGCCGCTCGAGGGCACCGACGGCGTCGCGTACGGGGCGCGGGTGCGCCACGTGGCGGACGCGATCAGCGTGGGGGTCGGGCCGGAGCTGCTCGGGCGGGTGCTCGACGGGCTCGGGCGGCCCATCGACGGCAAGCCCACGCCCGTGCTGGTGGACCGGCGCAAGGTGACCGGCGAGGCGCCCGCGCCGATGGAGCGGGGGCTCATCACCGAGGCGCTGCCCACCGGGGTGCGCGTCATCGACGGGCTGCTGACCGTGGGGGTCGGGCAGCGCGTGGCCATCATGGCCGGGTCGGGCGTGGGGAAGTCCACGCTGCTCGGCATGATCGCGCGGAACACGCGGGTCGACGTGAACGTGATCTGCCTCGTCGGCGAGCGCGGGCGCGAGGTGCGGGAGTTCCTCGAGACCAACCTCGGGCCCGAGGGGCTGGCGCGGTCGGTGCTGGTGGTGGCGACGAGCGAGCAGTCGCCTGCGCTGCAGGTCAAGGCGCCGTTCCTGGCGACCACCATCGCGGAGGCGTTCCGGGATGCCGGGATGAACGTGCTGCTGATGGTGGACTCGCTGACGCGGCTCGCGCTGGCGCAGCGGCAGATCGGGCTCGCGGCCGGGGAGCCGCCCACCACGCGGGGGTTCACGCCGTCGGTGTTCTCGCTGTTGCCGAAGCTGCTCGAGCGGGCGGGGCCCGGGAAGGCGGGGACGTCGATCACGGGGATGTACACGGTGCTCATCGAGGGGGACGACGTGCACGACCCCATCGGGGACGCGGTGCGCGGGATCCTGGACGGCCACATCGTGCTGTCGCGGCGGCTGGCGTCGCACAACCACTTCCCGGCGGTGGACGTGCTGGCGTCGCTGTCGCGGCTGATGGACCGGGTCGTGCAGCCGCGGCACAAGGCGCTGGCGGCGCGGTGTCGGGACCTGCTGGCGACGTGGGCGGAGAACGAGGAGCTCATCCGGCTGGGGGCGTACCGGAAGGGGACGTCGCCGCAGGTGGACGAGGCGATCGAGCGGATGCCGCACGTGGACGCGTTCTTGCGGCAACGGGACGAGGTGGGGAGCTTCGAGGGGGACCTCGGGCTGCTGGCGAAGGCGGTGGGGGCGCGGTAGCGCTTCGG
>JAWKRQ010000171.1:0-1698 GCA_041389545.1 Myxococcota bacterium | reverse complement strand
ACCGCCGCCCAGCTGGTCGCGCGCCACCGCGCGCTGCGGGTCTCGCGCCTGCGGCTCGTCCGCCGCTTCGAGGCCGAGGGGACGTGGATCTCCCGCCGGCTCGACGGCGGCGCGCCCGGCGTCCAGTGGCACAAGGTGGTGGTCGACGCCGACCTGCCCGACGGCGCCTCGCTCGTCGTCGAGACGGCCAGCTCGGAGTCCGCCACGGCCGTGCCCGAGCGCTGGGACGTCCCCCGGGACGCCGCGGGGCGGCCGATCCCGTTCCGCGCCGACCTGCCCGACCAGCTCGTCCAGTCGCCGCCCGGGCGCTTCCTGTGGCTCCGCGCGACCTGGTCCAGCCGCGGCGACGAGACCCCGTCGGTGCGCGCCATCCGCGCCCTCACCCCGCGGAACAGCCCGCTCGCGCTGCTGCCGGCCTACTGGCAGCGCGACCCGGCCACCCGCACCTTCACCGAGCGCTTCCTCGCGCTGGTCGAGGGCGTGAACACGGGGATCGAGCTCCGCTACGAGCAGTTCCTCCGCGACCTGAACCCCGACGCCGTCTCGGCCGACTGGGTGGACTGGCTGGCCGATCTCGTCGACCTGTCGTTCGACCCGTCGTGGACGCTGGCCCGCCGGCGCGCCGTCCTCGCCGCCGCGATGGAGCTGTACCGCACCCGGGGCACGCCGCGCGGCCTGCGTCGCTACGTGGGGCTGTACACCGGGGTCGAGCCGGTCGTGCTGGAGGGCTTCGCCGCCCGCCCCGGGCGCCCCGGCTACCTCGGCGTCCCCGGCACCGTGCTCGGCTGCAACCTGCAGCTGTGCGGCTGCGCGCCCGACGCCACGCCGGAGGCCGACCTCTACGCGCGGCACGCGCACCGCTTCACCGTCGTGGCGCCGATCCCGGCCGGCTGCGACGGCGACGTGGCGGCGGGCGTGGTGGCGCGCATCGTGGCGCGGACCAAGCCCGCCCACACCGTCCACGACGTGCAGATCGCGCGGCCGGACGCCCGCGTGGGCCTGCAGAGCCGGGTCGGCGTGGACCTGGTGCTCGGCGCGCCCACCGCCGCGGCGGTGCGGGTCGTGCCCGACGTGCGGACGCCCGTGGCGGGCGGCGTGCTCGGCCGCGACAGCGTGCTCGGCGACGACGGCAGCGGCGCGATGGGCGGCCGCGGCCTGCTGGACCTCTGAGATCTCGGTCCCTTCTCCACCTCCGGGGGTGACCGTGTCGATCGAACCCACCGCGTCGTCCTGCGCGCCCGACAGCGGGTGCGCCGTCCCGTACGAGTTCGTGCGGCTGCGGTACTTCTTCGGGCAGCGCCTGGGCGTGCTGGAGCTGACCGACGAGCAGGCCTACGTCGTCGGCAAGCAGCGGTTCCACAACCAGCGCCTGCACGGCGCCGGCGTGGTCTGCGGGCTGCTGGCCGAGCGCTACGCCCCGTCCACCGCCACGACCACGCTCCTGCGCGTGTCGAGCGGCGCGGCGCTGGACGGGTGCGGGCGCGAGATCGTCGTCGGGTGGGACACCTGCGTCGACGTGGCGGCCTGGGTCCGCGCCAACAAGGCGACGAACGCCGACCTCGCCGACCCGGCGGCCCCCGAGGCCCAGCAGCTCTGGGTCGCCGTGTGCTACCGCGAGTGCCCGAGCGACCCGGCGCCGGCCCCGCGCGACCCCTGCGGCTGCGAGCCCGCAGGCTGCGAGCACGCCCGGGTCCGCGA
>JAWKRQ010000170.1:0-1744 GCA_041389545.1 Myxococcota bacterium | reverse complement strand
CGCCGCCCGCCCCACCTGCTCCGCCCACTCGAGCCGCGCGAGCACCGCGCCGCCGCCGATCCACGCCTCGGCCCGGTCGGGCCACCCCTGCGGCGACGGCGCCTGGTACGGCAGCTGCCCGAGGAACTTGAGCGACCGCAGCAGTCGCGCCCCGTCGGGCTCGCCGCCGACCGCGCGCTGCGTCGCCAGCACGAGGTCCCACGGCGACCGCACCTTCGCGAGCGGCGCCTGCCACGGCATCGGCAGCGCCACCAGCGCGCGGTGCACGCTCGGCAGGTCGCCCTCGCTCGCCACGAACGCGTCCGCCAGCGCCGCGACGGCCTCGGGCGGCGGATCGTCGGCCACGAAGTGCCGCGCCAGCCGCGTCGCCACGTGCTGCGCCGTCGCCGGGTGCACCGCGAGCGCGCGGATCGCCGCCTCGGCGTCCCGGTACGACGCGCCCATCACCGTGCGCGCGCCGGGCTGGTGCCGCTCGGGCCGGTACGCGAACCCGCCCTCCGCCGTCCCGAACGGCCACATCCCGCGGCCGAGGCCCGGACCGAGCCCGTCGATCGTCCAGCCGGTGAGCAGCGCGGCCAGCGCCTCGACGTCGGCCTGGCCGTACCCGGCGTCGACGCCGACCGTGTGCAGCTCGAGCAGCTCCCGCGCGTAGTTCTCGTTGAGCCCGTGCCCGCTCTTGCGCCCCGCCCAGGAGTCCGGCCCCACGGAGCGCGCGTTGTCGAGGTAGGCGAGCATCGCCGGGTGCTTCGCGCTGGCCAGGACCAGGTCGGCGAAGCTGCCGTCGAGCCCGGGCCGCACCACCTCGCGCTCGAAGGGCCCCACCAGCGGGGTGACCTCCTTGCGCGCGATCGACACCGTCAGGTGGTTGCCCCAGAACGCGACCAGGCGCTCCCGGAACGGCATCGTGGACGCCGCGGCCGCCGCAAGGTGCACCCCGAAGTCGCCCGTGTAGTCGTCGCGCCGGTCCATCCGCAGCTGCTCGCGCGCCTCGGGCGCCGCCCCCTTCATCGCCGCGATCCCCGCCACCCGGCGCTCCGTGGACGGCAGCGCCGCCAGCCGGCTCTGCACGTGCGGATCGGGCGCGGACAGCTGCGACAGCAGCCAGTCGCGCGCGTGAACCCCGATCTGGGCGAGCTCCCCCGGGCGGGCGCCGAGCCCGAAGCGGGACGCCGCCACGAACGCGTCGGTGCTGCGGGCCACCGTCACCTCCTGGTCGTCGCTCCGTAGAACGCTCCACCGACAGAGGTATTGTTCCGGGCGCGACATACAGTGGCGCCCGAGGAGGAGACGCGACATGATCGGCACCCTGTGGACCCTGCTGGCGCTGACCGCGCAGGATGCGGGCGCGACGGAGATCGGCAACGGGCGGGCCTTCGGCCTCGGCGTCCAGCTCGGCTCGCCCTCCGGGGTGACGGGCAAGGTCTACCTGGGCGGTCGCCGCAACGCGATCGACTTCCTGGTCGGCGGCCCCTACACCGACAACTACTTCTGGGGCGGCATCTGGGCCCAGGCGGCCTACCACTGGCACGTCACCGAGCTCACGAGCGGCGACGGCGTGGCCATCCCGTTCCGCGTCGGCGTCGGCGGCTTCGTCACGTCCTGGCGCTACGGCTGGTGGGGCGACCGCGCCTACGACGCCGTCATCGGCGCCCGCGTGCCCGTCGGCCTGGACTTCGACCTCGAGGACGCCCCCGTCCAGTTCTGGATCGAGGCGGCCGTGGACGTGACCATCCTGCCGCCCCTC
>JAWKRQ010000169.1:0-1799 GCA_041389545.1 Myxococcota bacterium | reverse complement strand
TCGCCGTCACCCGGATGCTGGAGCGCCTCACCGACCCCGACCTGCAGCTGCACATCGACACCCTGCTCGACGCCGCGCCCGGCCTGATGGCCGCCACGCGCACCGGCGAGCTGTTCGGCCTCGCTGTCGACGAGGTGCAGGCCAGCGCGCCCGCGCCCGTCGGCGCCTTCGGGCTGCTGCGCGCGCTCGGCGAGCCGGACGTCCAGCGCGCCGTCGGCTTCGCCCTCGCCGTCGCCCGGCGGGTCGGCGTCCGCCTGCGCGACACCACCACCTTGCCCGCCCGCACGTCCCCGTAGCCCCGGAGCCCGCCTTGGCCAGCCATCGTCACGCCGTCGTCGTCGTCGGGGGAGGGACCGCCGGCATCACCGTCGCAGCCCTCCTCCGCAACCAGCCCAACCCGCCCGACGTCGCCATCGTCGAGCCGTCCGACAAGCACTGGTACCAGCCCCTGTGGACGCTGGTGGGCGGCGGGGTCCTGCCCCGCGAGGAGAGCCAGCGCGACGAGGCCGACTACATCCCCGACGGCGCCACCTGGATCCGCGACCGCGTCGCGTCGTTCCAGCCCGAGGCGAACCGGATCACGCTCGCGTCGGGCGACACCGTCGAGTACGAGCAGCTGGTCGTCGCGCCGGGCATCCAGCTCGACTGGGGCAAGGTCGCCGGCCTGCCCGAGGCCATCGGCAAGGGCGGCGTCTGCAGCAACTACGGCTACGACAAGGCGCCCTACGTCTGGGAGACGCTGCGCAACTTCAAGGGTGGCACCGCCATCTTCACGTTCCCCTCCACGCCGATCAAGTGCGCGGGCGCGCCGCAGAAGATCATGTGGCTGGCGGACCACTGGCTGCGCAAGCAGGGCGTGCGCGACCACGCGAAGATCGTGTTCGCCACGGCCGGCGGCGCCATCTTCGGCATCCCGCGGTACGCGAAGACGCTGTCGCGCCTCGCGGAGGAGCGCGACATCGAGCTGAAGTTCTTCCACGACCTGAAGGCCGTGCGGCCCGACGCGAAGGAGGCCGTCTTCGGGACGAAGGACGGCGACGCCGTGCTGAGCTACGACATGCTCCACGTCACGCCGCCGCAGTCGGCGCCCGACTTCGTGAAGCAGAGCCCGCTGGCCGACGCCGCCGGCTGGGTCGAGGTCGACAAGTTCACCACGCAGCACACGCGCTTCCCGAACGTGTTCTCGTGCGGCGACGCGTCGAGCCTGCCGAACAGCAAGACCGCCGCCGCGGTGCGCAAGCAGGCGCCCGTGCTGGCCGCGAACCTGATGGCGTTCCGCCGCGGGGAGCCGCTGCCGGCCGCCTACGACGGCTACGCGAGCTGCCCGCTCGTCACGGGCTACGGGCGGCTCGTCCTCGCCGAGTTCGGCTACGACGGCAAGATCATGGAGACGATGCCGTTCGACCAGTCCCGCGAGCGGTACAGCATGTGGGCCACCAAGGTCTACGCGCTGCCGCGGATGTACTGGCACGGGATGCTGCGCGGCCGCTGGTAGGGTACTCGGAGGGGATTGCGCGAGCAAAGCCGATGGGGCTTCCCCGATTCCTGCTCCGTTCACGAGGTTGCTCCTCCGTGACCAGGAATCGGGAAGCCATTTCGGCGCGCACGCGCCCGTAGGAATTGCGGAGGTCCCACGCTGCTCGTCCTGCTCTCGCTGGGATGCCGCGACGACGCGCCCCCCGCGCTGGCGCCGGTCGACCGCGTCGACCACGTGGACATCGCGCGCAACCCGCGGATGGTCCTCGAGCGGCGCTTCACCGTCGCGCTGGCCCCGCCCGACGACGCCGAGCTGCGCTGCA
>JAWKRQ010000168.1:0-1878 GCA_041389545.1 Myxococcota bacterium | reverse complement strand
GCTCGCGGCCGCCGAGCCGAACCAGTGGCTCCTCGACCACGGCGTGGGCGCGCTGCCCGTGTGCTTCGCCGACGCCGACGGCGACCGCCACGGCGGCCCCGAGCAGGTGTTCCTCGACGATCTCGGCGCCTGCCCGTCCGGCACCGCCGCGCTCGACGACGACTGCGACGACGACGACCCGACCGTGGCCCTCGACTGCGGCGACCCGCCCGGCCCCACGCCCCGCCTCCGCGCGGCGTCCGGCCGGTGCGAGACGGGCGCGGCAGCGGGCTGGGCGGGGCTGTTCGGCGCGGTGGCGGCCCTCCGCCGGCGTCGCCGCCGAGCACGCGCTGCAGAAGTGGGATAAACGCCCCGCGATGGCCGACCACCCCCGCGTGCACGACCTGCTGAACGAGGCCCGCAAGGCGCTGGCGCTCCGCGAGCGGATCGCCGAGGTGGGGGACGATCCGACCGAGGTGGACGTGGCGTTGCGCGGGCTGTACGAGGACCTCGGCCGCGCGCTGGTCGCGGCGGTCGAGGGGGGCACCGACGTGTGGATCGACGGCGTCGACGTCCGCCCCCGCCGCCCGCCGCCGCCGCCCGCCGACCTGCAGCGCACCGTCCTGCCGGGCGACGAGGGCGGCCTGCTCGGGCCGGAGCTGTCGCTTCACGGCATCGATGCGGCGCTCGAGGCCCTCGACCCGCTCGACGACTCCACCCCCGTGATCCCGCCCGAGCGCGAGTACACCGCGGAGGAGCCGAAGGAGTACGTCGTGTCGGAGCTGGCGGCGTTCCGGAGCGCCGTCGACGGCACCGCGTTCGCCGCGCTGCGCCAGGGCGCGCCCTGGGGCGACGGCCTGCGCGACCTGCTCGGCCTGCTGTCGCTGCCCGCGAGCTTCGCCGAGCCCGACGCGCTCGCCGAGGAGTCGTCGAAGGTGCAGTGGGCCGCCCACCAGGTCGGCGCCCACCTCGATCCGCTGCCCACCGAGGTCCGCACCGCCATGATCGCGATGCTGGCCGCCCGGGCGCAGCACCTGAAGCTCCGCCTCGACTCCGACGTGGGCGCGCGGCTGTCGCTCGACCGCCTGCAACGATACCGGCTCGAGGCCGGGCTGCCCGCGGTGGCGGCGCTGTCGCCCAGCGCGCGCCCCGAGACGGGCTCGTGGGAGGGCGACGTGCGCGGCTGGTGGGCGCTGCTCGGCGGGGAGGACGCGTGAGCCGCTACTTCGGCGCGCTGGTGGGCGTGAGCACGTCCGTGGTGTTCCTGGGCCTCGGCATCGCCCTGCTGTCGGAGGATCGCGGGCGGGTGGGGGCCCTGCTGATGGGCCTCGGCATGTTGCGGTTCGGTTTCGCCGTGAAACAGTGGATGTCGTCGGCCGCTCCGCCGAGCGACGCCGCGGCGCCTCCGGGCTAGACTGTCCGGCACCGCTGGGGGTGCCGATGGGTCGGTCGTTGCTCGCGTTGCTGGCGCTGTTCGCCAGCTGCTCGCCCGACGATGGCGGCGGAGGGCCCCCGCGGGGCGCCGAGCCCGCCGTCGCGCCGGCCCCGGCGCAGCTGCGGCGCCTGACCGACGCCGAGTACCGCAACACGCTGCGCGACCTGTTCGGCGAGGCGCTGGTGCTGCCCGTGGCGCTCGAGCCCGACCTCGAGGTCGACGGGCTCGTCGCCGAGGGGGCCGCGCAGGCCGCGGTCAGCCCGCTCGGCGTCGAGCGCTACGAGGACGCCGCGTACCTCGTGGGCGAGCAGGTCGCCGCCGATCGGGCGCGCTGGTCGGGCTGCGCGCCGGCCGGCGCCGTCGACGACGCCTGCGCCGAGGCCGTGCTGCGGCCGCTGGCGCGGATGGCCTGGCGGCGGGCGCCGACCGACCCCGAGGTGACCACGCTCGTGTCGATCGCGCGG
>JAWKRQ010000167.1:0-1881 GCA_041389545.1 Myxococcota bacterium | reverse complement strand
CACGGGGTGGCCGGCGGCCAGGGCGGCTTCGGCGCGCTCGAGCTCGCGGTCGCGGCCGAGGCAGGCGGGCGGCGGCTCGACGGGGTCGGCCGCGGGGAGGACGAGCTGGTAGCCCTCGCCGCGGGCCGTGGCGAGCAGGCCCGGCGGGGCGCCGACGGCGTCGAGCTTGGCGCGCAGGCGCTTGACCGTGGTGTCGACGGCGCGGGAGGCGGCGTGTGGGTGGTAGCCCCAGACCTCGAGGAGGAGCTCGTCGCGGGGGACCACGCGCGGGGCGGCGTGGTGCAGGTAGCGCAGGAGCTCCTTCTCCTTGTCGCGGAGGGAGTGGGTGCGGTCGCGCCAGTGCAGGACGCCGGCCGGGTCCAGCCAGCCCTCGCCCAGCGGGAGGGTGCGGTCGGCGAGCCAGGCGGGCGGGCTGGAGGGCATCGGCGGGGGGCATCGTATCGCGGCGGGCGCGCGGGGGGCGCTCCGGCTACGTCGGCTCGCTGGAGGCTCCGTGCCGCTGCGTCCCGAGCTGCTGGACTCGATCCGCCGCGTCGTGGACGAGGGCGACGTGAACCACGCCGGCGTGGTGGCCCGGATCGTCGACGAGCACTGGCAGGCGCTGGGGCTGTCGGCGGAGCCGTCGCCGGCGGACGCGCCGGTGCTGGACGCGCTGGAGGCTGCCGTCGCCGACGCCTTCGCGGCGCAGGCGGCGAAGGCGTGGCCGGCGGTCACCGACAACGATCGGCTCCGTGTGGCGTTCGCGGCGCTGCAGGCGCAGGGGATCGACGCCTTCGGGCCTGCCGGGTGGGACACGGCCGAGGCGCAGGCGGTCGCGGTGTCGCGCTCGCTGGCGCTGGAGGGGCTCGGTCCGCCGGTTGGCTACGTGGCCTTCCACCGCCAGGACGTCTGGAGCGCGCAGGAGCGCGGCGGGCTCGGGCTGGGCTTCGGCTCGTTCGTCGGCGACACGCCCGAAGACGGGGTCGCGGTGGGCCGGGCCGCGGCGACGGCGCTGCGCGACGCCGGGCTGACGGTAGTGTGGGACGGCACGGCTCGCCAGCGGCTCGTCCTCGCCGGGTTCACGTGGCGGGCGCGGCTCCCGCGGATGGTTGCGGCGGACCTCCAGGACTTCCTCGACGGCTGGACGCTCGCGCTGCGCACCCTCGCGCCGTGGCCCGGGGACGAGGCCGTGTTCGAGGACCTCGAGGCGCAGGCGTCCGCCTGGTTCGCGGGCTTCGCGGACTTCGGCCCCGCCACGCTCGATCGGCTCCGCCGGGCCACGGCGCAGGAGCTGGACGCGCTGCGGGCGCAGGAGGCCGGCTGGCGCGAGCGGACCGCCAACGATTGGCTCTCGGCGGCGTTCGCTGCGCTGCGCGAGCGCGGGGTGGCGGCGCTGGAGGACGTGGGCGTCACGCTGCAGGACGCCTGGGGCCTCGCCGGGGTGGCGCGCCGGCCCGACGACCGCGGGGCCGTCGTGTACCACGCGGAGGACGTGCTGGACGCCTGCGAGGGGCGGCTGCTGCACCTCGGGTTCCTCGGCTTCCCGCCCACCGCGTCGGCCGACGTGGCGCGGGAGGTGCTGGCGGCGCTGGCCGCGCACGGGGTGGCTGCGAGCTGGAGCGGGGAGGTACACGAGCGCATCGCGGTGGCGCCGTTCGCGTGGCGGAAGCGGCGCTTCACTGCGGCCGTGCCGGAGAGCGGCCAGGGGTCGCTGTTCGGGGCTGCGGCCCGTGCGTCGGGCGCGCCGCTGGGCGTGGAGCGGGCGGAGGCGCTGCGTGCGCGGTTCCTGGCCGAGGGGCACGCGGAGCTGGTGGCGGCGCCGGTGTGCGTGCCGCGGTTCGAGCTGCGGCGCTCTCGGCGGATCCGGGCGGTGTTCGAGGCGTACGGGGAGGCGGGGCACCC
>JAWKRQ010000166.1:0-1899 GCA_041389545.1 Myxococcota bacterium | reverse complement strand
TCTGCCCCACGCACACCGCGCGCACCGTGCTCGCCGCGGAGGACATCGCGGGGCGGGTGCCGTCGCAGCCGATCCTCGCCGGGGAGCTCATCCGCGAGGAGCGCCTGACGCACGCCGTCGGCGACTCCGTCCGCGGGCTGCACGCCGTGGTGCCGCGCGGGATGGCCGCCGTGACGATCACCGTGGAGTCGGCGTTCGGGATCCGGCGCGACACGCACGTCGACGTGCTCGATCCCGTGACGCGGCGGGTGCTGTACCAGTCCGTGCCCGTGCTCGCCGTGCTCGAGGACGCCGTGACCTTGCAGCTCGAGCCGTCGCAGGCGCTGGCGCTGGCGAAGCTGCCGGCCGGGCGCCTGCGCCTGGCGCTGCGCAACGACCTCGACACGGCGCCGCTGCCGCGCTGACCCTGGTGCCGGAGCCTCGCGCCCGCTACACTCCGGCGCCATGAACTCCGAGAACTGGCCCAAGCCCGGCTCGATCGATGAGCTCGCCGCCTTCGCCACCCTCAAGGCGCGGACGGCCGAGCTGTACCAGCTGCTCGCCAAGGATCAGCGGCTCCCGCAGACCGTGGTGATCGTGCCGTCCCTGTCGATGGACCCGCGCGAGCTCGCCAAGATCAGCGGCTTCTACCACTACGAGGAGCGGCAGCTCGTCAACCTGATGCTGCTGCGCCAGCCGCGCACCAAGGTCATCTACGTCACGAGCCAGGCGCTCGATCCCGTGGTGGTCGACTACTACCTGTCGCTGCTGCCCGGCGTGCCGCCGTCGCACGCGCGCAAGCGGCTGGTCATGCTCGACTGCAACGACCGGTCGCTCAAGTCGCTGTCGACCAAGATCGTGGAGCGCCCGCGGCTGCTCGAGCGCATTCGGGCCGAGATCCTCGACCCGGCGCGGGCGCACATCGTGTGCTTCAACTCCACGCCCGCCGAGCGGACGCTGGCGGTGCGGCTCGGGCTGCCGCTCAACAGCGTCGACCCCGACCTGTCGCACCTCGGGACGAAGAGCGGCTGTCGCAAGACGTTCCGCGAGGCCGGCGTCGACTTCCCGTTCGGCTTCGAGGACCTGAGCACGCCCGAGGAGATGGCGCGGGGCCTCGCGGCGATCAAGCGGCGCGACCCCGAGGCGCGGCGCGCCGTCGTCAAGCTCAACGAGGGCTTCTCGGGCGAGGGCAACGCGCTGTTCTACTACGCCGCCGACCACGACCCGGCGCTGTCGGAGGCGGTGCTGGCCGAGCGGATCCTGCCCACGCTGCCCGGGCTGCGCTTCGAGGCGCCGGGCGAGACGTGGGAGAACTTCGCGCAGAAGTACGCCGAGATGCAGGGGGTGGTCGAGGCGTTCGTCGAGGGGGAGCACAAGACGAGCCCGTCGGCGCAGTGCCGGGTCAGCGCCATCGGCGAGCCGCAGGTCATCTCGACGCACGACCAGGTGCTGGGCGGGCCGTCCGGGCAGGTCTTCCTGGGCTGCACCTTCCCGGCCGACGATGCGTACCGGATGGAGATCCAGTCCTCGGGGTACCGGGTGGCCGAGGTGCTGGGGCGCAAGGGGGTGATCGGGCGGTTCGGCATCGACTACGTCAGCGTCCGCGGCGTGGACGGGAGCTGGCGGCACATGGCCATCGAGGTGAACCTGCGGAAGGGCGGGACCACGCACCCGTTCCTGACGCTGAAGTTCCTGACGGGCGGGAACTACAACCTCGAAGACGGGCTGTTCTACTCGCAGAACGGGCACCCGAAGTACTACTACGCGACGGACACGCTGCAGGCCGAGCGGTACCGGGGGCTGCGGGCCGAGGACCTCCTGGACATCGCGGTGTACCACGACCTGCACTTCCACGGGCCGACGGAGCGGGGGGTGGTGTTCCACCTGATCGGGGCGCTGTCGGAGTTCGGGAAGCTCGGG
>JAWKRQ010000165.1:0-1912 GCA_041389545.1 Myxococcota bacterium | reverse complement strand
TCGGCGCCGCGGGAGCGCGCGGGCGCGCGGCCGGTGGGGACGGCCTCGGTCTCCCCGTCGTGCTCGTCGTGCCCGTCGTGCCCGTCGGGCTGCGGGGCCGCGCGCCGTGCGGACGCAGCGGGCGCCGTCGCCGGAGCGGCGCTCGCCCTGGCGGGTCGGCGCTCCCGCGGCGCCGTGACGGCGTCCGCCTCCGGGTCGGGCGCGGCCCGCGCCGCAGCGCCCCGCCGACGCCCGCGGGGCTTCGGCGCCGCGACGCTGCCGCCGCCGTCGCCCCCGAGCTCCGGCTCTGCCGGCTTCGCAGTGCCTGGCCTCCTCGTCCCGGCGGCCTTCCGCGCCGGCGGCGCCGCCGCGATGCTGTCCTGGTCCTCGTCCTCGTCGCCGCCCACGTCCTGCGTCGCCATCGGCGCTTCGGCAGCCCGCTTCGCCGGCTTCGCCGGCTTCCCCGTCCCGGCCGCCTTCCGCGCAGGCTTCCGCGCCGGCGGCGCCGCCGCGACGCTCTCCTCGTCGTCGTCGTCGTCGTCGTCGTCGCCGAGCCCCCACGGGTCCTCGACCTCCTCGTCCACCACGTCCAGCGCCCCCGTCCGCGCCGCGTCCCCGAGGTCCCAGTCCTCCGCCTCCTCGACGACCTCCCCGACCGCCTCGTCCACCACCGGCTCGTCCTCGACCTCCTCGACCACCGCCGCCGCCGGCGTCGGCTCCGGCAGCAGCCCCAGCGCCTCGTCCCGCGCCCGCAGCCGCTCCGAGATCGCCCCCACCGTGCTCGGCGCCAGCTGCCGGTGCACGCTGTACAGCCACCGCTCCTTCACGTACAGCGGCCCGTCCGCCAGCCCGTCCGACGCGGCCAGCACCACCCCCGGCGGCAGCTGGCTCACCGCCGTCGCCCCCTCCTGCGCCCCCTCCGGCAGCCGCGACAGCAGGTCGTCGATCCGCGCCTGGTCGTTCTTCCGCGTCAGCCGCCCCACCGCCCAGGTGTTGATGTTCCCGAGCCCGCGCACGTCCACCGACATCGGGTTCTGCGTGGCCAGCAGCATCGCCACCCCCGCCGACCGCGCCTGCCGCACCAGCAGGTTCAGCGGCGCCTTCGACGGCGGGTTGTGCGGCGCCGACGGGTAGAACGCCTGCTTCGCGTCGCCGCCGCCGAGCTCGTCGACGTAGATCAGCAGCCGCGTGCCGCTGCTGCCGCCCGTCTTCCGCATCCACCGGTAGATGTCGGCGCACAGGGTGCCGAGGACGGCCGCCTGCTCGGTGAAGTCCGCCACGTGCCCCAGGTAGACGATCGACAGCGGCACCCGCCCCTCGGGCACGCGCCCCAGCAGCGTCTCGACGGTGAGCCGCAGCCCCTCGTACCGCAGCTTCTCCGCCCCGAGCAGCCGGCTGTTCAGCTTCTGCATCAGCCGCTTCTTGTCGCGGTCGGGCAGGTAGTCCGACATCGCCATGCCGCCCATCGCCTCGAACGGCGGCATGGCCACGAGCTCGAGGATGCGCGCGATGCCGGCCGCGCCGTCGAGCGCCTCGCCCTGGTCGGCGCACCACCGCACCAGCTCCTCGACGAGCTTCACCGCGGGCTCGTTCTTCTTCAGCGTGGCGGGCGTGCCGTACATCGCGAGCGCGAAGCCGTGGACGAGCGCCTGGATGAGCTCGTCGCGCTCCTCCCGCTCGAGCGCGCTCTGTGGCGGATCGGGGAACGACGGCAGCGCCGAGAGCGCCACCCGCTGCCCCAGGCTCGAGTTCGGCGTGAACAGCCGCACCCAGGCGCGCTCGGCGTACGTCCGCGCCCGCGCGGGGTCGGCGCCGTGGCCCTCGAGCCCGCCAACGAACTCCTCGGCGACGGTGCCGCCCTCGTCGCCGAACACGTCCGACAGCGCCTCCGCCTCGGCCATCGGCCCGGTCAGCGCCATCGAGGCCAGGTCGC
>JAWKRQ010000164.1:0-2009 GCA_041389545.1 Myxococcota bacterium | reverse complement strand
TCGATCCGCTACGCGCTGCAGCTCGGGCTGCTCCCGCTGCCGAAGACGGCGAACCCCGACCACATGCGAGCCAACGCCCACGTCGACTTCACCATCTCGGACGTCGACCTGGAGACGCTGAAGGGCGTCCCGCAGATCGAGGACTACGGCGAGGCGCGGCGCATGCCCGTGTTCGGGGGGAGGTGAGAAATGCCGGGGAGACACTCGTGTGCACCGGTGTGCACCCGGGCCCCCTCCGGGCGAGAACCGAACCATGGCCCCAGCTTTGGCGATTGTGAACTGGTGCTCCGGGCGACCCGGCACTACCCCTTCGGCAATCGTGGACCGGCCCGCTGCCGGCCGCACCGCCGAGGGGGCGAACCATGCCGGTGTTTCACTCCGTCACGGACGTGGTCCAGTTCCGTGCGGCCGACTCGCCCGAGCGCACGGCGTTCACCTTCCTCCGCCGCGACGGACCTCCCGACGAGATCGCCTACGGCGCCCTGGCTGCCCGGGTAGAGGGCGTCGCGGCCGCGATCGCGGCGCAGTCGAGCGAGGGCGACCGCGTCCTGCTCATGTTCCGCCCTGGCATCGACTACATCGTCGCGTTCCTGGCCTGCCTGCACGCAGGCCGGATCGCCGTCCCCGCGTATCCGCCGCACCCCGCCCGACTGCACCGGATGATCGGCCGGCTCGACGCGCTCGCGGCGGACGCGAAGCCCTCCGTGGCCCTCACCTCGTCGGACCTCCTGGCGCCGATCGCTGCGTTCGGAGCGATGGTCCCGGCCCTCGCGACGGTGCGCTGGTGCGCGACCGACGAGGTCCAGCCTGCCGAACGCCTGCCGCCCGTCCGCGGAGACATCGCGTTCCTCCAGTACACGTCCGGCTCCACCTCGACGCCCAGGGGCGTGGTGCTCGGCCACGACACCCTGCTGCACAACCTCGAGGCCATCCGGCGCGCCTTCCGGCAGGACGCCGACACGCGCGGGGTGTTCTGGCTGCCGCCGTACCACGACATGGGGCTCATCGGGGGCATCCTCGAGCCCCTCTACGCGGGGTACCCGGCGGCGCTGATGGCGCCCGAGGACTTCCTCGCGCGGCCGCTCGACTGGCTCCTCGCCATCGAGCGGTTCGGCGCGACGACCAGCGGCGGACCGAACTTCGCGTACGACCTCTGCGTCCGCAAGACGACGCCGGAGCAGCGCGCCGCGCTGGACCTGTCGCGGTGGGACCTCGCGTTCAACGGCGCCGAGCCGGTGCGCGCCGAGACGCTCGCCCGCTTCGCGGCGGCGTTCGAGGTGTCCGGCTTCGATCGCCGCGCCTTCTACCCCTGCTACGGCCTCGCGGAGTCGACGCTGCTCGTCACCGGCGGCGAGGTCGGCGCCGGCGCGTGCGTGGTCGACGTGGACCCCGAGGCGCTCGCCGAGCGGCGCCTGGACCCCGGCCCGCGCCCGATGGTCGCCTGCGGGGTCCCCGCCCACGGCCTCACGGTCACCACCGTCGATCCGGACGGTGTCGAGGTCGCCCCCGGGCAGGTCGGCGAGATCTGGGTCTCGGGCGCCAGCGTCGCCCGAGGCTACTGGGGGCGCGAGGGAGATCCTACCTTCTCGGGCTCGCTCGCCAGTCGTCCGGGCGAGCGCTTCCTCCGCACGGGCGACCTCGGCGCGCGCACCGAGCGCGGGCTCGTCGTCACGGGGCGGCTCCGTGACCTGCTCGTCATCCGCGGCCGGAACGTCTACCCGCAAGACCTGGAGCTCGCCGCGGAGCGGGCCCACCCGTCGGTCCGGCCCGGCGGGACGGCCGCGTTCGCCACGGGCGACGACGAGCGCGTTGCGCTGGTCGCCGAGGTGGACGCGCGCGGCGCCGAGGACCCGGACGCCGTCGCCCGCGCCATCCGTCGCGCGGTCACCGACGCGCACGAGGTCACGCTCGCCGTCGTCGCGCTGATCCGCGCCGGGAGCATCCCCAAGACCTCGTCCGGGAAGATCCAGCGCGCGGCGTGCCGGGCCGAGCTCGACGCGGGGACGCTC
>JAWKRQ010000163.1:0-2010 GCA_041389545.1 Myxococcota bacterium | reverse complement strand
GGAGCACGCGCCGGAGCAGGCGCGTCCGCAGTTGGACGGCCTGCCACTCCGCCTCCCTGTCCGCGCAGTCCTTCGGCTGCGCGGCGACCGCCGCCCGCGCGGCGTCCACGGCAGCCGCTCCTGCGCAGTCCCAAGGCACGCCCGACGCGTCCGCCTCCGGCGCCCAGACCGCCGCCGCCGCCGCCGCCCTGGCGGCCTCGTCCCCCTTCCACCACGTCCCGGTCCAGCCAGACGCGGGCACTTCGGCGCGCGCCGACGACCGGAGCGCATCGTCCGACGTCTCGAGGTACTGGCGGACGATGTCGGGGCACGCCCACACGTCGCTGACGCGCAGGGCGCAGGCGCGCCCCCAGGCGACCAACACGTCCTCCGCCTCCCCCCGCCAGACGACCTCCCCACCCACCAGCAGCGCGAGCTCCTGCGTGCCTTGCTGCGGAACGGGGCTCGCCATCGGCACGCCCCCGGTCCAACGGAACCGCAGCCGCCCCCGCGCGAGCGCATCGAACAGCGCCGGCTCGTCGCCGCCGATCAGGCGGTGGTGCCGCTCCGGCAGCGCGCGGCGCAAGAACGCCTCGCGCAAGCGCGCCGCTGCCCGCTCCTGGAGCAGCAGCCGCCGGGGGCCCGCCTCCGAAGCGAAGGCACAACCGGCGGCCTGCGCCGCCTGCGCTGCGCGGCCGGACACGTTCGGCCACGTCGCGTACCACGCCGCCCGCGCGGCCTCTCTGGCGGAGCCGGAGTGCCGATTCGGGCTGGTCGCCGCGGACGCGAGCCTGCCCGCCACGACCCGGTGCACCTCGTCGCCGCGCTCCAGGTATGCCCGCACCTCGGCCGGACAGTCCCACTTGCTCGCCACCTGCAGGGCGCACCACCGCGCACAGGCACAGACCTCCTCCGTCACCTCGCCTGCCCAGACCTCCAGGTCGCCGACCAGCAGGGCGACCCTCTCGTCGCCCACGGGCACGGGGGACGCCTGCGGTCGACGCCAGCTGCCGTAGCGATAGTTCAGCCCGAGCCGAGGCTCACTCATCGATCGTCACCGGATCTTGCGGAACACCCCGACCGCCACCCCCATCACCTGCACGTCACCCGACTTCCGGTCGACGTAGATGGGCTCCATCGCCGAGTTCGCCGGCTGCAACCGCAGCCTGTCCCCCTCCCGGTACACCCGCTTCACCGTGGCCTCGCCCTCGACCATGACCACCGCGATCTCGCCGTCGCGCGCCTCGTTCTTGTGGCGCACGAGCAGCATGTCGCCGTCGAGGATGCCGTCCTCGATCATCGACTCGCCGGTGACCATGAGCCCGAACACCCGCCCGCCCGGCGGCAGCATCGACGCGTCGACCTTGAGCGACCCCTCGTAGTTCTGCTCGGCCAGCAGCGGCACCCCCGCGGCGATGCGCCCGAGCACCGGGATCACCGTGACCGACTCGTCGAGGTGGCCCGTGGCCTTCTCGGTGAGCCGCAGCGACCGCGGCCGGCCGGGCTCCCCCACGCGCTCCACGAACCCCTTGCGGATGAGCGCCTTGATGTGGTCGCTCACGGCGTTGGTGGACTCGATGCCCAGCGCGCCGCCGATCTCGCGGTAGCTCGGGACGACGCCCGCCTGCGCGACCTCGGCGACGATGAAGTCGAGGATGTCGCGTTGACGGGGGGACAGCTCTTCCACGTGCAGCCTCACTGGACAGGGGGTCGGTGAACGCCCGTACAGTAGCACCGCGGCCGATCCCCGTCCACCCGGCGGACGGACCCTGGTGATCGGACCCGCAGCGGCCCTGCCCAGCTGTGGCGTGGGGGCCGGCTGAAGGGGTGCGCGCAGGGCGAGGGGTATGCGGCGTCGGCGCCCCGCACGCCGCGCCGCTCGGCCGAGCACCCCATGAGCTTCAGTCCGCCGCTGGCCCTGCCCGGCGCCTGGCGCGGGCTGAGGATGCGCGCACGGCGAGGGGGTACGCGACGTCGGCGCCCCATGGCCGTTCGCACCCGCACCCCGCGCTGCCGCCGCTGCGGCCTGCC
>JAWKRQ010000162.1:0-2023 GCA_041389545.1 Myxococcota bacterium | reverse complement strand
GGCTGTCGGACGCGGTCGACGGCAGCGCCTCCGAGATCACCGTGCCCCGCACCCGGTACACCCGCGCCCCGACCGGCCGCCCCCACTCGTCCTCGGGGTCGTACGCGAGCCGCGCCGCCACCCCGGGGAGGTCCGCCGGCAGCTCGTGCACCAGCGCCCACATCCGGCCCGGCGCGAGCCACCACCCGTCCGCCCCCTCGTACAGCCGCGAGATGTCGGTGTTCCCGCGGTCGTAGGCCGGCGCCCGGACCTGCCCGGCCGCCGCCAGCCCGGCATCCAGCAGCGCCTCCACCGCTGCGCGCGTCGCGAAGGGCCCGTAGCAGATCGGGCCGTCCTCGGGTTCGAAGGTCTCCAACGCGCCTCCGGTCGAAGGGAGCGGGCACGCGCCCCGGATAACCGAGCCGCGCTCGCCCCGTACCGGTCGGCCGCGCCGCCGCCTCTGGCGGGCGCAGCGCAGGGATGCGCCCGTCGGCCGCCCGCACCGAGCTAGCAACACCCGATGGACGCCCTCCGCCTCCTGACGCACCTCCTGTGGGGCACCCTCGCCGCGGCCTCCCGGCGCCTGGTGCGCGGCCCGCGCCACCCCGGCTGGGGCTGGGCCCTCGAGCTGTCGGCCGGCGCGATGCGCGCCTCGTTCGCCCAGATCGCCCCCCTCGGCGCCGTACGCTACCGCGCGGCCAGCGAGGCCCTCGCACCGCGCATCACGGGCGGCGTCCCGTGCCGCGAGACCGTGGACGGGCCGCTGGCCGGCCACTGGCTCGAGCCCGACGGCGCCGACGACCTCGTGATCGTCTACCTCCACGGCGGCGGCTTCATCTTCGGCTCCATCCGCTCCCACGGCAACCTCGCCGGCCACCTCGCCCGCGCCGCCCGCGCCCGCGTCTTCGTCCCGCGCTACCCGCTCGCCCCCGAGCACCCGCTGCCCGCCGCGATCGACCACGTCGTCGCCGCGGTGTCGGCGCTGGTCGACAGCGGCGTCGACCCGCGGCGGCTCGTGCTGGCGGGGGACTCGGCGGGCGGCAACCTCGTGTTCACCGTGCTGCTGGCCCTGCGCGACCGCGGCGGGCCGTCGCTCGCCGGCGGCTTCGCGATCTCGCCGTGGACGGACCTGACCAACGCCGGCGAGAGCTTCGCGACCTGGTCGGCCGTGGACTACTGCACGCGCGAGGCCTGCAGCGAGGCAGCGCGGTGCGCGCTCGCCGGGGCCGACGGCGCCGACCCGACGATCTCCCCGCGCTACGCCGATCTGCGTGGCCTCCCGCCGATCCTCGTCCACGCGGGCGGCGCCGAGTGCCTGCTCGACCAGATCGTGGCGCTGGGGGAGCGGGCGCGGGAGCAGGGTGCGGACGTGGAGCTGGTCGTCGCGCCCGGGATGATCCACGTCTGGCACCTGCTGGTGGGGACGATCCCCGAGGCCGACGAGGCGATCCGTGCCGCCACGGCGTGGATCCGCGCCCGCGCCTGAGGCCGCCTCGGGTACAACGGGCCGAGGAGGGTCCCCCCATGGCCGACATCGACGTCACCCGGTACGGCTTCCGCCTCCCCGCCGCCCTGCCCCCCGTCGACACCGGCGACCCCAAGCTCGACGCCGCCTTCGCCCAGGTCGAGAAGAAGGCCGCCTCGCTCGCCAAGAAGGGCGAGTTCGGCACCATCAAGCCGCCGGCCCGCCTCGCGAGCCCGAAGCCCGGCGACCTGCAGCACGTGCTCGCCGTCCTCACCCCCGAGGCCTTCGACGTCGGCCACTCGATCTACGACCTGTCGCGGCCCCACGACGACCGCAAGGAGTACCTCGCCGCCTGGCGCGCCTGCATCCTCCCGCGGGAGACGCGCCAGAGCTACGTCGCGGCGCTGGTCGGCATCGCCCTGCTCGACCCCGAGGGCGAGGCGGCCGTCCGGCCCCTGTTGCCGCTGGCGATGACCACCAACGGCTTCGCCAAGGTGATGATCGACGCGCTGCTGGCCTGCCCGCGCCCGCTCGCGCCCGAGACGCTGCGCACGGGCCTCGCCGCCCTCGACCTCGACA
>JAWKRQ010000161.1:0-2105 GCA_041389545.1 Myxococcota bacterium | reverse complement strand
GCCGCATCGCCAGGTGGGCGAGCTCGGTCAGCAGCGCGGCGCGGGCGTCGGAGAGGAACACGTCGAGGACCGCACCGTCCGACCGCCACCGGTCCGCCTCGAAGCGCGCCAGCGCGTCGATCAGCAGCTCCCGCCGCGCCTGGACGGTGTGCTCCGGCCGCTGCGCCACTACGATGTCGAGCAGCGCCCGGACGTCGGCGGGAGCCGGATCCTCGGGGTCCGACGCCGCCTCGACGAGCGCGTCCACCTCGCGCCGGGAAGCCGCCGGATCCGGCAGGCGGATCGCCACGAATACCCTGGCGAACCACGCCTTGTCGGCCGACAGGCCGAGCGCCAGCGCCTCCTCGGCCATGGCGCGCCCGGACGCGAGGTCGACGTCGTGGGCGTCCGCCAGCCCGAGGAGCAGCTCGGCGCGCGTCGGTGGGGCGAGCAGCGGCGCCACGCGCGCCACGGTCCGCACCTTCCCGGACCAGTCGGCGACGTGCATCCACAGCAGCGCGGCGCGCACGGCCGCCGGGTGCGCGCGCGCCACCAGGTGGTCCAGCGCCGCGTCGAGGTCGTCCCCGCGCGCGACCACCTCGTCGATCCGGCCGGGACGCGCGCGGTGCGCCGCCTCGGTGGCCGCCACGACGCGGACGGCCCACCGGTCCCGCGCCGCGGCGTCCGGCGGGTCCAGGGCGCGCCGGACGCCCCGACCCAGGACGTGTCCCCGGTCCAGCGCGACGATCAGCCCGTGCCGCACCGCGTGGGCGAGGTCCAAGTCCGGCGCCACCGCCGCCGCGTCCTCGGCCGTGAACGCGCCGACGAAGCAGCCGAGCGCGGCCAGCCCCGCCGACGCCCCGGGCCGACGCGCGAGCGCGCTGCGGATCCGAGAGATCTCGGGCGCCAGCGGCGCCGCGAGCGACACGACCCGCTCGCCCGCGACCCCCAGGGGCGCGCGGGCGCCGACGAGCAGGTGTCGCTCCGAGCACACCAGCGTGAGCAGCGCGTCGCGGTGGGGCGTGGGGTCGTCGAAGCCGTCGAGCAGCACCCAGCGGTCCCGGCGGGCGCCCCACCGCACTGCGCGCGCGACGTCGGTCTCGCGGACGTCGAAGACCGGCGCGCAGAGGCGGCTCGCGACGGCCGCGATCAGCGCCGACTTCCCGGCGCCCGACGGCCCCACCAGCGTGACCACCGGGTGCCGCGCCAGGAGCTCCGAGACCGCGGCCACGTCGACCTCCGGCTCGGTCTCCGCCACCGCGACCGCGGCCGGCGACGCCTGCAGGCACCACCCCTGGCCGCGCACCGTCCGCAGGCGGCGGGGACCGAGCTTCTTGCGCACGCGGTGCACCAGGGCGTCGAGGGCGACATCGGACGCGCCGCCCAGCGCCCGCACGGCGTCCGCCCGGTGGACCACGCGCCCCGCCGCGTCCACGAGCAGCGCGACCAGCGACGCCTCCCGCTCCCCGAGCACGACCGGGCGCCCGGCGATCCACACCTGCCGCCCCAGGCCGTCGACCTCGACGTCCTCGAACCCCCGCGCGGGCGGCGCGGGCGGCGCGACCACCTCGGCCCGCGCCGCGGGACCGCGCAGGCACCACCCGCGGCGCGGCTCGCCCGTCACCGCGCTCGCACCGATCTTCGCGCGCAGCCGGCGGACCACCGCCCGCACGGCCTCGGGTGTCGCGTCGAGGTGCGCGCAGAGCGCCGCGGCGGGCACGAAGGCGCCCTCGGCGCCGTCGAGGAGGAGCAGGACGTCCCGCTCACGGCCCACGAGCGTCGTGCTGGCGCCCTCGGTCCACACCGTCGCGTCATCGGGGACCAGCGTGGCCCGCTCGAACGGGATCACCGGGCGCGTCCGGTCGAGGGCGCGGTCGAGGACCGCCTCGGACAGCTCCGGGACGAGCACGGCCTCCCAGCCGAGCCGGCGCGCGCGCGCGACGACCTCCGCGTGCGGGCTCACGAGCAGCCCCGGGGGCGCGAGCCAGTCGAGGCGGAGCGGGCTCGGCGCCGTGCCCCAGACCACGAGGTCGTCGCGGGTGATCTCGGCGAGGCCGAGCCGATCCACCACCGGCCGGGCGCTCGCGCGCAGGCGGGCGGGGACGGGGACGGGCGCGTCGTGGACG
>JAWKRQ010000160.1:0-2198 GCA_041389545.1 Myxococcota bacterium | reverse complement strand
GACCGGCGGTACCTCGAGTGGCGCCTGAAGCGGCCGGGCGGGCGCTACAAGGTCCACGAGTTCCGGCGGGGCGGGGTCCTGCGCGGCATCGCCGTGACCACCGTGCAGGACAAGCACGGCGGGCGCGTCGGCTACGTGATGGAGGTCCTGCACGTGCCCGACGACCACCGGGCCGGTGAGATCCTGCTCGGCGCGGCGCTCGACGACCTCGTGGCGTCGGGGGCCGACGTGGCGCTCGCCTGGTGCCTCGAGCACAGCCCGAACCGCACCACCTACCGCCGCCTCGGCTTCCGCTCGCTGCCGGAGTCGGTGCGCCCCATCGAGCTGCACTTCGGCGTGCGCGCGCTCGACGCCCCGCCCGACGCGGCGCTCGGCAACCGGCGCAACTGGTACCTGTCGTACCTCGACTCCGACACGGTGTGACGGTGGCGGGGCACCTGGTCGTCTCGCTCGACTTCGAGCTGCACTGGGGCATCCGCGACCACACGCCGGTCGACGCCGTGCGCGAGCGCCTGCTCGGGGTGCGCGAGGCGATCCCCGCGCTGCTGCGCCTGTTCCGCGAGCGCGGGATCCGCGCCACCTGGGCGACGGTGGGCGCGCTGTGCGCCGCCGACCGCGACGAGCTGGAGGCGCACCTGCCGGCCGTCCGCCCGCGCTATGCCGACCCGGCGCTCGATCCCTACGCCGAGCTGCCGCAGCTCGGCCGCAGCGAGGAGGACGACCCCTTCCACTACGCGCCGAGCCTGGTCGCGCAGATCGCCGCCACGCCGGGCCAGGAGGTCGGCACCCACACCTTCGCCCACGTCTACGGCCTCGAGCCCGGCGCGACCCTCGAGGCGTTCGTGTCGGATCTCGGCGCGGCCAACGCGATCCTGGCGCGCCGCGGCGTGACGCCCCGCGCCATCGTGTTCCCGCGCAACCAGTACGGAGCGGATCACGTGCGGGCGCTGCCCGGCCTCGGCATCGTCGCGTTCCGCGGCGGCGGGCGCGGCTGGATGGTGCAGCCGCGCGCTGCCAGCGCCGAGACCCGGCTGCGGCGCGCCGCCCGGCTGGCCGACAGCTACCTGCCGCTCGTGGGCGACACCGTCCGCCCGCGCCGCTGGCCCGACGCCGCGGTCGTCGACGTGCCCGCCTCCCGGTTCTGGCGGCCGCACGATCGCCGAACGCTCGACGCCTGGCGCCGGGCGCGGATCGAGCGCTCCATGACCCACGCCGCGCGCACCGGCGCCGACTTCCACTTGTGGTGGCACCCCCACAACCTGGGGCTCGATCGCCCGCAGAACCTGTCGCTCCTGTCGCGGATCCTGGACCACTTCGCCCGCCTGCAGCGGGACTACGGCTTCGCGAGCGCCCACATGTCCGACCGCGCCGACGCCGTGCTCGGCGCGGTCGCCGTC
Source organism: Myxococcota bacterium (assembly GCA_041389545.1). Lineage (GTDB taxonomy): Bacteria > Myxococcota_A > UBA796 > UBA796 > JACKER01. The sequence goes on along the minus strand of JAWKRQ010000160.1, from coordinate 801 downwards.
GGGGCGCCCAGCAGGTAGAATCGGCCTGCGGGGGCTCCATGCGTCGGTGGCTCGTCTTGTGCGGTGTGCTCGGGGCGTCCGCGCCCGCCTGGGCGCAGGATCTGGTGGTGGACGGCACGACGACCACCCTCTCGGGCGTCCACACCTACGATCGCGTGCTGATCGTCAACGGTGGGGTCCTCAAGGTCGCCCCCTACGACGGGTCGGCGGGCTCGGGCGCGCTCGATCTCGTGGCGAACGAGGTGCTCATCGACCCCACGAGCCGGATCGACGGCACGGGGGCGGGCTACACGGGCGTCTCGAGCAGCGCCGGCAACGGGCCGGGCGGGGGCGCGACCGCCGGCGCGGCGGGCGGCGGCGGCGGCCACGGCGGCGCCGGTTCCGACGGCGGGTTCCCGAACTGCGCGACGGCAGCCGGCGCGGGCGGCGCGAGCAACGGCTCGCTCGACGGCGTGGCGGAGCTCGGCTCCGCGGGCGGCGCGCCCGGCGCCTCGGGGGTGTCGGGCGGCGCGGGCGGCGGCGCCGTGCGCATCGACGCGGCCACCGTCGACATCCGCGGGCGCATCGAGGTCGACGGCCTCGAGGGCCTCGTCGCCGGCAACGACGAGGGCGCGGGTGGCGGCGCGGGCGGCGAGATCGTGCTCATCGCGAACCGGCTGTACTGCCCGGGCGTGCTGTCGGCGCGGGGCGGGCCGGGCGGCGCGGGCCGGGCCGGGCAGGGGGGCGGCGGCGCGGGCGGGCGGGTCGAGCAGTGGTCCGACGAGATCGGCGAGCCCTGCACGGTCCGGGTCGAGGGCGCCG
>JAWKRQ010000159.1:0-2229 GCA_041389545.1 Myxococcota bacterium | reverse complement strand
GTGCACCCCGACGCGGGCTTCGTCGTGCCCGGCCCCGTCGCGGGCCTCGACGCGGTGTGGGTCGACGGCATCGCCGCCGTCGCCGGCGCCGACGTCGCCGTGGTCGCCTCGGGGACGGCCACGCTCGAGCTCGCCGCGCTCGACGTCCCCATGGTGGTCGTGTACCGGGTGTACCCGGCCACGGCGGCCGTGGCGCGGCGGCTGCTGCAGGTGGAGCGCGTGGCGCTGCCGAACGTGCTCGCCGGCCGGGACTGCGTCCCCGAGCACCTCCAGCGCCTCGACCCCGACGCCATCGCCGCCGACGCGCTGCGCCTGGTCGGCCGCCGCGGCCAGGTGCCGCGCGAGATCGTCGCCGGCCTGCAGGGCGAGCGCGCCGTCGAGCGCGCCGCCGACGAGGTCGCGCGCTGGCTGCGGTAGGCTCCCGCCCACGGAGGAGCCATGTGGACGATGCTGTGGGCGCTGGCCGCCGCAGCCGAGCCGCCCGACGACCCGCTGTACGTCGAGCACTGCGCCGCGTGCCACGGCAAGCGCGGGCACCCCACGTTCCCCGGCGTGATGATGGGCGCCGGCGCCTTCGCCAGCGCCGCCTTCTGGGCGGACCGCCCCGAGGAGCGACTGCGGCGCACCGTCGTCGAGGGCGGGGCGGCGGTGGGGCTGAAGAAGGCGATGCCCGCCTTCGGGAGCGAGCTCACGCCCGACGAGATCGACCGCCTGCTCGCGGTGGCGCTGTCGTTCCGGCCGCCAGCGCCTCCACCCGCGCCAGCAGGCTCTTGAACTCGTTCGCCGCGAACCAGGTGCGCAGGGCGTCGTAGCCGTCTGCGGGGCCGGTGAGCGGCGGCGCCAGCGGCAGCTCGCGGTTCAGGGTGGCGAGCTGCTCCCACCGGGGCAGCGCCTCGAGGTGGTCCGCCAGCGCGCGGCGCGCCCGGGCGGGCAGCGTGGCGTGCGCCGCGACGATGCCGGCGGCGTCGCCGTGCTCCAGCACGAGCTGCGCCGCCGTCTTCGCGCCGATGCCGGGGATCCCGGGCAGGTTGTCGCTCGGGTCGCCCGCGAGGGCCTTGTAGGTGGGGATCCCGCGCGGATCGAAGCCGTAGCGGGCGCGCACGGCGTCCACGTCGTAGCGGACGTGCTCTTTCTGGCGGCGGCCCACGAACAGCAGGGTCGTGTCGGCGTCGACGAGCTGGACGAGGTCGGTGTCGCCCGACACCACCAGCGTCGGCCCGGGGACGGCGCAGCACAGCGAGGCGACGACGTCGTCGGCCTCCCAGCCGGGGACCCGGTGGACGGGCGCCCCGAACGCCGCGGCCAGCTCCGGGAGGCGCACGAGCTGCTCCCGCAGCGGATCCGGCGCCGGCGCGCGCCCCGCCTTGTAGGCGCCGAACGCCTCGTGGCGGACGGTGGGCCCCGGCGCGTCGAGCGCGAAGGCCAGCGCCGCGGGCCGCTCCTCGCGCAGCAGCTTCAGCAGCAGCACCGACACGCCGTACAGCGCGCCCGTCGGCACGCCGGCGCGGGTCGACATCGGCGGGAGCGCGTAGAAGCTGCGGAACAGCAGCGAGTACCCGTCGAGGATCAGCGCCGGGCCGTCGCTCAACCGAGCACCCGGTCGATCTTGGCCGCCAGGACGAAGTCGGCGTCGGACAGCGCCCCGATCGCGTGCGTCCACAGCGTGACCCGCAGCCAGCCCCAGCCGAACGCGAGATCCGGGTGGTGCCCGACCGACTCGGCCAGCGCGCCGAGCGCGTCGACCCAGGCCAGCGCCGAGGCGAAGTCGGGCAGCCGCAGCTCGCGCACCAGCCGGCCGTCCTCGAGCCGCCACTGCGGCAGCTCCCCGAGCCAGCGCGCGGCGTCCTCGGGGCGGGTGGGCGGCGTGCGCGACGTGCAGACCGCGCACAGCCGGTCGGCAAGCGCCACGTGGCCCACCTCCGCGATCCGCCTGCCCATCCGACCTCCCGCGCGAGGGTATCGTGGCGGAGTGCGCGATTCCCCTGCGGGGTTAGTCGGGCGGTACTTCCGGGGCGCGGGTTGGGCGAAGGCGTCGTCAGTTACCGGTTTCTCTCCGTCGTCGGCGAAGGCGGGTTCGGGCGCGTGTACCGCGCGCGGATGGAGACGTCGGCGGGCTTCCACAAGGAAGTCGCCATCAAGGTCCTCTCCGACCCCGATCCGCCGCGCTCGCTGCTGACGCGGTTCCGCGACGAGGCGCGGATCCTCGGCCTGCTGCGCGATCGGGCGATC
>JAWKRQ010000158.1:0-2445 GCA_041389545.1 Myxococcota bacterium | reverse complement strand
CCGAGCTCGGCGTTGGACCCGGCCTCGCCGCCGCCCGGCGCCGACAGCTCCTGGTAGAACAGGTCCTGGAACGCGTCCCGGGACTTCTTGAACCCGGTCGTCGAGACGTTGGCGAGGTTGTTCGCGATCGTGTCGAGCCGGAGCTGCTGCGCCGTCATGCCCGACGCCGCGGTGTAGAGCGCGCGCATCACCGTCCTCCCATCTGGTTGAGCCGACCGTCGAGCTCGTCGGAGGCCTGCATGGCCTTCTGGAACGCGTCGAAGATGCGGCTGGCCTGCACGAGGTCGACCATCGCCGACATCGGGTCCACGTTGCTGGCCTCGAGGGCGCCCTGGACCACCTGCGCCGTGCCCTGGCGCAGGCCGCCCACGGCCTCGAGCTTGTTCCCGCCGAGGGCGCGCAGGCCGTCCGGCAGCACGATCCGCAGCTGCCCGACGAGCCCCGACTCCGACGCCGTGACCGCGCCGTCGGGCGCCACGGTGAAGGTCTCGCCCTCGGGGATCTCGATGGCGCCGCCGTCGCCCTGGACGGGGAGGCCCTGGGCGTCGACGAGGCGCCGGGCGGCGTCGAGGGTGAAGCGGCCGTCGCGGGTGACGGTGGGGGCGTCGCCGTCGCTGCCCACGAGGAAGTAGCCCGGGCCCTGCAGCGCGAGGTGCGTCGACACGTCGTCGCGGACGACGGCGCCGTCGCGCTCGTCGACGGCGGCCGGGCGGGTCTTCGCGTAGGCCTGGCCGAGGGGGTGGCCGTCGGGGCCGGTCACGGAGAAGGCCGAGCGCTGGGCGCGGTAGCCCGTGGTGGAGACGTTCGCGAGGTTGTTGGCGATCTGCTCGAGGCTGTTCCAGGCGCCGACGGCGCCCGACAGCGCGGGGTAGAGGTCCCGGCTCATACGGCCACTCCCAGGTCTTCGAGATCGGCGCGGTCGACCGTCGCGACGAGCTTCTTGCGGAGCTTCTCGCGGGCCTCGCTCAGGATCTGGCTGACGCGCGACACGGTGACGCCGTACACCTGCGCGATCTCGGCCAGGGTGAGCTCGTTGCTGTAGTACATCATCACGCACTGGCGCTGGCGGTCGGGGAGCTCGAGGATGGCTTCCTTGAGGGCCGCCTTGAGCTCCTGCGCCACGAGCCCGGCGTCGGCGCCGGTGCCGGGGTCGGCGAGGCGGTCCGACAGCGCCCGGCCGCCCTCGGAGGCGTCGGGATCGGTCGGGGCGTCGAGGGGGACGTGGATGACCGGCTTGGTGCGGTCGACCGCGTCGTAGTAGGCGTCGATGTCGATGCCGAGCTTGGCGGCCACCTCCTCGGCCGACGGGTCGCGCCGCTCGGCGCGGCGGATCTCGTCGGCGGCCTGGTGGATGCGCTTGGAGAGCTGGCGGCGCCGGCGGCTGAACGCGTCGTTCTCGCGCAGCGCGTCGTACATCGCGCCGCGGATGCGGTACTCCGCGAAGGTCCCGAACAGGATGCCGCGAGCGGCGTCGAAGCGGTCGAACGCCTCCAGCAGCCCGATGGCGCCGACCGCTGCGAGATCGTCCACCGGGATGCGCACCTCCGACGACAGCCGCTCGTGCAGGCGGCGGGCGAGGAGCATGACCTTCGGTTGGTACCGCTTGCAGACCTCGTCGCGGGTCATGCCCTCGACGCGCCGCACGCTTTCGTCGGTGTTGTAGCGCAAGCGTCGCACCCCGCTGCCTCCGTGGGCCTGGCTTCTGACGCAGGCCCCTTCGGACGGGGTGGGGGGTGCTTGAGGGAGCGGGGGGCCGCCGAGGGCGTGAGAGACGGCGTGGACACCGGTCGGTTTCGGGAGGTCTCACGGACCCCCATGACGGAAGCGCGCCCGACGCCTTTCCGTCAAATGACGGAAACGCGTCGGGCGGGTTCGCGTCATCCGGTTCGCGTCATCGCCCGAGCACACGCCCATGAATTCAGGTGCCCGGCGCCCGGCCCGAGCACACGCCCATGAACACGGTACGCGCCGGAGCGACCGTGCCGAGCCTCTCGCGCGTGGGGCTGGAGTGCGCGCAGGGCCGGGCGGCGGGCGGGCGAACGTCACTCCGGCTCGCCCGCATCGCTCCCGTCCGCACGTTCGGGTGCCCGGCGCCCGGCCCGAGCACACTCCCATGAATACGCGGCGGGCGAACGTCACTCCGGCGCGACGCCATCGCTCCCGTCCGCACGTTCGGGTGCCCGGCGCCCGGCCCGAGCACACGCCCATGATTACGTCAGCCGAGGCCCAGCGCCGCCAGCCACACGAAGAACCCCACCGTCACCACCAGCCCCGCCGCCGCCAGCGGCCCGTTGCGCGCCGCCCCGACCCACGCCCGCCGCCCGTTCATCGCGAGCAGCAGCACCGCCAGCGCCGGCACGAACAGCGCCCCCACCGTGGCGTACGCCTTCTGCACCTGCTGGAACGACACCACCAGCCCGAGCAGCGGCACCGTCGCCAGCGCGA
>JAWKRQ010000157.1:0-2498 GCA_041389545.1 Myxococcota bacterium | reverse complement strand
TCGCGCGATTGCCCTTCGCCCCTTCCAGTACGCACAGGCACATCCCATAGAACGACACGACCAGCTTCATGAGGACTCCGATCGAGGGGGCCTGTCGCGAACGTCGCGGCAGTGAGCGCGATTATCCCTGCGATGCGGAGGTGAACGCCACATAGGCCGCCCAGTCGCGGGCGGGGCGGCGGCCATCGGCGCGCATGCGCTGCTGGGCGAGGCGCAGCGCGGTCCACGGCGGGGCGCCCGCCGCCAACGCCTCGTGCAGGTGGACCATGAGCTCGCTCGCGGCGTCGTCCCGCACGTCCCACTGCGCGGCCACCACGTCGTCCACGCCGGCACGGAGGAACTCACCCGCCACGCCCGTGGCCCCTTCACCGCGGCGCGCCTGCGCGCGGCTGGTGCGGCAGGCCGACAGCACCACGAGGCGGGCCCGTACGGCGGCATCGAGGACGGCGGCGAGCGGCACCCGCACGCCCGCGCCGTCCTCACCGGCGAGGAGCAGCGCGGAGCGGACCGGGTCGCGCTCGTCCGCCAGCGCATGGCCGGCATAGTGCACGACGGCGGAACCGGCCAGGGCCTCGCGGAGCGCGCGTGCGGTGGCCCGCTCGACGGCGGCCCCGTCGTAGCGCCGGCCGATCCGCTCCGCCTCGTCGCGGGCCGCCGCCAGCGGCGCGAGGCCTTCGCCGCCCTCGTCGGAGTAGAGGACCGACACGCGGGCTCCGGTCAGCGTGACCTGGCGCTCCGAACCACACGCGGACACGGAGGGACAGCGCACGGTCGCCGTCACGTCCACGACCCGCCGGGAGTCGGCGGGCCCCCAGGGCAGGGCGGCGAACGGCACGTGCTGCAGCGCGGGATCCAGCACGAGCGCGACGCGAGGGGCCACGTCACCACCGTGCTGCAGGAGATCCGTGATCGGCCACCACGCGTCGCGGGCGACGGCCGTCATGGCTTCGTTCGCCGCGGCGGCGGCGCCGTCCAGCGTGATGACGTGGGCCAGCCGCGCGGCACGCCGGGCCAGGACCTCCCCGCTCACGGCCGCGCGACGCTGGTGCGCCCGGCCCTCGACCACGACCCACATCCCAGTCCGTCCGGACGCGCGATGCGCGACGACGGGCCCTCGCGGCTCGCATCGGCCAGCGACATGGTGCGCGCCCCGCCCGACCACCGTCGCCGCACGTCAAGCCTCGGTCGAGCCAGCGCAGGGCGGCGTCGGTGTTGCCGGCGCTCGCCTCGAGATCGACGAGCTCCGCGAATACGTCCCAACTCGCGTCGACAAACGACGGAATGGACTCCTGGGTCGAGATCTCGGCCTGCTGCGCGTCCAGCAGGGCGACGGCCTACGAGCACCGCGCGCCGCTGACACGGCGCCGAGGAGGCCGATGGCCCGTGCCCTGATCCACGGTGAGCGCGAGCAGGCGTTGGCGCGCGTTGACGCCGAGCAGGCGGCGCCGGGCGTCCGCCAGCACGGGGATGGCGTCGGCGGGCGACGTCACGGCCAGGACGTCCGCCTCCGCCTGCGCGAAATCCGCCGCGTAGCGCTCTTGCATCGACGGATCGGGCAGCGCGGACACGAGGTCGCGACTGCGCGAGAGGGCGTGCTGTGCCTCGGCGGTGCGACCGAGCCGGACCAAGGCCCGCGCCTCGTAGTACAGGGCGGTCGCCAGGATGCCGTTGTGGACGCCCGTGGCGTGTCGCGCGGCCTCGTGCTCGAGGGCCACGACGGTGTTCTCGAACCCCTGCTCGAGTGCGTGCAGCGACACGCCGTTGAGCAGGACGGTCAGCAGCGATTGGTCGTCAACGCCGCTGGCGGTGAGGATCCGGAGATACTCCTCCCACGCCTCGGCCTCCCGCCCGAGCTTGTCGAGCCCATCCCCCAGGGCCAACCGCGAGGACACGACTCCACGGGTGGCGCCCAGGTTCATTCGCAGCGTCAGCGCTCTCTGATACTCGGCCACGGCCCGCTCGTACGAACCCGACGTGTAGTGCAGGCCGCCCAGCCTGTGCCGTGCGTCTGCCTCGAGCGCATCGAGGCCCTGGGCCGCGGCCGCGGCGGCAAGCCGCTCCGCCCGTCCCCAGACCTGGGCGCCGTGGCCCGAATTGAACGCCGCGTTCAGGCGCGCGCGCTCCGCCCACAGCCACAGCGGCGACTGGGAGGTGCCGACGGTGGCCTGCACGCGGGCGGCGAGGTCGTCGGCCTGCGAGTAGTTCAGGGCCGCCAGCGCGCGGTCCGCTGCGAGCAGCGTGCCGACCGCGCGCGCGACGCCGCGCCGCCCGTCGCCCCGCGCCACCTCGATGAGGTCGAGAATCGCCGAGTAGAAGCGGCCAAACCGGCGGATGTCCGGAAGCACGGCGGCGTCTGGGGCCGTGGTGGCCGCGTCCGCCCACTGCCGGAGCAGCCCGTCGGCCTCCTCGGCGCGCGAGGGCGCCGGGGGCGGGAGCGGCGCCCGAAGCGCGTCGAGCTTCCGGCTCGCCTCCATGGCCCACGCATCCACCGGCCCTCC
>JAWKRQ010000156.1:0-2756 GCA_041389545.1 Myxococcota bacterium | reverse complement strand
CCGGCACCCGGCCGCCGAGCGCGGTGACGCCGTCGCGCAGCAGCCCGCCGGCCTCGCCGCGCGGACAGAGCCCGAGGGCCTCGACGGCCTGCAGCTCGGTGATGGCGAAGCAGTCGTGGACCTCGGCCACCTCGGCGTCTTCGGGGCCGAGGCCCGCGGACTCCCACGCGGTGCGCGCCGCGGCGGCGACGTTGACGAGCGCCGTGGGGTCGGGCTCCCCGGCGAGGTCGCGGACGCGGACCCCGATGCCCACGATCTCCGTACACTCGCCCGCGCTGCGCCCGAGGCGGGCGAGCCCCTCGGCGCTGGCCACCACGAGCGCCGAGGCGCCGTCGGTGAAGTCGGTGCACTCGAAGGTCTTCGCGTGGGGCGCGAGCGCCGGATCCTCGAGGAAGGCGCGGTTCGCCTCGCTCGTGGCGAGCACCTCGTCGAGGGTGACCGGGCAGGCCTGCTTGAGCGCCAGCGGGTTGCGGGTGGCGTTGCCCCAGGCCTTCACCACGACCCGCGCCACGTCGGCGTCGCTGGCGCCGAAGGCCTCCTTGTAGGCGCGCGCGCGGCGGGCGAACAGGTGCGGGAACAGGGCGAAGGCGAGCTCGCGCTGCTTCTCGACGTGCGCGGCGTAGGCCATGTAGGCGACGCCGTCGCGGCCGGGCACGTTGGTCTCGACCTCGGCGCCGACCACCAGCACCACGTCGGCGCCCGCCTGCACGGCGTCGACGGCGGTCGCCACGGCCAGGCCACCCGAGGCGCAGGCGCCCTCGACCCGCAGCGAGGGCTTGCCGTCGAGCCCGGGATCGGCGCCGACGGCCATCGCCGAGAGGTGCCCCTGGCGGGCGAAGCACTCGCCGAGGAAGTTGCTCACGACGACGCGATCGACCTGGTCGCCGCGCGCGCCCGCCGCGGCGAGCCCGTCGCGCACCGCCGCCTGCAGGTGCTGCTCGAGCGACGGGTTGTGGCCCTGCTTCGGGTGCACCCAGCGCGGGTGGCCCCGCCCGAGGAAGTCGGTGTGGGCGCCGCCCGCTACGAAGACCCGCCGGTTCGGCCGCATGCTCCCTCCTCCTCCGCTGCCGGGCCGACGCTGTATCGGCCGGAGCCGATCACTGCACGGCGTGGATGGCGGCGAGCTCGAGGAGCACGTCGAAGGTCTCCTCGCCGAGCTGGGGCTTCCAGGCCTCGCCCGACGCGTCGAGCGCGATGGCCGTGGCGAAGCCGGTCGCCGCCGGGAAGCCCGAGTCGACGCGCAGCGCGTCCTTGCGCCAGGCGTCCTCGTCCAGGCGGGCCTCGGGGACGCCCGCGGCGAGGAGCAGCTTCCGGGCAGCCGGAACGACCACCAGCTGGTGCTCGATGTAGGTCGCCAGGCCCTCGAAGCGCTCCTGGACGGACACCGCCCCGGGCAGCTTCGGGTGGCCGTCCTTGAGGCCCGCGGCCTGCTGGCGGCGGACCGTCAGCAACGCCATGGCGCCCTCGGGGCTGAAGCCGTCGTCGTGGATGGCCTCGGCGAGCACGCCCATGCGGCGGGCGCGGTCGGGCACCGCCGGGAGGTTGCGCCAGGCCCAGGCGGCGTCCGGCGCGCTCCCGCGGGGGTTCACGTCGTGGTAGTCGAGCTCGTGGCGGTACTGGTGGACGTGGAAGTGGAGGTGGACCAGCGTGGCGAGCAGGTCCTCGAGCGGCAGGTCGTCGTTGCCCTCCACCACCTCGATGGCGAAGCGCCGGCCGTGCTTCTCGAGGGTGATCGCGGAGCGGCGGGGCGGGCGTGCGTGGCCGCGGATCCGCGCCGGCACGGCCAGGCCGGCGCAGGACGCCTTCTGCTCGCGGCCCACGTCGATCTTCAGCCCCTCGCGCGAGAGGTAGCGCACCTCGACCAGCGCGGGGCGCCACCCGGGCCAGCTCGGCGCCACGGCGTCGGCCAGGGAGCGCGCCGTCCACAGCACCGAGACGACCCGCGCCGTGATCGCGCAGGGGTCTCCTCGGTCGCGGGCGACGGCGGGAGTCGTCCAGCCGGCGAGGGCCACCGCGAGGAGCCCGATGAGCCGAGAGCAACGCACGGCCCACGCTACACCATCCGGCCATCGACCTCCAGCGCCCGCCCGCCCCGGTTGTGCCCCTCGCTGCCCGCGCCGCTCGTTACGGTGAACGCATCGCAAGCTTTCATATCTTTTCATTGAATCGACACAGTGGGAGACATCCATGCAACGTACGCTCTGGTGGGTGGTCGCGACGGCGGGGTGTGGTGCTGCGGCGGCGGACGTCGAGGCGCCGGCGCCCGTCTCGGGCCGGGTGCTCGAAGCGGGCTGCGGCACGACCTACGACACGCTGCAGGCCGCCGTGAACGCCGCCGTGAGCGGCGACGCGATCGACGTCTGTCCCGGCACCTACGACGAGCGCGTCACCGTGGCGGGCAAGCAGCTGACGCTCCGCTCGACCGGCGGCGCCGCGGTCACGACCCTGAACGGCGCGGGCTGGGGCGGCGCCCTGGTCGTGCGCGCAGGCGCCGACGTGACCGTCGACGGGCTCACCATCGTCAACGGGCGCGCCGACGTGGGCGGCGACCTGTCGTGCAGCGACTCGGCGCTCCAGCTCCGCAACAGCGTGCTGTCGGCGGGCCGGGCGACGCGCGGCGCGGGCCTCGGCGCCGTGAACTGCACGGGCGTCGTGGAGGCCAACACCTTCGAGGGCGACGACGCCTGGTGGAGCGGCGGCGGCGCCTACGTGCAGGGCGCGGGCCTCGTGATCCGCAACAACGTCTTCCGCGGCGA
>JAWKRQ010000155.1:0-2923 GCA_041389545.1 Myxococcota bacterium | reverse complement strand
GCGCGTCTCGTCGGACACCGCGATGAGCCGCCGCGGATCGCCGTCGAAGCGGGTGCGCAGCGCCAGGACCCCGCACACGCCCACCACCGCGAGCACCGCCCACGCCCAGCGCACCGACGGGCGCCAGCGCAGCGCGCGCGGGGCCGGGCCGCCGGTGAGCGCGTAGGCGGCGGGGCCGACCAGCGCCGTGGCCCCGACGGCGCCGACGATGGCCGCCATGCCCGACACCCCCAGGTCGCGCACCACCGGGAACGCCGACAGCAGCAGGATCGCGAACGCCGCGACCGTGGTGGCGGCCGACAGCAGCATCGGCCCGCGCACCTTGCGCCAGGCGGCGACGGCGTCGCCCGCGGCGGCGCTCGCCACGTACAGGTGCACCCAGTAGTCGACGGCGATGCCGAGCAGCGCGCCGCCGAAGCCCAGCGAGATCCCGTGGATCGGGCTTCGCAGCGCCAGCGCCGCGCCCACGGCGGCCACCGTGAGGAGCAGCGGGAAGGCGAGCCCCACCAGCGGCCGCCAGCTGCGGAACCCCACCGCGAGCACGACCAGCAGCGCCAGCAGCGACAGCCCCCCGCCGAGCGTGGCGTCGCGCTGGATGCTGGCCGCCATGTCGGTCGCGACCCGCGGCCCGCCGAACCACCGCGCCGGCAGCGGGCTGCTGGCGACGATCTCGGCCATGACGGGCACCAGCTCGGCGTCCTCCGCCTGGGCCAGCGCGCTGCGCGCCGGGGTGGCCAGCACCAGCGCGCGCTCGCCGGAGGGGTCGAGCAGCAGCCCGCCCTCGGGGTGCACCCGCCAGGGGCCCGCCGTCGCCCGCAGCCGCTCCAGCACGAGCCCGCCGAGGTCGAGCGGGTCCTCCTGCAGCCCGCGCGCCGCCAGGCCGCCCGCCGGGCCGAACAGGCGCGCCTGCCAGCCGAGCAGCGCCCGCCGCACGCCGTCCGGCGAGGTTCGCTCGCGCAGCACGTCCTCGGGGAGCAGCGCCACGCCGTGCGCCACGGCCACCGCGCGCACCTTCGCGCCGTCCCCCAGCGGATCGACGTGCCCGCGGACCCGCGCGAACCGCCCGCTGGCGGTGGCAGCGGCCTCCACCGCGGCGACGGCCTCGCTCAGGGCGGCGCGGTCGCGCCCCGTCCCGTCCACCTCGACGAGGACCACGTCGGCGGCGTGGCCGCCGAGCGCCGCCGACGCCGCCTCGCCGAGCGCGCCGCGCGTCGGCAGCAGCCGGGACAGGTCGTCGGTGCGGCGCAGCCCGAGCGCGGTGATCGCCAGCAGCAGCGCGACGAGCGCGGCCCAGCCGACCCAGCGGCGGGTCACGGCGGGTCGAACGTGCCGGGCGGCAGCACCGGGTCCACCACCACGTCGCTGAGCGTGATCTCCACGTAGTCGCCGCTCGGCTCGTGCAGCACGACGCGCTCCACCTGCCGCGGCGCGCCGCCCACGGTGAGCTCGATCCGCGCCAGCAGCTTCTTCAGCGTGGGGTCGCGGGGGGTGAGCGTGGCGACGGCGGGCGGGCCGTCCTGCCAGGCCACGTCGTAGTCCCGGGCGACGCGCGCCAGGTCGCCGCCGAGCCACACGAGCAGCCCCTGCACCAGGCGCGCGGCCTCGGGCTGCTGCGACAGGTCGAGGGTCTCGCGGTGGCCCAGATCGGGCAGCGCGGAGGACGCCCGGGCGCCGTCGAGCACGAACACGGAGCGCACGGGCGCGTCGACCGTCCAGCGGACGCGATCGGGCCGGGCGTAGGCCAGCGACCCCGTGGCGTGCAGCGGCTTCGCGAGGACGCTGCGGTGCTGGACCTGCTCGAACCGGGCGGTGAGGCGCTCGGCCGACAGCTCGCGCCAGGCGGCGGCCGCCGCGGCAGGGACCTCGGCGGCGGGCGCCGCGGGCGGATCGGCGGCCCAGGCGCCGAGGAGGGTGGCGTGGAGGAGCCAGAGCATGGCGGTACGTACCCCGAGGCGGCCCCGATGGCGCGCCGGACGCCGAGACGAACCCGCCGGCCCCCGCCGCGCATCCGTCAGCGCGCCTCGAGCGCCGCCACGCGCGCCCGCAGCGCCGCGTTCTCCTGCGCCAGCGCCGTGATCGCCTCGACGATCGGCGCCGTCAGCCCGTCGTAGCTGACGCTCTTCGTGCCGTCCCGCGAGGTGTTCACCGCCTCCGGGAAGACCTGCTCGACGTCCTGGGCGATGAGGCCCATGCCGGTGCCGCCCTGCGCGGGGCCGTCCGCCCAGCGCCAGCGCACGCCCTGCAGCTTCGTCAGGCGGCCGAGCGCGTCGTCCACCCGGCGGACGTCCCGCTTCAGGCGCTGGTCCGACAGCGGCGAGAACGCCGTGGCGTACACCGTCCCGTCGGACCCGACCCGGAGCACCTCGGCGGGCTGCGCCGCGCTCCCGGGCGCGCGGTAGGCGAGCCGGACCTCGGAGGTCGCCGGCGACGCGCTGCCGTCCATCTCGAGCTGCCAGCCGGCGTAGCCCTGGGCGTAGCCGACCTCGCTCGTGACGCCGTCCTCGGTGTGCTGGTTGTCGGAGAGCACCGTGCGCAGCAGGTTGCCGCCGGCGACGTAGTGTGTGCCGAGCTCCGTGGTCACCGCGTTCGGGACGATGCCCATCTGCACGCCGTCCAGCAGCGGCAGCGCGGTCAGCGTGTTCGGGTTGAGCTCGGACAGGTCGAGGTCGGTGCCGAGCGCGGTGTCGTTGCCGAGGAGCACCGTCCCCTGGCTCGTCGGCGCGCGGACCACGTCGCTGCCGTTGCCCTCGAAGCGGTTGAACGCGATGTAGGTCGCGGCGCCGCCGACCTGGACGGCCACGCCGTTGCTCTCCATCCGGACCCCGACCACCATGGTGTCGTTGCCGTCGCCGCCGGGGTGGAGGTCCAGGCACACGTCGTTCGGGCTGCAGATGCCGCCGAAGATGCGCCAGGCGTTGGCCTC
>JAWKRQ010000154.1:0-2948 GCA_041389545.1 Myxococcota bacterium | reverse complement strand
GGCGCGGCTCCAGGCGCTGATGCCCGCCAGCGCGGCCACCAGCAGCCCGGCCCGGTCGGCGACCGCCTCGGCGCCCAGCTCCGGCCGCGCCGCCGCCACGCAGGCGGCGAAGAAGCCGACCAACCGCCCGAGCTCCTCCTGCACCGCCGCCCGGCTCTCGGCGTCGTGGTGGGCGAGCTCGGCGGCGCCGTGGAGGATCAGGCAGCCGCGCCCGCCGTCGTCCACCGCGGCGTCCACCATCGCGGCGAACCAGCGCCGGATCTGCTCGCGGGGCGCGACGCCGGGCCGCACCGCCGCGGCGACGACGGCCTGGACGTAGTCCGCCAGCGCCTCCCGGAACAGCCCCTCCTTGCTCCCGAACGCGGCGTACAGGCTGCCCGGCTGCAGGCCCGTCGCGGCCTCGAGCGCCTTCATCGAGGTGCCGGGGAAGCCGCGCGCCCAGAACACGCCCCGGGCGGCGCGGACGGCGGCAGCGCGATCGAACTCGGGAGGTCGGGCCACGGGTCGCACCTAACACGCCGGCCGGTTATCTTGAGTGAACACTCAAGAATGGAGATCCCCGTGGAGGTGCACCTGGGCGAGACCCTGGCGGGGCTGCCGCTCCGCGCCGTCGGCCGGTTCGACGTCTTCGAGGGCGGCGACGGCCCGCCCGTCCTGCTGCTCCACGGCTTCCCCGACACGCCGCACGGCTGGCGCGACCTCGCCCCCGCGCTGCTCGACGGCGGCCACCGCGTGATCGCGCCCTACCTGCGAGGCTACGGGCCGACCGCGCCCGTGCCCGGCCGCGACACCACCGTCGCCGACCTCGTGGAAGACGCGGTCGCCCTGCTCGACGCCCTGGGCGTCCCCGAGGCGCTCGTCGTCGGTCACGACTGGGGCGCCGCCACCGCGACCGCCCTCGCGGCCCAGCACCCCGAACGGGTCCGCCGCCTGGTGACCGTCGCCATCCCGCACCCGGCCACCATCCGCCCGTCCCTGCGCCTCGCCTGGGCCGCGCGCCACTTCTTGACGCTCCGGCTCCCCGGCGCCGCGTCGCGCCTGCGGGCGCGGGGCTTCGCCCGCCTGGGGCGGCTCGTCCACCGCTGGTCGCCCGACTGGCGCTACGCCGACGACGAGCTCGCGCCCGTCGTCGCCTGCTTCTCCGACCCCGCGCGCCTCGACGCCGCGCTCGGCTACTACCGCGGCGTGCGCCGCGACGCGCTGCTCGCCCTGCTGCGGCCGCCGATCCGCGCCCCCACGCTCGCCGTGGCCGGGCGCGACGACCCGGCCCTCTCCGTCGACGCCTACGACCGCGCGGCCCACCGCTACACCGGCGGCTACGAGGTCCTGGCGCTGCCCGGCGGCCACTTCGTGCACCGCGAGAGCGCGCCGGCGTTCGCCGAGGCGGTGCTCGCCTTCCTACGGGCCGGGGACGAGGTAGTCGAGCGTGAGCACCGGGTGTAGCGCCGGATCGCTGTGGTCGCCGCTGCCGAAGGTGACCTCGGCGTAGTAGCTCTCGTTGGCGAGGTGCAGCAGGAAGCTCGCCTCGCCGTCGCCCGCGGCCAGGGCGTCGGCGACCAGGCCCGACACGTCGATGCCGAGGTAGTCGAGGTCGGACAGGCTGGTGCCCGGCTCCTGCACGACCGCGTTGCCGTCGGCTGCCGGCTGGTTCGACCAGGTCACCGTCAGCTCGTCCCACGGGTCGAGGGTGCGGCGGATGCGCCAGGCGTTCGACGACGACAGGTTCGAGTGGCCGGGTGGCAGCGAGTTCGTGATGCCCTGGCCGTACATGCGCGAGGTGGTCTCGGCGTACAGGTCGAGCGTGGCGACGATGCCGAAGGCGTCGGGCGGCAGGCCGGACAGGTCGAAGGCGACGAGCCCGCGGACGGTGTAGGGGACGCCGCCCTCCGTCCACGCCCCACACGACAGCTCGATCCGCTCCCCGTAGTTCGTGGTGGGGCGGTTCTCGATGACCATCGCGTCGCGGATCGGCGCGAGCACCTGCTGCTCCGGGGTGCCGGTCCGCGTGCCCGTGTCGGTGGGCGTGGTCGTCGTGGTGGCGGTGTCGATCGTCGGCGTCGGCGTCGTCGGGGTCGTCGGCGACGTGATGGTCGTGGGCAACGTCGTGGACGACTTGTCGTAGTGGAGCTCCACCTCGGAGCAGCCGACCAGCGCGGCGATCAGCGGGACGACCTTCATCGTGCACCCTCCCGTGACACAGTGTAGCGCGGCGCGAACCTGTGAATGTCGGATCCGGCACACCGAGCGGGCGCGTTCGGATACGGCGGGAGGGCAGGGGAGGGGACGTGGCGGACGACGTGATCGACTGGCTGCTGGCGGGGGACCCGGCGATCCGCTGGCAGGTGCTGCAGGACCTGACCGATGCGCCGCCCGAGGCGGTGGCGGCCGAGCGCGCACGCGTGGCGCACGAGGGGTGGGGTGCGCAGCTGCTGGCGCTCGAGGCGCCCGACGGGCTGTGGGCCGGCGGCGCCTGCTTCCCGGCCGACTACCGCGGCGGCGAGGGCGGCCAGCCGTGGACCGCGACGATGAACGTGCTGCACACGCTGGTGATCTTCGGGGTCGACCCGGCGGCGGTGCGGGTCGGCGCCATCGCCGAGCACGGCCGCTGGGAGCACGCCGGCCAGCGCTACTTCGACGGCGAGGTCGAGCCGTGCATCAACGGCCGCACCGTCGAGGCGGGCGTGTACTTCGGGCAGGACGTGGCGGGCATCGTGGAGCGCCTGCTCGGCGAGGGCCTCGCCGACGGCGGGTGGAACTGCGAGGCCGAGAACGGCTCGGTGCGCTCGTCGTTCGACAGCACGATCGACGTGCTGGACGGCCTGCTCGCCTGGGAGCGGGCGAGCGGCGGCGACGCGCGGCTGGCCGAGGCGCGGGCGCGGGGCGAGGCGTACCTGCTCGAGCGCGGGCTGTTCCGGCGGCGGTCGACGGGCGAGGTGGTGCTGCCGCGC
>JAWKRQ010000153.1:0-3105 GCA_041389545.1 Myxococcota bacterium | reverse complement strand
GCCCTCGCCACCGACGAGGATCGCGCCTTCCGCGGCCTCGCCGCCTGCCCGTGCGCCGAGGCAACCGAGGCCCTCCTTCGCCTGTACGACGCCCTGCCGGCCCCGCGCCGCTGGCAGGTCGCCGACGAGCTGCTGCTCCGCGCCGCCCCGCCCGCCCCGTCGACCTCGGTGTCGCCCGCGTTCCTGGCCCGCTCCTGGAGCGACCGGCTCCGTGCGCCACTCCTCGAGCGCGCCCGCGCCGCCATCGCCGGCACGGACCCCGACGGGATCGCGTTCGGCGCGGAGGCGATCCGCCGGTACGGCGACGCCTCGGACGTGCCGCGCCTGGTCGCCGCCCTCGAGCGCACCGTCGGGACGCCGGCTCCGGAGGGCCACTACGCAGTCGGACAGCTGCTCTGGCCCCTCGCGCGCTGGCCCGACGCCGCCGTGCGCGCGCAGACGGCCGATCCGCGGGTGCGGGCGCTCCTCGACCTGGTCCCCCGAGACGGCCGCACCGACGCGCCGGGACCGCAGGTGCTGCGCGCCATGCGCAGCGGCGACCCCCTCGTGGCGAAGGTCGCCTGCGAGCGCGCGCCCGCCCTCACTCCCGAGCTCGTCGCCGCGGCGATCCCGTGGCTCGGCACCGAGGACCCGCTGCTGGCGCACCGGCTCGGCCGCCTCCTCGGCACCGCGCCCCTGTCCCCGCTCCTCGCGGCGCTACCCGACGCGCCGCCAGCGCAGGCCGCCGCCCTCCTGACCCTGCTCCGCCCGCGGCTCCCCGCGGACGCCTGGCTCGAGCTGGCCCTCGCGCACCCGTCCGTCGAGGTGGCGACGATGCTCCCGAGCCTGCTGGCCTGCCGCGGCGGCGGGCGCTTCCCGCCCCCCGCGCCGGCCGACGTGCCCACGGTGTCGGCGGCCTGGGCGCGGGTGCTCGCCGAGCAGCGCGACGCGCTGGCCGCGGGGCGCCTGGCGATCGTGCCGGGGCGGACGGACCCGGCGCTGGTCTGGCCGGGGTGGCGCTGCGACCGCCCGCCGTGGCCGTGACCCGCGTCAGCGCGTCCCGTACATCCGGTCGCCCGCGTCCCCCAGCCCCGGCACGATGTAGCCGTGATCGTTGAGCCGCTCGTCCACCGCCGCCGTCACGATCGGCACGTCGGGGTGCGCCTCGTGGAACGCCTTCACCCCCTCCGGCGCCGACAACAGGCACAGGAACCGGATCGCCCCCGCCCCCCGCGCCTTGAGCGCCGACACCGCGGCCACCGCCGAGTGCCCCGTCGCCAGCATCGGGTCCACCACGAGCACCTGCCGCGACCCCAGGTCGTGCGGCACCTTGAAGTAGTACTGCACGGGCTCGAGCGTCTCGGGATCCCGGTACAGCCCGATGTGCCCCACGGCCGCGGTGGGGATGAGCCCCAGCACCCCGTCGAGCAGCCCGTTGCCGGCCCGCAGGATCGAGATCAGCGCCGGCGGCGGCCCCTGCAGCTGCGGCGCCTCCATCTCGCACAGCGGCGTGCGCAACCGCACCCGCTCCGTCGGCAGCTCCCGCGTCAGCTCGTACGCGAGCAGCGCCGCGATCTCGCCCAGCAGCCGCCGGAACGTCGCCGAGTCGGTGTCCTCCCGGCGCAGCCACCCGAGCTTGTGCTGCACCAGCGGATGATCGACCACCACGAGCTTGCCGGACATCGTCCCCCCGGGCCACGGTGCGCCACGATATCGAGGGCCGATGCCCGACGCACCCCCAGCACCCCGCCCTCGGCTCCTCCGCGCCCTCCTGCGCCGCACCCTGGCGCTCCCGCGGCCCCTCCGCGCCGCCGTCCGCGGCCCGGTCCAGCGCAACGACCGCGGCGATCCGCTCGACGAGGTCTGCCAGATCGTCTGTCGCCTCGAAGCCCTGCAGCCGCAGGACCTCGCCGGCCGCACCCCCGAGAGCGCCCGGCGCACGCTCACCCGCTCGATCGCCATCGTCGAGGGCCCGCCCCGCAGCGTCGCCCGCGTGGAGCACCGGCAGCTCGGCGGCGTCCCCGTCCGGGTCTACGTCCCCCACGGCGCCCACGGCCCGCTCCCCACCCTGGTCGACGCCCACGGCGGCGGCGGGGTCTGCGGCGACCTCGCCACCCACGACCGCTGGTGCCGCCGCCTCGCTGCCGACGGCGGCCAGATCGTCGTCGCCGCGGACTACCCGCTCGCGCCCGAGCACCCGTACCCGGCCGGCCTGCAGGCCCTCACCGCGCTGGTCGGCGCGGTCCGCGAGGCCGGCCTCGGCGACCCCGAGCGCATCGCCATCGGCGGCGACTCCGCCGGCGGCAACCTCGCCGCCGCCGTCTGCCTCGCCCTGCGCGACGCCGGCGAGCCCCAGCCCGCCTTCCAGCTCCTCGTCTACCCGGGCCTCGACCTGCGCTGCCTGTCGGCGTCCTACGAGGCGCTCGGCGAGGGACACCTGCTCACCCGCGGCTCGATCCAGTGGTACATCGCGCACTACGCGGCCGATCCCACCGACCCGCGCGCGTCCACGCTGCTCGAGCCCGACCTGTCCGGCCTCGCGCCGGCGCTCGTCGCGACCGCCGGCTTCGACCCCCTCCGCGACGACGGCGAGGCCTACGCCGACCGCCTCGACGAGGCCGGCGTGCCCGTGGTGCGCCTGGCCTACCCCGGCCTGGTCCACGGCTTCGCCCAGATGGGCGGCATCTGCCCGGCCGCCGAGCGGGCCGCCTCCGAGATCGTCGACGCCGTCCGCCAGGCGTGGACGGCGCGTGCCTCCGCGCCCGCACCGGCGTACGGGGGCGCGGGGCTGGCGAGCGCGCCGGCCGCGGGACATAACAGTCCGACGGAGGCGTGATGGACGGAGCGCGCATCGGCTGGCTCGGCGGCATGGGGCTGGGCGCGGGGTTGGCGGCCCTGCTCTCGCTGGCCGGCTGCGACGACACGCTGTTCGGCGTCAGCGAGGAGGTCGTCGACCCGGGCCTCGAGGGGTACGCCGGCGTGCAGCAGATCGTGGCCGACGACTGCCTGCTGTGCCACAGCACCGCCTCCGCGCCGTCCGCCGGGTTCGGGCTCGACCTCGAGGCCGACCTCCACGCGAACACGGTCGGCGTCACGGGCAGCTACGGCGTGCCGCTCGTGACCCCC
>JAWKRQ010000152.1:0-3222 GCA_041389545.1 Myxococcota bacterium | reverse complement strand
CCCGAGCTGCGCCAGCACTTCCTTGTACCCGGCGCGGCGCTGCACCGAGGCTTCGTGCCGGATGCGGTCCGACACGTCGGTGATCATGGAGAAGAAGCCCTGCAGCTCCCCGCTGTGGCCCCGGTGGGGCACGAACTCGCACTGCACGTGGGTCTGCGCGCCTGCGCGGAACGCGGCCTCCATCACGAAGGTCTGCGGCTCCCCGGCGAGCACCCGCGCGACGGCGCCGGCCATCTGGGCGTAGGCGGAGACGCCGAACACCTGCCTCAGCGTCTGCCCCTCGATCTCCGACCGCGGGATGGCGAACCAGCGCGGGTAGGCCTCGCTGACGAACTCGAACCGCTCCTCCGCGTCGACGTAGGCGATGAGCGCGGGCAGCGCGTTCGCCATCAGGCGCACGATCTCCTGGTGGTGCCGCTCGGTCGCCTCGGCGAGCCGGATCTCGGTCACGTCGAGCGCCATGGTCACGACCTGGCGGCCGCCCTCGCCAGCGGAGGCGAGCGACTGCGACCGCACCTGCCACTGCCGCTGGTGCCCCCCGGCGGTGCGCACGGCGTACTCGCCCTCGGCCTGCTGCCGCTCGCCGTCGAGCAGCCGCTGCAGGTCGCCCCAGGCGGGCTCGGCGTCGCCCAGGGCGCGGGCGGCCCAGGAGGGGAACGTGTCGAGGTCGGCCTCGGCGTAGCCCGTGCTGCGGTGGAACGCGTCGTTCGCGAGGAGGAACCGGCCCTGGTCGTCGAGGACGAGCACGGGCAGCGGTGCGCCCATCAGCGTGCGCCGCAGCTGCTCCTCGCTCGCCCGCACCGCGAGCTCGGCGCGCTTGAGGTCGGTCACGTCGACGAAGGTGACGACGACCCCGCTGATCACGTCGTCGAGCGTGCGGTAGGGCCGCACCCGCATGATGAAGCGGGCGCTGGCGTCGGACAGCTCGACCTCGCGCTCGGTGGGCGACAGCGTGTCGAGCACCTGCCGGACGGCCACGAGCAGCTCGTCGCTGGCCAGGCGCGAGGAGATGTCGGTGATCGGCCGGCCGAGATCGGCGTCGATCAGCCGGTAGATCTCGGTCGCCGCGGGGGTGTAGCGCTGCACGCGCAGGTCGCCGTCGAGGAACAGGGTCGCGATCTTGGTGCTGGCGAACAGGTTCTGCTGGTCGGCGTTGGCCCGATCAGGCTCCTCCACCTTCTTGCGGAGCTCGGCGTTGATGGTCTGCATCTCCTCGTTGATGGACTGGAGCTCTTCCTTGCTGGTCTGCAACTCCTCGTTGCTGGACTGCCTCCCTCGTTCATCACGAGCAGGTCTTCGTTGCCGCTCTTCAGGTCCTCGTTGGCGGTCTCGAGCTGCTCGATCGTCGCCTGCAGCTGCTCGCGCGTGGCCCGCAGCTCGCTCGACCGCTCCACCAGCGGCTCGTGCTCCTGCGGCGCCCGGTCGGGCAGGTCGGCCTCGTCGAAGAGGACCATGTACAGCGGTGTGGCGCCGTGGACCTCGGTCATCGGGCGGACGACGAGGTCGGCCGTGACAGGCACCCGTCGGACTCCGAACGCCAGGGCGCGTCGGGTGACCGTCTCGTTGCGGGTGGTGGCCTGGTGCAGCGCCAGCCGGACCTCCGCGCGCAGGCCGCGGCGGGTCATCCCGACGATGTCGGCCGAGGGCGCGCCGACCGAGGGCTCGAGGAACCGGCCGGTCCGCCCGGTGAAGTAGACGACCTCACCCTCGGCGTTGACCACGGCGCAGGCGGGGGTGAACCGCTCGAGCAGCACGCGCTCCACGGTGCGCGCGATTGGCCGTCCGGCGCCGGGGTGCGCCACGGCGCGCGGCTCGGCGTGTCGAGCGCCGGCTGCCGAGCGGGAACTCGACGAACGGCCGCCGGGTGGCGGGCCGAAGCGCGGTGAATGCGGCTCGACGCGTCGAGGGTCTCGAACAGGTCGGGCGGCCCGGCGAGGCTCTCGGAGGGGCCGAGGAACAGGTAGCCGCCGGGCCGCAGCGCGTAGTGGAACAGGGGGCCCAGGCGCCGCTGCAGGTCGCTCGACAGGTAGATGAGCAGGTTGCGGCACGAGACGAGGTCGAGCGACGAGAACGGCGGATCCTTCGTGAGGTTGTGCGCGGAGAACAGGCAGACGCTGCGCACGGCCTCGCGCACCCGGTAGCCCGACGAGGTGCGGCTGAAGTACTGCTGCAGGTAGGACGCCGGGACCTGCTCGGCCAGCGCGTCGGAGTACCGGCCGAGGCGGGCGACCTCGAGCGCGCGCTCGTCGATGTCGGTGGCGAAGACCTGGATGGGCGGCGGCGAGGGCAGCGCCTCGGCCGCGCGCAGCATCAGCATGGCGATGGAGTAGGCCTCCTCGCCGGTGGAGCAGCCGGCGACCCAGACCCGCACCACGTCTTCGGGGTGGCGGTCGCGGAACAGCGCCGGCACCACCAGGCGGTCGAGCGCTTCGAACGCGGCCGGATCGCGGAAGAACTGCGTGACGCCGATGAGGAGGTCGCGGAACAGCCGCTCCGCCTCCTGGTCGTCCGCCTCGAGCCGCTCGACGTAGGCGGCGGGCGAGTCGATGCCGAGGCTCAGCATCCGGCGCAGGATGCGGCGGGTGAGGGTGCCGGGCTTGTAGCCCGAGAAGTCGTGGCCGGAGGTGCGCTGCAGGATCTCGAACAGCCGCGGGCGGCTCGGCGCCAGCTCGTCGCGGGCGACCTGCGACAGGCCGCCGAGGAACCGCGCGTGGGCCGCGAGGTGGGCGGCGAGGTCGGTGACGGTGAGCGCGTGGTCGACGTTGCCCGTGGCGATGGCGCTCGCCGGGAGGCCGGGGTGCGCGGCACCGATCTGCGCCAGCACGAGCCCGGCGCCGTCCTTGACCGCGCGCGCGCCGCCGGCGCCGTCGCTGCCGCGGCCGGAGAGCACCACGGCGACGGCGCGGTCCTGGTGGGCGGCGGCCAGCGTCCGGAAGAGGTGGTCGAGGGTTGGGCGCGGGTCGGGGCCCTCGCGGTGCAGCGCGACCTCGCCCACGCCGTAGCGCTCGCCCTGGGGCAGGACGTAGACGACGTCGGCCTCGAGCGGCGCCTCCGGGGTGGCGTTGCGCACCGGCAGCGACGAGGTCTGCGCCAGGATCTCGTCGAGCCGGACGGCCGGCTCGGGATCGAGGCGCAGCGACACCACCAGCGCGAGCCCGGTGGGCGGCAGCGCGGCGAGCAGCTCCTGCAGCGGCGCCAGCGCGCCCGCTGAGCCCCCGAGGG
>JAWKRQ010000151.1:0-3339 GCA_041389545.1 Myxococcota bacterium | reverse complement strand
TGGGGCGGCCCGTCGGCGGCGGCGCGAGGTCGCCCAGCGCGGCGAGCAGCTGCGACACGCCGAAGTTGGTCATCGCCGAGCCGAAGAAGAAGGGCGTCACGTCGCCGGCGAGGAACGCCTCGCGCGAGAACGGGTCGCCGGCGGTGTCGAGCAGCTCGAGCTCCTCGCGCAGCTCGGCGACGGCCCCCTCGCCCACCCGCGCGGCCAGCGCCGGATCGTCGAGGTCGTGCTCCACCTCGGGCACGATGTCGGTGCCGCCGGGGCCCTGACGCTCCCACAGCACGGCCTTCGCAGCGCCGCCCGTGCGGTCGACGACCCCGGTGAACTCCTTGTCGCGCCCGATGGGCCAGTTCAGCGGGACGGTCTTGATGTTCAGGGTGCGGCCCACGTCGTCGAGGAGGTCGAGCGGGTCGAGGCCCGGCCGGTCCATCTTGTTGACGAACGTGATGACGGGCAGCTTCCGCAGGCGGCACACCTCGAACAGCTTGAGCGTGCGCGGCTCGACGCCCTTGGCGGTGTCGATCAGCATGATCGCGGCGTCGACCGCGGCGAGCACCCGGTAGGTGTCCTCCGAGAAGTCGGCGTGGCCCGGCGTGTCGAGCAGGTTCATCCGGCAGCCGCCCCAGTCGAACTGGAGCACCGACGAGGTGATGGAGATCCCCTTCTCCTTCTCCATCGCCATCCAGTCCGACAGCGCGTGGCGGCTCGCCTTGCGCGACTTCACGGCGCCAGCCACGTGCACCGCGCCCGCATACAGCAGGAGCTTCTCGGTGAGCGTGGTCTTGCCGGCGTCGGGGTGGCTGATGATGGCGAACGTGCGCCGACGCCCGACCTCGGCGTCCAGGCCCATGGTCTCCTCCCCGGCTCGCCTAACCCGCTCGCCCGCTCAGGCGACGGTGAGCACCACCTTCCCGACGGTGGCGTTGGTCCGCAGCCGCTCGTGGGCCTCCTCGGCGCGCTGGATCGGCAGGACGGCGTCGATCACCGGGCGCACCGCCCCCGAGGCCACGTGGGGCCAGATCTCGGCGCGGGTGCCCGCCACGATCTCGGCCTTGTCGGCCACGGCGCGGGAGCGCAGCGTGGTGCCCACGACGGTCTGGTGGCGGGTGAGGAGGCGCGCCAGGTCGAGCTGATCGGCGGTGCCGCCGAGCAGCCCGAGCACGATGCGCCTGCCCGTCGCCAGCACGCGCTGGTCGTCGCCGAGCGTGCCGCGTTCGACGGGGTCGACGATCACGTCGGGCCGGCCCCAGGCGGCGACGGCCTCGGCGCCACTGCCTGCGCACCCCGCCCTCGGCGCCGAGCGCCACGCAGCGCGGGATCTTGTCGGCGCTCGCCGTCACGAAGCAGGGGTTGCCCCAGGCCTTGCAGACCGGCTGGCCGTGGTGCCGATGGCCGCTGGCGCTGGCGTGGAGCAGGACGCGCTCGCCGTCGCGCAGGCGCCCGACGTGGCGCAGCGCCATCCACACCGTGCAGACGGCCCGGGCAGGGCGGTAGGCGTCGACGAGGTCGAGGCCGTCGGGCACGGGCAGCACCTGGCCCGCCGGCACGACGACCCGCTCGGCGTAGCCCCCGCCCGCCAGCAGCGCGCAGACGCGGTCGCCGAGCTGCAGGCCCTCCACCCCCGGCCCCAGCGCCGCGACGGTGCCGGCGCACTCGAGGCCGAGGATCGGCGAGGCGCCGGGCGGCGGCGGGTAGGCGCCCATCCGCTGGAGCAGGTCGGCGCGGTTGCAGGCCGTGGCGGCCACCGCCACGGCGACCTTCGCTCGGGCCGGGCGCCGGGTCGGGCGCCTGGCTCCAGGTCAAGCGCCGATCCGCTCGACCCGTACCGCCTTCATCCTGTAGCGGTAACGACCGTAGATGTCGAGCGCGAAGCCGAAGCTGTTGTCGAGGTCCCAGGTGTTCGACAGCCCCAGCGTCGCCCCCACGTCCCAGCGTCGCGCACCGGCGTGTACCGGCTTTCGCCGACCGACAGGTTCAGGTAGTCCCATTAGCCCCGTCACGCTCGGGCCCTGCTGGCGCGAGGTTGAGCCGGAACACGTTGAGATCGCGAAGATCACCGTCTTCAGGTTGATCTGGTAGCCGATGCCCCCGTTGGCCGCGAGGGCCAGCCCGAAGTCGGGCGACAGCTGGATGGGGATCGCGCCCTGGCCGAAGCGGACGAACAGGCCGTCCGACAGGACGTAGCGGCAGGGCAGGTCGACGACCACGCCGAAGCCGGCGCCGTCGACGGCGACGATCGGGACGAGCAGCCCCGGCGCGAAGTCGAACAGCTTGCTGTCGTAGGCGAGGTAGTGGCCCTGCAGCAGCAGGGTGCGGTTCCAGTCGAAGTCGGGCGACAGCGTCAGCCCGGTCGCGACGCCGACCTCGCCCACGTCGCCGATGCCGTAGGCGAAGGCCGCGCCGAGGCCGACGAACGTGGTGTCGAAGGCGCGGGAGATGGACAGGTCGGCGCCGACCTCGCCCATGCCGTTCGGCAGCACCAGCGGGCGCATCCGCTCGGCGAAGGGGTAGTCCTTCTTCTTGAACGGGCCGACGCCGTCGGCGCCCTTCTTGCCCTTGCCCTTCTTGCCCTTGGCGTTCTTGCCGCCCTTCTTGCCCTTGGGCGCGGGCTTGGCGCCCGAAGACGGGTGGCCGGGCGCGGGCGGGTGCGCGCCCGACGCAGCGACGGCGGGCACGGACGGGCCGACGACCAGGCCGCAGGACAGGACGATCGCGACCGAGAGCGCCACGAGGGGGGCGCGGGGGGATGGAAAGCCAGACATGCCGATGCCTCCGGCGGGAGTCTACGTCACGATCCGTCACGGTATTCAACCGTGGCGGCCTCGGGGTCCGCGAGGCACTGGATAGGACTGGACACGCACGAGGCGACGCATGCCGCAGGCCGAAGACGACGACGCCCCCACCTCCGGCCCGTACTGCGTCGTGTGGCTGTACAGCGACAGCCCCGACGCCTTCGAGCGCGCCGCCCGGTACGCGGTGCAGAACGCCGGCTACGGCCTCGAGGTGATCCTGGTGTTCACCGACGCCGGCGCCCGGCTGCTGCAGGTCGACCGGATGACGCAGCTGTTCCGCCTGCCCGCCGTCACGGCGCTGATCGACGAGCTCGAGGCGAAGCGGGTGATCCTCGAGCTCGACATCGGGGCGGCGCGGCGCGCCGGCATCGTCGAGACGCTCGGCGTCGCCATGCCGAACCTGCGGATCGCCGGGGAGGAGCGGGTCGCCGAGCTGACCACCGGCGCGCGGATCACGGAGCGATATTGAGCCGCCGATGAGTGCGCGCACGGAGGTCGTGGGCCTCGGGATCCGGTACGCAGTGGGCGCGGCGTTGGCCGTCGCCGC
>JAWKRQ010000150.1:0-3350 GCA_041389545.1 Myxococcota bacterium | reverse complement strand
GCACGTTCGGGTGCCCGGCGCCCGGCCCGAGCACACGACCATGAACTCAGCGGAGGCGGGCCAGCGCCTCGCCGTCGAGCCGGAAGGTGCGCCACTGGTCCTGCGCCACGGCCCCCAGCGCCTCGTAGAAGTCGATGGCCGGCTGGTTCCAGTCCAGCACCGCCCACTCGAGCCGCCCGCCGCCCAGCGCCTCCGTCCGCCGCGCGAGCTCGGCCAGCAGCGCCTTGCCGTGGCCCCGCCCCCGGAACGCCGGCCGCACGTACAGGTCCTCGAGGTGGATCCCCGGCAGCCCGCGCCACGTGCTGTACGTCGGGAAGTACAGCGCGAACCCCACGCCCTCCCCCTCGTCCTCGAGCACCAGGCACCGGAACGGCGGCACCTCGGCCCGCAGCTGCGCCTCGAGCGAAGCAGGCGTCGCCTCCACGGCGTCCGGCTCCCGCTCGTACACCGCCAGCTCCACGATGAGCGCGTGCACGAGCGCCGCATCGGCCGGCGTCGCGTCCCGGATCGTTCGGCCCAAACCCCCTCCCCTGCCCGCGGTTACACGGCCCGGATGGACCTGCAAGCCTTCGGCGACCTGTGGGAGCACGTCCGGCTCCTGTCGGACGCCCGCCGCAACGACGCCCTCCTCGCCCTCCTCGCCCGCCGCGCCCCCGGCGCCCGCGTCCTCGAGATCGGCTGCGGCTCGGGCCTGCTGTCGTGCGTGGCCGCGCGGCTCGGCGCCCGCCGCGTCGTCGCCGTGGAGCCGACGGAGCAGGCCGACACCGCCCAGGCGTTGGTCGAGGCCAACGGCCTCGGCGAGGTCGTCGAGGTGGTGCAGGCCCACGTCGAGGAGCTCGACCCCGAGCCCGTCGACCTCGCCGTCTCGGAGCTGCTCAACGCCGAGCCCCTCGCCGAGGGCCTGTTCGACGCCATGGACGCCGCCGCCCCCTGGATCGCCGACGGCGGACGCCTCGCCCCGCGCCGGCTGCGCCTGTGGGTGGCCCTGGTGCGCGACCGCAGCAGCGCCGTCGAGGTGCGCGACGTGCGCCGCCAGCTCGCCGCCCTGCAGGCCGCCCACGGCCTCGACCTGTCCCCGATCCTCGACGGCGTCGACGCGCTCGAGCCCTACCGCTTCTTCAGCCCGCAGGTGCAGCTCGCCAGCGCGCCGGCCTGCATCGCCGACCTCGCCTCGGCACCGGCGCGCGCGCCCCGAAGCCTTCCAGCGGCTGCGCCTGCCGTCCACGATCCGGGCCCCGTCGGCGGCGCCACCGTCTGGTTCGAGGCCGAGTACCGACGACGGGCTCGTCCTCGACAACGCGCCCGGCCAGCCCGGCCACTGGGGCCACCTCGTGCTCGGCTGGCCCGAGGAGCGCGGTGCGTCCGGCACCTTCGACGTGGACGTCCGCATCGACGACGAGGAGATCGGCGTCACCCCGCCACAACGGCGACGAGCAGGTAGGCAGGCCGTCGCCCTTGCGCAGCTCCGACACGTCGACGGGGACGGGCACGAGCCCCTGCCGCCGCAGCGCCGCCGAGGTTGCCCGGGTGCCCGGCGGCGACCAGCACCCGCCCGCCGTGCCCGACGGTGTTCGCGGCGTAGGCCTCGTCGGGCGGCACCAGCACGTGGCGCAGCCCGGCGAACAGCTCGTCGGGCAGCGCGCCCTGCACCACCACCACCGTCTGCGGCGCCGGCGAGGAGCAGATGCACTTCAGGTGGAGCACGCCGTCCGGCAGGTCCACCGGCACCACGGTCGTGCCGACCGGCGCCAGCGCCCGGCCCAGCGCGGCGATGCCGGCGTCGTCGGTGCGCGAGGGCGCGACAGGCGCGATCGCCGACCCACAACGTCGCCGCCGTCGCGAATTGCCCTCCCCTCGAGGCGCACCACGTCGAGCCGGCCTCCTGCAGCGCGCGGCCCACGGCGCCGCCTCCCCCGCGCGGCCCGGGTGCGCGGGCGCAGCAGCACCGCCCGCCCGCGGCCCACCACGGCGGTGTCCTCCACGAACACCGAGTCGGACGCTCGTCGTCGACCGGCACCCGGAGCACCTTCGCGCCCAGCCCGCCCAGCGCCTCGACGTAGGCGGCGTGCTGCGCGCGGGCGAGCGCCACGTCGATGTCGCCGGCGGCCATCCCCGCGCTGCGCGTGGCCTCCGCGTAGCGGCTCGGGACGCCGCGCACGAGCGCCTTGAGCGTCACGGCAGGTTCACCGGCACGATCTCCGGCGCGTCGCGCGAGGGCACCCCGATGACGACCTCGGTGACCTTGTTGTTCGCGTAGGGGCGCGGCAGGTAGATCGCCTGGTCGAGCCAGCCGCCCACGCCGCTGCCCCACTCGAGGCCGTGGCCGTAGGCGTCGTTGAGGAAGCCGACGGCGTCGAACAGCAGCTGGACCTGCCCGCTCGTGGGGTGCACCCGGTAGACGGCGGACGTGTTGTAGTCGGGCACGTAGAGGTAGCCGCAGAGGTCGACGCCGAGCGCGTCGTGGTATCCGCCCGTGCCCACGCCGGTGGCGAAGACCTCGGGCGGGCCGGCGGGCTCCAGGTCGGCGTCGAGCGGGATCGCGTAGAGCCGCCCCTGGGAGCCGCCGAGGGTGCCGATGAGCAGCCGCTCGTACGTCCGGTCGAACGCGAGGACCCGCGGGCTGCCGCGGTCGAGCGCGCCCTCCTCGACGAGCGTGCGCACGTCGCCCGTGTCGGGGTCGATGCGCACGACCAGGCGCTGATCGGCGGCGTACAGCATGCCGTCGGGCCCGGTGACGAGGCCGTAGGCGAAGACGCTGGCGATGGGCTGCACGCCGCCCGCCGGCGTGACCCGCAGCACGCCGCGCTCGTCGGACGCGACGGCGAGGTCGCCGTCGGGCAGCCAGGCCATCTGCTGCACCGTGCCCAGGTTCGGCACGAGGACGCCCGCGTTGCCGTCGAAGTCGACCCGGAGCAGGTCGCCCGAGGTCGACGCGCCGATGAGCCCGCCCTGGGCGTCGAAGGCGAGGTCGTGGTAGCCGCGCGCCCCGGGCACCTCGCGCCCCGACACCGGCGCCAGCGGGACCGTGTCGCAGTCGAAGGTGGGCAGCTCCGGGGCGGTGTCGGCCGTGGGGGACGTCTCGGCGGACGTGGACCCCGACGTGCTCGTGGACGACGACGTGGACGTCGACGGAGCGGGCGCGTCCGGCGGGGGAGAACAGGCGACGGTGGCGGTGCACAACAGACAGAGACGGAACATCCGGCGCTCTTATCACACCCCGAGCAGGCGCCGCAGCGTCTGCACGTACACCTCGTAGACCTCGTCCGGGACGCTCTCGCCGACGAACGCCGGCAGGAAGTGGCTGTCGAGCACGGTCATCACCGCGGAGGTCATCTGGACCAGCAGCTCGA
>JAWKRQ010000149.1:0-3694 GCA_041389545.1 Myxococcota bacterium | reverse complement strand
CCGCGCAGCCGGCTCGTGGGGCTCGGCGAGGTCGCGCTGGCCGTGGGGCCGCGGCCCACGGTGCGCGCGCGGCTCGGGGCCCGCTGGGCGCGGGGCGCGCTCGGGCTCGGCGCCTGGGCCGACGCCACCCCGCCCGTGGCGACCTCGCTGCCGACGCTCTCCGAGGCGGCGCTCGCCGCGGGCGGGGCGATCGCCGTCGAAGCGCGGGGCGTCGGCGTGGAGGTGGGCGGCGGCGTCTCGGTGCTGCGCTTCCGCGACGAGCCCCGCCCGCGCGCGCTCGTCACCACGCTGCCCACCGCGCAGCTCGGCCTGACCGGGCCGAGCCTGTGGCGCGGCGCGCTGCGGGCCGTCGCGCGGGTGCGGCTCGGCCTCGGCGTCGTGCGCGTCGCCACCGACGCCGGGCCGTGGGCGGCGTCGTGGCCGGTCGGCGTCGACCTGGGGATCCAGGCGCGGCGGTGATCGATCCGCCGGGCCACGCACACTCGTGCGCTCGGCGCCCTGCCGGCGCCGGGGGAGCCGAGATGGTCGCCGCGGAGGTGGTCGAGGGCGCGCTCGCCGGGGATCCTCGCGCCGCCGATGCGCTGCTGCGCAGCTTCGGCCCGCAGGTCTGCCGGTGGTGCGCGCGGCTCGGCGGGCCGAGGATCGACGTGGAGGCCGCCGCCCAGGAGGTGCTGCTGGTCGTCCACCGCCGGCTGCCCGAGCTCACGCACCCGCAGCAGGTCGCGCCGTTCGTGTTCCAGGTGGTGCGGCGGGTCGTGGCGAACGAGCGGCGGCGCGCGTGGCTGCGGTGGTGGGCGCCGATGCCGGCGGCGCCGCTGGCGACGGGGGAGCCCGGACCGGAGGCGGCGGCCGAGCAGGCGCAGCGGGTGCGGATCGTGTGGGAGGTGGTGGCGGCGTTGCCCGCGGACCAACGGGAGGTGCTCGTGCTGGTGGACCTGGAGGAGCGGACCGCGCCCGAGGCGGCGGCGCTGCTCGGCATCCCCGAGGGGACGGTGCGCAGCCGGCTGCGGGTGGCGCGCCAGCGGTTCCGCGAGCGGCTCCTGGCGCGGGGGCTCGCGCCCGCCGCGATCGCGGAGGCGTCGTGAGCACCGATCCGGACCTGGCGGCCCTCGCGCGCGCCACCGAGCCCGGCGCCGCGCTGCTCGACGCCGTGTGGCGCGGGGTCGACGCCCGGCGGGCGGCGCGTCCCGTCGGCGGGCCGCTGTTCGGGGTCCTGGCGCGGGTGACGGCCGGGGTGGCGCTGGTGGTGGGGCTCGCGGTGGGGGCGCCCGGCGCGGGCGGCGCCGCGGCCCTGGTCCACGCCGAGCACTGGACCGAGCTGGCGCCGTTCCCCGGGGTGACGGTGCGGGGCTTCGGCGACGGGGCGTTCGAGCAGCAGCCGGGCGGGCCGCGCGTGCTGGCGTGGCGCTGGGGGCGCGTGGAGCTGGAGGTGACGCCGGGCAACCCGTCGCCCACCGAGGTCCGCACGCCGGACGGGGTGGTGACGGTGGTGGGGACGACGTTCTCGGTCGAGCGCAGCGTGCTCGGCACGGAGGTTCGGGTCGGGCACGGCCGGGTGCGCGTGCGCTGCGAGGGCGAGGCGGCGCGGACGCTCGGCGACGGCGAGGCGGCGTGGTGCCTGCCGACGACGCCGGCGCAGCTGCTGGCGCGGGCGGACCGGCTGGTGGCGGACGGCGAGCCGGCGGACGTGGTGCGGGCTACGATCGAGCGGGGGCTCGCCCGGGCCGCGGGGCAGCCCGAGGTGGGTGCGGAGCTGCTGTTCCGGCGGATCGAGCAGGACGCCGCGGCGGGGCGGAGCACGCGGGTGGACGCCGCGAGCTACCTCGCCTCCGGCGCCACCGCGCGCCGCCAGGCCGTGCTGACGGCGCTGGCGCGCGAGACGTACGCCGAGGGCGGGTGCGCGGCGGGGCGGGCCAGCCTGGAGGCGCTGCACGCCGAGACGCGCAGCCCGGAGGTGGCCGTGTTGCTGGCGACGTGCGTGGCGCAGGCGACGCCGGGGCGGGCGCGGGGGCTGCTCGAGGAGGCGCTGGGGGGGGAGCTGGCGCCGGGGTGGCGGGAGCGGGCGGAGGCGTGGCTGCGGTCGCTGTAGCCGAGATCTGGAGGACCCGAGGTCGACGCCGAGGACGAGGTCGAGGTCGAGGTCGACGTCGAGGTCGAGGTCGAGGTCGACGTCGAGGTCGATCTCGAGGTCGAGGTCGATCTCGAGGTCGATCTCGAGGTCGAGGTCGATCTCGAGGTCGATCTCGAGGTCGATCTCGAGGTCGATCTCGAGGTCGACGTCAGGTCGATCTCGGGGTCGAGGTCGACGTCGTGGTGATGGTGGTGCTGCTGACCTTGCTACCCGGGCTCGGGCGGATCCTCCCGCACCACCCACAGCGACGTCCGCCCCTCCCTCAGCACCCGCTCCGTCGTCGACCCGAACAGCCGGTCCGCCAGCCCCTGCCGCCCATGCGTCCCCATCACCACGAGATCCGCATGCAGGTCCTCCGCCGCCGTCAGGATCCCCTCCACCGGCGCCCCGGTGAGCACCGTCGCGTGGACGTGGTCGGCAGGCAACGTGTGCCCCTGCCGCAGCCGGTCGAGCGCCGTCTGCCGGACGCCCTCGATCTCGGCATAGAACTCGGCCTCGTCGCGGGCCTGATCGTCGATGGTCTGCGGACGCGTCTCGCCGCGGACATAGAGCACGTGCAGGTGAGCGCCGAAGCGCTCGGCGATGGTGAGCGCGTGGTCGAGGACCTTGTCGGCCAGCGTCGTGTCGTCGATGGGCACCAGGATGCGTCGGAGCACGGATTCCTCCCGCTCGGTCCCCCTGCGAGATGCGTGCCACGCAGGAGGTGCCGGCGCACGGCGCGCGCTCCCGTCGCGCGTGTGAGATCGCACACCCCGGGTGGGTGACGGCGCCCCGGCCCGGCGGTGTCGTCGGTGCAGGAGGTACGGATGCTGCTCACGACGCTGCTCATGGCCTGCACCACGGCGCGCTACGACGTGTTCGCCGAGATCGTGGTCGACCCCGACGCCGTCGCGGCGCTGGACGCCGAGGCCCTCGACGACGCGACCCTGGCCCTGGGGCTGCACATGGACGGCGGCGGCGCGTCCTACACGCTGGTCGACGGCTTCGAGGTCATGGACGAGCCGCTCCTGCTCTCCGAGAGCGTGTCGGTCGGGCTCGGCGGCTGCGACGGCCACGAGCTCGCAGTGGAGGCGGTCGTGCTCTCCGCCGACGCCGACTTCGACGCGCCGCTGCTGGCCAGCCGCCGGGTGCCGGTGTTCGACAACGTCGCGGCGTGCGGGAGCTTCGTGGAGGACGTGACCCTGCGCGTCGATCGCGTGCCGGAGGACGCCGCACCGTAGGCTGGCACCGGGCGCGTCGGTGATCTAGACTGCCCGCGGCGTCCGGGAGGTGCACGATGCTCGACCTGTGGCTGGTCCTGTGGGGGCTCGGGTGCGAGCCCGGCGTCGGCGAGGTCCCCACCAAGCCGCACGAGACGGTGCTCACCTCCCTCGACTCGCCGACGAGCCCCACCACCCCCGTCGACACGACGTCGCCGCCCACCGACACCGCCGCGACGACCACCCCGACCGAGCCGCCGCCGGCCTGTGAGGGCAAGGCCGGCATGCCGGGCTCGACGGCGCACACGCTCGACGTGGGCGGCGTCTCCCGCACCTTCCGGCTGTACGTCCCCGACACCGTCGA
>JAWKRQ010000148.1:0-3697 GCA_041389545.1 Myxococcota bacterium | reverse complement strand
TGCTCGCCGTCGGCGTGTCCTGGCAGGCGCACCTGTTCGGCTTCCTGTCGGGCGTCGTCGCGGCGGCGCAGGTGGGCTACGCCACGGCCCGCGCGCCCCGCAAGAAGCGCAAGCGCAAGTAGCGCGCGTCCACGCCGTCACCGACTGTGCGAGAGCACCCGGTCGCGCACGACCTGCGAGCGGTGCCGCCGCGGATCCCGCGACTCCCAGACGAACAGGTCCGGCAGCTCGATCGCGGTCAGGAAGCCGCCCTTGCCGCAGCCCGTGTCGAGCGCGATCACCCGGTCGCCGGCCCACAGGTCGTCGGGATCCTCGGGGGAGTACCACGACAGCTCCGGCGGCAGCAGGCTCGTCACGGTGTGGCCGACGATGGCGGTCTTGCCGTCGTACTCCTTGAAGAAGTCGAGCGTGCGCGTCCACAGCAGGATCGCCGGGTTGTCGACCAGCGAGGGGTGCAGGAAGCGGCCGTTGACCCGCGGCAGGCCGGCGTGGACGTACAGAGCGTTGTCGTCCTCGTGCCAGTGCGGGAGCCGGCGCATCCAGTCGACGGTGGCGTCGTCGAAGAAGGAGCCGGTCAGCAGCTGCTCCCACTCGGCGTCGTCGCGCGGCTGGTCGAGCAGCGTGGCGGGCGGCCCGCCGGTGAAGGAGCGGACGCACGACAGGCAGCCGTTGCCGGGCGGGAGCACGAAGCCGTCCCAGCCGTCGTCGATGACGCGCAGCCAGGCGTCCTCGTGGTTGCCGCGGAGCGGCACGATCTCGGCGCCCGTCTTCGGCAGCTCGAACCGGATGAACTCGGTGACCTGGCGCGAGCGCGGCCCGCGGTCGAGGTAGTCGCCGAGCAGGACGATCTTGTCGCCCCTGCCGATCGGTCCCATGCGCTTGAGCAGGTCGATCAGCTGCTCGAGGTCGCCGTGGATGTCGCCGATCGCGAACGTCCGACCGCTCATGCGAGGACTCCCGCGGCGCACCGGCGCCGTGGACCGATCGTATCTGCGGAGGGGTGGGCGGCGGGGAACGTACCGGTTACCGGCCCCGCTCCGATCGCCCCCCGCGGCGACCCACCTCCAGCGCGAGAGACAGTCATGCACGTCCAGCACCGCCGGAAGACGGCCCGCCGCAACGCGGCGCTCAAGGCCAAGAAGCAGAAGGAGCGCCTGCGGAAGGCCGGGCGCCTCGTGAAGCGCCGGGCGGGCGGCCGCCTCGTGAAGCGGCTCCGGGCGCGCTGAGCCGCGGCGCGGCCGTCGGCGTAGCCGGAGCGGAGGTCCCGTGAACCTCGTGATGACCTGGCTCGCCGCCTGCCACGCCGGCTCCCCGCCGAGCGCCGCGCCCGACGGCGCGATCCGCGCGCGCACGCTCGATGGCGCCGCCGTCGAGGTGCGCTTCGACGGCGCCACGATCGCTGCGGTCTCGCCCGCCGAGGGCGACGGCCTGCCCTACGTGGTGCCGGCGCTCATCGACAGCCACGTCCACCTGGCCTACTTCCCCGTGGGCGAGCGGCTGCTCGACGCCGGCGTGGCCGCGGTCGTCGACCTGGCGGCGCCGGAGAGCGCGCTCGGGCCCTGGTCCGATGGAGACGCCGACGGCCTGCGCATCCGCGCCGCCGGCCCGATGCTCACCGCGCCGGGCGGCTACCCGACGACGTCCTGGGGGCGCGACGGCTACGGCCGCGAGGTGGCCGGCGCCGCCGAGGCCACCGCCGCCGTCGCCGCGCTCGCCGCGCAGGGCGCCACGCTGATCAAGCTCCCGCTCGATCCGGCGCCCACCCTCGACGACGACACCGTGCGGGCGCTGGTCGACGCCGCGCACCAGCGGGGCCTGCCCGTCGTGGCCCACGCCCTGACCGACGCCGGCGCCGCCCGCGCCGCCGCACTCGGCGTCGACGGCCTGGCGCACACGCCCGTCGAGCCGCTCGATCCCGCGACGATCGCCGCCTGGCGCGCCCGCCACGGCGCCTTCGTGGTGAGCACGCTGCGGGCCTTCGGCGCCGCGCCGGCCGCCGTCGCCAACCTGGCGGCGCTGCACGCTGCCGGGGTCGAGGTCCTGTACGGCACCGACCTCGGCAACCTGCGCGACGTGGGCATCGACCCGGGCGAGCTCGCGCTGCTCGAGGAGGCCGGCCTGCTCCCCGGGGAGGTCCTGGCCGCGGCGACCTCCCGGCCGGCCACACGCTGGGGCTGGGAGGCGCTCGGCGCGGTGGCGCCCGGCCGCGCCGCGTCGCTGCTCCTCGTCGACGGCGATCCGCGCGAGGACTGGTCCGTCCTCGCGGACCCGCGCGCGGTCTACGTGGACGGCGTCGCCCGATAGCGGTGTAAGCTCCGGCCACCGCGCGCGTTCGGCGTCGCCACCTGCACGGAGGAACCGTGATGACGCCGCTCGCTCTGCTGGCCCTGTGGGGCTGTCCGGAGGCCCAGGACGGCCTCACCACCGAGACCGTCACCGCGGTGGAGGCCGCGACGCGCGCGGCGGCCGCGATCGCGCCCGGCACGCCGGACGACGAGATCCGCACCGTCCCGGCCGAGCCGCCCGGCGCCGCAGCCGTCCTGCCGGTCCCGCTGCCGCCCGGCCGCCCGATCCTCCGGGACTGCGGCGGCATGCTGGGCCTCGCCGACCGCCCGCCGGCGGGGATCCCGGCGTGGTGGGTCCTGACCGCCACCGGCTGCGGGAGCAGCCGCGACGGAGCGCCCACCCCGGTCGCGTCCACGGCCGACGAGGCGTCGCCGGTCGACGTCCCGGTGCAGCCGAACGAGCCGGTGTCCGAGACGATGCCCCCGCCCGACGTCGCCGCCGATCCCGCGCCGGAGGCCGAGCCGGAGCCCCAGCCCGCGGCCTCGCGCCCCGCGCCCGCGCCGTCTCCGCGGCGCCTCCAGAAGACGGCGCGCGCCGGCGAGGGCGAGCGCCAGAACAGCCGCCCGGTGCTGGAGGAGGACCGGCGCGAGGTCGTCGCCGCGCCGGAGGCGCCGCAGGGCGGGGACGCGCTCGACGACCTCGAGCACCTCGAGGAGCTCCAGCAGCTCGGCTACGTCGACGACGAGGAGGACGAGCACCAGGAGCGCGCCAAGCGCGAGGCCCCCGCCTTCGGCCGGGTGGAGAACACCCGCGGGGCCGCCGCGCCCGCCTACGACTGGGGCGGCCACGTCTTCCTGTCCAACGACGACTCGATGAGCCTCGCCTCGGCCCAGCGCGTCCTGTACGGGCTGTCGCACGATCTGGCGCTCGATCCGCGCGAGATCCGGCGCCACGAGCTCCTCAACTACTTCAGCTTCGACACCGCGAACCCCGCGCCCGGCCGCACCTTCGGCGTCCTCGGGTCCGCGGTGCGCGAGGGCGACGAGCTGTCGGTCGCGCTCGCCGTCCGCGGCGCCAACCCGCCCCGCCGCCCCCTCGACCTGACCGTGGTGATCGACCGCTCGGGCTCGATGGCGGCCGAAGGCAAGATGGACTTCCTCAAGCGCGGCCTGCGGCGGATGGTCGACAACCTGCAGCGCGGCGACCGGATCGACCTCGTGATGTTCGACACCGGCGTCTGCGTGCCCGTCGAGGGGCTCGTCGTCGGGCGTGACCGGGTCGAGACGCTGCTGCAGGTGATCGACCGCATGCGCCCCGGCGGGGGCACCGACCTGGACGCCGGCCTGCGCGCCGCGTACGACCTGCACGTCGCGCGCGACCCGGGCGACGTCCACGGGCGCGACCAGCGCGT
>JAWKRQ010000147.1:0-3936 GCA_041389545.1 Myxococcota bacterium | reverse complement strand
CGCCACGATGGCCATCGAGGCGCTGGCACGCGTGCCGGCGCGCGCCGAGATCGCGAGCGAGTTCCGCTACCGCCACCCCATCGTCCCGCGCGACGCGCTGTACTTCGCCATCTCGCAGTCGGGCGAGACCATCGACACGCTCGGTGCGGTGCAGGAGGTGCAGCTCAAGGGCGGCTCGGTGATGGGCGTGGTCAACGTGGTGGGCTCGACCATCGCGCGGACGTGCGGCAGCGGCGTCTACGTGCACTCGGGCCCGGAGATCGCGGTCGCCTCGACCAAGGCGTTCACGAGCCAGGTGGCGGCGATGTACGTCTTCACGCTGATGCTGGCGCGCTGCACCAACCTGTCGCTCGAGCAGGGGCGCGACGTGGCCCGCGCGCTCGACGCCGTGCCCGGGGCGGTCGCGCAGGTGCTGCAGGAGCCCGGCCCCATCGACGAGGTCGTCGAGAAGATCGCCCACGCCCGCTACGTGCTGTTCCTGGGCCGCGGCTACTCGTACCCGGTGGCGCTCGAGGGCGCGCTGAAGCTCAAGGAGATCGCCTACATCCCGTGTGAGGCCTACCCGGCGGGCGAGATGAAGCACGGGCCCATCGCGATGCTCGATCCGGGGGCGCCGGTGATCTTCGTCGCCCCGCGCGATGGGCAGACGGAGAAGGCCATCTCCAACATGATGGAGGTCAAGGCGCGCGGCGCCTGCCTGATCGTGATCCACACCCGCGGCGACGACGAGGTGGCCGCGCTCGCCGACATCGCCATCCCGGTCCCGCCGACGGCGGAGTTCGCGTCACCGCTCGTCACCGTGCTCCCGCTGCAGCTGATCGCCTACCGGGCGGGCCTGGTGCTGGGGCGCGACGTCGACAAGCCGCGGAACCTGGCGAAGTCCGTCACCGTCGAGTGATCCGAGCCCCGCGCACGCGGATGGAATAGCTGGGTGCGCGCCGAGAGGCGATGCGAGGGGGTTCCGATGGCCGTCGAGGTCCAGCCGGTCGACCTGCCGGGCGACGCGACGAAGTTCGTGAAGTCGTGGTGGCCCATCTACCGCGACGATCCGCACTGGGTGCCGCCGCTCATCGCCGAGCGGAAGGACTTCCTCGATCCGGGGAAGAACCCGTACTTCCAGGTGGCCGACGTCCGCTGCTTCATGGCCTACAAGGACGGGCAGCCCGTCGGCACCATCGCGGCCACGGTGGACCACCGCCAGCAGGACGTCGAGGCCGGCGTCGGCTTCCTCGGCTTCTACGAGTTCGTCGACGACGAGGCCGTCGCCCGGCCCCTGCTCGACGCCGCGCTCGGGTTCCTGCGCGAGAAGGGGATGAAGGTCGCCCGCGGGCCCTTCAACTTCAACACGAACCACGAGTTCGGCCTGCTCATCGACGGGTTCGACACCGATCCCTGCATCGCGAACCCGCACAACCGGGCGTACTACCCGGCGATGTACGACCGGCTCGGGCTGCGCAAGGCGATGGACTGGTACGCGTACTGGCTCGAGAAGGGGCCCACGCCGCCGACCATCCAGGCCATCAACGATCGGTTCGTGAAGCGGCACCCCGAGGTGCGGCTGCGCAAGGTCGACATGTCGCGCTTCGAGGAGGAGGCGCAGCTGTTCTACGAGATCTACAACGACGCGTGGGACAACAACTGGGGCCACATCCACTTCACCGCCGAGGAGTTCGCGTTCACCGCGAAGGGCCTCAAGCAGGTGATCGACCCGAACCTGTGCTGGTTCGCCTACGTGGGCGACGAGATCGCCGGCGGCTCGGTGACGCTGCCCGACTTCAACCAGGTCGCGAAGAAGATGAACGGGCGCATCTTCCCGTTCGGCTGGTGGCACTACCTCACGGGCCGCCGGAAGATCGACGCGCTGCGCGTCTTCACGCTCGGGATCCGCACCAAGTTCCAGCACCTGCCGCTCGGCGCCCCGCTGTACATCAAGACGTGGGAAGAGGGGCAGAAGCTGCCGATCCGCGGGGCGGAGTGCTCGCTCATCCTCGAGAACAACGTGCGGATGCGCGGGGCGATGGAGAAGATGGGCGGCACCATCTACAAGACGTACCGGACCTACGAGATCGACGTGGTGAACCCGGCCTGATCGGGCGCGTCGGCGGGGGCGCACAGCAGCCACCCGTCGTCGTTGGCGGCGAAGGACGCCGTCCAATACGGCCCGCGCGTTCGGAACGGGCCGGCGGCCGTCGCCCAGCGGGTGGGCATCGGCGCGGCAGCGCCGGGGCTCGGCGGGCGCCACGTCGGCGCCGCGGACGCGGAAGGGCGCGCCGAGCGCCGTCTCGAACCAGGCGGTGTCGCCGTCGGCGGCGAGGCCGGCGGCGACGGTGTCGTCCTCGTCGAGGGCAGGCGGAAAGGGGCGCCGCGGCAGGCCGTCGAAGCCGACGGTCCAGCCGCGGCCCGTCTCAGTCGACGACGAAGCCTGCGGCGGTGCCGACGGTGGCCGAGCGCGACGGCGCGCGGCGGCGGCGCACCGGCTGGCCCGTCGCGAGCGGACCAGGATCCCAGCCGCCGGGGCCGGGCCAGCCAGGGGCCCCAGACGGCGGCGCTCGCCTCGACCAGGCCGCGGCGCAGGGAGCGCTCGGCCCCGCCAGATGCGGCCCTCGCGGCGGAACGCGTCGGCCGCGACGGGGACGCCGGGCATCGACCTCCGCCCGCCCCGCGACGAGGTCGACCACCAGCGAGGCGGGGCGCTCGGGGTCGCACAGCGCGGCGAGGATCCGGCCGTCGGGCGACCAGCGGGCGGTGGCGGGGTCGACGGGGGCGGGCAGGGGGCGCGGGGAGCGGCCCGGCGCGCCGGCGCGGCTGGCAGGGGCGCCGTGGCGGTCGACGCCGTGGACCAGCAGCGCGCCCTGCGGCCCCACGCCGACCTGTTCGCCGGGCCGGACCACGTCGAGCGCGCGCGTTCCAGCGCCGGTGCGGCGGTAGGCGTAGCCGGCGTCGACCCAGACCTCGGCGGCGCCGCCGGGCACGGCGCGGCGCGGCCGCCGGTCGACGGCCTCGACGACGTCGCCCTGCAGGCGGAGCTCGCGGTCGGCGGTGGTGACGACCAGTCGACCGTCGGCCTCGCCGACCTGCTGCACCTCGGTGAGCTGCAGCGCGCGGGCCTCGGCGCCGGTGAGGACCCACAGCCGGTGGTCGTCGGCGGCGGCGAGGGTGCCGCCCGCGGCCCACCACCCGCGGCCGAGCCCCGCGTGCAGCAGGCAGGGCCGCGCGGGGTCGAAGCCCGTGTGCCAGGGAGGGGAGGGGTCCACGCCGCGGCATATCCCGCGGGCCGCGTCAGTACACCGGGTTGTCGCGGGCCTCGCTCGGATCCGCGACGAAGCGGTAGCCGACGCCGCGCACGGTGAGGAAGTGGCAGGGCTCCTTCGGCACGTCGAGCTTGCTGCGCAGCCGCGTGACGAAGTTGTCGACCGTGCGGTCGGTGCCGAGGTACGACTCGCCCCACACCGCCTCGAGGATGGCGTCGCGGGTGACGGCGCGGCCTTCGTTGCGGACCAGGAAGGCCAGCAGGGCGTACTCCCGCGCGGTGAGCTCGACCACGTCGCCCGCGCGGCGGACGAGCTGCTTGCCGAGGTCGACCTCCACGTCCCCGAAGCGGAACAGGTCGTCGGCGGGCAGGTGCCGGCGCAGGTGGGCCTTGACCCGCGCCATCAGCTCGGCCACGCGGAACGGCTTGGTGACGTAGTCGTCGGCGCCGTAGTCGAGGCCCATCACGATGTCGGCCTCGGCGTTGCGCGCCGACAGCAGCACGATCGGCATGCGCAGGCCGTCGGCCCGCAGGCGCTGGCAGACCTGGTAGCCGTGGACGTGGGGGATCATCAGGTCGAGGATGACGAGATCGGGCTCGTCGGCCCGGGCGAGCTCGAGCGCGGTCTGCCCGTCGGTGGCGGACAGGCACTCGAAGCCCTCGAGCTGCAGGTTGAGCTCGATGCC
>JAWKRQ010000146.1:0-3954 GCA_041389545.1 Myxococcota bacterium | reverse complement strand
CATCGTGCGGCGCACCGCCCTCGACTCCGACCTGTCGGAGGCCGCGATGGACGGCCTGCCGCGCACCTTCTCGCAGGGCGGCGTCGAGAGCCCGGTGTTCGCCGGCTCCGACGCGCAGACCGTCTCCTTCTGGTACAGCGGCTGCGACACGCTGTGCTCGCCGGGCGACGGCACCCGGCGGCTCGGCCGCGCGGTCGCGTGGGACGACCAGCCGGAGCAGCTGTTCGCCCAGCAGCGCTTCCCCACCGCGGGCGACGTGCTGCCGTTCTCCACCCAGCGGGGCGGCCCCGGCGCCCAGGTCATCGAGCTCGGCCAGGCGACCGCCGACCTGCAGCTGCTGGGCTACGGCATGTCGAGCCTCACGCTCGACCCCGACCGCGGCTTCCTCTACGTCACCACCAAGCTCGACGACCAGCTCTACGTCCTCGACGTGCACGACGACACCGACGGGTCGTTCCACGACGTGAACGCGCTCGACCTCGAAGCCGTGGTGCAGATCGACACCGGCAACGCGCTGTCGGGCTTCCGCGACATGGTGATCGCGAAGAGCCGCGGGCTCGGCATCCTCGCCGGGCGCAACCCCGAGCAGCTCGTGTTCGTCGACCTCGACCGCATCCCCGACGACGCGCTCAAGGAGCAGATCACCGACGCCACGGTCGGGGTCCTGCCCATGCAGGACGCCGGGCTGCCGAGCATCACCGCCGACCAGACGGAGGACGCCGGGGTGCCGACCTTCGCCGCGTTCGGCGGCAGCGGCATGGCGCTCACGGCCGACGAGCGGTACCTGCTCGTCCCCCACTTCCGCGGCAACGCGATGTCGGTGTACGACCTGACGCTCGGCGCCTGGGGCGAGGAGATCGCCTGGCTGCCGAACCTCGGCGAGAACCCCCACAAGGTGGTCGTCTCGCCCGACGGCCGCTACGCCGTGGTGGCCAACTACCTGGGCGACGTGCAGGACGAGTTCGTGTCCAGCACGATGGTCGTCGTCGACCTCGATCCCCAGAGCGACCGGTACCTGGAGGCGGTGTCGTGGCTCGTCAATCGCTGAAGCCGTGGGTCGGCGCCGCGCTCTGCGCGATCGCCGTCCCGTCGTGCGACAAGCCGCTGCCCTACGAGGGCTCCTTCATCCTGCCCATCGACGCCGCGGTGCTGCAGCCGGAGGTGGGGGGGCCGTTCGAGGAGCCCGTGGGCTTCGTGGCGAACGGCCACGGCGGGGAGATCCTGCCGCTCGCGCTCAAGCAGGGCCGGTTCCTCACCGACGACGCCACGGTCTCGTTCCTGCCCGCGAACCCGCTGCCCACCGGCGGCATGCGGCGCCTCACGGCCGTCGCGGTGGTGGCGCCCGGCGTCCGCGAGGTCACGCTGTGGGCCGCCGACGCCGCGTTCGGCACGCTCCTGCGCGTCCCCTACCTCTTCGACTGCGAGGCCACCCCCGATCGGCCCGAGTGCGCCGACGCCCACGCGGGCGAGCCCGTGGAGCAGGCGGCCTACTGGCAGCCCGTCGAGGTGCCCGACGGCGTGCACCTGCGCAGCGTCCAGGTCAAGCGCGGCTACACCACCACCGAGACCTGGACCCTCACCTCCGACGGCGCGTCGTGGGGCGTGGAGGGCTCGCGCTCGGGGCGCCAGACCGAGCGCGCCGTCCCCGGCGAGTGGTCCACGACCGAGCTCCACCGCCTGTCGTTCGTGGTGAACGAGACCGGCACCGCCGGGCAGCAGGTCGTGATCCGCACCGAGAGCGGGCTGTCGGAGCACGACGTGGGCGGGATCCCGCTCGACATCGCGACCTCCCCCGATCAGTCCCTGCTGGCGCTGATCGTGCAGGATCGCGCGCTGGACCGGCCGTTCGTGCGCTGGTTCGACCCCGCCGCCCGGGAGCTGGTCGGCGAGGTCGCCCTCCCCGACGACGCCCGTCCGGGCCGCCTCTCGTGGACGCCCGACGGCGCGCTGCTGGTGTCCGACGCCCAGCACCCCGCCGTCTGGGAGCTGGCGGTGGGCGCGACCGACGCGCTCGAGCACCCGACCCCCTGGCCCACCCTCGACGCCACCGCGCTCGACGGCACCGACCGGCGGCGGCTCTACGTCGTGCCGCTCGACTCGGGCTCGGTGTGGCTCATGGATCGCGACACCGACGAGCTCCTCGACGTGAACCCCTCCGTCGAGGGCGTGCAGGGCATGACGTTCACCGCCTCGGTCAGGGGCGTCGAGGCGATCCCGCGGCCCTACCTGATGCCCGAGTACACCGACGACGGCATCCGGCGGATCGGCCGCTCGGTGGCCGTGGTGCTCTCGAGCACGCGCGTCGTCTACGTGCACGAGGAGACGGGCTGCCTCGTGCAGGACAACCTCGGGCCGCGCACCGAGGCCACGCAGGCGACGTACGCCTCGGGCGGCGACTACGCGACCTCGTGGGCCAACACGGTCACCGGCGGTCCGGTGCTCGAGCTCGACGGCGCCTCGGCGCGCCACGTCGTGGTCAACGACTGCGCGGGCATCGCACAGAGCGAGTCCTGGCGGGTCACCTACGACCAGAACGTGGGCGCCTGGCGGGTGCACGGCGCGCTGTCGGGGGACCAGGTCGGGCTGGCCCACGAAGACGAGCGCTACCTGTCCGATGGCGGCGAGGTGAGCTTCGTCATCCGCTCGGGCGCCACCCCCTCGCGCGACGGCTGGACCATCACCTTCAACGTCAACGCCGGCTCGGCGCAGGCGACGGGCGATCTCACCGATCCGCCGGACGGGATCCCCGAGATCGCGCTCGGGGTCAGCGCCGATCCCGTCTACTTCGAGTACCGCGTGGGCCTCCCCGGCCCCATCGGCGACGCCGAGGGCGAGGGCTGGTACCGCGAAGACATCCGCCCGCTGCTCCTCGTGGCGGGCTCGACCTCGAACCAGGTCGGCCGGGTCGATCCGCAGAACGAGCCGACCGGCGCGGGGATCGAGCTCGAGTGGCAGTGATCCCCGGTGCTGGCGCCGTCGGGTTACAGGAGGAGCACGCGGACGCGCTCAGCGGGCGGTGAAAGCGGTACCCTGGAGACATGGACGCGCACCGGAGAGAGCTCGCGGCGGAGACGCTGTCGGCACGGACCCCCAGGAACGCTGCCGAGAGGCAGTCGACGTTGGCGGCCGACTTCTCCTCCACTGTGGCACTTCTCGGCTGGCGCGCCGATTGCCCATCCGGTAGGATGGGCACCATGGTCCACGACGGGTCTCCATGAACGGCCGCCCCGCCCTGCAGTCTCCGCTCGACCTGGGCCTCGCCGAGGCGGTGGACCCGTTCACGGTGCAGCCCGGCATCATCCTGTTCGACCGCTTCTGCGCGCTCGGTCAGGTGCGCCACGCCGCGGACACGTGGCGGGTCGAGGTGACCGACCTGCGCCGCCAGCTCGGCAGCCCGCCGCACCACCGCCTGATGATGCACGTCATCCCGGCGAACGAGGGGCTGCACCGCGTGCTGCGGGCGGCGCTGCCGGCCCACGCCGGGCGGAGCGCCCGGATCGACGCCGTGGTGTCGATGCGCGATGCGGTCTGCGTGCTCACGCCGCACAGCGGCGCGCGACCCATCCAGTTGCCGGTAGAGCACTACCAGGCCCTGTCCGTGGGCCGGTCGCTGGCCCGCCTCCTCGTCCGCCTCCACGACGTGGGGATGGTCG
This sequence comes from Myxococcota bacterium, assembly GCA_041389545.1. Classification (GTDB taxonomy): domain Bacteria; phylum Myxococcota_A; class UBA796; order UBA796; genus JACKER01. Next base: position 301 of record JAWKRQ010000146.1, on the reverse strand, counting down.
GGACCCGGTTCGATCTGCGCGATCTCCGACTCGATCTCACCGGCGAGATCCAGCTGACATCGGTCCACCACCTCATCGGCCTGCGGACCGACGGCTCGGAGGACGACGAGCGGGCAGACGCCGCGGCGCTCCTCGTGCTGCTCCGCTCCATCGAGGATCCCGCCATCGATCGGGCGCTCGAGGGCGTGATGCCCACCGCCCAGGCCATCGCCGACCGCCTCGATCAGATCCCCCGCCGCCGACAGGCTCGCGCCCGCGCGGTCGACACGCTGCCGGCGATCCCGCCGTTCGTGGGGCGAGA
>JAWKRQ010000145.1:0-3955 GCA_041389545.1 Myxococcota bacterium | reverse complement strand
TCGCAATACCGCTGTGCTGAGGACGTCCATGCCCCCCCATCTGCGCCGCTCTCCCACCACCGACGACGCAGACATCGTCGCCGAGCTGTCCGATCAGCTCGCACAGGTGCTCGGTCGGGTGAGCGCCACCTTCGCGGAGCTCGCTGCGGACCCCGACCCCCAGGGTCCGCGCGAGCAGGGGCTGCAGCTGCTGATCGACGAGCGAGACGAGCTCGCGCGGCGGCTCGGCGGCGCCGTGATGCGCGCCCTGGCCGCGGGCGGCACGCTGCGGGTGACGTTCCCCGAGGAGACGCCGCCGGAGCCGGTCCCCGAGCCGCCCAAGCGGCAGCTCGGCGAGGCGGTGATCCGCCCGCCCGACCCGGAGGAGCACCCGCCGCGGGGCCCGCTCGACGACCCCGCCGACGCCGCCACGGAGTACGCCGAGCCCGCGCCGAAGCCGGTGGTGCGCGAGCGGCCGCCGCAGACGTCGCGCACCCCCCCCCCACCGCCCTCCCGGCGGCCCCCCCCCGCGCGGCTGCCCGCGCCGCGCACGTTGTCCGGTCACCTGGAGCTCATCGGACGTCCACGGGCGGTGACCCACCCGGAAGCCGCCTCGGCGGCCATGGAGCGGCTGGTCGAGGCCACGGCCCACGTCGACAGCTGGCTCGGGTACCCGCAAGAGGTGCAGCGCGCCCTGGTCGGCCTCGCGAGCTCGATCGCCCGCCACCTGCAGGACGAGGCCGAGGCGCTGCTCGACGCCAACGCGCGCGAGGCCATCCGCGCCTGGTTCCCAGTCATGACGCAGTGGTCGAAGCTGTACCGGCCGGGCTTCGTCCCGGGCCTGTCGCGGCGGTTCGGTCCCGACCACGACAGCTGGCAGGCCGACGCCGAGCACTGGTGGTGGGTGCTGATGGACGTGGCCGAGCCCGGCGCCGCCTCGGTGGTCGAGGTGGACGCCCGGGCGTGGGTCGGGCGCAGCCGCCGCGAGCCGCCCGAGGAGACGCTGAGCCCCGCCGAGGCGCTCGAGGCCGTCACGGCAGCCGTGGCCGACCCGGAGGCCGACCTGGCGGCGGCGCTGCAGGCCGCGCTCGACGCCGGCGTCCCGCAGCGCGATCCCCGCCTCGTCGCCGCGCTGCTGCCCCACGCCGACCGCGTCACCGCCCTGCCCCGCTTCAAGACGCTGAAGTCGGCGCTGCGCGAGGCGATGGGCTCCGGCGCCGACGACGACGTGGGCGACGACGACGACGACGACAGCGGCCCCGCGCCCGCCGTCCCCGACGACTGGCCGTTCCTCGCGCTGACCGAGGGCAAGCGGGCCGTCATCGTCGGGGGCGACCGCCGTCCGCGCGCCGCCGAGCGGATCCGCGGCGCGTTCCGGTTCGCCGACGTGGAGTGGGAGCTCAAGGAGCCCCGGCGCCTCAAGGGCCTGGCGGAGCGGGTCCGCTCGCGGTCGGTCGACTTCGTCATCGTGCTGCGCGCCTTCATCGGCCACGCCGAGCAGGAGACCGTGCTCGACGCCTGCCGCGCCGCCGACGTGCCGTTCGTGATCGTGGACTCGGGCTACGGCGTGAACCAGGTCAAGCTGGCGATCGAGCGGTTCTGCAACCTCTGACGGTGGCCCGGCGCCGATCGTCGAACTACGGCGGTGCACCGGAGGTGGCCGGTGTCGGAGACCTACCGCTTCGGCCCTTCGAGCTCGACCTCGGCGCTCACCGCCTGTCGCGGGGCGGCGCGCCCATCGAGGTCCAGCCGAAGGCGATGGAGCTGCTGGCGGTGCTCGTGCGCTCGCCCGAGCGGGTCCATGCCCGGGCGGAGCTGTCGGACGCGCTGTGGCCCGACGTCGCCGTGAGCGAGCACTCGCTGCGGCAGGTCCTGTACAAGCTGCGGGAGGCGCTCGGCGACCACGCCGACGTGGTGCGGACGGTGCCGCGGGTCGGGATGCAGCTCGCCGCGCCGGTGCAGCGGGTCGACGCCCCGCCGGCCGAGCCGGCCGCCCCGGGCCGGCTGCCCGCGGAGGTCGGCGCCTTCGTCGGGCGCCGCACGGCTCGCCGCGCTCGCTGCCGCGCCTGGCCGCGCTGCGGACGCTGGTGGGACCGGGCGGCGTCGGGAAGACGCGGCTGGCGGTGCGCTACGCCCGCACCCGCACGGCGGACGGCCCCGCCCTCTCTGCGACCTCGCCGAGGCCCAGGGCGAAGACGACCTCGTGCGCATCGTCGCGGCGGTGCTCGACGTGCCGCGCCTCGGCGACGTGTCGGCGCGGGTCGGGCACGCGCTGGCCGCGCGGGCGCCGTGCCTGGTCGTCCTCGACAACCTCGAGCAGGTGCGCCAGGGCGCCGCGGCCGCCGTCGCGCGGTGGCAGGAGCGCGCCGCGGGCGCGGTTCCTCGCGACCTCGCGCGTGGCGCTCGGGGTGCCCGGTGAACACGTCGTGGCGGTCGATCCGCTGCCGGAGGCCGACGCCGTCGCGCTGTTCGCAGCCGCGCACGCCAGCTGGGCGGCGATCGCGCGGTGCTCGGGCGGCTGGTGCACCTGCTCGACGGCCCGCCGCTCGCCATCGAGCTGGCCGCGCGGGTGGCGGGCGACGACCCACTGGAGGTGCTGATCGACCGGCTGGCCGACCGCTTCGCCGTGCTCGTCGACGGCACCGGGCGCCACGGGGGCCCGCCGCGGCGCTGGACTGAGCTGGGATCTCTGCCCGCCGAGCAGCGCGACGCCCTGGCGCAGCTCGCCGTGTTCGCGGGGGCGTGGCCCGAGGCGGCGGAGGCGGTGCTCGCGGTGTCGTCGCCGGTCGCCGTGCTGGAGGCGCCCGCGACCAGTCGCTGGTCCAGGTGGGCGCAGATGGGCGCCTGGAGCTGCTCGTCTCGGTGCGGAGCACGTGACCGCGCGCACGGCGCCGGCCGACCGGGCCCGAGCGGAGGCACGCCACGGGCTGCACTTCGCCGGGCTCGGCAGCGAGGCCGAGCTGCAGGCGCTGTCGCGGGAGGGAGGCCTGGAGCGGCGCCGCGCGTGGCTCGTCGACCTCGACAACCTGGTGCTCGCCGCCCGCCGGGCCGTCGCGCGGGGCGACGGCGAGGTCGCGTGCGGGGCCGCCCTGGCGGTCGCGGAGCTCGCGCGGCGCGCCGGGCCGCTCGGGCTGGCGCTGGCGCTGCTGCAGGACGCCGCCCGCTGCCACGGCGCGCCTCGGCGCGACCTCGAGCGCGTGCGCATCGCCACCGGCGCGGTGCTGCTCGAGCTCGGGCGCGCCGAGGAGGCCGGGCCGCTGCTCGAAGCGGCTGCCCGCGCCTGCCGCGGCGCGGGCGAGCCGGCGCTGGAGGCGCTCGCGCTGCAGGCGCTCGCCCAGTTCGAGCACGACCGCGGGCGCCCCGACCGCGCGAACGCGCGCATCCGCGCCGCCCTGGCGCTGGTCCCGCGGGGGGAGGTCTGGCTCGACGCGCGGCTGCGCACCACGGCCGGCGCCGTCGCCCTGTACGAGGGCCGCTTCGATGCCGCCTGCGAAGAGCTCGAGCGGGCGCGGCTCGGGCTGCGGGCCTGTGGCGACCGGCTGAGCGAGGCGCGGGTGGCGCTGAACCTGGCGGTCGCGCACGGGCAGCGCGGCGACATCGCGCAGTCCGGCGACTGGTACGAGGAGGCGCTGCGGCTGCTCGACGCCGCCGGCGACCGCGTGGGGCTGTGCGCCGCGCTCGCGAGCCGGGCGGCCTGGTGCGACAAGGTGGGTCGCACCGACGCGTCGCGCTGGTACCTCGAGGCGTCGCTGACCCTGGCGCGCGAGCTCGGCGACCGCCGCGGCGAGGGCATCGCCCACGGCGGGCGCGGCCGCTGCGCCGCCGTCGCGGACCCGCGGCCGCACCTCGAGCAGGCGCTGGCCATCCACCGGGAGCTCGGCTGGGACTACGGCCAGGTCTACGCGCTGTGCGGCCTGGCGCGGCTCGAGGTCGCCGCGGGGCGCGCCGCGGCGGCGCTGGCCCTGGCCGACGAGGC
>JAWKRQ010000144.1:0-4744 GCA_041389545.1 Myxococcota bacterium | reverse complement strand
CGCACTCCGTGCTCGCCGAGGACTTCACCACGGTGACCTACCAGGCGGCGGCGTCGCGGGGCGACATCGAGAAGATGGTGCGCCGCTCGAAGCTGCCCGACCTGTCGCTGCGGTTCGTGCTCGGGGCGCGCACCTTCGGCAACGGCGGCGAGGCGTACTTCTCGCCGGAGGGGATCGGCGGCGTGCAGGCGCGGTTCCTCGGCCAGGGCCGGCACTACGGCGGGTTCGACGTGCTCGCCGGCGACGGGGGCCAGCCCGAGCTCGCGATCGCCGGGCTGGCGGGGGTGCCGAGCCGCCAGTCGAGCACCTCGGTGTCGGGCACCATCGGCTTCGCCACGCGCCCGCGCATCATGCGGGCGGGGATCGGCGCCCGCTCGGGGGTGACGGTGCTGCGGCGGTCGTTCCCGACCTGGGACGCCGACCCGCAGGTGCAGGCCGTGCTCGGGGTGGGCTTCGACAGCTGGGGCGGCATCCACAGCGGGCGCTTCAGCGCCGATCTGGCGCTCGACTGGCAGCTCCTGCTGACGCGGTGGGACGAGGAGGAGGCGTGGCCGACGTGCAGCGACCTGTCGCTGGTGCTGGGCTACCGGTTCTGATGGCGCTCGCCGCGGGCTGCGGCGCGCCCATCTCGAACGGCGTGTTCCTGGAGGAGGCGAAGTTCCTCGGCGCCCTGCCCACGCAGGAGCGCTTCGGCGCGCCCACCCAGGTGCTGTACGCCCCGGCGGGCGACGCGCCCGTGCTCGCGGCGGCCAAGGTGCGCGCGACGGACTGGGACGACTGGTTCGGCGTGCTCGCGGCGGCGGGCGACGGCCTGCGGGAGGCGCCGCCCGACGTGGCGACGGCGGTGAAGCGCCGCTGGGACGGCGTGGAGGCGGCGCACCGGCTGCTCGGGGGCAGCATGGGCCAGGACCCCGGCGTGGTGTCGTTCTGGGTCCAGGCCGAGGTGGTGCGGCCCGGCGAGGGCGACGTGAGCTGGACGATGTCGCTGGCCGACGACGAGGACGGGCCGTGGACGGGCGTGGCCAGCGGGACGCACCGCGAGCGCGAGGACGGCACGGGCTCGGGCGACCTGAGCTTCGATCTGAACGCCATCGCCGCGGTCCTCGGCGGACACCCCGACGATCCGCTCGGCGTCTTCTACGTCCAGTACGACGACGCCGATCCGGAGTTCGCCGGCGCCCGCTCCGTCGAGGCCGCGCAGACGCTGGTGCCCGGCGCGGTGCTCACCCACGGCGTCGTCGGCGAGACCATCTTCGTGTTCACGGGGGCGCTCACGGTGACCGACGACGGCGCCACCCGCCTCGGCTACGCCGCCGTCCTACACGACGAGCGCGGCGGGTGGGGCGAGGGCGTCGTCCAGTCGGACGTCGAGGAGGAGACCCTCGCCTGGACGAGCTGCTGGACCTCGTTCGGCGGGCTCGTGTGGCAGGGCGGCGATCCCGGCATCGCCACCGCCGGCACCGACGCCTCGGCCTGCCCGGTGCCCGATCCCTTCTGACGGCGCCGGGGCGTGATAGAACCCGCGGATGCGCCCCTTCGCCCTGGCTCTCGCCCTCGCCTGCCACCCGCCCGACGAGGCGCCGCCCGCCCCGCCCGAAGGCGCCGACTACGCCCCGTACGACGCCTTCGACTGGGTCGACCCCCTCGTCGGCACCGGCGGCGTGCTGGCGCAGACGACGGGCGTCGGGCCGCACGCCGCCGTGCCCTTCGGGATGACGCTCGTGGGCCCCGATACGCGCGACGCCAACAACGGGCGCGCCCCGTTCCACCACTACGGCGGCTACCACTACGACGACGCCTCCATCGACGTCTTCTCGCACACGCACAGCGAGGGCATGGGCGTGGTCGACTTCGGCGGCATCGGCGTGCTCCCGCGGGCGGGCTGGGACCCCGCGTTCACCACGGACGCCGGCCGCTCGGCGCCGTTCGACCACGCCGAGGAGGAGGCTTCGCCCGGGCGGTACCGGGTGAAGCTGCAGGACGACGGCACCTGGGTCGAGATCGTGGCCACCGAGCACGGTGCCTTGCACCGCTACGACTTCGCCGACACCACCTCACCCACCGTCGTGCTGGACCTGGGCCACGCCCTGCCGGGGGTCGAGATCGGCGACGACAGCACGTTGCAGGTCGACCTGGCGTCCGGAGAGATCACGGGGTTCCAGCGCCTGTCCGGCGGCTACAGCAAGCGCATCGGCGGCCTGCAGACGCACTTCGTGATCGTGGCGGATCCGGCGCCCGCCTCGGCCGGTGCGTGGTCCGATCCCGCGGCGCCCGAGCCCGGCGCCACGTCGGCCGCGGGGAGCACCGCGGGGGCCTGGCTCACCTTCCCCGCCGGCACGCAGCGCGTCGAGCTGCGGGTCGCGCTGTCGGTGGTCGACGGCGACGGGGCGCGGGCCAACCTCGGCGCCGAGCTTCCGCCCGACCTCGGCTTCGAGGCGGTCCGCGAGCGGACCGAGGCGACCTGGCGCGCCGCGCTCGACGGCCTGCACGTCTGGGGCGGCGACGACGAGGCCGCGCGGCGCACCGTGCTCCACACGGCGCAGTACCACACGATGCTGATGCCGCGGACCTACCGCGACGTCGACGGGCGCTACCGCGGGGTCGACGGCGAGGTCCACCAGGCGGACTTCCGCTACCTGTCCGACTTCTCGCTGTGGGACACGTACCGCACGGTCCACCCCTGGTTCTCGCTGACGCAGCCCGACGTGCAGCGCGACTGCGCGCGCAGCCTGGTGCGCATGGTCGAGGACGGCGGGGCGCTGCCGCGCTGGCCGCTGGGCCACGGCTACACGGGCGGGATGGTGGGCTCGCCCGCGGCCATCGTCCTCGCGGACGCAGCGCTCAAGAGCATCGACGGCTGGGACCAGCAGCTCGGCCTCGACGCCGCGCTCGCCCAGGCCACCGGCGACACGCCGCCCGTCACCCGCGGCGGGATCGACGACTGGAACGCGCTCGGCTGGGTGGCGGCGGAGGACGGCAGCGGCGCCTCGCTCACCCTGGAGTACGCCTGGGCCGACGCCGTGACGGGCGACTGGGCCGAGCGCGCCGGCCGCGCCGACGACGCCGCCCGGCTGCGGGCCCTCGGCGCGCAGTGGCGCAACACCTGGGACCCGAACGCCGGCTTCTTCCGCGCCCGCAGCCGCGACGAGCAGCTTCGCCCCGTAGGACCCCGACCGCCAGTTCGTCTGGACCAGCGACTTCGTGGAGAACGGCGCCTGGCACTACCTGTGGATGGTGCCGTGGGACGTGGACACGGCCTGATCGGGATCAGCAGCTTACCGGCGGCGACCGCGACGCCTTCCTCGCGCGGCTCGGCGTACTGGGACGCCGTGTACCTGAGCCGGCGACGCCTCCCCGACGACTGGTACTGGCACGGCAACGAGCCCGTCATGCACTACGCCTGGCTCGCCGCGCCTTCTTGAGCGATCGACGCTGTCGGCGAGCCGTGACTGGGTGCTCGATACCGCGCCCACTGACGGCCTCGACGGCAACGACGACCGGGACGCTGTCGGCGTGGGCGCTGTGGGCCACGCTCGGTCTGTACCCCGTCACCGGCACCGATCGGTACGCCGTCGCGCGGCCCGCGGTGGACCACGCCGAGGTGGAGACGACGCTCGGCACCCTGACGATCGACGTGGTCGGCGACAGCGGCACGGTCGAGCTGGACGGCGCGGAGATCGTCGGGGTGGTGCACCACGACGCGCTCGGCGGGTCGCTCACCTTCCGGTGAGCCCGAACGCATCACAGTCGTCTGCACACACAATCAAAAGACATTGCAACCGACCGTCGGGCGACGTACGTGTGTCGTCGAAGGAGGCGCAATGCGTACGATGTCCCCCACGTCCCTGGCCCCCCTGATGCTGGCGCTGGCCGGCCCCGCCTGGGCGCACGGCGGCCACCACGGTCCCGACCACAACCAGATCGAGGGGGTGCGCGTCGAGGCGCACGGCTCGGTCAGCCCCTACACCGTCTTCGGCGTCGGCGGGCGGCTCGAGGTGCCGCTCGTCCCCGACGGCTTCATCGGCGGCGACGTCCACGACGAGCTGGCGCTGAGCCTCGGCGCCGACGGCTACTTCGCCGAGCTGAACCCGGGCTGGTACGACGGTGGCGTCTACGTGGTGCCCGTGGCCGCGCTGCAGTGGAACTTCTACGCCGGCGACTGGTCGATCTTCCCCGAGGGCGGCGTGGCCTTCCACGTCCACCCCGACGGCACCGGCTGGGACGGCCGCCAGGCGATCTACGCCGAGCCGGACGTGGGGATCGGCGCGCGGTACCACTTCGCCGACCGCAACGCCCTGCTGCTGCGCGCCAGCACCCCCGGCGGCATCCAGGTGGGTCTCACCTTCTGAGCCAGCGAGCCCGCTCAGCGCGGCGGCTCCAGGCTCACCACCTCGTCGCGCAGGGCGTCCAGCGCCTCGAGGTCGGTGCTCCCGTCGGCCTGGACGCGCTCGAGCTCGCGCAGCAGGTCCTCGGCGGTGGCCCGCGTGGCCGCGTCGGGGGCCTGCGAGCGCAGGACGACGAGCTGGTGGTGCAGCACCGAGGCGCGCTGCGGGCCGGTCATGGTGTCCCACGGCACGTCCTCGACCCCCCAGCCGAGCTGGTAGCGCGCGTCGGGCAGGCCGAGCTCGGTGTAGGCGGACGGGTCGTAGCGCGGCTCGCGGTTGTTGCAGGCGCCGAGCAGCGCGACCGCGGCGAGGGCGATGCCTTTCATGGTCACTCCTGTCCGTTGCATAACAACGACAGG
>JAWKRQ010000143.1:0-5249 GCA_041389545.1 Myxococcota bacterium | reverse complement strand
CCCGCCGGTGCCGCCCTGCTCGCCGCCCGAGTCGTTGCAGAACGCGAAGGTGGTGGCCATGACCTCGCTGCCCGACCGCCACTCGAAGCCGCCCGCCCAGTAGACGAGGGGCGCCACCAGCGCCAGCACGGGCAGGCCGAGCGCGGGGAGCGCCCGCCGCGTGTTCTCGGCGCCGAGGATGACGAAGCCCGCGACCACCGCGCCGAGCAGGGGCGCCACCAGCGCCGCGACCCACACGCCGAGGTCGGGCAGCCCGGGCAGCAGCGACCCGGCGATGGCGCACTGGCGCTGCTCCAGCCAGTACAGCTGCGCGGTGAGCGCGGCGGCCATCACCACCACGAGCAGCCACGCGACCGATCCGGCCGCCGCGACGGGCTCGGTGCGCCGGAAGGCGAACTGCTCCACCACCGAGACCCGCAGCTCGAGGGGCCCCGCCTCGACCACCACGTCGCGCCCGGGCTCGGCGTGATGGACGACGCCGGCGCCGTCGCGCACGGCGGCGGTCGTGGCGCTGATCCACAGGATGCGCGCCAGGTAGGGCACGCCCTCGGGCAGCGGGACGGCGAACGACGAGCTCCCGCCGACCTGCAGGGTGTCCCCCCGGCGGACCGTCCGCTCCTGGAGGAGCTCGCCGAAGTACGACGCGCGGGCAACCAAGGCGTATCGACGAGCCAACCTCTCCCCACCCCTACTGGACGATCCTAGTCGACCACCGTCGGGAGGGGCAGGTTCCCGCCCGCACCTCCGACAACATGGGACAGCTGTATCCTCACCCGTCGGCCCGTCGCGCCCCGAGCGCCGACATCAGCGCCGAGACCGCGCGCTCCAGCGCCGCGAGGTCGCGGGACTCCAGGGTCACGATGACGTAGTGGTCGGTCTCGTAGCGGGGGTAGGAGCCGATGGCGACCCGCGGGTGCTCCCCTGCCCCGGCCGCCAGCGCCGCCGCGATGTCGGTCTCCGGCCCGTCGACCCTCAGGCGGACGCAGGTGACCTGCTCCCCGGCGAACGCCGGCGCGACCTCCTCGAACTTCGCGCGGAACAGCCCGGGGACCCCCGGGAACACCCAGACGTTGCGCACCCGCACGACGGGGAACGAGGAGCGCTCGGTGAGCACGAGCTCGGCGCCGACAGGGACCGTCGCCATCCGCAGGTTGGTCTCCGACCGCGGCAGCCCGTAGCGGTCGAGGAGCGCGACCAGCTCCGGCCGCTCCTGCAGCGGCACGCCGAACGCGGCCGCAACCCCCTCGAGCGTCCGGTCGTCGTGGGTCGGGCCGACGCCGCCCGTCGTCACGACGTGGTCGTGGGCCGCCGCGCACCGCGCCACCTCGTCGGCGATGTCGCCCACCGTGTCGCCGATGGTGACGAGGCGGCGCAGGTCGCAGCCCAGGGCGCGCAGCCGCGCGACGAGGAACGGGCCGTTCTCGTCGGCGAACTTTCCGGACAGGATCTCGTCGCCGATGATGACGGCGGCCGCGGTGGGCATCTCGCAGGATAATCCGATCCCCACGGGTCGGTCAGGGCGCGATCGCCGCCCCGCGCTCCGCCACGAGCTCGTCCTCGAGCCGCCGCGCGGCCTGGATGCCGAGCAGCGACTCGAGCACCGCCCCGCTGCGCTGGCGCGCCTCGTCGAGCTCGACCCGGGCGTCGGCGAGGGTGAGCCGCCCGCTGCGGACGCCCTCGCGCACGCCCTCGAAGGCCTCGCCGCGCTGCTCGAGCTCCTCCACCAGCCGATCGCGGGTGGACGGGCCGAGGCCCTCCTCGGCCGCGAACCGCGCCACCACCTGCTCCTGCGCGTGGCGCAGGTCAGCCCGCTCCTGCTGCAGGCGCTCGACCTTCGCGTCGATGCGGTCGAGGATGCCCGGTCCTACACCTCGAGATCGTCGATGTCGAGGCTCCTGCGCGGGGCGCCGGCGGCGGGCGGGCGCGGCGGGGCGCGGCTCTGGAGGCGCCGAGAGCAGGTCGGGCAGCGCCGAAGGGGCGGGCTCGGGCGCGGGGCGCGCCGCCAGCTGCTCCTCCATCGCCCGGACCTGCCCCTGCAGCCCCGCCAGCGCCAGGCGTTCCAGCCCCCGACGGCCAGCGCCAGCCCGCAGCCACCAGCGCCGCCACCGCCGTGGGATCGCTCGGACATCCCGCCTCCGTGGCGGCCCCTTATCCCGTCCGGGGGGCAGCGGCGGGGCCAGGGCTCGCCTCCAGCGCGAGCGAGCGTGGCGGGTCAGCGTGGACAGCGGCAGCGCGGCCCGGATCCGCCCAGGCGACCTCCGTGTAGTGCGCGAGCGGCCGCCGGCTCGCCGCGCGCGCCCGGTCCAGACGGCGCAGACGAGCCGCCGGTGCGTGAACACGTGGGTCACGTGGCCGAGCGGCGCCAGCTCGGCCACCTCCACGCCGGCCCGCTCGAGCACCACCGCGGCCACCTCGTCGGCCGCCACGGCCCCCGCCGTCCCAGTCCGCGCCGACGGGCTCCCACAGCCCGCCAAGCAGCCCCGGCAGGCGGCGACCGAGCAGCAGCCGCCCGGCGCCGTCGCGGGCGAGGACCCGGCTGCGCCGCGCATCGGCCGCGGCGGCGCTGGCCAGCCTGCTCGTCAGGTAGCGCTCAGGCTCGCCCTCAGCCCGCGCCACGCAGTCCTCGCCCAGCGGACAGGCACCGCAGCGCGGCAGGCGCAGGGTGCACACCGTGGCGCCGAGGCTCCATCAGCCCCTGGTTCAGCGCGCCCCGGGTGGGTCCCCGCGGGACGCGCCTCCACGAACCGGCGCGCGCGCTAACGTCCTGGCGCTGCCCGCCCCTCGGGGCCCTTCAGGTCAGCGGCGCGCCCGTCGAGCCGCGACAGGACGCTCGACGTTGCCGTCGACAGGCGGCGTGGACACGCCGAACGCGATGCTGGCGATGGCCCCGGCCGTGTAGGGGCCCGCCGGGCAGCGCGCGCAGCCGTCACACCGTGGCGGGCATGGCGGCAGCGCCGACCGCGCGGGCGCACTTCAGCAGGTTCCGCGCCCGCGCGTAGTACCCGAGCCCCGACCAGGCCGCGAGCACCTCGTCGTCGTCGGCGGCGGCCAGGTCGGCGAGCGTGGGCCAGCGCGCCACGAAGCGCTCGAAGTACGGGATCACCGTCTCCACGCGCGTCTGCTGCAGCATCAGCTCCGACAGCAGCACCCGGTACGGCGACGGGTCGCGCCGCCACGGCAGATCCCGCGCAGAATCGGCGTACCAGCGAACGATCCGCTCGGATACGTCCGGTGCGGCAAGACCCATGGAAACCCTCCTGCGACCGCGGCCTCGCCCCGGCGGCGCTACGACGGTACAGGCGCGATCGGTGTTGGACGGTGTTGGGCGGTGGTGGACGGTGGACGGCTCAATCGATGAACAGCGACCCGACGTAGACCGCCGCGCCCAGCGCGAACACCACCAGTCCGCCCACGATGAGGGCGATGCCCTGCATCACGGGGCCCGACGCGGCGTCGGGGTAGAAGCCGAGGGGGATGGTGAGCAGCGCGAACACCCCCAGCAGCGCGATGAGCAGCCCCACACAGCCGCAACCGCACCCGCCCCCGCCGGTGAGGTTCTTCATCGGGGTCGGATCGGGCTCGCGCATCGTCGCCTCGCTCTCGGGCGCCCCCGAGTGGCGGGGGGCGTCCATGGGTTAACAGGCACGGACGCTCCGTGCTCCGCGGTGTGAGGGTTGTGCCATGGCGGACGAAGGGAGTCCCGAGGGCCAGACGGTCGCGCGCCTCGCCCATCGGATGAACAACGCGGTCGCCTACGTGCTCACCAACCTCAACCTGCTCGCAGAGGAGCTCGAGGGCGGCGGCGAGCGCGATCGCAAGCTGGGACAGCTCGTCACCGAGGCGACGGGCGGCGCCGAGCGGCTCACCGAGCTCATCCGCGAGCTGAAGATGCTGGCGTGGGGCGAGCCCGAGCCCGTCCCCGACGACTCGCTCGACGACACGTGGGACGAGGACCGCCGCCCGCGGCGGATCCTGGTGGTCGACGACGAGCCCTACATCCTCGCGTCGATCCGGCGCGCGCTGCGGCACTACGACGTGGTGGTCGCCGAGGGCGGCCAGCGCGCGCTCGAGATCCTGGCCGACGAGCCGGGGTTCGACCTCGTCCTGTGCGATCTCGTGATGGGCGCGGTCACCGGGATGGACGTGCACCGCTGGATCCGCACCAACCGGCCGGGCCTGCTCGACCGGGTCATCTTCATGACCGCCGGCGCCTTCACCGGCGAGGTCCGCGAGTTCCTGGCCACCGTCGACAACCTCGTGCTGCACAAGCCTTTCGACACGAAGACGCTCCGGTGGATGATCGCCCAGTCGCTGCGCCGCGGGGCGGCGTCGGGGACAGCGTGAGCTTCGTGCCGTCCGCCGAGGTGGTGGGGAGCGGGCCGCGCGCGGTGTGGTTCGTCCACGGCATCCTGGGCCAGGGCCGCAACTGGCGCAGCTTCGCGCGGCGGCTGTGCGACGCCGAGCCGTCCGTGCGCGCCGTGCTCCCCGACCTGCGCTGCCACGGCGCGAGCACGGGCGCGCCCCCGCCCCACGACCTCCCGGCGGCGGCGGCCGATCTGGTGGCGCTCGGGCAGCCCGCGCTGGTCGTTGGCCACAGCCTCGGCGGGAAGGTCGCCCTGCTGTGGGCCCGCGACCACGATGCGAGCGGCGCCGTGCCGGTGTGGTCGCTCGACAGCCCGCCGGGGGCCGACCCCAGCGCACCGGGCGCGGCCGTCGAGGCCGATCCCGAGGCCGTCCTCGCGCTGCTCCGCTCGGTGCCCGTGCCCGCGGCCGCCCGGGACGCGCTCCGGGCGCCGCTGCGGGCGGCGGGCCTGCCCGAGCCCATCGTCGCCTGGCTCCTGTCGAGCAGCCGCCACGATCCGGACGGCTGGCGCTGGCTGTGGGACCTCGACGGCGTCGCCGCGATGCTGGCGAGCTACCGCGAGCAGGACCTGTGGCCCTTCGTCGAGGCCACGCCCCGGGTGCACCTCGTCCGGGCGGGCCGCTCCGACCGCTGGTCCGAGCGCGACCTCGCCCGGCTGCGCGCACTGGGGTCCTCCGCCCTCGGACCGCGCGCCCACGAGGTGCCGGACGCCGGCCACTGGCTGCACGTCGACCAGCCCGACGCCGTGATGGCGCTCGTCCGCCAGGCGTTGCGGCAGGCGACGTGACCGAGCTCGTCGCCGTCGTCTTCGCGAAGCCGCCGCGGCCCGGGACCGCCAAGACCCGGCTCGCCGCGCGCCTCGGCGAGGCTCGCGCGGCGGAGGTCG
>JAWKRQ010000142.1:0-5423 GCA_041389545.1 Myxococcota bacterium | reverse complement strand
GATCCGCCCGGCGGCGACGGCGTCCTGCACGGCCAGGTTGATGCCGACGCCCCCGATGGGCGACATCGCGTGGGCGGCGTCGCCGATGAGCAGCACGCCCTCGTCCCACCAGCGGTCGAGGCGGTCGATGCGCACCTCGAGCGTCTTCACGGCGTCCCAGGAGGCGATGGCGTCGACCTGCGCTTCGTCGAAGGCGGGCACGGCGTCGAGGATGGCTTCGCGGAAGGGCTCGAGGCCCTCGGCGCGGACGCGGTCGGCGCCGCCCTTCGCGACGAGGAACGCGATCTGCCAGTAGTCGGTGCGGTCGAGCATCACGAGGATCCGCCCGTGGCGCGCCTGGAACATGGACGACGGCGGGTCGGTGTCGCCCTTGGGCAGCCGGAACCACAGCACGTCCATCGGCGCCCCGAAGCTGCGCACCTTCCAGCCGAGCCGCTCCCGCAGGACGCTGCCACGGCCGTCGGCGCCGACGACCAGCTGCGCGCGCAGCTCGAGCGGCTGGCCGTCCCGCACGGCGCGCACCCCGACGACCCGCCCGCCGTCGCGCACCAGGTCGACGACCTCGGTGTCGAGGCAGACGGCGTCGGCGTCGATCTCGCGGATGCGGTCGGCGACGAAGTCGAGGAGATCCCACTGGGGCACGAGCCAGATGGCGTGGTGCTTGCCGGGCAGCCGCGAGAAGTCGGCGACGGTGAAGCGCTGGTCGCCGATCTGGGCCTGCAGCTCGCGGACCTCGTCGTGGGGCACGCGGGCGAAGGCCTCGCCGGCGCCGAGCGCGTCGAGCACGTCGAGCGTGGACGGGTGCACGGTGTCGCCCCGGAAGTCGCGCAGAAAGTCGTGGTGCTTCTCGAGCACGCGCACCTGCAGGCCCTGGCGGACGAGCAGCCACGCGAGCATCATGCCGGCGGGTCCGCCGCCCGAGATCACGACGTCGAGGTTCGCGGCGTCCAAGGCACCCCCTTCGCCGACAGGGGTATCCCGCCCTAGAAGTGGTGCGTGAGCGACACGGCGGCGCCGACGGGGACGGCAGACAGCTGCTGCGCTCCTGCATTCGCGTACAGCACGGCGCCGAAGGTGTCGGTCCCGAGGTCGACGTCGACCCCGAGGGTGGGCGCCACCACGGCACCGAGGGGGCTCGGCGGGGCGTGCACGTCGCCCTCGGTCGCGCAGTCGACGCCTCCGCCGCGGAAGCTCGTGCAGATCTCGGCCTCGGTCCGCCGGCGCCAGTACCGCGGCGTCGTCTGCGCCTGCACCCCGACGATCAGCGACGCGGCCCCCGCGACCGGAACGCCGACGAACGTGGCCGTACGCGCGTAGGGGTGGAGTCGGACGTCGTCCCAGCGCTGGGTGTGTGCGCTGTCGGCGTCGGGCTCGGCCCGGCTGCGCACGGTCGTGGTGGTCGTCTCCGTCACCGACAGGTGGCTCGAATCCACACCGAGATCGAGCGACCAGCTCCACCAGGAGCCCGCCGGTACCTCGACCGCACCCCGCACGCCGACCGTTCCGCGCCCGAGCAGCCCGTCGTAGCCGGAGATGGGGCGGACGAGCGGCGGCGCCGACGCGTCCACCGAGGCGACGGACGCGGTCGCGACGAGCTCGAAGCCGCGGAGCGGCGCGACGGCGGCGCGCGCCGTGCCCGAAAGCGGCAGCAGCCGTTCGCCCTCGCTCGCGCTCCCGCCGCCCGCGAGGCTCGCGCCGAGCCCCAGGTTCACGTGGCCCTGCGGTGCGGGCCGACCGAAGCCCGTCGGCGCGTCGGGGGCCATCACCAGGGCCTCCTGGGTGCGCACCTTCATCACCGAGGTCTGCCGGATCGGACGACCGGCCATGCAGCCGAGCGTCCACAGCCCGACCCCGCAGACGACCAAGCCACGGAGCACAGAAGCCACGTTCACCTCCAGCTCGAGGGTACGGCGTCCCGGCGGGGATGGCAGGCCGAACCCGACCGGTTTCGACGAAACCGTGGACCGGTTCGGCCACCGATGGTTCGATTCCGGGTAGGTCGTCCGACGGTGACGGGCTGCGCAGCTACTGGACGGGGCCGCCGGTCACGCCGATGTCGTTGCGCGTGCCGTCCGGGTCGTCGAAGGCGGGGTCGGGGTCGCCGGCGTCGATCGCGGGGGACGTGGGCTGCAGCGAGAAGTCGCCGGCGGCCGGGTCGGTCCACTCGGGATCGGTGTCGAAGAGGTTGCCGACCCCGTTGATGTTGCCGGCGTAGTCGCTGGTGCCGTCGTCCCAGAAGAGGTTGTAGGAGCCGTCGAAGGGGATGACGTCGTAGGCGTCGCAGCCGGCGACGATGTTGTTGCGGAGATCGGCGCTGCCGGAGAACAGGCGCCCGCCCCAGGGCAGCGTGTCGTCGATGTTGTAGAACACGTTGTTGCTGACGTTCAGCGGCCCGTTGTTGAACTGGGTGAAGATGAACGCCGTGTGGCCGCCCTCGACGGTGATGTCCTCGAAGACGTTGTGGTGGAGCTCCAGGATCTCGAGCTTCGTGGTCTCGATGATGGTGGTGTGGTGGCCGCCGGAGATCGTGTTGTTGGTGATGATGGCCCAGCCCGGCGGCGGCGGGGAGCCCATCGGCCACTCGTTCTGGCCCTGCCACAGGTACCACAACCAGGTGGTCTCGTTGTTCCGCCAGATGACGTTGTCGATGACGAGCCAGTCCTCGTCGAACTGCAGGGTGAACGGCCCGGTACAGTCCTCGACGATCATGTCGCGGAACGACGCCGTCCCCTCGAAGACGTTGAGGCCGCCGGCGTGGGCGGGCTGCCAGTCGCCCGGGTCGTAGCCGTCGCCGGTGACGGTGAAGCCGTCCATGTCGAGGAGGCCGCCGTCGATGTCGACGGCGGGGAGGCCGTTGCCGTCGATGAAGGTGACGTCGCGGCCCTGGAGGCCGTGGATGTCGACGTCCTGGCCCCAGTTCACCGTGATCGGGCCGTAGGTGCCCGGGCAGACGTCGATGGTGGAGGCGGGGGTCGCGGCGTCGATGGCCTCCTGGATGTCGAGGAAGTCGCCCGACCCGTCCGCGCAGACGAGGAAGTGCTCGGGCGGGAGCGTGCCGGTGTCCGTCGTGGTCCCGGTCGTCCCGGTCGTCCCGGTCGTCCCGGTCGTCCCGGTCGTCCCGGTCGTCCCCGTATCGCCCGTCCCCACCGTGTCGGTGTCCGCATCCGAGTCCGCGTCGGCGTCCGCGTCCGCATCCGAATCCGCGTCGGCGTCCGCATCGGCATCCGAATCCGAATCCGCGTCCGCATCCGAATCACCGGTCCCCGTCGATGTCGACGTGGTGAGGGTCACGTCCGTCCCCTCCCCCACACACCCTGCAACCACGACCGCCATCGCCAGCCAACGCATCTCGTCTCCAACGTCTTCTCCCCGGGCATAATCCGTGCAGGAAGAGACGTGTGAGACAATGCAAAGACAAGTTTTCGATGCAAACTGACACAGTCTCCGGCGCGCAGCCACTGGCACCAGGCCGGTGGTGGTCGTGGTCGTGGTCGTGGTCGTGTCAGAAACGCAGGCGAAGAGCCCGTTCTGCCTACGGCGCCAGCCACCCCAGCAGCCGCTCCGCCGCCTCCGACCCCGCCCGCTGCCCCGCCACCGCCCGCGTCAGGTCCGCCCACTGCGTCGCCGCCGACGAGTACTCGAGGAACCCGTCCATCCGCTCCGCCGCGAGGTCGAGCAGCACGGGCACCACCTCGTCGTCCGGCCGCGCGGCCATCCGCAGCAGCGCCAGCCCGAGCAGCGCCGACGGATCGTCGCGCCAGCGCAGCGCCGCCAGCGTGGTCTGCGCCAGCGGCGGCAGCTCCCCGCCGAGCGCCAGCGCGCTGTCGACGAGGTACGGCACGATGCTGTCGAGCTCGGCGCCGGGCAGCAGCGCCAGCACCGTCGTCGCGAACAGCCGCCCGAGGTGGTCCACCCGCTCGCCCCGCGCCCACCGCGTCAGCGCCAGCACCTCGTGCGGGTGCCACGGCAGCACGCCGTCGGGCGGCAGCAGCCCGCTCGCGCACAGCTGCCGCAGCGCGGCCAGGTGCTCCTCGAGCTCGGCGCCGTAGTCGGCGGCGGCGATGCGGCGCAGCGCGGGCTCGTCGATGCGCTCGCGGAGCCGGTCGAACAGGGCGTCGGCGTCGGCGGCGACCCCGGGCAGCGGCCGCGGCAGGCGGTGCAGCGCCGACGGCCGCACCCCGGCCAGCGCCAGCGGCGACGACCAGGCCTCGCCGAGCCACCGCGACCAGCAGGTGGTGATCTCGGTCCGCAGCGACAGGTCCTCGGCGTCGACGAGCGCGCCGGCCTGCTGCAGCGACGCCCGCACGGCACCGGCCCCCTGCCCGAGCTCGTGGCACAGCCGCGCCACGTCGAAGTGCTCGCCGGCGGTGCGCGCCAGCTCCGACGCCGTCCGCACCGCGCTCGCCGCCTCGTCCGGCCGCTCGTGCGACGCCCACGCCCGCGCGACGACGATCGCCTCGTCCGTCAGCGTCGCCCGCGCCAGGGCGCCGCGCAGGGCCTCGTCGGCAGCGGCGTCGTCGCCCAGCGCGCGCCAGCCGTTCGCCACGGTCCAGACCTCGGCGGGCGACGCCACGGCCTCGGCCCGCTCCGCGAGCCCGCGCGCGCCGGCCTCGTCGCCCAGCTCCTGCCGCGCCTCGGCGACGATGCCGAAGTCGTGGGCGCCCTCGCAGGCGGCCTCCGCCTCGCCGAGGCACCGCTCGGCGTCCGCTCGCGCGCCCAGCAGCTCGACCCAGGCGCGCGCCACGTCGCACCAGCCCCACACCGGCGCCGTCCAGTCGCTGGGCCGACCGAGGTGCGCCTCGCCGCGGCGCAGCGCCGCCGCCGCCCCCTCGCGGTCGCCCAGCGGATCGACCAGGATCCGCGCCACGTCGACGAAGCCGTGGCTCTGCTCGAGCTCGTCGTGCTCGGCGGCGTCGAGCGTGCGCGCGGCCAGCGCCCACAGCGCCTCGGAGGCGCCGAGCGCCGCCTCGGCCTGCAGCACGGCCCGCAGCTCGTGGACCCCGGCGGCGATCTCGGCCGCCTGCGCCAGGTGCTCGCGCGCCGACGCCGGATCCGCCGACGCCCGCACCACCAGATCCTCTGCCGTGAGCCGCCCCATCGATGCCTCCCCGCGCTCCCCTCTTGCCTCGGCGCGCCCGGGTTGACACGTCAACGCAGCCCCTCGACGCATCCTCAAGTTCATCCACAGGGCGACCGGGCGCACGCCTCCGGTCGTCCATAAGGATAGCGAGCGTCGAACGCAATCTCTGAGCGGACGGGAGCGGGCGATCCCAAGCCTTTCCCCTCCCCGTCCACAGGTTTTCCACAGGCTCGGACGGGCGCTACCCGCTGGCCCGCTCCGCCATGCACGTCGCCGACAGCAGGATCTTCTCGACCAGGTCGTCGAACGACATGCCCACGCACCCCGCCGCCATCGGCGACAG
>JAWKRQ010000141.1:0-5622 GCA_041389545.1 Myxococcota bacterium | reverse complement strand
GCCGACCTCGACCGCGACGGCCTGCCCAACTACCTCGACCCCGACAGCGACGGCGACCACGACCCCGACCAGGCCGAGGGGCCGTGGGCCGACTCCGACGGCGACGGCGTGCGCGACTGGCTCGACCCGGACGACGCCGACGGTCCCGCCGGCGACGTCGACCACGACGGGCTGCTCACCAAGGACGAGCGGGTGGTGGGCACCCGCTCCGACCGCCCCGACACCGACGGCGACGGCCGGCCTGACGGCGACGAGGTCGGCCCGGCCCTGGCCGAGCCCGACACCGACGGTGACGGCGTGCCCGACTGGGCGGACCCCGACGACGACGGCGACGGCGTGCCGAGCCGGCTCGAGACCGACATGGCCTGCGACGGCGCGCCGACCTGGGCCGTCGCCTTCGACAACTTCGGCCTGCTCGTGACCTGCCCCGGCGGCGCCACGATCCCCGGCCCCAGCGCGCGCGACACCGACGGCGACGGGCTGCCCGACCCGGTCGACGTCGACGACGACGGCGACGGCGTGCTCACCGCCGACGAGGACGCCGACGGCGACGGCGACTGGTTCGACGACGACCACGACGGCGACGGGCTGCCCGACGTCCTCGACCGCTACGACGAGAGCGGCCCCCTGGGCGACGCCGACGGCGACGGCCTGTCCAACGCCGAGGAGGCCGCGCTCGGCTCCGACCCGTCCGACCCCGACACCGACGCCGACAGCGTCTGGGACGGGGCGGAGCTCCCCCACGGCGACACCGACAGCGACACGATCCCCGACTGGGGCGACCCCGACGACGACGGCGACGGCTGGCCCACCCGCCTGGAGGGCACCTCCGACCTCGACGGCGACGGGCTGCCGAACTACCTCGACCCCGACGCGGACGGGGACGGCCTCCTCGACCGCGACGAGGGAGAGGGCGACGTGGACTGCGACGGCGTGCCGAACCTGTTCGACCCGACCGACGACCACCGGTGCGGCGGCGTCACGGGCCCCGTCGACGGTGGGCCCTACGCGCGCCAGGGCTGCGGCTGCGAGACCGCGCCCGGCGCGCCGATCCTCGCCCCGCTGCTGCTCCTCGGCCTCCTGCGCCGGCGGCGCCGGTGAGCCGCGCCGTCTACGCCGGGCTGTGGGTCGCGCTGCTCCTCGAGGCCCTGCTGCTGGCGCCGCCGCCGCGCCCCGACCAGACCGCCTGGCTGCTCGACCTGATGCTCGGCCGCTGGAGCGCCCACGAGCCGCTGGCGGTGGGCGCCTTCCCTGCTCCTCGGCGTCTGGCCGTTCGCGATGGCCGCGCTGCTCGCCCCGCGCCTGCGCCGCCCCGTCCCGCTGTGGCCGTTCGCGCTGGGCTCGATGGCCCTGGGCTCGTTCGCGCTGCTCCCGGGCCTCGTGTGGGTGGGCCAGCGCCCGCGCTCCGCTCGGCCCGGCGCTGGCTCCGCCACCCGCTCTTCCCTGCTCCTGCTGGCGGGGCTCACCGCCGCGATCGCCGCCTGGATGGCGCTGCGCGGCGACGCGGCCTGTGGTTCTGGCGCCTGTTCCGCGGCGAGCAGTTCGTCCACGTCGATGACCCTCGACTTCGCCGTCCTGTGGCTCACCTCCATCGTCGCCGCGCGCAGGACGGCGGGCCCTGGCCCGCGTGCTTCGTCCCGCTGTTCGGCGCCCTCGCCTATGCCGGGTGGCGCCGCGAGTAGGCCTGGCACGCCGCTCGCATGGCGGGAGCCGGGAAGACATGGACCTCGACGCCCGTCTCGCGCCTGATGACCCGGTGGCCGCGCACCGTCGACGTCGACGACAGCCTCGACGAGGCCCGCCGCGCCATGACCGAGGGCGGCTTCCACCACGTCCCGGTCGTGGCCGCAGGGCACCTCGTGGGCATGCTCTCGGCGACCGACCTGCTGCGCGTCGTGCCGGGCGCCCAGTCCACGCCGCTGCAGGCCGACGGCTGCCCTCGGCGGTTCGGGCCTCATGGTCCGCGACGTGGCCACGATCGCGCCCGACGCGACCGTCTCCGCGGCGCTCACCACGGTGCGCCGGCGCGCCGTTCCACGCCCTGCCCGTCACGTCGACGCCGACCGGCGGCCTGCTCGGGCTGCTGACCACCAGCGACGTCGTCCGGCACCTCGGCCGCGCGTGAGCCCAGGCGGGGTGTGAATTGCCCACGCCGTTTCTTGACACGATCCGCCCTCG
Organism: Myxococcota bacterium; assembly: GCA_041389545.1. GTDB lineage: Bacteria > Myxococcota_A > UBA796 > UBA796 > JACKER01. The sequence continues at coordinate 3,444 of JAWKRQ010000141.1, read as the reverse complement.
CATGGGTACTCCCGCCGGACGGAGGGGCGCGTGCGCGGTTGGTGGGGCCTGGTGCTGGTGGGGTGTGCCGGAGGCGGCGACGGGACCAAGCCCGATGCGACGACGGACACCGACGATCCGCAGACGACCGAGCTCCCCACGGGGTCGACCCCCACGACCACGCCGGAGGCCTGCACCACCAGCGTGTCGCTGGCCGCGGCGCCCGGCAGCACCACCCTCGAGGCGCGGCTCACCGTCACGCTCGACGCGCCGAACCGCGTCTGGGTCCTGTGCACGTCGCCCGACGATCCCCTGGAGCAGCACCTGCTCGAGGGCGAGGGCCCGGCGCTGCAGCACGAGCTGCTCCTGCGCGGCGTGCTGCCCGAGACGTCCTACAGCTGCGAGGCGCACGTCCCGTGCGGCGACGTGTCCGACAGCGCGAGCTTCGCCAGCGGCGCGCTCGACCCGGCGCTGCCCGCGCTCACCGTGTCGCTGGCTCCCGGCGAGGCGCTGACCGGCGCTTACACCCTGTTCAACGACGCCGATGGCTGCGGCGGCGGCGCCAGCAACTGGGTCGCGATGGCCGACCCCGAGGGGCGCATCCGCTGGGCCTACCCCGTGGGCGACGATCTGGTCGCCGACGTCGACGTCTACCTGATGGGCCCCGACCGGGTGCACATCGGCGGCGGCTGGGGCCTGTTCAGCTTCGGGCAGGGCAACCGCGGCGTGTTCCGCGACATCGACCTGTCGGGGCAGGTCCTGCTCGAGCGCGAGACGCCCGACGTGGGGCTCGGCTTCAACCACCACAGCGAGCCCATGGCCGACGGCAGCTACCTGTCCATCACCGGCGACCGCGACGGCAGCGGCAACGACGAGTGGAACGGCGTGGGCATCGAGCTGTGGCACCCCGACGACGGCGTGCGCTGGAGCTGGACCAGCCAGGGCCTCGTCGACGACGGCTACATCACCCAGCCGAGCCCGTTCGACCCGCTGCCGTACCACGCCAACGCCGTGAGCCTGGTCACCGACGCCCTCGGCGACGCCGCCTGGATCAGCGACTTCGGCTACGAGGAGCTCTGGCGGATCGACCGGGCCACGGGCGCGCTCACCCACGTCTTCGGCCACGGCGGCGACTTCGAGCTCGTCGACACCGCCGGCCAGCCGCTGCCCGACAGCGAGTACCCCTACGTGCAGCACGGTCCGGACTACGTCGACGACCGGGTCCTGCTGTACGACAACGGCCAGGGGCGCCCCGGCGGCAGCTACTCGCGCGTCGCCGAGTACGAGCTCGACCTGACGGCCAACGTCGCCACGCTGCTGTGGAGCTGGACCGAGCCCGGCTTCGACTACCCCATCCTCGGCGACGCCGACTACCTCGACGCCGGGCGCGTGCTCGTCGCGAAGGGCGCGAACCGCTGCCTCGATCCGTTCGGCACGGGCGCGAGCGAGGTGCTCGAGCTGCAGCCCGAGGGCGGCTCCGCGCGTGTGATCTGGCGGATGACCTGGCCCGACCGCTCCCACGCCATCTACCGCGCCCAGCGCTACGGCGGCTGCGACGTCTTCGCCAACGCCCGGTACTGCCCGACCGTCGCGGCGCGGATCGCCGAGCTTCGGCGGCTGACTCAGCGCGCCACGGTCCACGCCTCGGCGGGGGCCGCGGCGTCGTGCCAGTCCACCAGCGTCCGGGCGCCGAACAGCTCGCGGGCCACCCAGACGTGGCCCACCGAGGTCGCCTGCACGTAGGACTCGCCCACGTCGAGCGTCCAGTACAGGTGGTCGGCGCAGGCGTCGTCGCGCCAGAACAGGTCGACGGCCGTGCCGGAGCCGTTGGTGACGGTCAGCTCGGTCGCCTCGCCGCCCCACACCGAGCACGGCACGTCGTCGAGCGTGGGGCCCGTGTCCACGGGGTCGGCGGGAGGGTGGTCTCGGTCGGCGCCGGGTCGGGGCTTGCCCAGTCCGTGGGCGCGAGCTTGCTGCAGCTCGGGTCGGCCGAGAGCCAGGCGTCGAGGTCGTCGCCGAAGGCGCGCGCCTCCTGGCACGACAGGCGCCCGATCGCGGCCGCGCAGGCCCGCGGCATCGAGAAGCCGTCCCACCAGCCCTGCTCGTGGGGGCAGGTGAACTGGTACTCGAGCGCGCGGGCCCGGCCGATGGCGGTGCTGCTGGCGCCGCCGCAGCTGAGGGTCTTGTCGGCGACGGCGCGCCCGACCTCGCCGCACGGCACGGCGCACCCGCCGAGCCCCAGCAGCAGCACGGCGCGCCTCACGGCTGCACGTGCACGGCGCCCGCGCCGTTCGGGAAGAACACGCCCCACGTCGACAGCACCTCGCCCTCCAGCGTCTCGATGCGCACCACCCCCGGCACGGCGACGACGAGCACGCCGTCCTCGCCCGGGGCCACCTCGACCGCCTCGAGCGGCTCGCAGTCGGCGTCCACGCTCACGCCGACCACCACCGTCTCCAGGTACGCGTTGTCGACGACGACCTGCGCCGTGCCGTCGACGTCCGGGCCCATGGCGGTGCAGGCGCCGTCGTCGAGGCGGTACACGTCGCCGTCGGACCAGTGGCGGTCGCGGCCCCAGGCGAGCGGCAGGTCGAGCGCGGGCGGCGTGCAGGCCGCGAGCACCAGCGGGAGGATCATGGGGCCTCGGTGTCGTCGTCGCGCCGCGACAGCGACCCGGCGTCGATCAGGATGGACAGCTCCCACGCGCCCTCCGCGTACGGGAACACCGCGAGCGTGGAGGGCGCGTTGCGGCGCACGTGCACGAACCCGAGCAGCGACAGGTCCACGAACAGCTGCCGGCCGCCCTCCGTCCCGTACCAGGGCAGCGCCGGCATCTCCTCGATGCCGATCCGCCCCGACACCAGCGCGGCGTCGCTCAGCAGCCCGCCCGCCTCCTCGGTCAGCGCGCTCACCGGCATCTCCACCGCGATGCTGCCCTCGTGCAGGAACAGCCGCGGCCGCAGCGCCAGCGCGCCGGACACGGAGACGTACTGGCCGATGCGGTGCTGCTCGAGGTGGATGGTGGTGAGGTCGACGGCGCCGCGCTTCTCGGCGAACAGGCCGCGGAAGCCCTTCTGCTCGGGCAGGGCCTCGGTCGGCTCCGGCGGGGCCTCGAGGACCATGTTCCGCCCGTACAGCGACGTGGAGCCGATCTTGCGCACCTCGCGCTTCACGATCGGCAGCTCGGCGACGCCGGCGCGCACCAGGGCGAGCAGCGTGAACTGGTCGGTGATCATGGTGGTCGCGAAGAGCGCGAGCCGCTCGCTCGACACGTTGGTGTACAGGCCCGAGGAGTAGACGTAGCCCACGTCGAGGGAGCCGAGCTCCGGTGCGTGCGGGATGTCGAAGCTCGCCCCGGCGATGAAGTCGCCGGCCATGGTCTGCAGGCCCTGGTCGCGCGACATCAGCGGCGCGGCGGGCGCGGCGAAGGCCGCGAGGTAGCCCATGCCCGCGTAGGCCCAGCTC
>JAWKRQ010000140.1:0-5645 GCA_041389545.1 Myxococcota bacterium | reverse complement strand
GTCCCACTGCAGATCCTGCGGGTCGGTGCCGCTCACGGCCGCCGCCCACAGCACGCCCGCCGGGGGGCCGAGGCACAGCACGACGCAGAGCAGCGCCGTGCCGAGCGCGATGAGGGTGAGGGAGACGAGCGGCTGCCCCGGAGGCTCTGCAGCGGGCGCCCGCCAGCGCTCGAGCGGCTCCGGGGGCGCCGACGGCAGGCGGTGCTGGAGGCGCTGCTGCGACGGCGCTCGCGCCCACGCCGGGGGCTCGGAGGCCCAGGACGTGCCGATCACCACCGACGGGTGCGCGGCGCGCGCCGACAGCGGCAGGGGCAGCGAGAGGTCGTCGGCCTGGAACCGCTGGGTGGGCAGCTCCGAGGCCTCGCTGTGGCGGACCGCCGCGGGGGCGCGGGCCCCGCGCACGCGCAGCGCCGTGGACGACCGGCTGATCTCGGCCAGCGGGGCCACGTCGAGCGGCGGGGCAGTGCCGACCGGCAGCGGCGCGGCTTCGCGGGCGGGGGGCACGGGGGAGGGGGCCGGCCAGGCCGCGGTGGGCAGCTCGTCGGCCTCCGCGGGGTCGGGGTGCGACTGGGCGCCGAGCGGCGGCTCCGGCGCCGGCTCGGCGAGGGCCAGGTTGCCGAACGGCGTGACCATGCGCGCGGTGGCGAGCTCCTCGGCGTCCGACGCGTCGAGACGGGCGGCCAGCGAGACGCGCTCGGTGTCGGGCAGCAGATCGATGGGCTTGCGCGGCGGGCGCGCGCCGGCGCGGGGCGCGCCGGGGCCGGGACCCCGCGAGACCCACTCCGTGTCGGGCTGCTCGCCCGCGCTCCGGGGCGCCGGGGCGCGGATCGCCTCGGTCGCCGCCGCCTCGAGGTCGATCTCGGCGACGAGGCCGCGCCGCGGCGCCGGCGCGGGCAGCGCCCCCGTCATGTACGCGTCGTAGACGGCGTGGGCGATGGGGGAGAGGAAGCTGCGCGCGACCGTGCCGATCTCGCCGAAGGCGTGGCCGGCCATCAGGCCGCGCAGGTCCTCCCGCAGGACGAACGCCCGCTGGTAGCGGTGCTGCGGGTTCGCGGACAGCGCGCGGAACAGCACCTTGTCGAGGCCCGGCAGCAGCTCGCGGACCTCCACGAGCGCCATCTGGATGTCCGCCGTGCGGATGCGCTCGAGGGTGCGGCCGACCGTGTCGGCCTTGAACAGCGGACGCCGCGTCAGCAGCTCGTACAGCAGCGAGCCGAGCGCGAACACGTCGGTGGAGGGCGCCAGCACCGGCGCGGGTCGCGTCTGCTCGGGCGACAGGTACTCGGGGCCGTGCGCGCCGGCGAGCGGGCCCTCTCGGAACAGGCCGTAGCGGCCGAGGGTGAGCTGACCGGACACCGAGACCTGCACCGCGGCGGGACACAAGGCCAGGTGCAGCGGGTGGGGGCGCCAGGGGCGCCGCCTTGTGGTGCAGGGCGTCGATGGCGTTGCACAGCTGCCGCGCGAGGTGCAAGAACAGCTCGACGGGGATGGTGCGCTGCTCGGTCAGGCAGTAGTGCAGCACGGCCGACAGCGGGACACCCTCGCACCACTGCTCGAGGACGTACACCTCACTGTGGTCTTCCACCAGATCCCAGACCCGAGCGAGGCCGTCGCCGCGGATGCCCTTCAGCTCGGTGACGCGCGCCCGCAGCGCCTCGCGGGCGCCCGCCACCTCCAGGCCGCCCACGACCTGGCGGGCGAGCACCCGGCGCGCGGCCGGCTCGTCCAGCACGGCGACGTAGGATGCGACGCCCTCGTCGGCGTCTTCCCGCCGGACCGCCGTGAACACGCCACCCTTCTTCGGGAGGTCCATGGCCTGCTCCGGCCCAGGTGCGGTCGGCACGATACGGCAGGCGGCGCCCGCGGTCAACCGTGAACGCCGTTCAGCGCTGCGCGTCCGGCCCGCGCAGGATGGAGAAGCGGTCGATGGTGGTGCCCGCCAGGTCCTTGACCTCGAAGGTCGCCACATCGGGACCGAAGTCGCCGATGGCGTAGTGTTGCGCGGAGACGGCGGCGGCGTTCCACCACGCCGTGTCGTCGACCTCGTCGTACAGGTCGGCGCCCGCGCCGCCGCACACCAGGTAGACGGCGCCCGCGCCGTCGGGCGCCGGCGCGTCGTCGCGGATGGGGACCGAGCGCTCGTAGATGTGGTTGTGCCCGGCGAGCACGAGCTGGACGCCGGCGTCGTCCCACACGGGCGCCCAGGCGTCGCGGACGAGCTGGTTGCTGCCGTGGCGGGTGCAAGCGCTGTAGGCGGCCTGGTGGTGCATGGCCACCCGCCACGGCGCGTCGGTCGCGCCGAACACGTCCTGCTGGAACGTGGCCTCGGTCTGCAGGTCCGTCAGCGCCGCGAGGGTGTCGTTGAGCACCACGAGCTCGAGCGGCCCGTAGCGGACGGCGTACCACTGCTCGTTGCCGGGGAACATGAACTGCGCGAAGTAGTGCGGGGCGAGGAACTCGTGGTTGCCGTGCGCCCCGAGCAGCGGCCGGCGCGCCAGGATGTCGCCAGCGGCGTCGAACCAGGCGTCCCACTGCGCCTGGACGCCACCGAGGTCCACCATGTCGCCGGTGAACAGGATGAGGTCGGGGTCTTCGGCGTCGATCGCGGCCAGCAGGGAGCCCCAGGTCTCGTAGGCGCCGCGCGCGTCGCCCAGGACGGCCACCCGGAAGGTGTCGAAGCTGCCGGGCGCGCCGGGGGTGGTGAACTGGTAGGTGGGCGACCAGTGGCCGTCGCCGCCGACCCGGTAGCTGTAGGTGGTGGCCGGCTGCAGCCCGGAGCACAGCCGCACCTCGTGGATGCGGTCGGGGCCCGGGTCGTCGCCGGCGCCGCCGAAGCGGTAGCTGACCCCCACCGCGGTCTGGTCGAGCGCGTCGCCGACGCCGTATTGGACGGTGCTCGCGAGCGTGTCCGTGTCGGTTCGCCACAGGAACCCCGCCGAGCGCGACGGGTCCTCGGTCGGCCAGCCGAGGCGCACCTGGAACGGCTCGGGCGCGGCGCCGAACGTGGGCGCGTCCGGGTCCGGCAGCGCGTCGGAGGTCGCCCCGAAGGCGCCGGGCACGAGGACGGTCTCGCAGGGGTCCGCGGGGGCCGACGCCGTGGACGTGGCCGCGGTGTCGGTGTCGGTGTCCGTGGGCGCACGCACCGCGGCCGAGCGCTCGGGCTCGTGGCAGCCCACCACCAGCAACCAGGTCACCATGCGCACCTCAGGGCTCTCGGCGGGGCCACGCCCACGCCACCGTCTCGTACGCCAGGTCGACGCGCCCGTCGAGGGCGTGGGCGCGGAACGCGGCCTGCAGCGCGTCGTCGAAGCCCTGCCGGTCCGACACGCCGTGCACCACGTAGGAGCTCGACCAGGCGCGCCCGATGACGCCGTCGAGGTCGAGCACCTGCCGGTGGGGGAACCGCAGGCGGCGCCCCTCGGGGCGGCGCGCCTCGAGCGCCTCGAGCGTCGGCCCCGGTCGGGGGACGTCGGCGTAGGTGTCGGACCAGGCGAGGAGCACCTCGTCGTAGGCTGCGGCGAAGCCGTGTTCCACCCGGTCGTTCCAGGCGGCGACCGCCCAGGCGCCGGGGACCAGCAGGCGGTCGATCTCGGGCAGCGCACGATCGAGATCGAACCAGTGGAACGCCTGCGCCCCCACGACCAGGTCGGCGCTGGCGGCGGCCAGTCCCGTCTGCTCGGCCGACCCGGCCACCCAGCGCACGCCGGAGGAATCGGCGTGTGCGGCGCCGGCCGTGCGCATCGCCTCGTTCGGCTCCACGGCCGTGACGGAGAGGCCGCGCGCGGCGAGCTGTCGGCTGAGGATGCCCGTTCCCGCGCCGAGCTCCACCACCGCGGCGCCGACGGCGAGGTCGGACAGCGCGTCCACGAGCGCCTCGGGATAGTCCGGGCGGTAGCGGTCGTATCGGTCGACGGTGGCGGTGAAGCGGCGTCGGGGGTCCATGGGCCTTCTCGGCACGCGCGCGGTCGGCCGGCCGGCTCGACCTGCTGGGGCAACCGCCGGGTAACCCGCGCGCCGCGACGTTTGCCGGGGGATCCCCGGCGGACGCTGGCTGGGCGCCCGTGGCAAGCGCGGGGGAACCGCCCTATAGTGAGGCCGTGTCCCCGCACCGGCCAGCACGCCGGCCCCGGGGTTGAGAACGGCACTTTCACCCCCCGAGGAGGGAACGCTCATGGGCCTCCGGTTGCTCTCGGTGCTCACCCTGATGGTCGGCTGCGGACAGGCGCCGATCGCCGATCCGGTGGCCGCCGACTCCGACGCGGTCTTCCGCACGAAGGACAACGGCGGCCCGAACGGCATGTCGGACTACTGCGACGGCACCGTGCTGTGCGCCAACGGCGAGGGAGACTGCGACAACGACGGTCAGTGCGAGGCGGGCCTCGTCTGCGCCAACGACCTCGGCGACAACTTCGGCCTGCACTGGTCCACCGACGTCTGTGCACCCGCCCACTGCACCGACGGCGTCCTGAGCGGCGACGAGAGCGCCATCGACTTCGGCGGCTCCTGCGGTGCGCAGTGCACCGGCACCCCCGGGGCGCAGACCTACTGTCACCCCGGCTGCGAGTGCGCGGTGGGCGAGGGCGACTGCAACGTCGACGCCGACTGCCAGGCCGGGCTCATCTGCGGCAACAACAACGGCGCCAGCTTCGGCTTCCACTTCTCCGTCGACGTGTGCGTCAGCAACCACTGCACGAACGGCGTGCAGGACGCCGACGAGACCGCCATCGACTACGGCGGCGCCGACTGCGGCACCGGCTGCAGCGGGCAGAACGGCGACCAGGAGGGGTACTGCACCACCGGCTGCCCCTGCGCCTACGGCGAGGGCGACTGCGACTCCGACGCCGAGTGCCAGCCCGGGCTGTCCTGCCGCAACGACCTCGGCGGGCGCTTCGGGATCGACCCGCTCCACGACGTGTGCGTGAGCCCCTTCACCATGGCGGACGTGCTGCCGGGTGACCTCGTCATCTCCGAGTTCATGTCGGCGCCGCTCGCCATCCCGCAGTCGTCGGGCCAGTGGTTCGAGGTCTACAACGCGACCACGAACGAGATCGACGTCAACGGGATGAACGTCCGCGACGTGAACACCAACTTCGTGGTCGCCGGCTCCCACATCGTCCCGCCGCACGGCTACTTCACCTTCGTCCGCACCACCAACGTGGGCTTCGTGGGCGGGTACGACTACCCGAACACCTTCTTCCTGGCCGACGCCGCGGACTCCATCATCCTCGAGACCTCGGTGGGCGGCACCGAGCTCGACCGGGTGGTGTGGACCAACGCCTGGGCGAAGCAGTCGGGCCGCAGCCGGGTGCTCGGCCGCAACTACTACGGCGCGAACAACAACGTCAGCTCGAGCTGGTGCATCGCGCAGACGACGTACGGCTCGGGCGACTACGGCTCGCCGAACGCCATCAACCGCCTCTGCCCGTAGCCGCCGCGGCGCTCCGCGGGCGGGGTCAGCCGCCCGCGGGGCCGCCGTAGCGCCCCATGTCGGAGCGCGTACCGTCGGGATCGAGGATCGACGGGTCGCCGAGGTCGATCACCGGGCTCGTCGACCGCAGGTGGTAGTCGCCGTGGTCGCGATCGACGAACCACGGGGTGTAGTCGACGTTCCCGTCGAGCCCCATCGCGCTCGGCATCCCGTCGAA
>JAWKRQ010000139.1:0-5728 GCA_041389545.1 Myxococcota bacterium | reverse complement strand
CTGTTGGCGCGTGAGCGCGCCGCCCGGTGAGCGCGCCGCGCGGTCACGACAGGGCGGCGATGCGCTCCTGCAGGGCCCGGCCCTTCGCCGGGTCCACCATGTAGACGAACGCCGCCATGCCCGCGAGCTGCTCGAGCGTCTCCTGGCCCTCGCGTCCGCGCTCGCGGTTGTGCAGCGCGGCGCGCAGCCGGCGCAGCAGGTCGCGCGGGATGCGGACGGGCGGCGCGCCCTCCGCCTCGTTCACGACGAGGCCGGTCACGCGCTGGGTCCCGCCGGGACGCATCACGGCGGTCTTCTTCTGGTGGATGCGGAAGCCCTCGCCCTCGACCACCTGGCGGATGCCGCGCAGCAGCATGCCGATGGGCGCCGAGGCGCGCGGATCGTCGGCGGGGCGGCGCCAGCTGAAGGTGAGGTCGTCGGCGTAGCGGGTGTAGGTGAAGCCGAAGGTGCGGCCGAGGCCCGACAGCCGGCGGTCGAGCTTGCGGCACAGCGCGTTGGTGATGCTCGGCGAGGTCGGCGCGCCCTGCGGCAGGGCCCGCGGGCCGGTGGCCACCCACAGCGTGCGGTTGCGGAACTTCACCATCTCGCGCGGCGGCTCGGTGCACAGCAGCGCGGTGAGGATCGCGACGGGCTCGGGCAGCCCGGCCGAGCGCAGCAGGCCCTTCACCCGCGCGAAGGTGACGCTCGGGAAGAAGTCGAGCAGGTCGACCTTCACCACCACGTCGGCGCCGGCGTGCAGCGCGGCGTTGCTGACGATGGAGCGCTCGGGCAGGAAGCCGTGGGCCGCCTGGTGGACGGGCAGCTTCTCGAAGACGTTGCGCACGAGCCAGCGCTGCGCCTCCTTCAGCCGCTCCTTCGGGGCGGAGATGACGCGGGCGGTGCCGTCGCGCTTGGGGATCTCCCAGCGACGGTAGTGGCTCGAGCTCTCGACCTCACGGTGGTAGCACAGCGCGCGCAGCTCGGGCGCGGTGAGGCCGAGCCCGGTCGCCAGCGCGTCGACGGAGTCGAGCGCGGCCAGGTCGTTGCGCGAGGCGCGGACCTGGCGCGCGGCCTCGGCCTCGCGGGAGATCGGGATCTCATCGCGGAAGAACACGCCCGCGCCCACGTGGACCACGTGGGTGGCGCGGTAGGCCGCCCAGGCCGCGCGCCGCAGCGCCCGCCGGCCGGCCGCCTCGGCCTTCTTGCGCTCCTTGTAGGCCGCCTTGGTGGCGTCGGTCAGGCTGGACGGGTCGTCGTCGACGGTCAGGCCCTGCGCGCGCATCTCGGCGGCGATCCACGCCTCCGCGCCGCCCGCCTCGACGATCGCCCGCCACCGGGCGGCGTCGGCCGCGCGCTGCGTGGCGAGGGCGCGCCGATCGACCTCGGGCACGTGGCCCTCGGCCTTGCCGTTCGGCTTGACCTCGGGCTGGCCGTCGACCGAGACGACGGGGGGCAGGACCACCAGGGGGGTGGCGTCGACGGTCCGCTCGCTGGGGGCACTCATGCCAGGCGATCCTCACAGTGGGCTGTGGGACGCCTGGCCGGGAGGGGTTCGGAGGTCGAAACGAGGCGGAAGAAACATCACCTTCATACCGAGGGCACGGTAGCCTCACCGGCTCTCCCCGTAGGGGGGCCCCCCGGCGGGGGGCGGGGCCCCGGGTGTAGAAACACCGTACGCGATGTTGTCTCAGCTCTACACCCGCGGGGGCCCCTACGGGAGAGAGCCAAGAACAGGCTACCTTGCGAAGGATGTCGGGCGATTCTCCAGGACGGCGCAACGCCGCCCCTGCGCTCTAGGCGCAAGGCTGGTGCTTCGATGGCCTCGTTCGGGGTCCCCGAACCTTCCTCCCTGCCAGGCGTTTACTCTAGCTGCTCGCTGCCCGGTGTCGATGAACCCCGGCAGCCAAACGATCCAACCGCGCGAAGTAGGCTTCGCGCGCCTCCATCCGTGTCGTACCAGGTCCTCGCGTGCCGGGGATCGCCCAGCGGGCTCCCCGGATCCGCCGTCTGGACCGCGATCCGCACCAGGTTGTCGTCCAGCGACACCCGGTAGGCAGTGCGACGACCGTCCCCCTCTCGCCGCGTGAGCACGCGGTCTCGGCGCGGACGAGCAGCCGCCTCGGGCGTCTGCCGCAGCCCGCTCGGCTCGGCGACCTGCGCCGCGAGTGGACGAACAGCTGCGATCATGTGCTCGCCGGCCCCTCGCGGAGCTTGGAGCGGAGGTACGTCGGACAGTTGCACCAGGCGTCCGTCACTTGACCCTCGAGATCGAGGGTGAAAGCGCAGCGAGAAGGTGCGCTGGAGCTGCCGGTCGAGGACCTCGCCCTCGACCTCCTGCCCTCGCCCACCACCGCGTGCAGCTTGGTGACCTTCACCTCGCCCATCGGCTCCGCGCCGCCCGCCGGATCGCCGAGCAGGCGGTGCGCCAGGGCCTCGCGCGGCGAGCCGTAGCGGATCGCGCCGTCGTCGACCGGCTCGGGGAGCAGCGACCGGGGGCGGTACCGCCCGCGGTCGATGTCAGCGAGCACCTGGCCGCGCAGACACGCCCGCTGCAGGGCGGTGCGGGTCTCCTCCGGCGTGAGGTCGAGCTCGCGCGCCAGGTCGGCCAGCGGCGGCGGACCGCGGGGCGGGCGCGAGGACGGCCCGCTCGGCGTCCTCGGAGGCGCCCTCGCCGGGCATCAGCGCGTCGAAGCTGGCCGTCGACGCCCACTTGCTCTCGGACCAGCTCGTCAGCGCGACGGTGAGCCGTGCGCGCGAGGTCGAGGACCCAGAAGCTCGGCAGGCCGGGGCCGAGCAGGTGCACCCGGGCGCCCCGCACGTGCGGCAGGACCCGCGACAGCGCGAGCAGCCGCTGCCGGCCGTACATCCGGACCACGCGGGCCGGGAGCCGGTGTAGACGGCGCCGTGGGACTCGAGCGCGGTCTCCCACGGCTCGATCACCACCCGCGGCCGCGCGTCGAGGACGAGCTCGAAGCGCAGCGCGCGCGGCGCCTTCTTCGCCCGCCGCGTCCGCAGCGAGAACAGGATGTTGTACAGGTCGACGGGCCGCAGCTCGGCCACCGCCGCGGGGAGCGTGGCGGCGGACTGGACCTGCAGGAAGCCCCGCAGCCAGTCGTCGGGCAGCTCGACCTCGCGGTCTTCGGCGGCGCCGCCGAGGCTGGATCCCACGTCGAGCTGGAGCGGCTGGTAGGTGCGGACGCGCAGGCGGTCCACCAGCGGCTTGGACAGGTCGCAGGCGGCCGCCGGTCGCGGCGGTGCGGTCTTCGAACGCGTCGTTGTCGAAGGCGAGGCGGGCCCAGGCGCTCTCGTCGCGCGAGAACACCTCGAGCGAGACCTCGTCGGGGTCGACGGTGAGGATCGGGTCGAGGCCGCGCGGCCATCTCGCGCGTCTCGCCGTACTGCATGTCGAGGAACGCCTTCTGCGCCTCCCAGATGGCGGCGCTGGCCTTCTTCCCCTGCTTCATCAGGTAGGCGAGGTAGGCGGTGCGGTCGCGCCCGCGGTAGCGCAGGTCGCTGTCGCGCAGCTCGACGGCGCACAGCAGCGCGTCGCGCAGCATCTCCGGGTCCTTGACCCGCCCCGACAGCCCACCTCGGCCCGCGCCGAGTCGAGGGCAAGCCGGACCACCGACGCCGTCGGTGACGAGGTGACCTCGCTGGCGGTGGGGTACCGCAGCTGGACGATGCGCGCGCTCATGCCCTGGCCTCCATCGCCCGCGCCACCCGCCGGCGCGCCCGGAAGGCCGCCTTGCAGATGGCCTCCGACTCGCCCTCGGCGAACGCGAGCTCGCCCAGCACTTCGTGGATCTCGGGCGCCGCCGACAGCGACAGCGCCCCGATGGCGTCGAGGCGCTCCTGCTCGGAGCCCCCGCCGCGAGCCAGCGCCACGAGCGGCGCCAGCGTGGCCTGCTCGGGGGTGGCCCTGCCGCGCCGGACGCAGCGCCTCGGGCAGCACCGCCGTGCGCTGCGACGTGCCGAGGGCGCCCGCGGGCACCCCTGCCCGAGCACCGCCCGCGCCACAACCGCCGGGTCGCGCGGCTTCAGGTCGGCCTGCAGCACCACCCGCGGCATCGCCGACGCCGCGGCGTAGCGCACCTCGATCGACGGCGCACGCAGCGCCGCCTCGACGGCGCTCGGCGCGTCGGGCAGCGCGTGGGCGCCGCGGACCCGCACCTCGGCGGGCGCGTCGGCCATCCGCACGGCCTCGGTGGCCGCCGCCGCGATGCGCTCCGGCGCCACCCGGCGGCCGGCCCACAGCGCCATCACCCAGGCGGCGACCTCGCTGTCGGCGCGCTCGGTGTCGCCGGCGAGCCGGGCCTGCTGCCAGCCCCGCTGGCGCCGCTCGCGGCGTCGACGAGGGCGCTCCCCAGCTGCTCGCGCTCCGCCGGGTCGAGCCGCTCGGCCCGGATGCCGCACACCCAGGCGGCGTCGGCGCGCGCGACCGGGTTGTCGGAGCGCAGCAGCGCCGCCACGTCGCCCGCGGGCACGTGCTCGCGGCGGGCGAGGCCGATCCGCAGCCGCTCGCGGAGGTCGTCGTCGGTGAGCGTGCCGAGGATGGTGAGCAGCGCCGCGGGCGCGCCCTCGGCGGCGAGGTAGGTCGCCGCGGGCTCCGCGAGGTCGTCCTGGTAGGACTGCACGGCGTGGAGCTCGACCCGGGTGCGATCCGCGGGGAAGATGGCTCGGAGGGCCTCGTAGGCCGCCCAGCGCAGCTCGCTGTACCAGTCGCCGAGCACGCCGGCCAGCGGCTTCTCGGAGGCAGGGTCGGCGAACTCGCGCAGCGCGATCGCCGCGGCCACGCGGTCGTTGCTCGACGGCGTCGCGACGATGCCCTCGAGGCGCGAGCGCGACCGCTCCCCGCCCATCTGGGCGAGCGCCTGCACCGCCGACGCCGACAGCATGCGGTTCGCCAGCGAGGCGTCCACCCGGTCGCGGATCCGCTCGCGGACGTCGCCGTCCTCGACGTGGCGGTACATCCGGCCGAGGGCCTCGACCGCAGCCGCCTGCATCGGCGGCTCGACGGGCGCCTCCTCGGTGCCCCCGGCCGCGATCTCCTCGAGCTCCTCGAGGGCGCGCAGGTCGCCGAGGACGCCGAGGGACAGCAGCGCCTGCTCGCGCTCGCCGTCGGCGCCGGCGCGCACGAACAGCAGCAGCGGGCGGAAGGCGTCGCGGTCGCCAGCGGCGGCGAGCCCGCGCGCGGCCGACAGCAGCGTCTCGCGGGCACCGCCGCGGAGCACGTCGCGCAGCGGCGCGGCGTCGGAGGCGCCGTCGATGACGCGGCGGGCGTAGGCGGCGACGGCGGCGATGCGCACGTCGCGCTCGCGGTCGTTGAACAGGCCGCGCAGCAGCTCGTCGGCCTCGGGGTGGGCCAGCACGTCGAGCTGGTTCGCCGCCAGCACGCGGAGCTCCGGGTAGCGCGAGCGCGCCGCGGCGCTGAGCAGCTCCAGGGTCAGCTCCGCCGGGCGCACCTCGGGCGGGTGCGCCAGCGGCGGGCCCGGCCGGCGCAGCTTCTCGGCGTCTTCGCGGGTGCCGAGCGCCTGCAGCGCGGCGTCGAACGCGGTGCGGCGGACGGTGGTGTCCTCGCTCGCCAGCAGCTCGATCAGCGCCCGGACGGCGGGCACCCGCGCCTCGCCGCGGAACCGCGACAGCGCGTTGATCGTCGGGTACCGGTCGCCCTCGGCGCCCTCCTCGGAGAGGCGCTCGGCCAGCGCGCGCACGGCGGCGGACGTGCCGAGCTGCACGAGGGCGGTGCGCG
>JAWKRQ010000138.1:0-5840 GCA_041389545.1 Myxococcota bacterium | reverse complement strand
GCCGGGCCGCGTCGTCCGGCCGGTCGGCGACCGCGAGCGCGACGCCATCGCGTACTCCTGGGCGCACTACGCCGAGCGCGCCGCGATGTGGCTGCAGGGGCCGCGGTGACCGTGATCGGGCGCCGATAGACATGCGGCTCGCGCGGCTCGAGCTGCACGGCTTCAAGTCCTTCCCCGACCGCACGACCTTCCACTTCGGTCCGGGGATCTCCTGCGTCGTCGGGCCGAACGGCAGCGGGAAGTCGAACGTCGTGGACGCGCTGAAGTGGTGCGTCGGCGAGCAGTCCGCCAAGAGCCTGCGCGGCAGCGAGATGACCGACGTCATCTTCGCCGGCTCCGCCGATCGCAAGCCCGTGGGCTACGCCGAGGTCGTGCTGACGCTGATGACCGACGACAGCTCGCCGTTCCCGGGGGAGTACGCCGCGCTCACCGAGGTCCAGGTGGGCCGCCGCCTGCACCGCTCGGGCACCTCCGAGTACACGCTCAACCAGACGCGCGTGCGCCGACGCGACGTGATCGAGCTGCTGCTCGACTCGGGCATCGGCAACGACCTGTACTCGTTCATCGAGCAGGGCCAGGTCGACAAGATGATCTCGGCCTCCCCGCAGGAGCGCCGCTCGCTCATCGACGAGGCCGCCGGCATCTCCCGCTACAAGGCCCGACGCGACGAGGCCCAGGAGCGGCTCGAGGCCACCGCCGCGCAGCTCGACCGCGCCGCCGACGTGGTCGACGAGATGGCGCGCCACCTGCGCTCCCTCGAGGGTCAGGTCCTCAAGGCCGCCGAGTTCCGGCGCCACGGCGCGCTCATCCGGCTCGGCGAGCTGCGGCTCGCCCTCGCCAAGCACCTCGCGCTGGTGGAGGACCGCGCCGCCACCCGCGCCGACATCGACGCGCTGCGCCTCGACGAGGCCCGCCAGCGCGAGGCGATCGCGCTGCAGGAGCAGGACCTCGTGCGCCGGCGGGACGAGCTGGCGGTGGTGGAGGACGGCCTCACCACGCTGCGCGACGACCTCGCCGAGCTCGACGGCGCCATCCGCGAGGGCAACGCGACCGCGCAGCTGCACGAGCGGCGCTCGCAGGAGCTCCGCAAGGAGCGGACGCGCGCCGAGGTCGAGGCCGAGCGGCAGGCCGCGGCGGCCGCGGAGGCCCGCGAGCAGATCGAGGCCGTGGACGGCGAGCTCGCTACGGCCGAGGCGCGGATCGCGGCGCTGGCCGAAGAGCTCGAGCGGGCGGAGGCGGCGGCGGGCTCGGCGAAGGCCGGCGTCGACGCTGCGCGCCAGCGCCGCGAGGCCGCCGAGGAGGCCATCCGCGGCGCGATGGAGCGCCGGATGGGCGCCGAGACGGCGCTGTCGAACGCCGAGCGGGCGAAGAGCGAGCGGGAGCTGCAGATCGCGTCGCTCGAGGCGGACGTGGCGGAGCAGCGCACCGAGCGCGTCCGCGCCGTGCACGCGCAGGCGGCCGCCGACAAGGAGGTCGCCGAGGCCGAGCAGGCGCTCGTCGCGGCGCTCGAGGTCGTGGCGGAGCGCGACGCCGCGCTGGGCGACGCCCGCGAGGCCGAGGCCGAGGCGCGGACGGCGCAGGACGCCGCCGTGGCCGCGCGCGACGCGGCCCTGGCCGCCAGCGCGCGCGGAGAAGGAGCGCCTGGCCGCGCTCGACCGGGGGCGGAAGTGGGTCGCGGCGGCCGAGGCCGCAGGGACGCGGACGGAGCGCGCCGCCGACAAGGCCTGGGCCGCGCGGATCGCCGAGGCCGAGCGCACGGGGCGGCAGGCGGTGGGCACCGCACGCGCGGCCGCCGAGGCCGAGCACGACCGGGCCGCCGCCGAGCAGCAGCGCGAGGGCGCGGAGCGCCGGGCGGCGCTGGAGCAGGCGGTCGCGGAGGGCACGCGGGGCCGGGACGCCGCCCGCAAGCGCCACGCCCACGCCGAGGAGCAGCACCTGCGGCTCACGCGCAGCCGCTCCGCCGCGGAGGCCGAGCGGGCCGAGATCCGGCGGCAGCTGCAGGCGACGGCCGGCGCCGGCGACCTGGTCCGCAAGGTCGTGCCCGGGGCCCCGGCGCTGGCCGAGCTCGCCCCCGACGCCGCCGCGCGGGCGGACTGGGTGGCGCGGCTCGGCGACCGCGCCGGGCAGCCGGTGGTGCGCACGCTGGCCGAGCTGCAGGCCGTCGCCGCCGCCCGCCCGGCCGACGCCACCGTCTCGGTCGTGCTGTGGCCCGAGGGCGCGCCGCCGCCCGCGGCCGCGATCGCGCTGGCCGCCGACCTCGCCGAGGCCGTGGCGGCGGGGGCGCAGCGGCCGGGCCCGGCTTCCGGCTCGATCCGGGCGGGTTCGTCACCATGGGGCCCCCGGGCGCGATGGAGCGCGCCGTCGCGGCGGACCGGGCGCTCGACCAGCGCGTGGCTGAGCTCGTCGAGCAGATCGCCGCGGCCGGGGCCGAGCGCGCCGTCGCGGGGGCGGGGCTGGCCGAGGCCGAGCAGGCGCTGACCGCCGCCGTCGAGGCCCGCGACGTCTTCGTGCGCAGCCACCTCGACGCGCTGGAGGCCGCCCGCGCGGCGCGTGCCCAGGCCGTGGCCCGGGCCGAAGAGGCCGCGCGCGACGCTGCCGCCGCCCGCCACCAGGCGCTCCAGGCCGAGCGCGACGCCGCGCTGGCCGCGCTGCAGGCGGCGCACCAGGAGGCGCTCGCGGCCTGGCGGCGGGTCCTGGCCGAGGCGGAGGCCGCGCCCGAGCCCGTCGACGACACCGTCGACGAGACGGGCCCGCCCGCGAGGCCCTGCGCGCGGCGTCCGCCGCCACCGAGGCGGCGCGGGCGTCGCGGGGCAGGCCGTCGAGGCCCGGCTCGAGGCCCAGCGCAAGCGCGACGCCGTCCAGACCCGCGCGGGCGCCGCAGCGGCCGAGGTCGGGCGCATCGACGCGCGGATCGCCGACTGCGAACGCCGGATCGCGGAGCGCGTGGCCCGCCGCAGCGACGACGCGGCGCTCGAAGGGGCTCCGCGAGGTGGCGACGGCGGCCGCCGCCGGCGAGGCGTCGGCGCGGGAGGTGCTCGACGCCGAGCGCGCCGAGGCCGCCGCCGCCGAGGGCGGCGAGCGCGCCGCCCGGGAGCGCGCCAACGAGCTCGCCGTGTCGCGGGCCTCCGCCGTGGAGCGGGCGGCGGCCGCGCGGGAGCGGCGCGCGGCGTCGGAGCAGCGCGAGGCCGAGGCAGCGGCCGGCGCGGCGCGCTCGCGCGAGCACGCCGCGTCGCTCGCGGAGCAGGCCGAGGCCGCGGCGGCCGCGAAGGCCGAGGCGCTGCGTGGCGTCGCCGAGGCGTCCGACCAGCGCGGCGAGCTGTGGGACCGCCTGGAGCAGGAGCGCGAGCGCAGCGGCGGCCTCGCCACCGCCCGCGACGAGGTCGAGGCCGCCCTGCGCGCCGCCCGCGAGGCCGTAGCGGGCGTGGCGCGCGAGATCGAGCGCCACACCACGCACCACGGCAAGGTCGTCTCCGAGCTCGAGGTCCTCCGGGGCCGGATCGACGAGCGCTACCAGCAGTCGCTGCCCGCGATGCTCGAGCGCCTGCGGATCGACCAGCGGCTGGTGCTGGAGGTGGATCCCGACGTGCGCGAGGGGGTCGAGATCGGCGGCGAGCGCGTCGAAGGCGTCGAGCCCCAGACGCTGTCGCTCGCCGAGCTGCGCGACGAGAAGCGGGTCCGCGCCGCCGTGTCGCACCTCGATCAGCACCGGCAGGCGCTCGCGCGCCTCGGAGAGGTCAACCTGGCCGCACCGCAGGAGTACCGCGAGCTCCGCGGCCGCCACGACGAACTCGCGGCCCAGCGGCAGGACCTCGAGCAGTCCGTCGACGGGATCCGCGCCGCCATCGCGAAGCTCAACAAGATGTGCCGCGAGCGCTTCCGCGAGACGTTCGATCGCGTCAACGCCTACTTCCGCGACGTGTACCCGCGGCTCGTCGGCGGCGGCAGCGCGCGCCTCGCGCTCACCGACGAGGAGGATCTGCTCGAGACCGGCGTGGAGATCTTCGTGCAGCCGCCCGGCAAGCGGCTGCAGAACCTGCAGCTGCTGTCCGGCGGCGAGAAGGCGATGACCGCGATCGCCCTGCTGATCGCGCTGTTCCGCGTGAAGCCGTCGCCGTTCTGCGTGCTCGACGAGGTCGACGCCCCGCTCGACGAGGCCAACGGCGCCCGCTTCAACGAGATGCTGAAGGAGATGGCGCTCCGATCCCAGTTCCTGGTCATCACCCACAACCGCAAGACCATGGAGTGCGCCGACACCCTGTACGGCATCACGATGGCCCGCCCCGGCGTGTCGCGTCTGGTGTCCGTCGACCTGTCGGCGTGGTAGGGGGCCCTCCGGGGCTGGTTACGCCGCGGGTGGGGAGGTCGGATGGGACCGGGCGAGGGGCACGCGGTCGTCGAGGCGCCGGACCACGCGATGAGCGCGGCGACGGCGTCGCCAGAGGTGGTGGTCGGCAGCGTCGTGCTGGCGATCGCGTTTGCCGGGCTGGTCGGGGTGGCCTACCGCTGGACGGGGCCGCCCGTCGTCCGGGTGCCGCCCCAGCGCCGGCTCGACGACGCGTCGCTGACCACGGAGGAGATCGAGCGGGTCCCCGACCTGCCGACGGAGATCCACGAGCGCCCCACACCGGAGCCGCGCGTGTCGCT
Organism: Myxococcota bacterium; assembly: GCA_041389545.1. GTDB lineage: Bacteria > Myxococcota_A > UBA796 > UBA796 > JACKER01. Next base: position 1,196 of record JAWKRQ010000138.1, on the reverse strand, counting down.
GTTCCAGCAGGCGCTGGGGCGCAGCCGCGACCTGCTCCGCGGCGGGATCGACCGCATCTTCGGCCGGCCGATCGACGCCTCGGCGCTCGAGGCGCTCGAGGAGGTCCTCATCCGGGCCGACGTGGGGATCCCCACCACCGATCGCCTCATCACCCGCGTCCGCGAGGCGGCCTCCGACGGCACGAACGACGCCGCGGCGATGCGCGGCGTGCTCAAGGACGAGATGCGCGCCATCCTCGGCAAGGTGCACCAGCCGTTCCGGGCGGAGGCGGGCCAGCCGTGGGTCGTGCTGGTGGTCGGCGTCAACGGCAGCGGCAAGACCACGACCATCGGCAAGCTGGCGGCCCGGCTGCGCGGCGAGGGCCACCGGGTGCTGCTCGCGGCGGGCGACACCTACCGCGCGGCGGCCGAGCAGCAGCTCAACGTGTGGGCCGAGCGGGCCAACGTCGACATCACAGCGCTCGACGAGGGCGCCGACCCCGGCGCCGTCGCCTACAAGGCCGTCGAGCGGGCGCAGCGCGAGGGCCACGACGTCGTCATCGTCGACACGGCCGGGCGGCTGCAGACGCGCAAGCCGCTGATGGAGCAGCTGTCGAAGGTGCGCCGCGTCCTCGATAAGGCCTCGCCCGGGGCCCCGCAGGAGACGCTGCTCGTCCTCGACGGCACCATGGGGCAGAACGCGATGTCGCAGGCGCGGCTGTTCCACGAGGCCACGCCGCTCACCGGGGTGGTCGTCACCAAGCTCGACGGCACCGCGAAGGGCGGGATGATCCTGGCCATCGCGACCGAGCTCGGGCTGCCCGTCAAGCTCGTCGGGCTCGGCGAGCAGGTGGGCGACCTGCGCGACTTCGAACCCGAGGTCTTCGTCGACGCCCTGGTGTGACGGGGCTACGACCTCTGCTGGGCGCGGAGGTCGGGTTGAAGGTCCACACGGTCCAGATCACCATCCGCGGGCGGACCTACTCCGTCCGGAGCGACCAGGACGAAGACCTGCCGGCCATCGCGCGGGACGTCGACCGCCGGATGGCCGAGATCGCGTCCCGCAGCCCGCGGATGGACGACTACACGATCGCGATGCTCACGGCGCTCAACCTGGCGTCGGAGCTCGAGCGGGTGCGCCGCGACGTCGATGCGGACCTGGCGGCCCTCGATCGCGATCTCGCGAGCGCCGGGCTGCTGCTCGAGGCCGGGCGCGG
>JAWKRQ010000137.1:0-7360 GCA_041389545.1 Myxococcota bacterium | reverse complement strand
CGCCACCGAGTACTATAGCCCCGACCGCCGCTTCATCCTCGGCGCCGTCAGCTACTACGAGGGCCCGGGCGTCTACGCCTACGAGATCTCGCCGTACGACACGGCCAGCGCCGAGATGGTGACCACCGCCTACCGCACCATCGTCGAGAATGCGTTCTTCGGCAAGGAGCTCTACTTCCACCCGACGTCCACCGCGGTGGACGCGCTGGTGCCCGACCTCCCCGACGACGTGAAGGTCATCACCACCGAGGACCTGTTCGCCGGCATCGACTATCAGCCGTACAACCTCGGCACGACCACCGGCCTGCTGCGGTTCAAGACGGCCGAGGAGGTCGACGGGCAGTACACGCCGTTCCGCGAGCTCGTGGTCCTCGACGAGGTGCCGAACGACATCTCCATCACCGCCGGCATCGTCACCGGCGCGTTCCAGACGCCGCTCGCCCACATCAACGTGCTGTCCATCAACCGCGGCACCCCCAACATGGGCCTGCGCGACGCCCAGAACGACCCCGACCTGGTCGCCCTGCGCGACAAGTGGGTCGAGCTCACCGTCGGGCCGTTCGACTGGAGCATCAAGGAGATCACGCAGGCCGAGGCCGACGCCTGGTGGGAGGACCACAAGCCGGCGCCCATCGAGGTCCCGCAGATCGACGACACCGTCACGGATCTGAGGCCGGTGGAAGACATCATCGCCGACGACCAGCCCCTCGCCGACGAGATCCGGGTGGGGCTCACCCGCTTCGGCTCGAAGGGCACGAACTACGCGGCGCTCTACGACATCGGCGACGCCGTCCCGATCCAGGACGCGTTCGTCATCCCGTTCCACTGGTACAACCACCACATGGAGTCGAACGGCCTGCGCGACCGGCTGCTCGAGCTGCTCGCCGATCCGCAGTGGTCGGACCCCGCCTACCGCGCCGAGCAGCTGGAGGCCTTCAAGGTCGAGATCGTCGACGCGCCGCTCGACCCCGACTTCCTCCAGGCGGTCTTCGATCAGGCCAACGCCCAGTTCGACACCTCCGACCCGACGATCGACTGGCGCTTCCGGTCCAGCACCAACGCCGAGGACCTCGGCACCTTCACCGGGGCGGGCATCTACAACTCGCAGACCGGCGACCCCGAGTACGGCCGCGACACCGACGCCGAGGACACCGTCGCCTGGGCCATCAAGACCGCCTGGTCGAACCTGTGGAACCCGCGGGCCTACGAGGAGCGCGAGTACTACAGCATCGACCAGACGCAGGTGGGCATGGCGCTGCTCACGACGCCGAACTTCCCGCAGGAGGAGGCGAACGGCGTGGCGGTGACCAACAACATCTTCGACACCTCGGGGCTCGAGCCCGCGTTCTACGTCAACGTCCAGCGCGAGGACTACGAGGTCGTGCAGCCGGATCTGGGCTTCATCCCCGACGCCTACCTGCACTTCTTCAACCTGCCGGGCTCGCCCGTGGTCTACATCTCGCACAGCAACCTGATCCCCGACGGGACCACGGTGCTCACCGCGCGTCAGATCAACGATCTGGGCATCGCGCTCGACGCCATCAACAACACCTTCCGCCCGGTCTACGGCAACCAGCCGGGCGTCTGGTACGGGATGGACGTGGAGTTCAAGTTCGACGACAAGAACGACCCGGGCGGCGACCCCCAGCTGTTCATCAAGCAGGCGCGCCCGTTCCCGTGGAACCAGTGAGCGCCGAGCCCGTGCGCGCTACGCACGCAGCTGGAAGCGCACCGTGCGGCGCACGCCGCCGCGCGTGAGCTCCACGTCGAAGGAGCGCTTGCCCTTGAGCGCCACGTAGGCGGCGATCGCCTGCGGGACCGAGGAGACGCGGCGCCCGTTGATGCTGTGGACCACGTCGCCGCTGCGGAAGCCGGCGTCGTACGGGTCCGAGCCGCAGCGGATGCCGCCGAGCCGCATGCCGTCGGCCTTGCCGTCGGCGCCGCGGTGCACCTCCGACCAGCCGAGGTCCTTCAGGCGCGACCAGTCGCGGGTGTAGCGCTCGACGACGGCGTCGGCGATGGAGAAGCGATCGTCGCCGAGCTGGCGGATGAGCGGGTCGGGCGCCTGCTGGCAGCCCCGGCCGCGGCTGGGCGCGGCCTCGCGATCGACGCCGGGCGCGTAGGCGCGGGTGTAGCCGGCGCGCTCGACCCGGGCGGTGGCGGCGGCGTCGACGTCGGCGTCGGCGTCGCCCGCGACGGGCAGCGCCGGGGCGGCCTCCGCCTCGGCCACGGCCAGGCTGGGCATGGCGCCCGGCACGGCCGCGGCCGCGCCGTCGGCGACGCCGGCGAGCCAGGCCGCGGCGTCGAGCTCCACGTCGAAGACGGCGGCGGGACGGGCCCCTGCGCCTCGGCGGCGATCACGGTCGGCGCGGGCGGCTCGACGTGGAGCTCCGTGCCGAGCGTGCCGATGCCGACGGCCACCACGGCCACGCCGATGAGCCCGAAGGCGAGTGCGTCGAGAGCGTCGGTGAAGCCGTGGTCCATGGCTGCCTCCCTGCGTGTCTGCACCCTTGGACGTGCCGCACGGTGCGCCCGTCGCCGCGCTGACGAGCCTTGACGGTCCGTGACCCGAGCCGGTCCGGCGAGGTATCTTGGCGCGTGAGGGTGCTTGGGCACGGAAGGGCTGAGCATGGACGGGTGGTCGCCGGCGGGCGCGCCGGTGGAGGGGCCGGGCGCCCAGGTGCTCGTGGTGTGCGATCCGCACGGGCTGCCCCACGTCGCGCTGCGCTTCCGCGACGATCTCGCCCTGCACCCGCTGCTGCACCAGGGCATGGACCCCATCGCCCCGTTCGTGCAGGCACCCGCCGTCGAGGGCGTGGCGCCGCTCGTCTCGTGGGACCGGGAGCGCGCCACCTTCGTCTACCCGCTTGGCGACGGGATCCTGCTGGCGCGCATCCTCGAGCGGTGCGCGGAGGAGCGCCGCCCGGCCGGCGTGCGCGCGGCGCTGGAGCTGGTCCAGGCGGTGGGGCCCGTGCTCGACGACGCCGCCCGGGCGGGGCGGCGCGCGGGGATCCCGGCCCACGGCGCGCTCAACCCCTGGCGGATCCTCGTCCACCCGATGGGCGGGGCGTCGGTCGTCGGACACGGCGTCCCCGCGGTGGAGGTCGCCGCCTGGCTCGAGGCGAGCGGCGCGGGCGCCGATCCCGGGCCGGGGCTGCGGTACTTCGCGCCCGAGCGCATCGACGAGCAGGACGAGGACCTGCGCGCCGACCTCTACGCGCTGGCCGTGACCGCGGCGGAGGTGGCCCTCGGCGGCGCGCTGCTGACGGGCGAGGCGTCCACGCTCGCGACCACGATCCGCAACGGCGGCGCCATCACGGCCCTGCGCGCCGCCATGGCGGACGCCGAACCGCAGGTGATCGAGCTGCTCACGCGCGGGCTCGCCGTCCGGGCGCAGGATCGGCCCGCTTCCGGCCGGGCGATGGCCAAGGACGCCACGGCCCTGCTGAAGGGGCTGGGCGGCGCGTCGCTCTACGATCTGGCGGCGGACCTGCCGTCGCTGCCCGCGTCGCCGCCGGCGTCGCCGCTGGTGTCGGCGCCCGCGACGCCGGTGCCCGAGCCCGAGCCCGAGCCCGAGCCGATGGTCCCGGTGGACGAGTGGGACGACGACGTGGTGACGGCGCTGCGGGACCCCGCTGCCGCCCGCGCCGACGCCTGCCCCGGCGCCCCGGCCGCCCGAGCCCGCCGTCGCGGCGCCGCCGAAGGCGCCGGTGCCCGCGCCGCCCAAGCCCCGGCCGCCCGCCGTACGGCCCAGCACCGCCGCCGATCCGGCGGAGCCCGTGCCCCCGTCGAGGACCTGCCGAGCAAACGCGCCGCTGGCCGACATCCAGGGCAAGGCCCGCGAGATCGTGGTGCGCACCGCCGAGGTCGCCGCGCGGGCGCTGGCGCTCGCCGCCCGCGTGGCCGAGCGCATCGCCGCCGAGGGCGCCACGGCGCCACAACCGAGCACGACGGCATCGCCCGCACCGCCCGCCTGGCCGCCGAGCGCGCCGAGCGGGCCGCGGCCTCCGCCCGAGGCGCCGCCGGCCTCATCGAGCTCGACGAGGACGCGACGGGCGCCCTCATCACCCTCGATCTGGTGCGCAACGCCGAGCTCCAGTGCGAGGGCGCCTTCACCGAGGCCGCCACCCAGCTGGCCGAGCTCGACCGCCTGGCGGAGCGGCTGGCGGCCCACGCCCGCGCCCTGGCCGAGGCGGCGCGCACGGCCGGGGAGCACGCCCGGCGCGCCACCGACGCCGCCAACCAGGCCGACGACGTGGTGACGCGGCTCGAGGGCGAGCAGCGCGACGGATCGCTCACCGCCGAGGGCACCCAGGCGGCCCCGACACCGCCGCGGCCGCCGCCGAGCGGGCCCACGCCGCCGCCGAGGACGCCCGCAACCAGGCCGAGCTCGCCGACCAGGTCGCCCGCGAGCCGCGCACGGCCGCCCGCGGCGACCTGTCCCTGCGCTACGCCGACGCCGCGCGGCGGGCCGAGAGCCGCCCTCACGGCCTCGCCGACGCGAAGCTCGCCGCCGATCGCGCGCGCGCCACGCCGAGCTCGAGGCCAGGCGCTCGCCATCGAGCGCCGAGGAGCGCCTGTGGCTGCCGCGCGCGCGGTGTCCGAGGCCCGCGCCGCGCGCCAGCGGGCCGACGACGCCATCGCCATCGGGCGCCTGCCCGGCAGCGGCGAGCTGCGGGAGGCGCTCGAGCAGGCGGTCGCCGCCGCCGAGGCCGCGGCGAGCGAGGCGGCGCACACGGCGGGCGACGCCAGCGCGGCAGAACCGCGCGCGACGCCGAGGCGTTCGTCCGGGCGATGGAGCGCCGCTCGCGCGGGCGACCGACGCCGCCAGCGAGGCGAGCGGTCTGTCCGATCGCATCGTGGCGCTGGCGGGGGCGCTCGCCGGGCCCGCGCGAAGCTGTCGAAGCTCCAGGAGGAGGCGCAGGCTCACCGAGCGATCGACGGGCAGCTGGCCAGCTGTCGGAGGACGCCGAGCGCGTGCTCGAGGAGACCGAGTCGCTGTCGGACCCGCGCGTGGTGCGGGCGCGGCGTGGTCGGCGCCCGCCTCGAAGCGGCGCGGACGGCCGTGGCCGCGTCGCCGCACCGGCCGCGCAAGCCGCGGGCGCAGGCGAGGTCGAGGCCGCCGAGCCCGCCGTCGTCTCCTCCGCGGGCTCGCCGACCGCGCCACCGAGGCGATGGAGGCCGCAGTGCGCGCCGCCGCGAGCGACGTGCGGGCGAGCCGAGGCCGGCTCACCGACCTGCGCCGGCGCGACGAGCTGCGCCAGGCCATCGCCTCCGCCGGCCGCGGAGGCGCGGACCCACGCCGAGGGCCGCTCGCCCTGGTCGACGCCGCGTGGGCCGTCGCGCGGAACCTCTCGCCCGAGCTGTCCGCCACCGAGGTCGAGCCCGCCGTCCGGGCGCGGACCAAGGCGCTCGGAGATCATCGACATCGCCGAGTTCCAGGCCGGAGGCCGCCTTCGGCCGACCTCGCGGCGGCCGAGCGCGACCGCCGAGGCGCGCGCGCACGCGCAGACCGCCCTGTCGTCCTGGAGCGCATCACCACCGACCTCCCCGAGGCGCTCGAGCTCCTCGCCGAGGCGGAGCGCATGGCCCAGGAGGAGGCCGTGGCGCTCGCGAACGCGCGCGCGCGCACCCGCGAGGTCGTGGCGCAGATCGAGCAGTGGGTCAGCGAGGCCCGCACCACCTTCACCGCGCTCCGCGACGAGGCCGCGCCGTGGCACACCGACGACGGCGTGGTGGCGCAGCTCGGCATGCTCGACCAGTCCGCCCGGGCGTTCGGCGAGGACCAGACCGAGGCCGGCGGGCGCGCGATCGCGCCGCTGCCGCGCGGAGCCTCGACCGACGCCGCCGAGGTCGTGCCCAACGCCGAGGCCGCGCTCGGCCGCGCCAAGGAGAAGAAGCGCCAGCTCGACGTGGTGGTGGAGGCCGTGCGCCGGGCCATCGGCACGGCCGAGTCGGCCGCCGCGCTCATCGTGGAGGCGCAGCAGGGCAACGGGCGCGCGGTCGACGCCGTCAAGGCCGACCTGGCGCGCATCGTGCAGACGCAGGGGCGCCTCGAGGCCGCGCTGGCGGAGCGCGGGGCGCGCGAGGAGGCCGCGGCGAACGCCACCCTGCACCTGCGCGAGCTCGTGTCCGACGCGCGGAAGGCCCAGGCCGAGCTGGAGCAGCTCGTCGGGCGCGCGCGGGCGGCCGCGTCGGGCGACGAGGCCCGGCGGCTGTCGGCCCGGTCCACGGAGCTGCAGCGGAGCGTGGAGCGCCTCGTCGAGCAGGCGGCCGAGGTCGAGGCCAAGGGCGTCGCCGCGGCCGAGCGCGAGGCCCGGACCCGCGCCGAGGCCCACGAGCAGCGCATCGCCGACCTGCGCCAGCGCGGGTGGGACCAGGCCGCGCGCGCCAAGGCCGCCGTCGACAAGGTCGACGCCGCGCTCGCCGCCGCCGGGCGCCGGGTGAACGCGCACCGCTCCGAGATCGCCGTCCAGCGGTTCGAGCAGGCGAGCCGGATGGTCGAGGCGGCCCGCGCCCAGGTCGCCGACGTCGACGCCGCAGCCGAGCAGGCCGGCGCCGCCACCGACGTGGTGACCATCGAGGGCCTGGAGGACCGCGCCCGCAAGCTCGCCGAGCAGCTCGCCAGCGACTGCGCCAGGGCGTCGCAGGTGGTGGAGGAGGCCCTCGACTTCGCCCGGGCCGCCGCCGAGGAGGCCGAGGCGCTCGAGAGCGTGCGCGAGGAGGTCGCCTCCATCGTCGCCAAGGCCGACGACGCCGTCGAGCGCGCGCGCGCCGCCGCGGCGCGCATCCCGAGCGTGGTGCGCGACAGCGGCGTCGATCCGGCCCCGCTCGTCGAGGAGACGGCGCAGCACGTGCAGGCCGCGACCAAGGCCGCCGCCAAGGTCCGTGCTGCGGTGCCCCTCGCCGGCCAGGCGGACACCCTGCCCGTGGCCCAGTCGATCCTGCGCACCGCGCGGCTCGCGCTGGAGCGGGCCGACACCAGCGCCGACGCCGTCACCGCCGTGGTGGACCGGGCGACGGAGCGCGTCCGCGAGGAGCGCGAGGCCACCGCGCAGAAGCTCGCCACCGCGCGCGCCGAGGCCGCGGCGCCGGGCGAAGACGCCGCGGCCGCCGCCCGCAAGGCCGAGGGCTGGCTCGAGGCCGGCAGGCGCGAGGCCGAGACCCACCGGGCCGACGCCGCTACCGCCGAGGCCTTCCGGGTGCTCGAGGAGAACGCCGCCGCGGTGCGCACGCTCGCCGAGGCCGTCGCGGCCGAGGTCGAGGCCGTCGAGCAGGCCGACCCCGCCGCGCTGGCCGCCCTCGCCTCGCGGATCCGCGCCTCGGCCGACGAGACGCGCGCGGCCGCCGACAAGACCCG
>JAWKRQ010000136.1:0-7553 GCA_041389545.1 Myxococcota bacterium | reverse complement strand
TCAGCGGCGAGAAGGACGCCTACCTGTCCGCCGAGGTGCGCTACCTGCCGCAGAACGACCTGCTGTGGACCGGCCGGCTGGGCCTCGGCTTCGACGTCCTCGGCGGCGGCGACTGGGACCTGCTCCTCGGGCTGTGGATCGGCGGCGCCGGCGAGTGGCAGCACCTCGACGACCCCACGCCGGGCGTGGCGTCGCTGTATGCGGGGCCGATGGCGGGCACCGAGGTGGGCGTGGGCTACGAGGGGCGCCGGCTGTACGGCAAGTACCGCTGGCTGACCGGCATCGGCTCGGGCCCGCTCGACGATCTGCTGACCGAGCAGGAGCTCACCGTCGGGTTCAAGGTGATCGAGCCCGTCGCCGCCTACGGCCAGTACTTCATCCTGTCGCCGGGGCACCGCGACAACCGCTCGGGGTTCGGCGTGGGCGTCCGCGTCCGGATGTAGCGTCAGCCGAGGCTGTCGAGCGCGGAGCCCTCGCCGAGCTCGTCCTCGGGCTCGTCCGCGTGATCGACCGGCTCGTGCAGCTCCTCGGGCGGCGCGAGCTCCTGCTGGACCTGGGCGTAGGCCAGGACCGCGAACAGCCCCGTGCCGCCGATGATGTTGCCGACGAGCGCCGGCGCGGTGAAGGTCAGCAGCCGCTCGCAGCCGGCCGCCCCCTGGGAGAACAGCAGCAGGAAGACCTCGACCGAGCCAGCGACGACGTGGGCGTAGCCGCCCATGGCGATGAGCCAGGTCAGCGCGAGCACCACCCAGAAGCGGTGCACGACCGAGGCGGCCCCGAGCCACACCATCGCGGCGACCAGGAACCCTGCCGGGATGCCGAGCTGGAGGTGCTCCATGGCGCCCCCGGCCGTCCCGTGCTCGGACAGCGCGAGCATGGCCTGCAGGTGGCGCGGCGCCGCGAGCCCGCCGTGGACGATGAGGAACGCCACCGCCGCCGCCCCCACGAGGTTCGCGGCCAGCACGATCCCCCACAGCCGCAGCGTGAGCCGGACCGTCAGCAGGTCGCGGCGCCGCAGCAGCGGGAGGATGGTGGTGATCGTGTTCTCGGTGAACAGCTGCATCCGGCCGAGCGACACGATCAGGAAGCCGAACGCGTAGCCGACGGAGGCCACGATCGGCGCCCACACGACGTCGGGCAGGTGCTCCTCCAGCAGCGCCCGCGCCACGACCGAGGTGCTCATGGCCATGCCGGCCGCCGTCCCCGACCACCACAGCGACTGGGTGGGCCGCAGGAGCTCGTTCTCGCCCGCCTCTCGGACCGACTCGAACAGGTGGGCGGCGCTGCCGAACGGCGGCGGCTCCGGACCGACCGTATCGGTTGCATCGTTTTCCATGTGGGGTGGGTATCTCGGGCGCGGGCCGCGTGCCGTCCGACGGTTCACGCAACGATCTCGCGAGATCGTTGCACGGAATGAATCGTTTTAGTCGAGCTTCAAGGCCTACATTACCGCGGGCGCCGCAACAATTCCCCCAGGCGCGGCGCCACCTGAGATACACTCCCGCCGGCCCGGAACCAAGGAGAGCGGCGTGTACAAGCTCGGTAGCTTCCTCCCGATCCTCTCGCTGTGTCTGACGCAGTGCACCACCTTCCTCCCCGCCGACTCCCGCGATCCGTCCGCGGACGACGGCCAGGCGCTCGACGATCCCAACGCCGCCGAGCTCGCCCGCGGCTGCGCCACGCGGGTGCCGACGCCCGAGAACATCGCCGCGATCCGCCAGCGCCTCGACACCCTCGGCAGCCTGGGCGGCGCCCGCCCGGTGCCCAACGCGCCGGGCAGCATCACGATCCCCGTCGCCGTGCACGTGATCACGTCGTCGAGCGGCCAGGGCAACGTCAGCAGCGCGCAGATCCAGGACCAGATCGACGTCCTGAACGACAGCTACTCCGGCCTGACGGCGGGCAGCTCGCCGAACACGGCCTACCGCTTCGCGCTCGCCTCCGTCGACACCACGGCGAACAACACCTGGTTCTCGATGTCGCCCGGCAGCAACGCCGAGGCCCAGGCCAAGGCCTCGCTGCGCACCGGCGGCCCCGACACGCTCAACCTGTACACGGCGAACCCGGGCGGCGGGCTGCTCGGCTGGGCCACCTTCCCCGACGACTACACCTCGAACCCGAGCCAGGACGGCGTGGTCATCCTGTTCTCGTCGCTGCCCGGCGGCGCGGCGGCGCCGTACAACCTGGGCGACACGGCCACCCACGAGGTCGGCCACTGGCTCGGGCTGTACCACACGTTCCAGGGCGGCTGCTTCGGCATCGGCGACGACGTGGCCGACACGCCGGCGGAGGCCTCGGCGGCGTCGGGCTGCCCGAGCGGGCGCGACACCTGCAGCGGCGGGGGCGCCGACCCGATCGAGAACTTCATGGACTACAGCGACGACGGCTGCATGGACCGCTTCAGCGACGGCCAGAAGCAGCGCATGGACGACATGTGGAACGCCTTCCGCGCCACGTCCGGCGGCGGCGGCGGCGGCGGCGGTGGCGGCGGCGGCGGCGGCGGCACCGACCCGAACGCGTCCTGCGACCAGTCCGACAGCTGCGGCGGCCAGGCGCCGGCGGGCTGCTGGTGCGACGACCAGTGCAGCCAGTTCGGCGACTGCTGCAGCGACGTCGACACCTGCAGCGGCAGCGCCCCGCCCCTGCCCCCGCCCCAGGACTCCTGCGAGGCCAACAGCGCCTGCGGCGGCCAGGCGCCCGGCGGCTGCTGGTGCGACAGCCAGCGCAGCCAGTTCGGCGACTGCTGCGCCGACGGCCCCTGCTGACGCGCTGGCGGTGCCAGGTTACGCGGAGCCTCTCCGGAGGCCCGCGTGCCCGAGCCGAGAGCCGTGCTCGTCGGCGTGCTCACCCCCGACCGCGAAGCCGCCTCGCTGGAGGCGTCGCTCGACGAGCTGTCGCGCCTGTGCGACACGCTCGGCCTGGTCGAGGTGGGGCGCGTCACCCAGCGCCAGCGCAGCACCGGCAAGGCCGCGCTGCTCGGCCGGGGCAAGCTCGCCGAGCTCGCCGCCTGGACGGGCGGCACGGGCCGCGTCCACCGCGGTCCGGGCTCGGGCGACGATGACGACGACGACGACGACGACGAGCTGCCGCCCGTCGACCCCGACGCCCCGCGGCGCGCCGATCTCGTCGTCGTCGACCACGAGCTCACCCCGACCCAGCTGCGCAACCTCAAGGCGGCGTGCGGGGTCGAGGTGCTCGACCGCAACGGCGTCATCATCGAGATCTTCTCGAACCGCGCCCGCACGCGCGAGGCGCGGCTGCAGGTCGAGCTCGCGCGCCTCACCTACCTCGCGCCGCGCCTGCGCGAGCTCGGCGGCCCCTCGGAGCGCCAGCGCGGCGGCATCGGCGGCAAGGGCACCGGCGAGACGGCCCTGGAGCTCGACCGGCGGCGGGTGCGCGACCGCATCGCCGAGATCCGCCACGAGCTCGAGACCATCGAGGCCGACCGGGGGCGCCGCCGCGAGCGCCGCAAGGACCTGCGCCAGGTCGCGCTCGTGGGCTACACCAACGCCGGGAAGTCGTCGCTCATGCGGGCGCTCACGGGCGCCGACCCCTACGTGGCGAACCAGCTGTTCGCCACGCTCGACACCACCGTCCGCCGGCTGACCCCCGAGCCCACGCCGCCCATCCTGGTCACCGACACCGTCGGCTTCATCCAGGACCTGCCGCACAGCCTCGTGGCGTCGTTCCGCTCCACGCTCGACGCCGCGCTCGAGGCCGGCCTGCTGCTCCACGTCGTCGACGCGTCGGACCCCGCCTGGCGCGACCAGGAGCGCGTCACGGTGGAGGTGCTCGCCGAGATCGGCGCCGAGGACCTCCCCCGCCGGCTGGTGCTCAACAAGACCGACCTGCTGCCCCCCGAGGCCGTCGACGCGCTGCAGCGCGAGCGCGCCGACGCCTGGGTCACCTCCGCGCGCGACCCGGAGCGGGTGCGCACGCTGCGCGACCACATCGTGGCGTCGTTCGCGGCCAACGACGCCGAGTTCGACCTGTTCGTCCCGTGGAGCCACGGCCGGCTGACGGGGCTCGTGCGCGCGCGGGCCGAGGTGCTGGCCGAGGAGTGGGAGGACGCCGGCGTCCGCTACCGCCTGCGCGCCCCGCCCGACGACGCCGCGATGCTGCAGGCCGCCGCGAGCGAGCCCGAGTAGCCCCTCACCGGCAGCGCAGGTCCGCCCCCGCCGCGGTCGCCTGCGCGACGTACCACAGCGCCTGGTCGGGCCCGACCGCCGCCAGCGCCGCCGCCACCCCCGGCGGCTCGCACGTCGCGCAGCCGGGGTCCCGCTCGGCCGGTGTGATCCGCGTCACGCCCGCCGGCGCCGCCACCCCCGCCGGCACCACGGCCCCGGCGAGCAGCTGGCACAGGTTGCTGCTGTAGGGCGGGTACAGCCCCGCCACCCGCGCCGAGACCTCGACCCCGCCGAGCTTCGCTTCGAGCGTCCGCGCGAGCGCCCGCAGCTGCCGATCGTGGCGGTAGCGCGCCACGAGGACCGGCGCCGCCGCCAGCTCCGCGAGCAGCGCCGCCCCCACCAGCACCAGCGCCCAGCGCCCCAGCCGGTCGGGCCGCGGCGGAGCCGCCCAGGCCCACTCCGCGCCCGCGGCCAGCGCGCCGCCGACCCCGTAGGCCACCGCGTCGAGCGGATCGGCGGTGGAGCCGAGCGTCAGGTGCAGCAGCCAGTGGCTGTCGGGGCCGACCCAGTGCAGCGCCTGGATCCCCTCGGCCAGCAGCCCGAGCGCCACCAGGACCGCCACCCGCACCCGCGGCGAGCCGATCCCCACGGCGGCGAGGCACGCCACCCCGAACACGACGACCAGCACGTCGGAGCCGAGGCCGCGCAGGGCGCCGTGCCCGAGCGTGAACAGCAGCAGGCCCCCGCCCAGCAGGGCGAGGGCCGCGGCAGCAGCGCGGAGGTTCATCCAGGGGGCTTAGCCCGCCCGGACTACCAGGTGAAGCCCCCGATCCCGCAGCTCATGTCGTAGCCGAGGGCGGTCGCGGTGGGCTCGTACTTCTCGCACAGCGCGCTGTAGGTGCAGGCGTCGCCCACGCAGGGGCCGTCGAGGGCGGGGGGCGGCGTCGCGCCGTCCCACGCCGGCAGGCCGGCCATCAGGAAGTCCGGCGACATGAGCAGGCTGCCGCAGTAGTCGCGCACCGCCTGCTCGCCGCCCGGGTCGGACGCCGGCGACGCCAGGCTCGTCCCCGCGCCGCTCGCCAGCTGGCCCGCGAGCGTCCGCTCGTCCTGGGGCCCGTCCGGCCCGACGATGCCGCCGGTGCTGAAGGGGTCGCCCCACCAGCGGGTCTCGGTGAGCAGCCGCTCCTTGACGAGCAGCATGGCCTCCTCGACCGTCAGGGCCTCCCCCGCCGACGTGACGAGGTCCACGTAGTCGGCGGTGGCGCCCGGGTGCTCGCAGGTCCCGACCTCGCGCTCCCACGCGAGCATCGCCCCGGTGGTGAGCGCGTCGAAGCCCGTGAACGTCTCGCCGGTCATCCCGCCGAACTCCTGCTGGAACGGCAGGTCGAACCAGGTGCCGCTGCTCGACGACGGGAACATCGGCGGCTCGGGCCACAGCAGCGCGTGCTCGAGCGTGAGGCCCAGCGTCGGCACCGGCCAGCGGTGGACCACGTCGCCCTGCCCGTTCACGTCCTCGCCGAACTGCGTGGTGCCCGGCCCGATGTCGGCCCACGGCTGGAACAGCATCGGCAGCTCGTACAGCGAGTACGCCGAGTCCGCGGGCGCGCGCCGGTTCGCCAGCTGGTGGGTCAGCATCTCGCGCAGCAGCGCCTTGAGCGACCAGCCCTCGTCGACGAACACGCGGGTCAGGTGGTCGAGGGTCGCCGCGGCGTCCTCGTTGCGCGGGCCGCCGTGCGCCAGGATCAGGTCGGCGCCGGTCACCGTGCGGTGCACGTCGTTCACGATGGCCATCGCGGCGAGGTGCGCGAACGACGCCGCCGGCGTCTCGTACACCTGCGGGTCGACGTGGCCCGGCAGCGTGACCAGGTACGCCGCGATGTCGCGCGCGGTCTGGTCGGTGACCCCGACGGGCTGCATCAGGCCGGCCCGCGAGCCGTGCACGATCGTGTCGTAGATGCGCTGCGCCGACATGTACTTCGTGGCGACGGCGAGATCGGGCGCATCGGCCAGCGCCGGGTGGCAGCCGTTGCAGGCGGCCATCGCGCCGGCGCCGGTCGCCGCGTTCCCGTCGATGCTCGAGCTGCCCGCCTCGAGCTGGTCCCAGTGCAGCGCCGCGACGCCGACGGCGAACTGGTTCACGAGGTCGCCGATGCCCTTGTCGGTGCCGGAGAGGCCCGCGAAGGCCGTGGGCAGCGCCGCGTCGGACGTGAGCGCGCCCTGAGCGAAGCCGACCCGCCCGCCCTCGGTGGCGCAGGAGCCGTCGATGCCGAAGGGGTACATCCCGAGGCTGGCGCGCCAGCCGTCGCCGCGGAACAGGTTGGTGATGCGGTTGCCCACGGCGGTGCCGCCGAGGCTGCCGTCGTGCCAGCCGCCGCTGTCGGAGTAGGAGAAGGCGCTCTGCTCGAGGTCGACCATGGCGGCGGGGTGGTAGCGGTCCCAGTCGCCGTTGCCCGGCCGCGCGTTGGTGGTGCTGTAGTTGGTGCCGTGGCACTCGACGCAGCCCGGGTCGCGGTCGACGTACACGTCGAGGAAGCGCGAGGCGGCGTCGCCCGTGTTCTGCGAGGTCGTCGCGAGCGGCACGAGGCCCACGCGGAACAGCGCGTCGAGGCGGTCCTCGGTGAGCGAGGCCGCGAAGGCGTCGGCCATGGTGAAGGACTCGCAGTTGTTGGGCCGCGAGCCGTAGCCGAGGCCGCGCATCGGCACGCCGGCCTGCGCGTTGGGGCCCATGAACTCGGCGTCGGACAGGCGCGCCGTCTGGGTGCCGCGGGCGAACGTCGCGGGGGTGGCCAGGCGGTCGAACTGCTCGCGCATCTCCTCCGCGCTGCCGCTGGTGAACTCGGTCGTGCGGACGGGCGGGGCCGCCGGCAGCGTGGTGCGCGGCGCGATCCAGCCGCCGCGCGACGGGCAGAACGCCGTGTCCCACGCCTGGAAACGCAGGTGGTCGACGAGGTCGTCGTAGTAGTAGGTGGCGAGGCGCTTGTCGGTGAAGCAGGTGGTGTCGTCCACCTTCTCCGCGCCCTCGCGGGCCACGTCGAGCTGGTCCATCAGCAGGCGGGTCCAGTGCGTGACGTACTCGGGCTGCTCCATCAGCACGTCGACGACGGCGGCGCGGCCCTGGTCGTCCGCGAGGTCCGCGAGGACGTCGAGCTCGTGGGTGTTCTCGGGGTGGCGCCCGAGGAGGGTGACGGTGGCGAAGGTGACCCACTGGCGGTCGCCTGCGTCGTCGGCGGGGGTGGTCCAGCAGCCCACACCGAGGGCGGCCAGCAGGACCGCGGCGGTGGAGCCGCGCAACGGGCTCTGGGTGGTCATGACGGTCTCCTGTAGGGGTGGGGATCAGCCGAAGACGATGTCGCCGGTGCAGCTCGCGGGGCCCGTGGACACGGTGCCGTCGAGCAGGGAGGTGACCAGCCACTCGCGGGCGGCCTG
>JAWKRQ010000135.1:0-7765 GCA_041389545.1 Myxococcota bacterium | reverse complement strand
AGGAGCTCGCCGTCCACGCTGCAGTCGAGCTCGATCTCCGACGGCTCGACCTGGATCGTCGCGTCCACCTCGCCCGCCAGGTACAGCACCACGCCGCCCCGCTGCGCCGTCGCCGACGCGCTGCCCTCGAAGGACATCACCACGGGCACCGAGAAGCCCACCAGCGTCTCGTCGAGCATGGCCGTGCCGTCGAGCGCCGCGCTGCCGTCCGCCGTGATCGACATCGTGCCCGCCGCGCTGTCGGGCGCGAACGCGTCGAACGTCGAGTACATCGCGCTGAACGTCACGACCTCCCAGTCTCCGACGTAGGCCGGATCGGGGTCGACCCCGTCGCAGTCGCTGTCGATCCCGTCCGCCGGCGTGTCGGGCGCGCCCGGGTAGACGAACGGGTCGTCGGGGGCGCAGTCGTCGCCGTCCGCGAAGCCAGCGTAGTCCCGATCGGGGTCGCCGCACCCGGCGACCGCGACCAGCAGCCAGCCCCAGCGCCTCATCGCCTCACCCCTTCCGCATGGCGGGCACGTCGGGCAGCCCCGACCCCGAGGTGTCGACGCCCAGCGCGCCGAGCAGCCCCGCGAACACCTCGGCCTCGGCCATGGTGCGGCCGGGCTCCGGGGCGCCCGTCTGCGGGTCGAACCCGTAGGTGAGCCCCGTGTCGGGGTCGACGCCGCCCCGCAGCGTGTCGCCCGGCACGAGCGGGCTGTACACCATGACGCCGTTGTTCAGGTCGTGGCTCGTGCCCCACTCGCGGGCGCCCGCCGGGCGCGTCTTCGAGCGGCCGAAGTCCGACGCCACGTAGATCATCGTGTGGTCCCACATCGAGGTGCCGTCGCCCATGTCCTCGGACGAGAGCAGCGCGATCAGCCCGTCGATGACGGCGTAAAGCTTGCTCCACACCACGGCCTGCCCCGAGCGGTGGGCCTGGTGCGAGCTGTCGAACGCGAGCGGCGGGTTGACCACGCTGTTCTCGGGCAGGATGGCCGAGGGGTCGTAGGGGACGGCCTCGTCGAACACGAAGTCGAAGGTCGGCCCGAGCGTGACGGTCACGCTGACGCGGTACTTCAGCAGCAGGAAGGCGAGGGCGGCCTGCGCGTGGAGCGGGTCGAAGTCGTAGTGCGGGAAGGTCTCGCGGACGAGCTGCCCGGCGGGCGAGCTCTCGAGGCCGTAGGCGCCGAGCGGGAAGGCGTCGGTGTCGGGCTGGACCATCAGCCGGGTGATGAGGTCCATCCCCTCGATGCGCTCCTGCGGCGTGCCGCGCAGGTCGCGCCACCGCACGAGCCGCGGGGCGTCGGAGAACACCTGCTGGAAGCGGGTGTCGGGCTCGAACACGCCGTTGCGGTGGGTGCGCACCGCGGCCAGCACCTCGGGGGACAGCCCGGGCTGCAGACCGCGCGCGCCGTCGAGCGACAGGGGCCAGGTCGCGGGGTTCGCCACCACCTGCCCGCGCGCCCAGGGCGGGATCGTGTCGTCGGTGCCGTGCTCGCTGTAGCCGGTGCCCGCGAGCAGGTGGACGTTGGGGATGGGCACGTCGGCGCCGTACTGCCAGGCGACGAGCTCCTGCAGGGTGCGTCCGGTCCAGGCCTCGTTGCCCGTGACCGAGCGGCGCTGGCCCACGCGGTGGTTCACCGAGGTGCGCGTCCAGGTCGCGACCATCAGGTCCGAGCGGCGGCGCGCCAGGATCTTCGACGGCTCGACCCGCCACAGGGCGGGGATCGGCCCCATGTCGGGGCCCGACAGGTCGGCGGCGCGGAACGGCGAGCCCTCCCAGCCCGTGACGACCTCGTCGGG
Source organism: Myxococcota bacterium (assembly GCA_041389545.1). GTDB lineage: Bacteria > Myxococcota_A > UBA796 > UBA796 > JACKER01. Next base: position 5,980 of record JAWKRQ010000135.1, on the reverse strand, counting down.
GAAGGTGTTGACGGTGTCGGCGTTCGCGGACTCGCTGGCGCGGATGGCGAGCGGCCCGTCGATGATCGAGCCGCCGCCGCCGGCGCACAGCACCACGAGGAACCGCGGGTTCGCCGCGGACTGCGCCAGCGCGCGCGGATCGAGCAGCGCCGAGGCGCCGGCCGTGGCGCCGCTGACGGCGGCGAGGCCGCGGATCACGTCGCGGCGCGTGAGGGAGGGCGGACGGGGCATGCGCGGCCTCAGTAGAACAGGGCTTCGGTGGAGGTCGCGACCACGACGCAGGCGCCCACCGACCAGTCGCGGACGAGCGCCCCCTTCGCGGAGACGGGCTCGAGGACGGCGTGGAGATCGAGCAGGTCGTCGACGTCGGCGTGGGTGGGCTGCCGCGACAGGAGCCGCCGGACGAGGTTCTCGGCGACCTCCTGGCGCGCCTTCCTGCTGTCCTCCTCCAAGACGGGGCCGAAGAGGACGGGGGTGCCGTGCTGGTCGCGGGCGAAGCGCTCGCCGCAGGCGGAGACGGCCACGCGGTCGACGGCGATGGGCGCCGACACGAGCGCGTCGTCGACCGGCTCGTCGATGCCGAGGTGCGCGGCGTCGACCCCGCCGAGCGTGATCCGGTGCGCGTCCTCGATGCAGTCGCTGGTGCCGAGCTCGGTGCACAGCTCCCAGGGCTGCAGGCCGAGGCCGTTGGCGAGGTCGCGTCCCCACACCTCGCCGGACTTCGCCTGGACGCGGAGCTTGGTGGACACGCCCTCTCCCTCGTGGTCGCGGCCGCACCCGAGGAGCGCGGTCAGCAGCAACGCCAGCAGCTCACGGCGCACCGAACGCCTCCGTGTCGACGAGTTCGTGGAGCATGTGCTCGACGTTCCAGTGGCGGCCGAGGTCCTCGACCAGGTGGCCGAGCTCGATCTGCTCGTCGACGCGCGGGGGCTCGTCGAGCAGGAGCTCCCAGGAGTCGATGACCGTGGCGCGGCGGAACGGCTCGCTGGTCGCCGCGACCTCCGCCCACTCGACCAGGTCGGCGACGGGCTGGCCGAGCAGCACGCCGGCCTCGGGCGTGTCGAGGATGTCGTCGCCCTCGGTCCGGACGAACTTGGCCATCCGGTCCTCGTTGTACTCGTACTGGTCGTCGAAGGAGTAGCCGTCGCCGATGCCTTCGTAGCGGCTGAACGGGTAGGTCAGCGGATCGAGGGTGGCGTGGCACACGGCGCAGTCGGGCGCGCTCACGCCGCGGTGGTCGTAGTCCACGGGCTCGCCCGTCACCGGGTGGAGGCCCTCGAGGCGGGCGATGTCGGTGCCGAGGTAGGCCCGGTAGGCCTGGGCGGCCGTGGTGCGCGGGATGGCCGTGAACATGGTGTTCGACATCAGGAACCAGCGGTGGGTGAGCATCCCCGCGCGCCGGGACCGGACCACGGCCTGGTAGCGGTCGTAGCCGCGCGCCTCGAGGTCCTCCTCCGGGGAGCGGCCCCAGGGCTCGTACACCGTCACGCCGCCCTCGTAGCGGGCCTGGACGAACTCCTTGCCGGTGAGGACCAGGCGCACGTCGCGGTCGTCGGTCTGCGTCCAGACGAAGTAGGCGTAGTCGTCGTCGTAGTCGGCGAGCGGGATGGGGCCCGCGTCGATTCCGGCCTTGACCGCCTGGTTCGGGTTGATCTTGGCGTTGGCGAGGTTCCACACCTGGCCGTCGATGCCGCGCCAGTACTCGGAGTCGAGGCAGCGTCGAGGGCCTGTGGAGCGCGGCGCTTGTCGGCCTCGTCGAAGGTCTCGCGCTCGGCAGGGTGGGCGAGCGGCCGCAGAAGCTGATCAGACGCGCTTGTAGGCGTAGTCGAAGTCGTAGCCGCAGACGTCCCAGCCGTCCTTCACGCGGTCGTCGCAGTCGTCGCCGCCGGCGCCTGGAAGCTCGCGGGGTCGGCCATGGCGGTGCCGGCCTGGATCTCGGAGAGGTTGTCGTAGCCGTCGCGGTCGGAGTTCAGGTGCTCGACGGCGTGCAGCGCCTCGCCGAGGTGGCGTCGAAGACGTCGGCGTGCAGCGGGCGCTCGCCGGGGCGCGAGCGCTGCGGCGACGTTCCGCCGTAGACGTTGAGGCGGGGCGGCGCGACGTGGCAGGTGGTGCACGCGACGGCGCCCGACGCGCAGGCCGGGGAGGTCGGGTAGGTCTCGCAGAAGGTCGCGGGCCGGGGCGGCATGGCGTCGCCGCTGGTGGACGCGAGGGCGAGCCAGCCGGCGCCCGCGAGGAGCGCCGTCGCGGCGAGGACGCGGAGCGGGCGTGGCGGAGCATGGGGAAGCGCGTAGTCGACGGGGAGGGACCGCGACTCGTGTTCGCGGGGGGAGGGGAGTGGACGGGGTGCGGTCACGGCGCGCGGCGCGGGTACTCTCACAGCTGTCAGCGATCCCGCGTCAGGCGCACACGGTGCGCTCGGCGCCGAGCCCGGGCCGCGCGCAGCGGATACCCGAGCGAGGAGGCGTCGATGACCGCGCGAGCACACGCGCAGCGACAGCTTGCCGTGCGCGATTCAGCGACGGGCAGCCGATGGCCGACAACACCGGAGCAGTTCCGGCGGATCGCCGCCCAGGAGAACCCTCGACGCGCTGCTGCCCGACTTCGTGGCGGGCGACCTGTTGTGGTACTCCGTCCAGGGCCACCCGGACGTGCGGGTGGCGCCCGACGTGCTGGTGGCGCTGGGGCGCCCGAAGGCCGCGCGGCAGCTACCGGCAGTGCGGAGGAAGACGGCATCGCGCGCCGAGCGTGGTCTTCGAGGTGCTCTCACCCAGCAACACCGCCCCGCGAGATGCTCGCGAAGCTCGGCATGTACAACTGCCACGGCGTGGACGAGTTCTACGATCGACCCGACGTCGAGGTGGTGCAGGTGTCAGCAGCACCGGCGGCGGCCTGCAGGAGGTCGAGCTGCCTGTCAACGGCGGCTTCACCAGCCCCAGGCTCGGCATCTCGTTCACCCGCGAGGCCCAGCGGCTCGTCGTGGCGCGCGCCCGATGGCAGCCCGTTCCGACCCTCGCGGAGCTTCAAGGCCGAGCGCGACGCCATCGCGACCGAGCGACGCCATCGCCAGCTCGAGCGCGACGCCATCGCCACCGAGCGCGATGCCATCGCCACCGAGCGCTACGACGCTGCGCAGCGGGCCGATGCCGCCGAACAGCGAGCTGCTCGGCTCGCCGAGCGCATGCGCGAGCTGGGGCTCGATCCCGACGACCTCTGATACGTCCCACGGGTGCGAGCGGCCGGGCGACGCGGGCATCGGCGAGCCGCCTCGAATCTGACGCTGGACGGGGGCGTCGCGACGGGTTTCGCCGAGCGGCGCCACGATGCCGCCCCCTACGGGGCCCTGGCGCAGCGGAAGCCGAGGTAGGGCAGGCGGCCGGAGTCGCCGTTTCCGAACCGATCGGCGGACCGCAGCTCGCGGTCGGGGCTGGTCCAGGCGCCGCCCCGCACGACGCGGCTGGCGCCCGACGTGCTCATGCAGTCGATGCAGTCGGGCTGCGGGTAGGCGTAGACCCCCCAGTCCAGAAGCCACTCGTTCACGCTGCCCACCAGATCCTGTTGTCCCCAGCGGCCGGCGCCCGCGGGTGCGGAGCCCACCGACAGGATGTCGTCGATGGTGCAGCCGACGGAGCCGTCACCCAGGCAGTCGTACACGGCGAGGCTCAGCGAGAGGCTCTGATCGGTGGGCGGGACGGACCACGGGAAGATGCGATCCTCGCCGCCGCTGGCCGCGAGCTCGAACTCGGCCTCGGTGGGCAGGAACCCGCCGTCCCAGATGCAGAACGCGTAGGCCTCGAACCAGGTCACGCAGTTGATGGGATCGTCCTCGGAGCCGTCTCGCCACGTGGACCACGGGGTGCTGCACCACAGATCGTAGTCCCAGTCGCTCGACAGCGCCCAGCTGGCATCCCAGCCCGTCTCGCCGACCAGCTGGCCGCCCGCCAGGTGGCTGTGCAGGCCCGAGCCCGGCGCCGGGACCGGCGCACCGGCCTCGACGAACTTCCGGAACCGCCCCACCGTCACCTCGTACCGATCGAGCCGGAACGGGCTGACGGTCGCCACGGTCCCCGGCGCTTCGTCCGCATCGCAGGTCAGCGGGCCGCAGACGCCGCAGGACGCGTCGCATATGCTGCTGCAGACACAGTCGTCGGTCTCTCCCGCGTGCCGGCCCAGCTGGAACGTGCCTCCCGGCACGAGGTCCGAGGCGCAGCAGTCGTCGCCGTTGCACAGCGCCAGGCCGACGCAGCTCGGCGACGTGGAGGTGCCGGTGTCCCCAGTGGTGCTGGTGTCGGTGTCCGTGTCCGAGTCGGTATCCGTGTCGGAGTCGGAGTCTGTGTCCGTATCGGAGTCGGAGTCTGTGTCCGTATCGGAGTCGGAGTCGGAGTCGGTGTCTGTGTCTGTGTCTGTGTCGGTATCGGTGTCCGCATCCGAGTCGGCATCGCTGTCTGCGTCCGAGTCGGCGTCGCTGTCGCTGTCGCTGTCGCTGTCTGCGTCGCTATCGGCATCGGCGTCCGCGTCCGCATCGGTGCCGCTGAGGGTTCCCGTGTCGTTGTTGTCCTTGCCGCTGATGCACGAGGTGAAGGCCAGCAGGAGCAGGATCCGGCTCGACATGGTTCCTCCGGGATCATGGGGGGTGGCAGGATAACGAGGTCTTGCCGATGCCGCTCGACCTACGGTCGCATCGGGCAGGTTCGCGCCCCCCGCTCCCGAACCCACCCTCCGCGACCGGGGACGTCGCGATCGCGTCGGCTCGCCCGATCGAAGTGGAGTCGCGTTCGCCACCGTGGCCGGTTCTGGTGTATGGCCACCGTGGCCAGTGACCTGGTCGACGCTGCTGGCGGAGGCGACGTTGACCCACGCAGCCGGGCTGTCGGCGGGGGGTCCGCACGCCCGGGGTGCACCCCCGGACGGTGACGGTCGCCGGAGAGCGCCTGGCGCGCTGGGTGGAGGGGGCGGTCCTGGTGGGACCCGTCGCGCGGGACGAGGTGGACTGCGTCCTGGCGTCGACAGCGTTCGAGCCGCTCGGCGCGGCCTCTCCCGACGGGCGGTGGCTCGCCTGGGCTGGGCCCGAGGGCGTGGCCGTCGCCGACCTTGACGCCTGCAAGATGGTGTCGCCGCCCGCCCCGTCGGCGTGGCCGCCGACGCCCCCGAGGCGCCAGGGTCGCCGGTGACGCCGGCACCCGTTCGTCGCCGCGTGGGGCGTACGATACGGGTTCGATCGAGGTGGACATGGGTCGGCCGTTCCTGCTCGCCTGGCTCGCTCTGGGCGGCGTCGCCGCCGCCGCTCCCCCACAGCCCGTGCTCCAGGTCCCGCTGCGGGTGCACGTCCTGCAGTCCTCCGAGCCCGCGGTCGACGCCAAGATCGATGCTTCCACGGTCCGGGCCCGGATCCGGCAGATCGACGAGATCTTCGCGCCCGCCGGCATCCGGTGGGTCGTCGAGGAGGTCCGCCTCGAACCCGCCGTCGACGCGGACCCGTTCCGCCGCGCCGTGGTCGGTGAGCGCTCCCGGAAGGCGCTGTGGCCGTTGGTCTCGCCCGCGTCGCGCCTCTCGCCGAACGGGGTCGACCTGTACGTGGTCGGAGACCTCTCCGGCCTGGGCATCGGCGGGATCTGGATGTGCGGCGCTGGCAGAGACGACGGGCAGGGGGCGGCGTTCGTCCCCGTCGGCACCAGTCAGGGCAAGCCGATCCCGGTGCGCAAGTGGGCCCACGAGCTCGGACACGCGCTGGGGCTGCCGCACACCGCGTGCGAGGCCGGGAACGCCGACCGCCTGATGATGAGCGGGAAGTGCGCGGCCGCCGAGCCGCGTCGGGTCGCGTTCTCGGACGCCGAGATCGCCAGGATGCGGGCGCAGGCCGCGACCGGACAGGCCGCGCCTTGCCGCACGAAGCGGGCCGACTGACGGTCCGGCAAGCCCGACGTAGAACTAACGGAGCTGCTGGAAGAAGTCGTTCCCCTTGTCGTCCACCACCACGAACGCC
>JAWKRQ010000134.1:0-8008 GCA_041389545.1 Myxococcota bacterium | reverse complement strand
GACGTGGGCCTGTCGGTGTCGCGCGTGGGCGGACGCACGCAGCCGCCGCTGCTGTCGGCGCTCGCCGGCCGCCTGCGCCTCGCCTACGCCCAGTTCGTCGAGCTCGAGGTGTTCACGCGCTTCGGGGCCACCACCGACGAGCGCACCCGCGCCACCATCACGCACGGGCGGCGGATCCGCGCGGCCCTGGTCCAGGCGCAGGGCGACCCGCTGTCGCTCGGGGAGGAGGTGGGGCTGCTGGTGGCGCTGTCGGAGCGCCTGTTCGACGCCGTGCCCGAGGAGGCCGTGCCGAAGGCCATCGCCGCGGTGCGGCAGGCGGCGCGCGCAAAGCTCGGGGACCTGCACGCCGACGCCCCCCTCGACGACGCGGGGCGCGCCGCCGTCGCCGCGGTGGTGAAGGCCGCGATCCCGGCCGGGAACGCCTGATGGCGCGGCTGTCGGACCTGGTCGCGCGCATCGGCACCGTCCGCGAGCTCGGCGAGGTCTTCGGCGCGCTGCGGGCGCTGGCCGCGAGCCACGCCCAGCAGGCCGACGCCGCCATGGCCGGCATCACCGCCTACGCCGCCGGCGTGGGCCGCGCGATGGGCACCGCGCTGGGCCTGGTCCCGCCGGCCGCGGCACCGGCCGAGCGGGCGCTGGTGATCGCGTTCGGCGCCGAGCTCGGCTTCTGCGGCGCGTTCGACGAGCGCGTGCTGCAGGCCGTCCCCGACGGCGCGCTGTGGACGGTGGGCCGCCGCCTGACCGCCCACGCGACCGAGCGCGGCCACGCCGTCGCCGCCTCCTGGCCCATGGCGACCCGCCCCGAGGCGGTGCTCGACGTGGCGCGGCGCCTGGCCGCCCGCCTGTACGAGGAGGCCGTCCCCACGCCGCCCCGGGTCACGCTGTTGTTCACCGGGCCCGACGGCGTCGAGCAGCTGTCGCTGCTGCCCTACGATCCGGCGGCGTTCCCCGGCTCAGGCGAGGACCCGCCGCTGGTGCAGGTCGACCCGGCCGAGCTGCTCGCCCGCCTGGTGGACGAGTACGTCCTGGCCGAGCTCGCCCGCGCGGCGATGGCCTCGTTCGCCGCCGAGAACGCCGCGCGGCTGCGAACGCTGCAGGGGCGCTCGACCGCGTCCACGACCAGCTGACCACGCTCGGGCGCGAGGAGGCCCGGGTGCGCCAGGAGGAGGTCACGACCGAGCTGCTGGACCTGGTGGCGGGGGCGGAGGCGGCCCGCCGCTGAGGGCGTCGTCGTACAGGGCCTCCCACTGGTCGACCACCGCGTCGAGCGCGTACCGCTCGGCCACCCGTGCGCGCCCGGCCGCGCCGAGGGCCGCCCGCTCGGTGCGGGGCATCGTCTCCAGGCGCGACATCGCCGCCACCAGCGCGTCCGTGTCGGCGACCGGCACCACGAAGCCCGTCCGCCCGTCGTCCACGAGCTCGCGCACCGCGCCCGTGTCCGACGCCACCGACGGGATCCCGCCGCCGCCGCCTCGAGCAGCGTGATCGGCATCGCCTCCGACAGCGACGAGAGCACGAAGGCGTCGGCGGCGGCGAGCAGATCGGGCACGTCGGTGCGCAGGCCGAGGAAGCGGGCGCGCGCTGCAGATCGAGCGAGGCCGCCAGCGACTCCGTGGCCTCGCGGTCGGTCCCCTGCCCCACCAGCCACAGCGTGCTCCCCGTCGGCACGCGTGCCAGCGCCTTCAGCAGGGTGGCCGGGTCCTTCGGCCAGGCGAAGCGGGCCACGGTGAGCCAGACGAACGCGTCGTCGTCGACGCCGAGCGCGGCGCGGACCCGCGCCCGGGCCTCGCCGTCGGGGCGGAAGCGCTCGGTGTCGATGCCGTTGGGCAGCACGCGGATGCGCTGGGCGGTGCTGGCGCCGGCGCCGAGGTGCATGTCGCGGCCGGCCGCGCTGACGGACGTGGTGAGCGTGCCCCAGCGCTCGGTGAGGCGGTAGAGCCAGGCGCGGGCGCGGCCGCCCTCGTCGGTGGAGTGCACCGTGGCGACGGCGACGGGGACGGGCACCGCGACCGCCGCCAGGCGCGCGAGCAGGTTGCTGTGCACCATGTGGCCGTGGATGACGTCGGGGCGGATGTCGCGGACGACGCGCAGGAACCGGCGCAGCAGGGACGGGCGCAGGCGCGCGCCCTTCTCGAGGTCGAGCGACACGACCTCGACGCCGAGCTGCCGCAGCTCGCGCACGAACGCGGCCGGGGTGATGAGCGAGACCACGAAGATGCGCCAGCCGCGCCGGCGGAGGCGGCGGATGACCTCGACGAGCTGGATCTCGGCGCCGGCGTAGTCGAGGCCGATGATGACGAAGCAGATGGTGCGCGGGGCGCCGATCACCCGTCCCTCCCCGCCCGCCGCCACGAGAACGCGGCGGGCACGATGTCGAGGCGCGCCCAGGCGAACCAGGTCAGCGCCACGTTCCACACGACGAGGCCGAGGGCGGTGGCCGCGGCGGCGCCGAGCAGGCCGAACGCCCAGATGAGGACGCCGTTCGCGACGAGCACGACGGCGCAGGACAGCAGCAGGCCGCGCATGGCGTCGTCTTCGCGGCGGCAGGCGACGAGCACCACGCCGACCGAGCCGCAGGAGACGTTGAACAGGTGCCCGAGCGCCAGGATCCGCAGCGCGGGCGCGGCGCGGGTGAAGGCCGGGCCGAAGACGCCGAGCAGCGGCTCGCCGAAGACGAACAGGCCCGCCAGCAGCGGCAGGGACAGCAGGACGGCGACCCGGGACGCGCGGACGCCCAGCGTCTCGATGCCGCGCAGGTCGCCCTTCGCGAACAGGCCCGCGGCGATGGGCTGGAACGACAGGTTGACGGCGGTGAGCACGTAGGTGGGCAGCGAGGCGAGGCGGGTGGCGGCGCGGAACAGGCCCACGTCGTCGGCGGCGAGCAGCGAGCCGATGACCAGGGTGCCGGCCTCGGCGTTGAGGTCGCGGGCGACGTTGGTGACGAGCAGCGGCGCGGCGGCGCGCAGCCAGGTCGGGTCGGGGTCGAGCGGGGCGGCGGCGACCTCGGGCGGGGTGGCCCGGCGGATGTGCCAGGCCATCCAGCACAGGCCGACGACGGAGCCGACGGCGTAGATGCCCAGGGCCTCGACGGCCGAGACGGGGACGCCGGCGAGCCACAGGCCGCCCACGCCGAGCAGGACCGCCGCGGGGCGCAGGACCGACTCGGCGATCTGGGCGACGATGACGCGGCGCAGGCCGAGCAGGAGGTGCCGGCAGACGAGCGTGGCGGCCGACAGGGCGATGAGGGGCATGCCGACGAGCAGCGGCGGGACCTGCTCGGCGTCGAGCCAGGGGCGGCCGAGCGCGACGCCGACGAGGCCGAGGGGGACCACCACGGCGGTGGCCGCGAGGGCGAGCCGCTCCGCCCAGCGGCGGACGGCGCGGACCCGGCCGAAGGCGCCCGTCTCGAGGCCGGCGGCGGTCTCGCGGGTGAGGATGGGGCCGAGGCCGAAGGTGGCGGGGCCGAGCAGGACGAGGCCCCAGGTCAGGGCGTAGGTGTAGGCGCCGAAGCCGGCGTCGCCGAGCGCACGGGCGAGCACGACGGCGCTGCCGAAGGCGAGCGCGATGCTCACGAGCTGGACGAGGCCGGTGCCGACGGCGCCGCGCGCCAGGACGGCGGCGTGGCTTCGGTGGGGGGGCGCCACGGGTCCCGCCTATCCGGCGTGGCGGCCGGTGGCAGCGGGGCTCGCCGGAGCTCAGCGATCGAGCCAGGGCAGCGGCCCTTCCGCCTCCGTCAGGCACCAGCGCAGCGCCAACGCAAAGGGTCCGCAGCGGACGTCGTCGGCCGGCGGGTCCTCGCCGCGCAGCCGGCACGGATCCGGCGGTGGAGCGCCAGCCAGCCGTCGCCGTACCCGCGCGCCTCGGGCGGCGCCTCCCCGGGCGGCACCCCCTGGAGCTGCCGCGCCAGCGCCCGCAGCGACGCCGCCCGCGCCCGCCGCACGCGGCTGACGGGCCCGATGCGCTCGGCCGCCGCCGCCGCCTCGGCCCAGCGCCCCACCCGGAGCAGCAGCTCGCCGTAGAGGAGCAGCGGGTCGGCGTCGTCGGGGGCGAACCAGGGCGCGGCGTCGTCGAGCGTGGCGAGCGCGCGGTCGGGGTCGCCGAGCGCCAGCTGGAGCTCGGCCAGCTGCTCCGCCAGCCCGCCCACGTGGACGGGCGCCACCTGCTGCGCCGCCGCGAGCCCCTGCGCCGCCAGCGGGACGGCGGCCTCGGGCCCTCCTCCAGCAGCGCGAGCAGCGCGCGGTCCCGCCAGCGGATCGGCGCCGCGGACACGCTCACGGTCGGGTGCTGCAGCCGCTCGCGGAGCCAGTGGGCGACCTGGTCGCCGTCGCCGGCCATGCCGGCCACGATGATGCCCTGGCCGAGCAGCAGCGCGACGAGCGGCGTGCGCCCGCGGACCTCGCCGAGCGCGCCGCGCACGAGCTCGAGGGCCTCGGCGTGGGCGCCCTGCTCCGCCCGGAGCACCGCCAGGTAGGCCGCCGCCCGGGCGCGGACGCGCGGGCCGTCGGCCTGGGCCAGGACCTCGTCGAGCACGCGCTCGGCCTCTTCTGCGTCGCCGCGGCGGCGCAGCAGCGCGGCGAGCTGGATGGCGGCGCAGGCGCGGCCGTAGGGCCGCCAGTCCGGGTCGACGAGCGCGGCGCGCAGCACGTCGGCGGCGCCGTCCGGATCGCGGTTGAGCGCCAGGGTCACCGACAGCCAGAAGGCGCCCATGCCGTCGGCGTGGGCGCGCAGCGCCGGGGGCAGCGGGATCGCGGCCAGCTCGGCGAGGACGGGCCGGATCCCCTCCGGCGTCCGGTGCCCGCCGGCCAGGTGGGTCAGCGCCTGGACCAGGCGCACCGGATCCCCGGAGCGGTGGGCCGCGGCGACGGCCAGCGCGGCGCCCTCGAGCCCGTCGGGCTCCCAGGGGACGAGCTGCGCCAGCCGCAGCCGCAGGTCCACCTCGAGCCCGGGCGACGGGGACAGGGCGAGCGCGTCGCGCAGCCACCGCCGCGCGGTCGCGGCCTCGCCCAGGAGCGCCACGCTCGAGGCGAGCGCCAGGAGCCGGGTCGCGCGCACGTCGACGGGGCCGTCGGCCTGCGCGGCGGCCGCGAGGCGGGCGTGGGCGGCCGTCGACAGGCCGATGCGCGGCGTGAGCAGCTGCAGCATCGTCGGGTCCTGCTCGGCGGCGATCTCGCGGTCGAGCCAGGCGAGCAGGCGCGGCGGCCACGGCGCGGGCGGCGGGACGCTGCGCGACGCCGCCGCCGCGACCGGCGCGAGCACGCGGAAGCGGCTGCCCTGCGGCGTCGCCTCGGCCACGACCAGCGCCGCCTCGATGAGCGCGGTCACGATGTCGTAGGCGTCGTCGCCGAGCAGGGCCTCGGCGGCGCCGAGCCCCACGGGCCCCGGCACCGCGGCCAGCGTCGCGAGGTGCGCCCGGAGCGGTTCGGGGAGCTGCGCGAGGGCGCCGGCGAGCGCCCGCTCCAGGGCCGTGCCCAGCGCCCCGCCGCGGTCGAGCTGGCGGAGCACGGCCTCCGCGCCGACGGCGCCCACGTGCGCGGCCAGGACCTCGACGGCGAGCGGCAGCCCGTCGGCGTGCTCGCGCAGGCGGCGGAGCGCGGGGGCGTCCACGTCCGGTGCGCTGCGGAGCGCCAGGCGAGCGCGCAGGAGCGTGTCGGCACCGTCGAGCGGCCGCAGCGCGACGACCCGCTCGTCGGGCAGCTCGAGCGGCGCGCGGCGCGTGACGAGCAGCTGCAGGGCGGGGTGTGCGGTGCGGAGCGCGGCGACCCAGTCCGCGGCGTCGGGGATGGCGTCGAGCCCGTCGAGCACGAGGAGCGGGGCGACCTGCAGCGCCGCCTCGGCGGCCGCGCGGGTGCGGAACGCGGCGACGTCGAGCCACTGGACCTCGTCGCCTAGTGTGCCCGCGGCCTCCGCCGCCAGCCGCGACTTGCCGACGCCCACCGGGCCGACGACCGTGGTCAGCGGCGTCGGCCACGGGTCCGTCGGGGCGGCGAGCGCGTCCTGGCGCCCCACGAACGCCGTCCCGTGCGACGGGACCCGCGCCCGGGGCGCGCCGCGCCGCACCCACTGCGCGCCGGTGAGGCTGTAGCCGCCGCCGCGGTGCGACAGCAGGAAGCGCGGCGCGGCCGGATCGGGCTCGATGGCCGCGCGGATCCGGAGGACCGCCGAGTACGGCGCGCGGGAGCGGACGTTCGGGCGGTAGCCCCAGACCTCGACCAGCAGCTGGTCGAGCCCGATGACCTCCTCGGGGCGCTCGGCGAGGTAGCGCACCAGCGCCGCCTCCACCGGCCGCAGCTGGTGGCCGGTGTCGGAGGTGCCCGTCTCCAGGTCGAAGACGCGGTCGCCGAGCTGCAGCCGTTCCACCCATGAATTCTACGTGGTGCGCGGGCCGCGTGATATCCGTCGCGGCATGCCCCCGCTGTTCGTCGTCGGCTGCCACCGCTCCGGGACCACGCTGCTGCGGCGGATCCTGTGCACCCACCCCGAGGTGTGGCTCGCGCGGGAGACGCAGTACCTCGCCGCGCTGCCGCTGTCGGCCGACGCCTGGCACCGGGATCGCAGCGACGACGCGCTGCGCGAGCACCTCGACTGGGTGGCGCCGTTCCTGCGGGCGACGGGCTGGGTGGCGACGCCGTCGGTGCCGGCGTTCCTGGCGAGCGACGCGCCGCGGACCTGGGCCGGCGCCTACGCCTGGCTGTGCGGCCTCGAGCGGCCGCGCCCGGCGGCGTGGTGGGGCGACAACACGCCGCGCTACGTCTCGCTCGTCCCGCAGCTCGAGCAGGGCTTCCCCGGCGCGCGCTACCTGCACCTGGTGCGCGATCCGCGCGACGTCGTGCGCTCGGCGCTGGCCGTGCCGTTCGGCGGCAACACCGCGCTCACGGCGGCCGAGGAGTGGGTCGAGCGGGTGGGGGCCGGGCTCGCCGCGGCGCAGCTGGTGGGCGATCGGCTGCTGTGCGTGCGGTACGAGGACCTGGTGACGGCGCCCGGGCCCGTGCTGGCGCGGATCGCCGCGTGGCTCGGGATCGACGACGCCTTCCGCCCCGACGACCTCGGCGGGGACGCCGCGTCCGTGGCGTCGCAAGCGCACCTGGCCCGGGTGGCGCAACCGCTGGACGGGTCGCGGGTGGGGCAGTGGCGCCAGGCGCTGTCGGAGGCCGAGGTGGCGGACGTCGAGCAGCTGTGCCAGCCGTTCCTGGCGGCGTTCGGCTACGAGGGCGTGGCCTGGCGGCCGGCGTGGGACCCGACGCCGCGGTTCGCCCGGTACGCCCGGGGCTATGCGCGGAGCCTGGCGGTGAACCTGGCGCGGGGGGCGCGCCGGCGGCTCGGCCGGTGAGTTGTGACGCGGGCGACGGCCGCGCGGCGCGGGGAGCAAGCCACCCCGAGTGAGACACCTGTGGGAGGTATGCTGCCCTCGATCGCACACTTCGGCAGCTCGGCGTGGGGGCGTCGGCGATGGAAGCTCCTGAATCGAAGGGCGTGCCGGGTCGGGAGGCGCGAATCGAGGCCACGGTGTGCGATCGAGGGGGGCATACCTCTCGCGGGTGTCTCACCCGGGGGGGCTTGCCGGGAGGGGAGCCGGGTCGAGGGATCGACCGGTTCGCCGACCGGCTGTCATGAGGGCACCGTCGATGGATCCGCTCGGCGTCATCCAAGCGGGCTACGAGCGGCACGCGGACCTCGGCGGCTGGCTCGGCGCGGTCGCGGAGGCGCTCGATCCGCTCCTGGGGCAGGGCTTCGGCACGCTCGCGTGTCGGGTGGCGCCGGGGACCGAGCGGTTCACCGAGGTCGTCGGCGTCGGCGGTGCTCCCCTCGATGCGCCGCAGCGTTTGGAGCCGTTCGTCCCCCCTGCATTCTTCCGTGCGCTGTTCCACGGCGTTGGCCGCCTCGGATGGGCGAGCGAGCAGCTGGAGCTGGCCCGGAGGAGGCGCCCTGCCCTCTCCCCGGACGTCCCCGGCGAGTTCTTCGCCTTCACCCGACGCCAGTACGGCTTCGACGACCTGTTCGCGTTGACCCT
>JAWKRQ010000133.1:0-8162 GCA_041389545.1 Myxococcota bacterium | reverse complement strand
GGAGAGGGCGCGCTGCAGCGCCTCGTCGGCCTCGTCGGGCCGGTCGAGGCGCGCGAGGAGGTCGGCGCGCACCGCGTGGAGCAGGTGGTAGCCGTCGAGCGTGGGCGCGAGCGCGTCCACGGCGGCCAGCGCGTCCGCGACCTCGCCGCGCTCGGCCACGGCCACGGCGCGGTTCAGCGCGACGACGGGGGAGGGGGTCAGCGCCAGCAGGTGGTCGTACAGCGCCACGATCTGGCCCCAGTCGGTGCGGTCGGCCGTGGCGGCGTCGCTGTGGACGGCCTGGATCGCGGCCTGGACCTGGTAGGGGCCCGGCCGGTTGCGCGCGAGGCAGGCCCGGACGAGCGCCTGGCCCTCCGCGATCCGCGCGGTGTCCCAGCGGTTGCGCGCCTGCTCCCCCAGCGGGACGAGCGCGCCGTCGGGGCCGATCCGCGCGTCGCGCCGCGCCGACACGAGCAGCATCAGCGCGAGCAGCCCCTGCGCCTCTGGCTCGCCGGGCATGCTCCGCGACAGCAGGCGGGCGAGGCGGATCGCCTCGTCGCACAGGTCGAGCCGGTCGAGCGCGTCGCCGGCCGAGGCCACGTAGCCCTCGTTGAACACGAGGTACACGACGGCGAGCACCGAGCGCAGCCGCTCGGGGAGGTCGTCGTCGGTGGGGATCCGGTACGGGATGCGCGCGGCGCGGATCTTCTGCTTGGCCCGCACCAGGCGCTGGGCCATGGTCGGCTCGGGGACGAGGAAGGCGCGCGCGATCTCGGCCGTCTGCAGGCCAGCGACCAGCCGCAGCGTGAGCGCCACCCGGGCGGCGGGCGCCAGCGCCGGGTGGCAGCAGGTGAACAGCAGGCGCAGCGGGTCGTCGTGCAGCGGCCCGTCGTCGAGGGGGACGTCCTCGGCGGGGCCGTAGCGGGCGTGGCCCTCCTGCTGCCGGGCGTCGCGGCTCGCCTCGCGGCGGAGGCGGTCGACGGCCTGGTGGCGCGCCGTGGTCACGATCCAGCCGACCGGGCTCGGCGGGATCCCGTCGACGGGCCAGCGCTGCAGCGCGATCACGAACGCCTGCTGGACGGCCTCCTCGGCCAGGTCGAGGTCGCCGGTGCGCCGGGCCAGGGTGGCGACGGCGCGGCCGGCTCCCTCGCGGAAGGCGCGCTCGATCTCGCGGGTGGACATGCCCCCGACGTAGCCCGCGGCGGGGTCACACGGCCTGGAACGGGCGCACCTCGACGGGGCTCTGGCAGGCGACGGTGGCCTTGCGGGCCCAGCGGAGCGCCTCGTCGAGGTCGGCCACCCGGAAGACCCAGAAGCCGCCGACGTGCTCCTTGGCCTCGGAGAACGGGCCGTCGGTGACCACGAAGTCGTCGCCCTCGGCGCGCACCACGGTGGCGGTGTGGGGCGGGTGCAGGCCGCCCGCGAAGACCCAGATGCCGGCCTCCTGGGCCTCCTTGTTGAACGCGCCGACGTCGGCGAACATCCGCTCCCGGACCTCGGGGCTGGGGGTGGGCGCGCCCTCGACGCCGTGGACGGTCAGCATGTACTCGGTCATCTCATCCTCCGTTCTGCCCCCTGCACGAACGGCGGTCCCGCCGAATCGACACCGGGCGCAGATTTGCCGTCCGCCCGACTTCGCGCGGGCGAACACCAATTCCCATCACCATGGCGCGTGCTCGCACGACGGGAGCGCCATGCGACCGCGAGCTCATGGCGGTTGAGCCTCGGCAAGCGGCCGCATCGCGCTCCCGCCGGCTCCGCTCGCGCAATTCGACCTGTCGCGGAAGCAGATCCGGTTCGCACCGGCTTCCCCCCGGGTAAGCCAGGGCAGATCGCACACCTCGGGGAGGTAAGCCGCCCTCGATCGCACACCCGTGACCCATGGGGCCGGCACCGCGACGATGCAACCGTCACTCTCGAGCTCGCCCGCCTCGCCAGATCGCCCGAACGGGGTCCAACTGTGCGATCGAGGGCGGCATACCTCCCGCGGGTGTCTCACTCGCACCGGGTTGCTTCCAGTGGCGTCGGCCGGCACCGAACCGCAGGAATGAGTTCACGGTCGGGCCCGGCCCGCTCCGCTCCCGGTTACGCCCGGCCCATGCCTGCTCCCGCCACCTGGCGCGGCCGCCCCGTCGCGCCCGTCGCCCTCCGCGACCCCCGCGTCCACCTGGTCCCCCTCGACCCGTCCCACGCCGCCGACCTCCACGCCGCCGGCCAGGACCCCGAGATCTGGCGCCACCTCCTCGACGGCGGCGCCCCGTTCCCCGACGTCGCCGCCGCCGCCGCCTGGATCGCCGCCGCCCGCCAGGCCTGGGACGACGCCGTCCGCCTGCCCTTCGCCGTCGTCGACCCCGCCACCGGCCGCGCCGTCGGCAGCACCAGCTACTACTTCGAGCCCCGCTGGCCGAGCCGCACCCTCGAGGTGGGCTCCACCTGGCTCGCGCCGTCCCACCGCGGCACCGCCGTCAACCCCGTCGCCAAGGCGCTCCTCCTGGGCCACGCCTTCGACGACCTCGGCGCCGAGCGCATCGAGCTCCTGACCGACGCCCGCAACACCCGCTCCCAGCGCGCCATCGAGCGCCTCGGCGCCCGGCGCGAGGGCGTCCTGCGCCGCAACGCCATCTGCGCCGACGGCTTCGTCCGCGACACCGTCACCTACGCCGTCCTCGCCGAGGACTGGCCCGCCGTCCGCGAGGGCCTCGCCGCCCGCGCCGCGTCCCGCTGACTACGCCGCCCGCTCCACGTCCCCCGCCCGCTGCGCGCCGACGGCCGCGAGCGCGGCCACGGGCCACGACAGCAGCATGGCGCCGAGCGCCGCCACGCCCGGGTTCGCCGTCAGGCCGCCCCACACGGCGCCGAAGTGCGCGCCCACCGCCACGATCGCGGCCAGCCGCGCCCACCGCCCGTCCAGGGCCCCGCGCGCGAACAGCCCGACCACGAGCGGCCCCGACGACGCGGCGACGAGCCCGTACACGCCCATCTGCCCGACCGTCAGCACCAGCGGCGGCGGCGAGATCGACGCGCCCACCGTCACCACCGCGAGGCCCACCAGCACGAGGCGGTTGACCCACACCGTCCCGCGCCCGGGGACGAGGTCGTTGCCCACGGAGGTGGAGACGGCGACCAGCAGCCCGTCGAGCGTCGACATGGACGCCGCCAGGATGGCCACGCTGATCGCGCCCGCGAGCATCGGCCAGGGCAGGGCCGTCGCGATCCACGTCGCCACGACGGCGCGGCGGTCGAGGTCGGGCGGCAGGTCCAGGCGCGCGTAGGCGCCGACGAACAGGACCAGCGCGTAGACGGTGTACGTGAGCACGCCCGTGCCGATGACGACGCTCAGCGCCTGCCGTCCGCGGACGTAGAGCGCCTTGGTGAGCAGGTGCGGCTGCGTGGTCAGCGCCGCGCCCATCGCGAAGCTGACGCCCCACACCTCGCCCGGCGTCGAGAACAGGACGCTGTCCGGCGCGGTCGTGCCGCTCGCGGCGAGATCGGCGAGGAGGCGGCCGTCGGCCCAGTGGTGCCAGCCCGCGGCGAACAGGATCACGGCCATGACCAGCATCACGGCGCCCTGCAGGCCGTTGGTGAAGGCGTGGGCGTAGCTGCCGCCGAAGGCCGTGTAGCCGAAGACGAAGACGACGATGCCGACGACCGAGACCTCGTAGGACAGGCCCAGCGCCTTCTCCATGACCGTGGCGCAGCCGACGGTGATGAGCACGAGGTACGCGACCTGCAGCAGGCCGAGGAGCGAGAACAGGCGGCGCAGGGCGGGGTCGCGGTAGCGGGCGCCGAGCCAGTGGGGCAGCGTGAGGGCGCCCTCGCCGGCGCCGATCCGCTGGAAGCGCGGGGCGAGGACCCACAGGCCCGCGGCGATGCCGAGCAGGAAGGGGAGGGTGAAGCCGATGAGGGCGGGGAGGCCCTCGGCGTAGACCCAGCCGGGGAAGATGACGAAGGTGGCGGAGGACGCGAGGCAGGCGCCCAGGGTGACGCCGACGAGCCAGGGGTTCATCTGGCCGCCGCCGATGGCGAAGGTGGCCGCGTCGCCGGTGCGCTGGCCGCCGCGCCACGCCAGGAACGTGGTGGCGACGAGGTACGCGGCGAAGAGGAGCCAGGTCGCGGTCATCGGGCCTCCGGGCCCGGGAGCTTAACCTGAGATGTGATTCATGTGTCATAGACTGCGCCGGAGGACCGATGCCCGGGACGGATCTGCCTCCGGCATCGGAAGAGATCAGGTCGGGCCCGATCCGCTTCCGGAGGGGCGGTCCTCGGCGTCGGACGGAGCGAACCGCCGGGTGGGCCGGCGATGCCCGGGACGGACTGCGCGAGCGGAGCCGGCGGGAGCGCGATGCGGCCGCCTGCCGAGGTTCAATCACCAAGATCTCGCGGTCGCATGGCGCTCCCGTCGTGCGAGCACGCGCCATGGTGGTGGGAATTGGCGTTCGCCCGTGCGAAGCCGGGCGGACGACAATTCGCCTCCGGAACCGGAAGATCAGGGTCGGGCCCGATCCGCCTCCGCCCGCTGCTGGCCAGCGTCGGGCCCTCAGGCCCGCGCCAGGCACCCCGCCGCCTCGTCCTCCAGCCCCAACGCCCGGAACGCCTCCGCCGTCAGCAGCCAGCCCCCCGCCCACCCCGGCAGCTCCGTCACCAGCGGCGTCAGCGCCGCCATCGCCCCCGCCGGATCCCCCGCCGCGAGCAGCCGCCGCGCCCGCCGCGCCAGCAGCGACACCGGCCCCTCCACCACCGCGAGCCCCGGCCGCACCCGCTCCGGCGGCGCCCACCCGAGCACCGCCGCCGCCGCCAGCAGCGCCTCCGGCCCGGGCCGGTCGGGCAGCAGCCGCGGATCGAGCTCCCCCGGCGCCCACCCCGGCGCCGACGTGAGCGCCACCCGCCACGTCCCCCGCACCCGCAGCTTCCGCAGCACGGCCGACCCCCACGGCCCGAGCCGCTCCCGCGCCCCGTACGCCCCGGGCCAGTACATCCGCACGTTCCCGAGCGGATCCCGCGCCACCTCCAGGTCCACGAGCAGCGCCTCCCCCCGCGCCTGCCGCGCGAGCGTCTCCTCGAGCGCCCCCTCGTCCCCGTCGTCCACCACGAGCAGCGCCCCGGGCTTGCGCACCACGTGCGTCCGCAGCCCGACCGTCTCCCGCGCGAACGCCTCGGCCTCGCTGTAGGGACCGGGCCAGCGCGCGAGCTCGGCCCGCGCCTCGTCGGGCAGGTCCCGCTGCCACAGCCCGAGCGCCCACGCGTGCCCCTCGGCCCGGTCCCCCACGGGGCTCGCCTCGGCGTACCGCTGCGCGAACACGGGCTTCACGTACGACAGGAACCGCGCCCGGTGCGTCGCCGTGTCCCGCTTGTGCCACTGCCCCCCGGCCGCCCCACGCAGCCGGGCGTGCGACCGGTAGAAGAAGGTCGGCAGCGGCAACCCGACCATCTCGCCCACCATCGACAGCGCCAGGAACAGGTCCATGTCCTGCCCGCGCACGAGCGACGGGTCGCATGGCCCCACCTCGCGCCACGCCGACGTGCGCACGAGCGTCGCCCCGGGCATCCCGGGCACCTGCTGCAGCACGGCCCGCCGCGCGTACGTCGCGGGCAGCCGGCACGCGGGCCGCACGGCGAACGGCAGCCCGGTGTCGTCGTCGAACACCACGGTGTCGGCCCACACCGCCACCCGCGACGGCGCCGCGAACAGCGCCCGCGCCAGCACCTCCACGGCGCCCGGCAGCAGCAGGTCGTCGTCGTCGAGCACGAGGATCGCCTCGCCCCGCGCCGCCGCCAGCCCGCGCGCCAGCGCCGCCGGCTTGCCCTGGTTCGGCTCCTGCCGCAGCACCCGCACCCCGTCGACGCCGTCGAACCCGGCGAGCACCTCGGGCGTCCCGTCGGTGCTCCCGTCGTCGACGACCAGCACCTCGCACGGCCAGGTCTGCGCCAGCGCCGAGCGCAGCGCGTCCGCGATCAGCGTCGCCCGGTTGAACGTGCAGACGAGCACGGTCACGAGCGGCCCGTCCACCGCCGCCGCGCCGCGCGGGCAGCGCGGCCACCCCGTCCGGCGTGCACAGCGTCGCGCCGGGCGCCCAGCTCAGGTCGGCGAGCAGCACGGCGTCGGCCGCACCGTCGGCGGGGGGGGCGAGCCCGAGCGACGACAGCACGGCGTCGCAGCGGTCGCGCCCGCCGCCGCCGGCCCAGACGGGCGTGATCCCCGCGATCCGGAGGCAGGCCGCGGTCCAGCCGTCGTCGTCGAACCGGAGGGCGACGGTGGACGGCGCGTCGCGGAGCACGCGGGCGAGGCGGAGGCGCTCGGCGTCGGAGCGCGGACGGAAGCCGAGGGAGATGCACATGGAGACCCCGTCGGACGGGGAGCCCCCCGGTTGAGACCCCGCGCGACCCGCCGGGCGCTAGACTCCCGCCGTGGGGGCCCGGTGACCTCGTCCTCGTCGTCCGTGTCGTCCTCGTCCTCCCTCCCCGACGCGACCGCGCTCCGCCGCGTGGTCGCCCGCGGCTACCGCTGGGCCGACCTGCAGGCCGACCTCTTCGCCGGCGTCGTGGTGGGGATCGTCGCCCTGCCGCTGTCGATGGCCCTGGCGATCGGGGCCGGCGTACCGCCCCAGCACGGCCTGTACACGGCCGTCGTCGCCGGCGCCGCCACGGCGCTCCTCGGCGGCTGCAAGTTCCAGGTCACCGGCCCCACCGCGGCGTTCGTGGTGATCCTCGCCCCGATCGCCTCGCAGTACGGCCTGCAGGGCCTGCTCACGGCCGGCTTCCTCGCGGGCCTCGCCCTGGTGCTGCTCGGCTTCGCCCGGCTCGGCAGCCTCATCCGCTTCGTCCCCTACCCGGTGACCACGGGCTTCACGACGGGCATCGCCGTGGTCATCGCCACCATCCAGGTCAAGGACGTGCTCGGCCTCGGCATCGAGCACCTGCCCGACCGCTACGTCGACAAGCTCGCCGCGCTGTGGGCGGCCCGCGGGACGATCCAGCCGGAGGAGGCCGTCGTGGCCGCCGCCACCCTGGCGCTGCTGCTCGGCGTCCCGCGCCTCGGCGTGCGGATCCCCGCGCCGCTCGTGGCCGTGGGGACGGTCTCCGTCGCCGTCGCCGCGCTGCACGCCGCCTTCCCCGCCTTCGACGTCGCCACCATCGGCTCCCGCTTCCCCACCACCGTCGACGGCGTCGAGTACGCCGGCATCCCGCCCGTCCTGCCGCGCCCGGCGCTGCCGTGGGGCGCGGGGCTGCCGTCCTGGGCGCTGATCGAGGCGCTGCTCCCGTCGGCCTTCGCGATCGCGATGCTCGGCGCCATCGAGAGCCTGCTGTCCGCCGTGATCGCCGACGGCCTCACCGGCAAGCGCCACGACCCCAACGCGGAGCTGGTCGGCCTCGGCGTCGGCAACCTGCTGGCCCCGCTGTTCGGCGGGATCGCCGCGACCGGCGCCCTGGCGCGCACCGCCACCAACATCCGCTCGGGCGCCCGCTCCCCGCTCGCCGCCGTGGTCCACGCCGCGGTGGTGTTGCTTGCCATCGCGCTGCTCGCGCCGCTCGTCGCCTACGTGCCGATGGCCGCGCTGGGCGCCCTGCTGCTCCTCGTCGCCTGGAACATGTCGGAGGTCCACCACTTCGTCGGGCTGCTGCGGATCGCGCCGAAGAGCGACGTGGCGGTGCTCCTCACCTGCTTCCTGCTCACGGTGTGGTTCGACATGGTGGTGGCGGTGACGGTGGGCTTCCTGCTGGCCGCCATCCTGTTCATGCGCCGCATGGCCGAGCTGACCGAGGCCCGCCTGGTGCTCGACGGCGGCAACGAGGCCGGCGAGCCCACGCTGCCGCCGGGCGTCTCGCTGTACCAGATCAACGGCCCGCTGTTCTTCGGCGCCGCCCGCACCGCCCTCGACGCGCTCGGCGCGACGAACACCGACTTCCGGGTCCTCGTCCTCGACCTGTCCCGCGTCCCGGTGGTGGACGCCACGGGCATCGTCGCGCTGCGCAGCGCGCTCGACGGCCTGCACCGCGCCGGCAAGCGCGTGGTGCTCGCGGGGCCGCTCCCCCGGCCGGACGACGCGCTGGCGCGGGCCGGGCTGCTCGACGATCCGCGCGTGGTCGTCGCGCCGGACCTGCCGAGCGCCCTGCGCGCCGCGGAGCGATGAATTGACGGAAAGGCGTCGGGCGTCTTTCCGTCAATTGACGGAAAAGCGTCGGGC
>JAWKRQ010000132.1:0-8671 GCA_041389545.1 Myxococcota bacterium | reverse complement strand
CGCCGCCGCCGAAGTTGCTCCCGGCGACCCGCCCGGCGGCGTGGCTCGCGCCGACGCGCAGCGCCTGGTGGCCGTCGCCGTGGAGGTGGGCGGCGCCGGCGTCGTCGACGACCATGCGGAGGTCGCGGCGCCCGTTGGCGGCGGGCAGCACCACCAGGTGGCCCGAGCGCACGATCTCCGCCACGGCGGCGCGGATGCCGGGGTCGGCGTCGACGGGCCCCGCCGCGGCGCGCCCGCCCGGGCACCAGCGCTCGCGCGCGACGGCGTCGAGGTCGCGGACCTGCGGCTCCATCAGGAAGTGCTGCAGCTCCACCAGCAGCACGCCGCGCTTCGGGCCGGGCAGCAGCGCGCCGAGCGGCCCGAGCAGCTGCGGGAGGCAGCCGGGGAGCGCGGTCCCGAGCCAGGCGTGGGCGCGCATCAGCGCGGCGGGCAGGTCGTCGATGAGCGTGCCGTCGACGTCGGTGCGCAGGGTGGAGAACAGCCCGACGGTGGCGTCGGGGGCGATGCCGGAGAGCGAGGTGTCCGGGACACCCAGCAGCGCGGCGACGGTGCGGTCGCCGTGGCCACCGAACTCGGCGACGGCGTCGGTCCAGTCGGTGCCGGCGAGGTCGTGCTGTTGGCTGCTCGCGCGCGCCCCGGCGGCGGGCGACCAGGCGCGCTCGATGACGGCGAGCTTGATCTCCTTGCCGGTGCCGGTCTCGTGGAGGACGCGCAGGGCGCGGGCGAGGCGGTCGTCGGCGTCGGCGTCCTCGGATGCGGCGTCGAGGTCGAAGGCGGGCGGGCCGCAGGGCGGGGCCTCGGCCCAGGCGAGCTCGACCTCGCGGTAGCGGCGGACCTCGTCGACGGTGCGGCCGCGGACCCAGACGAAGCGCTGGAGCGGCTCGGGAACGGGGGCTTCGGCGGCGGGCGGCGGGGCTGCGCCCTGTTGCTGCTGCTGGCGCTGCTGCGGGTCGGCGCCGCCCTTGGGGGCGGGGAACATGGGCTCGACGAGCAGGTCCGGCGGGGTGCGGCCGGGCTTCAGCTGCGCGCCGACGCGGTTGGGGTGGGCGAGGGTGGTCATGGGTTCCACTCGAGCTCGACCAAGGCGTACTTGGTGTTCGGCGGCTGGTTCAGGAACTGGGTGAAGGTGTAGGTGGCAGGGTCGGGCTCGAGCTTCACACGGACGCCACCGATCTTCGGCGCCTGGTAGGCGGAGAACAGGGCCCAGTGGTCGAACCACAGCTTGTCGGACCCATCGAGGTTCTGGACGCTCTGGCGGAACAGCTTGCCGACGATGCTGGACCCGCTGGAGGTGACGTTCAGGACCTTGTAGCGGTCGACGGTGCTCGCCGGCGGCGGCGTGGACGGCGCGGCAGGCATCGGGACGTAGGCGAAGGTGTCTCGTGCCTGGCGGACGCTGGGGAGAAGCCCTGGAAGAGCTTCGGGTCGGTCATCCAGTCGATGGTGGGGTCCGGATCGAGGGGCGGGACGGCGCGGATCTCGAGCGGGGTGGCGCTGGTCCGGGCGGCTTTGGGGTCGTCGAAGACCCAGCGCTCCTGCCAGAGGCCCCCGTGGACGGTGGCGGTGCGGCCGATGGGCTGGCCGCCGAGAATGTTCTCCGCCATGCCCTCGATGAGCTGTGGTCCCGGCACAAGGTCGGCTGATGATTCGTGCTCTCGACGCCACGAATTCAGCCAGGCGATCACGTCCATTGATTCCTCGAGTTCAGGTGGCGACGCACTCGTCGATGGACAGCACGTCCAGACGCTGGGACCACCGGCTGCGCTCGCACTTCATCGCAGCTCTGCGTGCATGTTCATGGTGTTCGGGTCGGCTGGAGCGCAGGGCGAGGAGCGCCCATCCCTGGGCACGCAGCTCGGCAGAGCTGCAAGACCGAATCTGAACCTCCAGCGCATCCACTTCTCGTGCGTCGATAGCGGCGCAGGACGCCATGAGCAAGGCCGAGGCCAGCATGGAGCTCGCGGAACGCGCGAGGGCTCGCGAGCGCGTCTGTGCGATTGCGGCGAGCTCTGCTGCTGCGCGATGCTCACCTCGACGCCATGCGACAGCTGCTTCGTTCAGGGCCAGAAGGAGGCTGCCCTCGCTCGATACGATGCCGGCCATTGCAACCAGGTCGGGATCTGGGCAGAGTGCCGCGCCAGAGCGGTACGCTGCTGCACGGACCAGCCAGGTCGCCTTCACTTCGAATGCAGCCTGCCGGCCGCTCGTCGCCAGCTCCTGGACCTGCATGCCGAGTACGTTGACGCGACCGAGGTCGGGAACCTCGAGCCAGGCTCCAGCCGCGCCGAGGAGCGCCAGCATGCGGGTGCTCGTCGTCGTGCTCATGCTCGCCGAGCGCTCGTACGCCTCCGCGGCCATCGCGTACCGGCCTCGCTGGTAGTGCGCGCTGGCGATGGCAAAATGGTAGTGCTGTTCGAGGGCGGGCAGCTGCTTGGCGGCTTCGCCCAGCGCAGCGAGTGCCCGCTCGTGCGCCTCCGGGCCCTCCAGGAGCCCCGTCCGCACGCGCAAGTACCACGCCCACGACTCCAACGACCCGTCCACTCCCCCGAACACCGTCTCCAGCAGCCCCCGCGCCTCCTCCACCTGCTTCCGCCGCACCGCCAGCTCACACCGCACCAGCGCCTCGGTGGCCCGCACCCCCACGTCGTCCGTCAGCCCCGACCGCCCGATCTCGTACAGCACCGCATCCAGCGCATACGTCGGCGCCGCCGGCGTCACCGCGCTCCGCGCCAGCCGGTGCAGCAGCGCTGCCTCCGCCTCCCGCGCCCCCGCCGCCCGCACCTCCGCCAGCAAGGGCTCGATCACCGCGGCCGCCCGCGCCGTCTCCCCCCGGTCGAGCAGCGCGTCGATGGCCTCCACCGTCCGCACCTCCGGCGCCAGCAACCCGTCGAGCGTCGGCCGGTCCATCACCACCAGCCCGTCCCGCACCTCCGCGAGCCCCCCGGCCACCCACTCCCCGAGCACCCGCCGCACCGCCGCGGGCTCGCCCTGCGTCCGTGCGAACAGCGCCGCCGCGCCGTCCTCCCGCAGGTGCAGGAACGCGTCGGGCCCCGCGAACAGCGCCCACAGCGCCGCCTCGTCCACCGCCTCCGTCGGCAGCGCCACCGCCGCCAGCGGATCCGCCGCCACGGGCGACAGCACCGCCAGCACCTCCGCCTCCGACGGCCGCGCCGCCGGATCGGCCGCCAGCATCCCCGCCAGCACGGCCGCCGCCTCCGGCGCGACCCCCGCCCGCAGCAGCGCGTCGAGCGGCGCCGCGACCCGGTGCGGCGCCTGCCCCGTCACCGCCTCGAGCGCCATCGCGGCGGCGCCCCACAGGTCCGTCCGCGCGTCGCCCGGCTGCCCGGCCACCCGCTCCGGCGCCGCATACCGCGGCGTGTACCGCACCTCGCCCTCGGGCACGGCCGACACCGCCGGCCCCGACGCGATGCCGAAGTCGAGCACGCACACGTCGTCGCGCGCGTCCCCCACGAGCACGTTGCCGGGCTTCAGGTCGAGGTGCGCGAGCCCGCGCGCGTGGACCCGCGACAGCACGTGCAGCAGCGCATCGAGCCGCGGCGCGATCGCCGGCCAGGGCATGGGCACGGGTCCGCCCGGGAACGGCCGCCCCTCCACGAGGTCCATCACCACGTAGTACGCGCCCTGGAACACGCCGTCGTCGCGCAGCCGCACACAGCCCGGCAGCCGCACCCGCCGCAGCGCCGTGACCTCGCGCCGCACCCGCGCCGTCTCCGCCGAGGTCATCGCGACCATCAGCTTCACGGCGACCCGCTCGCCCGTCAGCTGGTCCTCGGCCTCGACCACACTCGCCGTGCCCCCCGTCCCGAGCACCCGCCCGAGCCGGTAGCGCTGGCCGATCCACGCCGGCCCCGCCCCGGGCGACGCCGGGTCGCCCCACGTGCCCGTCGCGGTCAGCGCGGACAGATCGAAGGTGCTGTCGCCCCCTGGCGCTCCACCGTCCCCCCCGGATCGCCCACGGAGCGTAAAGGCGTTCCCTGCTCCCGACAACCCGGCTGGAACCCGGGACCCGGCTCACAGCCCAGGCGCAGCCGCAGCCGAGGATCGAGCGGCAACCGCGCCAGTACCGCCTTCGCGCGCGACCGCGCCTGCTCGTCGCGCGCGAGCTCCAGCGCCCGCAGCAGGTGCTGGAACGCCGCCGACGGCTGCCCCTGCCGCAGCAGCGCCTCCCCGGCCGCGAGGTGCGCCACGGCCGGGGCGTCCCAGGCTTCCACGGCGTGCCGCCGCCCGACCGCCCAGGCCACCAGCAGCCCCGCGACGAACCCGCCGAGGTGCGCGCCGTAGGCCACGCTGCCGCCGCCGAGCACGAACGGCAGCAGGTTGTCGACGAGCACGAAGATCCCGAGCACGACGGGCGCGCGCACCAGGAACACGTTCACGAGGAACGGGAACAGCACCACCAGGACCTTCACGAGGTTCCGGGGAACATCAGGAAGTACATGCCGAGCACGCCCGAGATGGCGCCCGACGCGCCCACGAGCGGCGTGTCGGCGTCGGGGGCGACGAGCGCGAAGCCGAGCGTCGCGACGGCGCCCGTGCCCAGGTACGCCGCGAGGTAGGGCAGCCGCCCGATCCGGTGCTCGACGTTGTCGCCGTAGATCCACAGGAACAGCATGTTGCCGGCGAGGTGCGCGAAGTTGGCGTGCATGAACATCGCCGACAGCAGCGTCACCGCGGAGGGGGCTCCGGGACGGAAGCCCCAGCGCTGCACCGCCACGTCCCAGCTCGTGATCGACGCCAGTGCGGCCCGCGGATCGAGGCCCGGCGGAAGCCCGTGCAGCAGCCGCCGCGCGACCTCGGCGAACATCGGGTCGCTCGGGTCGCCGGGGGCGAGGGACGCAGGCAGCGTCCACAGCAGCCACACCGTCACGTTGACCAGGACGAGCAGCCAGGTCACCCACGGCCGGAAGCCGCCCCCCGGGTTCGGGGTGTCGCCGATCGGCAGGAACATCGGCGGCTACCCCGCGGGATCAGCCGAGGTCGGCGCGGCTCGCGACGACCCGCGCGATGAGGCCGTACTCGACGGCCTCGGGGGCCGTCATCCAGTAGTCGCGGTTCGTGTCCTTCGTGACGCGCTCGATCGGCTGCCCGCACTCGTCGGCGAGCAGCTGGTTGATCCGGTCACGCGTCTGCAGCAGCTCGCGCGCCGTGATCTCGAGGTCGCTCGCCTGGCCGCGGACCACACCCGGGATGTAGACCTGGTGGATGAGCAGCTTGGTGCTCGGCATCGCCAGGCGGTGCTCCTTCGGCGCCCCGAGCAGGATCACGGTGGCGATCGACGCCGCGATGCCCACGCACAGCACGTGCAGCTCCGGCTTGATGAACCGCATCGTGTCGTAGATCGCGAAGCCGTCGACGACCGAGCCGCCGGGGCTGTTCAGGATCATGGTGATGGGCGAGCTGTCGTCTTCCTGCTCGAGCGCCAGCAGCTGGCTGATGACGCGCGCGGCGACCATGTCGTCGATCGCGCCGAACACCGGCACCTGCCGGCTCCGGAACAGGTGCTTGCCCACCGGACCGAGCAGCTTCGGGTCTCCGCCCTCGTCCTTCTTCTCGTCCT
Organism: Myxococcota bacterium; assembly: GCA_041389545.1. GTDB lineage: Bacteria > Myxococcota_A > UBA796 > UBA796 > JACKER01. The sequence continues at coordinate 3,093 of JAWKRQ010000132.1, read as the reverse complement.
CGTCGCCCTCGGCTCCGCGAAGCGGCATCGTCGTGTGCCTCCAGGCCTTGGGGGTAACCCGCCCCGGCCGCGGACCCCGCCCGATCCCCCCGACCGGGCAGGTCGGCCGCTCAGCCCGTGATCCGCCGGTAGCCGTCGCGGATGTCGCGGAGCACGTCGTGGACCTTCTCCTCGGCCGTGTCGGCCGACGCCGACGCCAGCTGCTTGAACTGCCCCCAGCGCGTCTCCAGGCGGGCGAACTCGTCCTTCGCCTCGAGCTTGCCGAGGTGCAGCTGCACCCGGAGCTGGTCGCGCAGGCGCGCCAGCGCGCTGACCTCCTCCCGCGCCTCGTCGTGCTGCAGGCTCGGGTTCTTCATCTCCGCCTGGCCGAGCCACGCCTGCAGGCGGAGCTCGTCGCCGATCTCCTCGAGGATCCCCGTCTCTCCCTTCTCTTCGGCCATTCGCCCTCCGATGTGGCTCCGTATGCCGCCGGGCCGCGACTTGCGAGGGTGACGATCCCGACGCCGTGCGTAAGGAGAGGGAGGAGGGGACGACATGAGCTACGGCTACGATCCGTACGGGCCGAGGCCCCAGGCCGGACGCGCGGTCTCCCCTGACGTCGCGCGGCGCCTCGCAGGCGCAGGCCGGAAGGCCGCGCTGCGCGAGGCGGAGCGGCTGCGCGGCGTGGTCGCGCAGCAGGAGGCCGCGCTGCGCCAGGCCGACGCAGAGCGGCGCGCCCCCGCGCCCGACCCCCGGCTCGACGCCCTGGCCGGCGAGCTGGAGGACGCCCGCGCCGAGATCGGCGCCCTGCGCGCCGCGCTGCTGCAGGCCGAGGAGGACCTCGCCGCGCGAAGCCTGCCCCGCCGCCGCCCGTGGCCGACGACGACCGCGCAGCGCGGCTGCAGGCCGACCTGGCCAACGTCCGTCGCCACCAGGGCGAGGCCGTCGACCGCGCGCGCCGCGAGGGCCAGGCCCAGGGCCTGCTGGCCCGGCCGACGCCGCCGACGACCTGCGCCGCGCCCTCGACAGCGCCCCCGAGGGCCACGGGCCGTGGCACGACGGGCTGGCCCAGTTGCTCGAAGGTCCGCGGGCGCACCTTCGCGGCCACCGGCGCTGTCGAGCTCGGCGCGGTGGGGGAGCGCTCGACCCCGCGCGCCACGAGGCCGTGCTCGTGCTCGGCGAGCCGGACCACGTCGCGGCACGGCCCGCACCGGCGTCCTGGCGCCCGACGGCGCTGGATGCTGCGCCCCGCCGGCGTCCTCGTCGGCCGCTGATGCGCGGCTGGCCGGTGGAGTCGCCAACCGCGGCGTCCGCTCTGGGTCGCCGCGCCCGGCCGCACCTTCCTGGAGGCCGCGGAGGACGCGGGGGTGAACCTGCCCTTCGGCTGCCGCGTCGGCGCCTGCCTCAATTGCGCCGCGCGCCTGCTGGCGGGGCACGTCTCCATGGCGCCCGGCACCGCCCTGCCCGACGAGGCGCTGGCGGCGCGGGTGTTCCTGCCCTGCGTGGCGGAGCCGAGGAGCGCGTGCCGCATCGAGGTGGGCACGGTCCTCGGCGTCCTCGACGTGCCGCCGTGGGCCGGCGGCGGCTGAGCGCCTACTCCAGCGCGTCCTCCAGCGGGATGGCGTAGACGTCGAACTTGCCGGCCGAGGGCGCCTCGCGCTGGCCCGAGAACAGCAGCACCCCGGGCTGCGTCGGGTCGACGGACGGCCCGAGCACGTAGCCCCCGTCGACGTTGACCTCCGGCCCCAGCGCCACCGGTGCGCCGTAGCCGTCGCCCCGGGCCGGTGCGAACCACAGGCCGATGGGGTCGTTGTCGACGTCGGTGGAGCGGGAGAAGACGAGCCCGCCGTCGACCACCGCGGCGTCGAAGTCGTCGCCCGGGCCGTTGACGGGGCCCGCCAGCGGGCGCGCCGGCTGCAGCGCGCCGTCGAGGCGCTCGCTGACGAAGAGGTCGTGGCGCCCGGCGCCCCCGCGCCCGTCGGTCGCGAAGAGCAGCCCGCCGTCGGCCAGCGGGGTGGGCGCCCACTCGTTGCCGGGCGTGTTCACGGCGTCGCCGAGCGGCTCGGCCTCGCCGAAGCGGCAGCGGCCGCGCGCCTCCGCCCGGTAGAGGTCGTCCCCGCCGAGCCCGCCGGGCCGGTTGCTGAAGAAGTAGACGTAGCGGCCCTCGGCGTCGAAGGCTGGGTCGAACTCGTTGTGCTCGGTGTCGAATGCCACGCGCACCGGCGCGCGCCAGCCGCGGCCTTTGCGCTGCGTGCACCAGACGTCCCAGCCCGCGCCGCCCTCGCGGTTGGTGCTCCCCCACAGGACGACCCGCCCGTCGGGGTGCACGGCGGCGCGGATCTCGGAGGCGCCCGTGCTCACCACGTCGGGGAGGAACAGGGTGGCGGACTGGGCGGCAGCGGCGGTGGCCAGCGCGGCGATCAGCATCGCGCAGAGGTATCGCGCGAGCAGAGCCGATGGCGCGCACGCGCCCGTAAGTGAGTAGATGTCGCGGGGAACCGAACGCCCGCGCCGGGGTCCGGGCTGTCGGGAGGGTGCGTGGTCGAAGCGTCGGAAGATGTCGCGGTCCCGGCCCGCCCGCGCCTGCGCTACGCAGCGGCCTGGCTGGCCCTCGTGGCGGCCGCCGCGATCGCCGCGCACGGCGTGGCGTCCCTGTCGCACCGGGATCCGCCGCCGCCGCTCCTGCGCGAGTGGCCCGCGTCCTGCCCCGGCCCACAGTGCGAGGTCTCCGCCCTGGCCGACGCGCCGAGCGTCCGCGAGGTCGAGTACACGGTCCTGGACGGTCCGGTCCTCGACGGCGCGACCTGCGTCGAGCCCGGCCCCGAGTGGGATGCGATCGCCGACCCCGAGCGGCGACGGTCGCTCGCCCAGATCCTGTGCCGCGTCGCGCGGCGGCGCGCCGGGGAGCGCGGCCACTACTCGCCGACCTGGCCGATCCGGCGGTACGACGAGATGTTGGACGAGGCCTGGGCGTTCGAGCCGGGCCGCTGGCACCTGGCGCAGCGCACGGCGTACCTGGCGTGGCGCTTCGAAGGGGCGCGGGCCGCGCAGGCGCGCCGGCAGGCGCTGCTCCCCGGCTGGGCCGACCTCGCGGCGCTCCTCTGCGCCGCGGCG
>JAWKRQ010000131.1:0-9266 GCA_041389545.1 Myxococcota bacterium | reverse complement strand
CCGCGAGCCCATCGCCCGCAGCGCGGCGTCGACCCGCAGCATCGCCACCTTGCACAGGTCGGCGGCCGAGCCCTGGATCGGGCTGTTCGTCGCCACCCGCTCGCCGTACGACCGCTTCGTCGGGTCGTTCGCGAACAGCTCGGGGATGTAGCGCCGCCGCCCGAGCACGGTCGTGACGTAGCCCTGCGTCACCGCGTCCACCACGACCCGCTCCCGCCAGCGCGCCACGCCGTCGTAGGCCGCGAAGAACGACGTGATGTACTGCCGCGCCTCGGCCGTGGAGATGCCGAGCTGCCGGGCCAGCGCGAGCGCGCCCTGCCCGTAGATCGTGGCGAAGTTCACCGTCTTGCCGACGTTGCGCTGCGCCACCGTCACGGCCTCCGGGGCGACCGAGAACAGCGCCGCCGCCGTCGCGCGGTGGACGTCGCGGCCCTCGACGTAGGCCGCGGTCAGCGCCGGGTCGCCCGTGACGTGCGCCAGCACCCGCAGCTCGATCTGGCTGAAGTCGGCCGAGATCAGCACCCCGCCCTCGCTCGGCACGAACGCCTCGCGCACCTCGCGGAACTCGGCCGTCCGCACCGGCGTGCGCTGCAGGTCGGGCTCGGTGGTGACCAGCCGCCCCGCGGCGCCGACCGTCTGCTGGATGGTGGGGTGGATCCGCCCATCCGGCCCGATCGCCGCCTGCAGCACGTCGGTGTAGGTGTGGATGAGCTTGTCGACGGTCCGCCAGCGCAGGACCCGCCCCACCACCGGGTGCGCGTCGAGGAGCTCCTCCATCACCTCTACGTCGACGGCGTACCCGGTCTTGGTGCGCTTGACGACGGGCAGCCCGAGGTGCTCGAACAGCACCGTGCCGAGCTGCCGGTGCGAGCCCGGGTTGAACCGCTCGCCGGCGAGCTCGGCGATCTCGTCGGTCAGCGCCTTGCGCTCGGCGACGAGCCGCTCCTCGATCCGCGCCAGCACGTCGGGCGCGATGCGGACGCCCACCAGCTCCATCCGCGCCAGCACGTCCGACAGCGGGTGGTCGACCTCGTCGTACAGCGCGCGCAGCCCGTCGGCGGCGAGCCGGTCCTCGAGCACCCCCCACACCGCCCCCGTCGCGTCGGCGCAGTGGCAGGCCCAGGCCCCGGCCTTGTCGACGGTGAGCTCGGCGAACCGGCGCCGGTCCCGCCCCGTCCCGATGAGCGCGCGGATCGGCTGCAGCCCGACGTGCAGGTACTCGCGCGCGACCTGCTCGAGGCGGTGCGGCAGGTGCTTGGTCGGGTCCACGAGGTAGCTCGCGAGGGCCGTGTCGCCGACCACCCCGCGCAGCGCCACGCCGCGCAGCGCCAGCGCCACCACGGCCTTCTTGTGCTCGTGGAGCAGCTTCGGCCGGTCGGCGTCCTCGAGCCAGGGGCGCAGGATCTCGAGCCCGGCGTCGCCGAGGTGGGGGCCCGGCCCGGCGAACGGGAAGTAGAGCCCCTCGCCGAGCGCCTTCGACAGCGCGATCCCCACGAGCGCGCCCTGGTGGTGGTCGGGCAGCTCGTGGAGCACGTGGACGGCGACGGGCTGCGGGCCCGAGCACTCCTGCTGCAGCGCCGCCCGCGCCATCTCGGGCGTGTCGCACACGAAGTACCGCACGGCCGTCTGCTTCGGCACCGCCCCCGCGCCCGACGCCGACGGCGACACGAGCGACCAGAACTCGAGCTCGAGGTACACGGCGTCGAGCGCCTCGGGCGCGGGCAGCGTGATGGCCAGGTCCTCGAGCCCGACCGACAGCGCCACGTCGCGGTCGAGGGTGGCCAGGCGCAGCGACAGCTCGGCCTGCGCGCGGTGCTGGCGCAGCAGCTTGCCGGGGCGCCCGGGCACGGTGTCGGCGGCGTCGAGCAGCGCGGGCAGCGAGCCGTGCTCGGCCAGCAGCGCGGCCGCGGTGCGCGCGCCGATGCCGGGCACGCCGGGGAGCCCGTCCACGGCGTCGCCCGCGAGGCCGAGCAGGTCGGCCAGCTGCTCGGGCCGCACCGCCCACTTCCGGTACACGGTGTCGGCGTCGTACAGGACCTCCTTCGTGGGGTCCAGCATCCGCACGTCGTCGCCGACGAGCTGCGCCAGGTCCTTGTCGCCGCTGACCACGTAGACGTCGTGGCCGGCGCCGAGCGCCCGGGTGCACAGCGTGGCGATGACGTCGTCGGCCTCGGCGCCGCCCTCGCGCACGATGGGGAAGCCGTGGGCCAGGACCAGCCGGTCGACGTGCGGCAGCTGCGCCACCAGCGGCTCCGGCATCGGCGGGCGCGCCTGCTTGTAGCTCGGCAGCAGGGCGCGCCGGGCGTCGGAGCCGCCGGGCGCGTCGAAGACGACGGCGCCGTAGGCCGGCAGCTTCCCGGCGAGCACCTTGCGGAACATCTGGGCGAAGCCGTACAGCGCGTTGGTCGGCAGCCCGCCCGTCGTCTTCAGGTTGGCGGGGATGGCGTGGAAGGCGCGGAACAGCAGGCCCGTGCCGTCCACCAGCACCACACGCTCTCCCACCGCGGCCTCCTGGTACGAGCCGGTACGACCCGGGACCGGGCCGCCACCCCACCCCCCTTACCTGAGAGCAGGGAGGTGGGGATGCACACCAAGCGGTCCGACGCGCCGAGCCCGATGCTGTGAGGCTACTGCTCGCCGCCCGCGGGCGCGTGCGGCGGGCGGATGGGCAGGCCCGGGGGCCCGCCGGCGTCGATGGAGATCAGCTCCACGTCGAACACCAGCATGCCCGCCGGCCGGCCCGGCCGGTCGCCGTAGGCCAGGTCGCCGGGGATCCAGAAGCGCGCCTTCTCGCCCTCGGTCATCAGCTGCAGGCCCTCGGTCCAGCCCTTGATGACGCCGTTGAGCGCGAACGACGCCGGCTCCCCGCGCTGCACGGAGCTGTCGAACATCTTGCCGTCGGACGCCGTCCAGCCCGTGTAGTGCACGGTCACCTTCGACGTCGGGCCGGGGTGCTCGGTGCCCTTGCCGGGCTGCAGGACCTTGTAGGCCAGGCCGCTCGCGGTCTTCGTGGCGTCGGCCGGGGGCGCCGACACGTCGGCCGGGGCCTCGATGGGCGGGGGCGGGTTGGTGAAGTCGACCAGCTCGAGGTCGAACACCAGCATCCCCTGCGGGCCGCCCGGGCGCTTGCTCTGTGCGAGCGCCTCGGGCACCCACAGGCGGGCCTTCTCGCCCTTCTTCATCATCTCGATGCCCTCGACGAGGCCCTGGGGCACCGCGCCGCCGAGCTTGAACTGCGCCGGCTGGCCGCGCACCACGGTGCTGTCGAACATGCGGCCGTCGCTCGCCGTCCAGCCCGTGTAGTTGACCTGGACCGCGGCGTCCTCCACCGGCATCTCGGCGCCCGAGCCCGGCTTCAGCGTCTTGACGCTCACGCCGCCCGGCGACTTCCGCGCGTCGGCCGGCGGCTCCTTCAGGTCGGCCGGCACGGCCGGGCCGTCCTCGATCGACAGGAGCTCCACGTCGAACACGAGCATCCCCTGCGGCTTGCCCGGCTGGTTGTCGTAGGCGAGCTCGCTCGGGATCCACATCCGGGTCTTCTCGCCGACCTTCATCAGCTGCAGGCCCTCGGTCCACCCGGGGATGACCTGGGTGGTCGCGAAGCGCATCGGCTTGTTCCGCTTCGCGGTGCTGTCGAACATGTTGCCGTCGGTGGTCCAGCCCGTGTAGTTGACCTCGACGATCGAGTCCTCGTTCGGGCTCTTGCCGCTGCCGGCCTTCAACACCTTGTAGGCCAGCCCCGAGGCGGTCTTCTTCGCGTCGGCCGGGGGCGCGGCCACGTCGTCGGGCGGCGGCACCGGGTTGTCGAACGACATGAGCTCGATCTCGTAGGTCAGCAGGCCCTTCGCCTTGGGCTCGAGCTTGCTGCGCTCGCCGGTGAGCGACTCGGGGATCCAGAACCGGGCCTTCTCGTGGCGGTGCATGAGCTGCACGGCCTCGTTCCAGCCGGGGCTCGACTCGTCGGTGATCTTGATCATCGCCGGGCGGCCGCGCCCGATGGTGCTGTCGATCACCTCGCCGTCGGCGTTCCACCCGGTGAAGGCCACGGTGACGCGGGCCCACTTGCTCGGCGTGTCGTCGCCCGTGCCGTCCTTGATCACCTTGTAGGCGAGCCCCGACGCCGTCTTCATCGCGTCGGCCGGCACCTGCCCCACGTCCTCCGGGGCCGGCGGCGGGTTGACGACGTTGGTGAGCTCGATGTCGGCGGTGAGCGGCACGTTGTGCTCGCTGTCGGCGCCGTAGCCCTGCTCAGCGGGGATCCAGAACCGCGCGGTGGTGCCGGCCGTCAGGTCGGCGACGAGCGGGCGGAGGAAGGAGACGGGCAGCTCGCGCAGCGCGAAGCCGGCGACCCGGGCGCGGGCGCCCATGCCGGCGTTGCTCTCGAGGACGTTGCCCTCGCGGTCCCACACCGTGTACTTCACGGTCACGCGGGAGTAGTCGGTGGGCTTGTCCTTGCCCGGACCCTGGGTGAGGATCTTGTACTGCACGCCGTTGTCGAGCTTCTGCGCGTCGGAGGGCGCCGCCGCCACGTCGGGCGGGGCCTCCGGGCCCTCGACCGCGTCGTGGTCCTCGGCGGCGTCGGTCACCGCGGCGTCTTCGGCGGCCTCCTCGCCGGTGCACGCAGCGGCCAGGAGGGTGGCAGTGAGGCCCAACACGGTGGTCAGGCGGACGAGGCTCTCGGGCATCGGAAGGCGCACCATCTCCCCCATCGGCAGGAGGACCGCGGTAACCCCTCCCGCGGCTCACGGCACTGCGGCCACCGCCTCCGCCCGCCGCCCGACGATGCGATCGGCCCACCAGTCGACGTCCTCCCCTGCTGCTCGTCCTCCACGGTCAGCTCGGCCCACACGTCGTCGGCGAGCGGGATCACGACCACGGCGCGGCCCGGGCGGGGCGCTGACCTCGACGGCCACCCCGCCGCGCTCCACGTGCTCGACCTGCGCCGAGGCGACGGCGGCGGGCGGGCCGGCCGGACCCTGGTGCACGGCGAGCGAGAGCAGCGGGCGCTCGCCGGCGGCGCGAGCGTCGAGCCAGCGGTCGCGGCAGATCCGCGAGGTGCGGCCGGGCGCTTCGGCGGGAGCCGACACGAGGCGCGGGGATCCGCCGCCAGCGCTCGACGGCCGCCGCGTCGATCAGCGCGCCGCACGCGGTCGGCGGCGGGGGCGCGGCCACAGGACCACCGCCGCCGCTGCCAGCGCGGCGAGCGCCGCTGCCACCACTGCTGCCACCCGCGCCGACATCCGCCCTCCGACGCCCTCGCGTAACCGGAATAGGGAGCGCGTATGGACGCGCCCGTCTACCTCGACAACCACGCCACCACCCGCTGCGACCCCGCCGTGGTCGAGGCGATGGCGCCGTACTGGTCGGAGCGCTTCGCCAACCCGGCGTCGCGCAGCCACGGCCCCGGCGCCGAGGCGCGGGCGGCGGTCGAGGCGGCGCGCAGCGCGGTCGCGGGCTGGATCGGGGCGTCGCCCAAGGAGCTCGTGTTCACGAGCGGCGCCACCGAGAGCGACAACCTCGCGCTGCTCGGCGCCGCCCGGGCGCGCCGGGCCGCCGAGGGCCGCGACCACGTGGTCACGCTCGCCACCGAGCACCCCGCCGTCCTCGACTGCGTCGCGGCGCTGGGGCGGCAGGGCCACGCCGTCACGGTGCTTCCCGTCGGGGCCGACGGCCTCGTCGACCCCGACGACGTCGCGGCCGCGCTGCGTCCCACCACCGCCGTGGTCTCGGTGATGCTCGTGAACAACGAGATCGGCGTGATGCAGCCGGTGGCCGCCATCGCCGAGCGGTGCCGCGCGCGCGGGGTCTGGGTGCACTGCGACGCCGCGCAGGCCGCCTCGGTGCCGGTCGACGTGGAGGCGCTGGGGGTCGACCTGCTGTCGCTGTCGGCGCACAAGCTGTACGGCCCCAAGGGCATCGGCGCCCTGTACGTCCGGCGCACGCGGCCGCGGATCGTGCTCGAGCCCCTGCAGTACGGCGGCGGCCACGAGCGCGGGCTGCGCAGCGGCACCCTGCCCACGCCGCTCGCCGTGGGGTTCGGGCGCGCGGCGGAGCTGCTCGTGGCCGAGCGGCCCGCGGCCTTCGCGCGGCTCGCGGCGCTGCGCGACCGGCTGTGGGACGGCCTGCGCGCCGAGCTCGACGGGCTGACCCTCGTGGGGGCCGCGGCGCCGCGCGCGCCGTGCAACCTCAACGTCGTGGTGGAGGGGGTCGAGGCGGCGGCGCTGCTGATGGCCGTGCGGCGGACGGTGTCGCTGTCGACGGGGAGCGCGTGCGCCTCGGAGCAGGCGGCGCCGTCGCACGTGCTGCGGGCGCTCGGCCTGGGCGACGCGGCGCAGCAGGCGATCCGGGTCGGGGTGGGCCGGTTCACCACCGAGGCCGAGATCGACCGGGCGCTGGCGGCGCTGGTGGCCGCGGTGCGCGACCTGCGGCGCCTGTCGGGGCTGGCCCTCGCCTGACGGCGACGGTACGGTGCCAGACGGAAGCAGATCCGGCCCGACGCGCTTCCTTCCGATCGGGCGCTCTGCGCACACCTTCCACAGGCCGGAGGCTCCGTGGCCATCGCCTTCACCGACAGCGCGACGCAGCGAGCCCGGGAGCTCGCCCAGGAGAAGGGCGCCTCGTGGATGCGCCTCGGCATCCGCAGCGGCGGCTGCTCGGGGCTGTCCTACTTCGTCGACTGGGTCGCCGCCCCCACCGAGGGCGACAAGGAGTTCGCCTTCGACGGGCTCCAGGTCTGCGTCGACAAGAAGAGCTACCTGTTCCTGAACGGCACCGAGGTCGACTTCGAGGAGTCGCTCGTGAAGCGGGGCTTCGTCTTCCACAACCCCGCGGCCAAGCGCAGCTGCTCCTGCGGCGAGAGCTTCACGCTGTAGCGGGCGCGGCGACGACGACCTCGGCCACCCGCCCCTCGAGCCAGGCCACCAGCGGTGCCAGCCGCACCGGGCCCTGCCGCGGCCGCCCGAACGGCACGATCGCCACCCGATCCGTCGCCCGCAGCACCGGGTCGGCCTCGAGCCACGCCTGCACCGCCGCGGCCGCCACCCGCGGGCCCATCGCCCCGAGCCGCAGCGTCACCCGGTCGCCGCCGGGCGCCCGCGCGATCTCGACCAGCGCCCACTCGCTGCGCACCGACAGCCGCGACGGCCCGGGCAGCGCCTCGCGCCACGCCGCCACGGCCGCGCGCCGCCCCGGCACCGTCACCTCGCGCAGCGTCGCCGCGAACGGCGCGAGCGCGCGGCTCCACGCCGCCACATCGAGCGCGCCCTCGGGCAGCGTGATCGCCTCGGAGCGCCGGCAGGCTGTGGCACAGCGCGAGCCGCCCGGCCTCGTCGGGCTCGAGGTCCGCGAGCGAGGTGATCCGCGTCACCCGCAGCGGCCGCCGCGCGTCGAGCACCGCGGCGCAGGCCCTGCCGAAGCGTCACGGAGCGCCCCCAGCGCGCCCCTCCGAACAGCGCGACCGTCCCGTAGTCGTGCAGGTGCAGCGCCTCGACGGTCGCGAGCCTCGCGGACCCCACGAGCGTGGGCACGAGCGGGGTGGCCCCGCACGCGGCACGCGGAGGCGAACCCCGCCGGAAGCGCAGCCCGTCGCGCATCACGACCCGGTCCAGCGCGCCGAGCCAGGCGTGCTGGTGGCCCTGCTGGAGCACCGCCATCCGCGCCTCGTCGCCGGGCGCGCCCTCGCCCGCCGCGGCCTGCAGCTGCAGCGCGACGAACTCGCTCCTGCGGGTCGCCGGCGGCCTGCAGCGCGTCGGCGAGCACCCAGCGCGGCGCGTCGTCGTCGGGGGCGGCGTAGACGCGCGCCAGCAGCCCCTCGGTCGCGCGGGGCCGGCGCCTCGGCCGAGAGCCGCCCGCGCAGCCGCCACCAGCGCCGGCGACGGCGCGACCCAGCCCGCGCCGACCAGCCCCTGCAGCGTGCGCGGGAGCAGCCGAGCAGCAGCGCGTCGGCGCTGAGGCCCGCGGCCCGCCGAGCAGGTCGAGCAGCGCCTCCAGGCGGGGCACGGCGCGGACGTCGCCCATCGCCGCCACCCCGTCGCAGACGGTGCGCCACCACAGCTCGCTCAGCAGGTCGCGCAGCGGCGGGGACGGTCCTCGAGCCAGCCCACCAGGGCGGCGCTGGTGCGCGGATCGGCGCCGCGTCCGAGCACCAGGCGCAGCCGGGAGAGGCCCTGGACGGGGCCGTACGTCGGCAGGACGGCGAGCAGCCGCGGCACGTCGGCCGGGTCGGCGCGCGCCTGCACGAAGCCCCACTCGTCCACGCCGCCGAGCGGCGCCCCCGGCAGCCGCGCCGAGAGGGCTTCGACGAGCTCGGCGCCCTCCGGGCTCGGCGCCGCCCGCCAGGCGTCCAGCGCCTCGGCCAGCGCCCGGTGCGGGTCCGCGGCCGCCACCGCCGCCGCCACGTCGTCCCACGGATCGGCCGTCACGCGGGCGCCACCGTCGCGTCGGCCACGCGGCCCGTCAGCCACGCCGCGATCGCGCCCGCGCCGTGGGTCGCGGCGACCTGCACCCGGTCCGACGGTGCCAGCACGGCGTCGTCGGCCAGCCAGGCCTGCACGAGCGCAGCCGCCGCCTCCGGCGCCAGCGCGGCGACCCGCAGCGTGACCCGATCACCGCCCGCGTCCCGCGCGATCTCCACCGTCCCGAGCGGCCCCCGCAGGGTCAGGTGCTGCACCTGGGGCACGCGGGCGGCGAGCGCGGCCCGCCAGCGCCCGAGCGCCAGCAGCGTCTCGGAGACGGCGACCTCGCGCAGCGACGCGAACGGCCCGAGCGCCCCGGTCCAGGCGTGCAGCCCGCGCGCGCCGTTCGGCAGGGCCACGGCCGCCAGCGCGGGCAGGCTCCGGCAGCCGGCGAGGCGCGCGGCGTCGGCGGGGTCGAGGTCGTCGACCGAGGCCAGCCGCGTGATGCCCAGCGGTCGCCCGGCCTCGAGCACCGCCGCGCAGGACCCACCGAGCGTCCGCAGCGCGCCGAGCGCGCCCTGCTCGAACAGCGCGACGGTGCCGTAGTGGTGGAGGTGGAGCGCCTCCACGGTGCCGAGCTCGCGCACGTCGACGAGGGAGCCCACGTCGGGGTGGACGCGCACCCGGCAGGCGGAGACGAAGCCGCGCCGGAAGCGCAGCCCGTCGTCGGCGACCACGCGGGCCAGGCCGCCGAGCCAGTGGTTGGCGTGGCTCCGGCGCAGGACCTCGATGCGCGCGAGCGCCTCGGGCGACGCCCCGCCGGCCTCGGCGCGCAGCTGCAAGGCGACGAACTCCCCCTGCGGGTCGCCGGCG
>JAWKRQ010000130.1:0-9401 GCA_041389545.1 Myxococcota bacterium | reverse complement strand
GTCACCGAAGGACAGCGGTCCGAGCGCAGCCCGATGGGGCTCGCACGAGCCCAGGTCCGCAGCCGATCGTCCGGCGGGCGCCCCAGGGGCTCGTCGAGCCCTTTCGGGCGAGCACGGACGAAGGAGGTTTGCCGCTGGGCCGTACAACGGACACGCTGATCCCTGGAGGGCCGACATGATCCTGCAGCTCCTGCGCGCGGTGCTGCTCCTCGCGGGCTGCACCCCGGCGCCCGAGCCCTTGGCGCCGGGCCTGTCGGTCCCGCAGATCGAGGCCCGCATCCGCAGCGACGTGAAGACCGACCGCACGGGCTGGGCCACCGACGTCCGCGACGCCCTCGTCTCGGCCCGCCGCTCGCCCGACGCCGACGCCGTCTGCCAGGTCCTCGCCATCGTGGAGCAGGAGTCCACCTACCGCGCGGACCCCGCCGTCCCCGGCCTCGGCAAGATCGCCCGCAGCGAGATCGAGGCCAAGCTGTCGCTGCTGGGCCCGCTGTCCGACCTCGGCATCGACTGGCTGCTGTCGCCCGTCCCCGAGGGCGCCACCCAGTCCTTCTCCGACCGGCTCGACGCGGTGAAGACCGAGCGCGACCTCGACCGCCTGTTCCGCGATCTCGTCGCCTACCACCAGGGCCGCGTCCCGGGCCTGCAGGAGGCCAGCGCCACCCTGCTCGCCGGCCGCATCGAGCGGCTGAACCCCGTCACCACGGCGGGCTCGATGCAGGTCAGCGTCTCCTTCGCCCAGGAGATGGGCACCCGCGAGGGCGTGCCCCCCGAGACCGTCCGCGAGCTGCTCTACACCCGCACGGGCGGGCTGCACTACGGCGTGGCGCGCCTGTTCGCCCACGACGCCGAGTACGACAAGGCCATCTACCGCTTCGCCGACTACAACGCCGGCCTGTACGCCTCCCGCAACGCGGCCTTCCAGACGCAGCTCGCCGAGCTGATGGGCGTCGAGCTCGCGCCGGACGGCGACCTGATGGCCTGGACCGACGCCGGCCGGCCGTCCCACACCGACAGCCACACGCTCGGCACGCTGCTCGCCTGGCGCGCCGTCCACGCGCCCGACCTCGAGGAGCGCCAGCTCCGCCGTGACGTGCGCCTCGAGAAGACGCACGAGCTCGAGAGCACGGAGACCTGGCGCCGCATCCGCGCGGCCTGGAAGGAGAAGACGGGCAAGGAGCCGGCCTACGCGCGCCTGCCCGACGTGACGCTCCAGTCGCCGAAGATCACCAAGCAGCGGACGACGGCGTGGTTCGCCCAGTCCGTCGACCGCCGCTACCAGGACTGCCTGAAGCGCGGGAAGTGACCGGGCAGACCGCGCGTGCTACCCTCCCCGGTCATGTCCACCAGACCCCTGCTGCTCCTCGCCGGGCTCACGGCCTGCGGGCGCCCCGACACCACGCCCACCTGGGCCTACGACCCGATCTGGCTCGAGCCCGCCGTCCAGGGCGAGGTCCACGGCTTCCAGACCTGGGAGCTCTACGGCCCGAAGTGGATCGACAACAGCGACGACCGGGCGTATGCCTGCGCCGTGGTGGTCGAGCTGTTCGGGGCGCCCGTCGCCTGCGACGCCGACCCCGGCTGCACCGTGGCCTGGGAGCTCGCCGAGAGCGAGATCGTCTCCACCGACTGCGACGAGGCCACGACCGCCGACCCGCTGTTCGGCTCGCTGCTGCGGGTGGGGATCGGCGGGCTGATCGCCGGCGAGCAGGTGCCGTACCCCGGGCAGACCTCGACCGGCTGGGCCGACTACGGCAACGGCTGGGAGGTCCACGGCTATGCGTACCCCGAGGCGCTCGATCTGGGCGCCCTGATCGACACGACGGACTGGGACGGCGTGCAGCCCTTCCAGCTCGTGCCCTCGCAGTCCTTCGAGCTCGGCGGGGAGGCGACCAGCACCCCGGGCACGGGCGCGTAGCACCGCGACACCGACGTCCCGATCCGGCTGCGGCCCCCCGGCCCGGTCCGCTCCCGCACACGCTGGCACGGAGCGTGCATTCCCCACCGCAGGGGCCGGCCATCGGCGTTACGGGGGAGGCATGGACCGCAGGGTGCACGACCATCCACTGCACGGGCTCGTCGCGCTCGCGATCCTCGCGGCCGGCTGCGCGGACTACAGCGTGAAGGGCAACGCCTCGGCGACCTCCTCGCGCGCCGACACGGGCTCGTCCACCTCCGCGACCTCCACCCAGGTCGACAGCGGCGCCTCGTCGACCGCTGGCGCCGTGCCGGCGTACTACGCCGTGGCGATGGGCTTCGACCTGGTCGAGGGCGAGATCGACCCCGCCACCGCCACGTTCGCGGTCACCCTGTGGTCCGACGAGGACGCCCCGCTGCCGCTGTGCGTCCACGACGTGCCCCTGCTCGGTGCGGTCGCCGAGGCGCCGCCCGCCCTCGACAGCCTGGAGACCGGCACCACCGGGGCCGGCGGCCTGGGCGGCTGGTGGGCGCTCGACCTCGGCGACGGCGTCCCAGACGAGTACTGTGACCCCTGGCCCGCGCGCGCGCTCCACGTGGGCCTCGGCCCCTACGATCCGCGCCTCGACGCCGCCCTCGACGCCGCGGGGCTGCTCGGCCTCGGCCTGTACGGGCTGTACCTGCAGGAAGACGGCGACGACACCGTCTACGTCGTGGGGGTGGGCGGCACGGCCGAGATGTTCGCCGGCGGCTACGGCCCCGACCCCGAGGCCCCGCCGCCCCTGCCCGACGGCGCCTACCAGGCGCGCAGCCTCGTGCTGATGGGGCTCTGAGCCGCGGGGCTCAGCGCTGCAGGCCCACCGTCACGAACGGCCAGGCCCCCCAGGCCCCGCCGGGCCGCTCGACCCCCAGCCCCGCCCCGACCACGGGCGCGAGCTCGGGCCGCAGCTGCACCCCTGCCGTCACCCGCCCGACGACCGCGGAGGGCACGTCGCCCGGGTAGAGGTGGTACGCGGCGTCGGCGTCGAGCCACCAGCGCGGGCCGAACGCGGCGTGCACGCCGCCGCCGGCGGCCAGGAAGCCGTGGAGGCGCTCCTCGCCGAGCCCGGCCCCGCCGCCCAGCACCGTGTAGAGCACGCGCCCGCCGGTGCGCAGCTCGAGCTGCACCGGCTCGGCGCTGCCGCCCAGCAGCAGCAGGTCGTGCCGCCCGTCGCGGCTCAGGTTGACCAGGCCGAGCTGCACCCCCGACGACCCCCGCGCGACGTTGACCAGGCCGAGCTGCAGCCCGCGCACGTCGCCACCGGCGTTGACCAGGCCGAGCTGCAGCCCGCCGAGCCCGCGCGCGGCGTTGACCAGGCCGACCTGCCCGCCCCGCGATCGGCGCCCCGTCACGTTCACCGCCGCGAGCTGCACCCCGCGGCCGCCGCCCGCCACGTTGGCCCCGAGCGCCACGGCGAGGCCGTGCAGCCGATCCGCGCCCACATAGGCGGGCGCGACGCCGAAGCCGCGCAGGTCCGCGGTGCCGGCCGCCAGCACGCCGAGCAGGAGCCGGTCGGCGCTCCGGTCCGGCGGCTCGGGCGTGGCCGCCACGCGCACCAGGCGGCCGCGCGTGGCCGTCGGGTCGCCGAGGTGCCACTCGAGGTCCCCAGGCGCCACCCGCGCCGGCGAGGGCCCCACCTGCACCATCGCCTCGCCGTAGCGGCCGTCGCCACGCACCACCGTGAGCGCGTACCGCCCCGGCGTCAGCCCGAGCACGACCGGCCGCCGCAGCGGCTTGTCGACCTCCGCCACCAGCGCGCCGGTGTCGCTGCGCACCGACACCGTCCCCGCGATGCCCTCCCCCACCACGAGCATGGCGTGCGTGCGCGCGAGGTCCGTCAGCACGAAGTCGCCCGTGCCCGTCAGCTGCGTCTCGTAGCGAGGGTGCTGCGGGCCGTGCTGCGTGCGCTCGGTGCGGGCCAGCGTCTCGGCGTTGGCGTAGCTGTAGGCCTCGCTGAGCGTGACGCGGCCGTCGCCCGAGGCGTCGGCCGCCCCGCGCAGCCCCGACGCCAGGAAGTGCGTGAAGTACGAGCCGCCGATCCGCTCGGCCTCCTGGGCCACCTCGTCCGCCGCGCTCGACGTGAGGTAGGCGAAGCCCTCGTGATCGGCCCCGAGGTCGGTCAGGAACGGCGCCACCGCGCGCCCGCCCTTCGCCGCGATCATCGCGCCCGACGCGCACGAGTCGAGCACGGCGACCCGCACCTGCGCGGGCATCCCGTCGAGCGTGGCGCGCAGCTCTGCGGTAGTCGAAGCGGTCGGCGCCGAGCAGCAGGCCCTCCTCGTCGGAGTGGCCGGAGTAGTAGAAGACGAGCTCGGTGCGTCCGCGGGTGCGGTGCAGCGCGGTGCGGACGGCCTCGAACGCCGCCAGCAGCGCGCGCCGGTCGGGGTCGAGCAGCACCCACTCGCGCTCGAGCGGCACCCCGCCGAGCTCCGTCAGCACCGAGGCCATCTGCGCGGCGTCGGCGTGGGCGAAGGCCAGCGACGCGCGGTCGGGCCCGCCGTCGTTGTGGCCCACCAGCAGCGCGTAGCGCGTGGTCGCCTCGGCCGGCTGCGCCCGGACCGGCGCGGCGACCCAGGCGAACGCGAGCAGCAGCCAGGCGAGCGCCCCCATCGCCTCCCCCTCCCCCCTGCGACACCGGCGGTGGGGGATCGTGTCACCCCGTCCCGCCGAGATCCATCCCGGGCGTTACATCGGCCCGACTGGAGGTGCCCGGATGCATGCGCTCGGGGAGGCGCTGCCGTTGTGGACCGTGTTGCCGTTCGCCGGGCTGCTGCTGTCCATCGCGATCGTCCCCCAGGTCGCCGAACACTTCTGGCACCACGTCCGCAACCAGCTGCTGGTCGCGCTCGGGTGGGCGGCGCCGGTCCTCGTCGGCCTGCTCGTGCTCGGCACGCGCCACGACGAGGTGGGGCACCAGGCGCTGCACGCCCTGCAGCACGCCGGGCTCGAGTACCTGTCGTTCATCGCGCTGCTGGGCTCGCTGTTCGTCATCTCGGGCGGCATCCACATCTCGGGCGACCTGCCCGGCCGGCCCTGGGTGAACACCTCGTTCCTGGCCGTCGGCGCCGTGCTGGCGAACCTCGTGGGCACCACCGGCGCGTCGATGCTGCTCATCCGCCCGGTGCTGCACACGAACCTCGAGCGCAAGAACACCTGGCACATCCCGCTGTTCTTCATCTTCGTGGTCTCGAACGTGGGCGGCGCGCTCACGCCGATCGGCGATCCGCCGCTGTTCCTCGGCTACCTGCGCGGGGTGCCGTTCCTGTGGACGCTCGAGCGCCTGTGGGCGCCGTGGACGTTCGCGATCGCCGTGCTGCTCGCCATCTTCTTCGCGTTCGACCGCTACATGTACCGGCGCGAGAGCCCGGAGCGCATCGCGCTCGACGACCGCGCCATCCGACCGCTGCAGGTCACGGGGCGGGTCAACTTCGCGCTGCTGCTGCTGGTCGTCGCCGCGGTGCTGCTCCTGTCGCCGGGCGACGACCCGGCCGATCCGCGCCGCTTCCACCTGCGCGAGCTCGCGATGCTCGGCCTGTCGTTGCTGTCGATGTGGATCACGCCGCAGTCGGTGCGCCAGGCCAACGCCTTCGCCTGGGCGCCGATCCTCGAGGTGGCGGCGCTGTTCGTGGGCATCTTCGTCGCGATGATCCCGGCCACCGCCCTGCTCGAGACCAAGGGCGCCGCGCTCGGCCTGTCGGCGCCGTGGCACTACTTCTGGGCCACGGGCCTGCTGTCGGCGTTCCTCGACAACGCTCCGACGTACGTCACCTTCGCCGCCACCGCCTGCGGCCGCTTCGAGGTGTGCACCACGGCCGACCAGCTCGGCACGCTGGCCGCCGACCCGTCCGCGAGCCACGTGCTGATGGCCATCTCGCTCGGTGCCGTGTTCCTCGGGGCGGGCTCCTACATCGGCAACGGGCCGAACTTCATGGTCCGCGCCATCGCCCAGCGCGCCGGCTACCGCATGCCGAGCTTCTTCGCCTACTGCGGCTGGGCGCTGCTGTTCCTCGGCCCCACCTTCGCGCTCGTGAGCCTGCTGTGGCTGCGGTGAGCCGCCCCACCCTCGTGGGGGTGGTGCACCTGCTGCCGCTGCCGGGCGCCCCGCGGCCGTCGCCGGGGCTGCCGGCGGTGCTGGAGCGCGCCGCGGCCGACGCCCGGGCGCTGGCCGCCGGCGGCGCCGACGCCATCATCGTCGAGAACCTGGGCGACGCCCCGTTCGCCCGCACCGACGTGGGCCCGGCCACGGTCGCGATGATGACGCGCGCCGCCGACGCCGTGCGGCAGGCCGCGCCCGGCTGCGAGCTCGGCATCAACGTCCTGCGCAACGACGCGCTCGCGGCCGTGGGCATCGCCGCGGCGGTGGGGGCGGGCTTCGTCCGCATCAACGTCCACGTGGGCGCCATGGTGACCGACCAGGGCGTGGTCGAGGGCGACGCGCGGGCCACCCTGCTCGAGCGCAACCGCCTGGGCGCGCCGGTGCGCATCGTGGCGGACGTCCTGGTGAAGCACGCCGCGCCGCTCGGCGCCTGGTCGCTCGTCGACGCCGCCCGCGACACGGCCGAGCGCGGCGGCGCCGACGTGCTCGTCGTCACGGGCAGCGGCACGGGCCGGCCGACCGACCCCGCCGACCTGCGCGCCGTGCAGCAGGCGGTGCCCGGGGTCCCCGTGTGGGTGGGCAGCGGGCTCGTCCCCGCCGAGGTGCCCCGCTTCGCCCCGCTGCAGGGCGCCATCGTCGGCACCTGGCTGCACCGCGACGCCGATCTGGCCGCACCCGTCGACCCCGAGCGGGTCCGCGCCGTGCGCGCGGCGCTCGACGCTCAGTAGCCGCTCGGATCCCGCGTCAGCAGCTCGCCGGGGCCGAAGACGCCCAGCTGGACCTCGTAGTAGCCGCGGGCCACCCCGGCGAGGCCGGCGGAGATGTCGTCGCCGAGGATCGGGCGGTAGCCGCCCGTGCCGCCGGCCTCGATCTCGAAGTTGCCGTCGACCTCGTAGCCGAGGGTGTAGCCGGCGTCGGTCTGGCCGTCGGTGGTGGCGCCCATGCCGGTGAGCACGTCGGTGCGCAGCACGGCGCCCACGAGGTACGCCTCCAGCGCCGCCCACTCCGACGGGGGCACGGACTGGCGGATCTGCGTCGCCACGGCCTCGGGCAGCGCGGCCACGCCGATGCCCCAGGTCCACTTCGCGACGTGACCGCCGGCGTCGCCGCCGAAGCCGCTCGGCAGGCCGTAGAACCGGCAGGTGTCGCGCACGGTCGCGCCGGCGGGCAGGTCGAAGCCCGTCCACGCGCCGGTGGTGGCGACCCACGGCGCCACGGGCACGCTGCCGTCGGCCTCCAGCGTCACGTTGCAGCTGGTGCGGTCGTCGAGCGGCTCGCCACCGTACAGCGCCGCGCTGTCGATGATCGTGACCGTCAGCGAGACGGGCGACAGGCCGGCCCCCGGCTCGGCGTACGGCACGTGCAGCCCGTTGTCGGGGTCGAACGCGAACCGCGCCGTGACGAGGAAGCCGGTGGCGTCGAGGAACTGGCCCTCGGGCGCGGTGTCGAGCGGCGTGGTGTCGTCGTCGTCGCCCACGATGTCGTCGTCGTCGCCCTTGGGGACGATCGGCTCCTTGCCGCCGCCGTCGCCGCTGCAGCCCGCGGCGAGCCACGCCACCAGCCAACACCCTCGCATCGCCCCTCCCCCCTCGACCCTACAGCAGCGCCGACGCCACCACCACGACGAAGAACACCATCATCAGGAAGGCCAGCACCGCGGCGAGGCCGAAGAAGTAGTACGGCCACGGGACGGGCGCGGCGGCGTCCCAGTACGGGTCGTAGTCCGACGGCTCCGCTGCCGACGGGTCCCCCACGTAGGTCGGCCGGTCGTCCTCGTCGGGCAGGGGCTCGGGCGCGCGCGGGGCCGCTGGCGGCGGCTCGGACGTCTTCTTCGCCGCGGGCGGGTCGGGCAGCGCGCGCGTCTGCTCCAGCGACCGCGGGTCGGGCATCCGCTTGGTGGGCTCCTCGTCGGCGGCCCGCGCGGCGGTGCCGGGCTCGAGCGGCTTCGACGGCTTGGACGGCTTCGACGGCGTCGACTTCGGCTTGGGCCGCCCCAGGATCCGCGGGTTCGGCGGCGGCCCGGCCGGCGCGGCCCACGCCTCCTCGGCCGAGCCCTGGCGCGCCTTCGCCAGGCGCTCGTCGCGCGTGTCGAGCGACAGGTCGTGGCCCGCCTCGCCCGTGGGGGTGGCGGCCTCGGCGCCGGTGCGGAAGACGACCGAGTCGTCTTCGTCCTCCGGCCCCAGCAGGTCGCTCGACCGGTCGACCCCCATCTCGCGCCGGAACCGCGCCAGGTCGAACGAGGTGTCGACGCTGTGCGAGCCCGTGTGCATGCTGTCGATGGGCTGCAGGATGCCGCCCTTGCGCATGACCCGGGCGATCTGCGTGTCTTCGCCGTGGTCGGTGCGCTCGGGGAACGACGACGCGTCGACGTCGAGCTCGTTCGCGTCGGCGAGCGCGCGCACGGCCGTGACCTCGCGGGTCGGCGCGTGGGTGGTCTCCTCGGTGGTCTCGCCCTCGCGGCCCTCGTCGAGGTGGCGGAACAGCTGGGGGAACGACCGGTCGTCGGCTGCGGGGCGCAGGTCGTCGACCCGCGCGGTGACGGTGTGCTCCGGCTCGTCGAAGCCGTCGAGCCCGTCGAGCCCGTCGCGCGCGTCGCGCCCGTCGAGCCGGACGGTCTCGCCCTCGCCGACCTCGGTGCCGGCCTCGCTCGGCGCGGCCGGCGCCCACCGCTCGCACATCGACCCCAGCGACTCGGTGGTGGTGAACTCGCCCCGGATGGCCCACAGCAGCTCGCCCATCCGCGCGTGGCCGGGCTCGCGCCGCCGCACGCGCTCGAGCAGGGTGCGCGCGCGGACGAAGGCGCCCCGGGCCATGTACTGCTCGGCCACCCGCACGAGCTCGGCCGACAGCGCGTTCTCGTCGATCACGTCGTCGATCGGGGGCGGCGGCTCCTCGGCCTGGAGCTTCAGCGCTTCGAGCAGCGGATCCTCGGGGGCGCGCTCGAGCCCCATCTGCACGACCTTGCGCGCCTGGTTCTGCCAGCCGCGCAGCAGGAACATCTGGGCGGCGATCTGCAGCGCCTCGACGTGGGGCTCGGGGCACTCCACGAGGTCCTTCAGGCGGACCCAGGCGCGGTCGACCATCCGCAGCGACACGAAGCTGCGCGCCTCGGCGAGGCGCACCGCCACGGTGGGCTGCGCCTGCTCGGCCCAGGTCTCGACCAGCGTGATGAGCGACCGGTGGTCGCCCTGCCCCGCCAGGTGGAGGGCGACCGCCTCGAGCCGAGCCGAAGACGGTAGGTTCGAGCTGGTCTCACCCTTGAAGATGGCGTGCCCCCCGCGGACCTGCGGGGCAGTGTAGCCCACGGCGGGGCAGCGGGGGTGCCGGCGCGAGATCGTCGGCGCGCTC
>JAWKRQ010000129.1:0-9556 GCA_041389545.1 Myxococcota bacterium | reverse complement strand
CGAGCTCGAGGCGATCGCCGATCTCGACGACGGGCGCCGGTGGATCGCGCTGCTCGTGCGCTTCTCCATCAAGGAGTCCATCTACAAGGCGCTCGATCCGTACGTCAGCCGCTACGTCGGCTTCCACGAGGCGCAGGTCGACCCGGACCTCCAGGGTGCCGCCCGGGTGGAGCTGTTCTTGACGCAGGGTGAAGGTCCGTTCACGGTCGAGGCGCGCTACGAGTGGCTCCACGGGCGGCTGGTCACCTCGGCGCGGATCCGGCCGGCCTGACCTCCGGCGCTTGCCTCCGCGGGGCCGCCCCAGTACCATCCGGCCGGGCGGCAGCAGCCGCAGGAGATCGAATGGCCGAGACCGACACCCGGTCGACCAAGCAGCTGTTCAACGACTGGCGCAAGGGCGACGGTCAGGCCGGCCAGATGATGGCCCAGCGGTTCGCGGACTGGTACTACGCCATCACGACGAGCCGCCTGGGCGAGTCCCGCGGGCGCGAGCCGTGCGACGTGGCGTGCAAGCGCTTCGGCGACGGGATCGTGAGCGTCACCGACCCGCGGTCCCTCGTGCCGTGGGCGCACGAGATCGTCCTCAAGGAGCTCGAGGGCGCGGGCACCCGCGCGACCGACGGCGACGAGCCCAACGCCTACACCGGCGAGAAGCACCCGAAGGACCTGCTGGTGCGGGCCCGCGGGGCGCTCCCGAACGAGGTGAAGCTGCTCGAGGCGAGCTACAGCGGCCGCGCGCCGGAGGCCGAGGTCGAGGCGATGGCCGAGCAGCTCGGCGGGAACCCGATCGGGATCCTGCGCGCCCGCTACCGCGTGAAGCAGTGGCTGCGCGATCAGGAGGGCGTGCCGTTCGAGGTCGCGCCCGAGGTGCCGAACATCGATCTGGCGCCGCTGCCGCTGTACGAGTCCGGGCGGATGGCCACCCCGCAGGAAGAGATCAACTTCGAGCAGTGGATGATCAACGACATCGAGCTGTGCCGCGACATCGCCGAGTTCGCCCACTTCGCCCTCGCGCTGCGCGGCGGGCTGCCGGCGGGCGAGGCGCGGCCGGGGCGCGGCGGTCGGCGGGATCCGGAGATCGAGAAGTTCGAGAACCGCCCGGGGTGCCTGGCTCGCCTGTTCGGGCGCTGACCGGGGGTCGCGGGACCGGGGGGGGTCAGTTAGGTCCAGCTCATGGACGACCTCCCGATGGACGACTCCCTGGCCGAAGGCGCCTGGCACATCCACCCCGAGATGCGCGCTGCGTTGCGCATCGGGCGGGTGCGGCACGCCGCCGATCAGTGCGCCTGGTCCGACGTGATCCTCGAAGCCGAAGAGCTGCTCGACGAGGATCCCGACCACCAGGAGGGCCTCTCGCTGCTCGGCGAGGCGCTGCTCGAGATCGGCGACTTCGAGCTCGCCCGCCAGGTGCTCGAGCACCGCGTCGCGCTCGACGGCACCGATGCGAACACGCTGAGCGGCCTCGCGCTCGCCGCCTTCCAGCAGGTCGATCTGGCGGCCGCTGGCGTGGCGGCCCGCGAGGCCATCCGGCTCGACAGCGGCGACGCGCGGGCGCACTACCTGCTCGGCATGGTGCTGGAGCGCGAGCCCGGGCGCCAGGCCGAGGCCCTCACCGCCCTGTCCGCCGCCGCCGCGCTCGACCCGGCGCGCTACCCGCTGCCCATCGCCATCCTCCCCGAGGAGTGGGATGCAGTGATCTCCGCCGCCGTCGGCCGGCTGCCCGACCGCCTGCGCGCGTTCTACGACGGCTTGTCGGTGCGCATCGAGGAGCTTCCCGACCTCGAGGAGCTCCGCGAGGCGGTGCCCCCGCTGCCGCCCACCGTCGGCGCGCTGTGCATGGGCCACCCGCCCGACGAGGGCGATCCGTTCGAGCAGCGCCCGACGCTGGTGCGGCTGTTCGCCCGCAACCTCGCGCGCGCCGGCTCGCTCGAGGCGGTCGTCGACGAGCTCGCGCACGGCCTGCAGGAAGAGGCGCTCGACTGGCTCGGCGTGGAGCTCGACGCCCTCGATGCCCTGGAGGGGATCGAGGGCCCCGAGACGTGAGCGCGCCCGCGCTGCGGTTCACCGTGCTCGGCTCGGGGACCGCAGTGCCGGATCCGGCGCGCGGCGCGGCCGGGTTCCTCGTCGAGGTGGGCGACCTCGCCTGGCTGGTCGACGGCGGCACCGGCACGCTCCGCCGCTGCGCCCAGGCCGGGCGCGATCCGCGGACGCTCGATGGCGGCGTCTACAGCCACTTCCACCCCGATCACTGCGCCGACCTCGTGCCGCTGCTCTTCGCGATGCGCATGCCGCCCGAGCGCGCCCGGGACTACCCGATCGTCGCCGGCGCGGGCTTCCGCAGGCTGTTCGACGGGCTGTGCGAGGCCTGGGGGAAGTGGATCCGGCCGGCCGCCGGCGTCTCCGTGACCGAGCTGTCGCTCGACGGGCCCGACGAGGTGGTGCTGGGCCCCCTCACCCTGACGACGCGCCCCGCGAACCACTCCGCTGGCGCGCTGCACCTCCGCTTCGAGGCGGGCGGGCGCGCGGTGGTGTTCTCGGGCGACACGGGCCCGAGCGAGGCGCTGGCGGCACTGGCCGCGGGGGCGGACCTCCTCGTGTGCGAGTGCGCGTCGTCCCCTGCGGCGCCGATCCCCGGCCACCTCGACGCGCACCAGGTGGCCGCCATCGTCGATCAGGCGCGCCCAGCGGCCGTCTGGCTCACGCACCTGTACCCCGAGGTCGACCCGGAGCACGCGCTGCGCACCGTCGCGGCGACGGGCGTGCCGGTCCGGCGCGCCGACGACCTCGATCGCTTCGAGTAGCCGCTACTCCCACTCGATGGTGGCGGGCGGCTTGTTCGAGATGTCGTACGCGACGCGGTTGATGCCGGTCACCTCGTTGATGATCCGGCTCGACATCTTCCCGAGCACGTCGTGGGGGATGTGGACCCAGTCGGCCGTCATGCCGTCCTGCGAGTGGATGGCGCGGATGACGGCGACCTCCTCGTAGGTGCGCTCGTCGCCCATCACGCCGACGGTGCGCACGGGCAGCAGGACCACGAACGACTGCCAGATGGAGCGCTCGAGGTCGGCCTGGCGCAGCTCGTCGCGGACGATCGCGTCGGCCTGGCGCGCCTTGAGGCGCGGGGCGCGGTGACCTGCCGAGGCACTGGACCGCGAGCCCTGCCGGGGAACGGCTGCCGCCAGACCCGCGCCTCGGACAGGCCGAGCGCTTCGCCCACGGCGCGCACCTGGTCCTTGAACAGCTCGCGGAGCGGCTCCACGAGCTCGAAGTCCATGTGCTCGGGCAGCCCGCCCACGTTGTGGTGGCTCTTGATCGTGGCCGAGGGGCCGCGCACCGGAGACGCTCTCGATCACGTCGGGGTACAGCGTGCCTGGGCGAGGAACCGCGCGTCGGGGAGCTTGGCGCGCCCCTCCTCGAACATGCGCACGAAGAGCCTCGCCGATGATCTTGCGCTTCTGCTCGGGGTCGGTGACGCCGGCCAGCGCGCCGAGGAAGCGATCGCGCGCGTCGACCACGTCGAGGCGGTAGTCGGCGAACTCGCGCCGGACCGACCCGACCTGCCCGCGCGCAGCAGCCCGTTGTCGACGAAGATGCAGACGAGCTGGTCGCCGATGGCCTGGTGGAGCAGCGCCGCGGTGACGGCGGAGTCGACCCCGCCCGACAGGCCGCAGATGACCGTGGAGGAGCCGACGCGCTGCTGGATCTTCGCCACCGTCGCGTCGATGAACGAGCCCGGCGTCCAGTCGCCGCTCGCGCCGCAGACCTCGACCACGAACCGGCGGATGAGCGCGCGGCCGTGGGTGGTGTGCGTGACCTGGGGTGGAACTGCAGGCCGAAGGTGAGCCAGTCGGCCGACATCATGCCCGCGGCCACGCCGTTGCTCCGGCGCGACGATGCGAAGTCGCGCGGCGGCTCCTCGACGTGGTCGCCGTGGCTCATCCACACCACGTCGCCCGACTCGAAGTCGCGGAACAGCGGGCCGGGGTCGTCCCTCGAGCTGGATCTGGGCGAGGCCGTACTCCCGCGCGGTGCTCCGGCCGATCCGCCCGCCGAGCCCTTGGCCAGCAGCTGCATGCCGTAGCAGATGCCGAGCGTCGGGACGGCGCCCTGCAGCCAGCGGCGGTCGGAAGCTCGGCGCGTCGGGCTCGACCACGGACGCCGGGCCGCGACAGGACGAGGCCCACCACGTTGGAGGGCAGCATGGCCGGCGCGGCGTCGGTGCAGGGGCGATCTCGCAGACGCCGAGCCTGCGGATGCGGCGGGCGATGAGCTGGGTGTACTGGCTGCCGAAGTCGAGGATCCAGATCGTCTGGTGCTGCACTGTGGCTCCCCACGGCGCGCCGAGGAGGCGCAGCGGGGCGGGGCCTATCCGGCGTGGCGCGTGCGATCCAGCGGTCATCGCGGCAGCGCGCGGCCGAAGTCGCCGCCGCACAGGCCGTCCAGCACGGCCGTGAGCTCGGCCAGCCGCAGGGCGTCCTCGGTGCGGGACACCACGTCGATCCGCGGCGCCAACAGCATCTCCACCCAGGCGGCGCTGCCTGAAGTAGGTGCGGGTCACCTCGGCGAGCACCTCGCTGGCGCAGCTTCACCAGATCCTGCGCCTCGCCGAGCACGCGGATGCGCTCGAGCCATCACGAGGTCGCCGAGGCGCCAGCGCAGCCGCACCCTGCAGCTCCTCGGTCAGCCCTTGGTCGAAGTCGACGGGCACGGTCACGGCCTCTTCGTCGGGGGCTTGATCCGCGCCGTAGGGGTCGGCGTAGTCGAAGCCGGCGTCCCAGTCGGCGCGCAGCCGCCCGTCGACGGGTGGTTCGGGCAGCGCCGCGAAGGAGCGCGCCTGGTGCAGCCACCGCTGGACCTCGGCCGCGGGCGCGGGCGAGCGCCCAGCGCTGGACCTCGTCGACGGTGGGCCGCGGCGAAGCGCGCCAGCACCTCGTCGACGGTGGCGGGCTCGGCACGGGCCGACAGCGAGGTCAGCGCGCACAACAGGGGCATCATCGGGACTCCTGGGCGTGGGTGAGGCGCAGGGCGGCGAGCCGGGCGTCGAGCCTCGGCGACGCGCAGCGCGGCGTCGACCTGCGCCGCCAGCGGGGCGCGCCCGCCGGCAGCGGCGTGGCCCGCGCCGGCGCGCCGCCGCGATCTCCAGCGCGCGTGGATCGCGCGTCGACGGCGGTCGGCGTCGGCGCGGGCCAGGCTCGACGCCACGAGCCGGAGCCCCGCTTCGTCCGCGACGTAGACCCGCCGCCGGCCACCACCAGCGGCAGGTCCTCGGGCGCGGCGGCGTCGACCTGGCGGGGCGGACGCCACGACAGCACCGCGCCGGCGTACCACCATGCCGCGGCGCCGGGTGCGTCCCAGCCCCAGCCGAGGTCGCGGTGCGCCACGGCCGCCACGTCGAGGACGGGGATCCAGGCGGCCAGCCGGGACCCGGTGCGGCGGCGGCCGGCCGCGCGACAGGGCCGTCAGCGTCTGCTGCAGCGCGGGCGGGCGGGGGTCGGCGGCGCCGACGTCGCCCGCGAGCGCCGCCCAGCTCGCCCCGCCGTCCGCGGAGGCCAGGGTCGGGCCGCCGAGCGTGCGCAGCCGCCCGTCGAGCGACCAGGCGAGGTCCACCACCTCCGGCGCGGCGCGGACCCGGCGGTCGCCGAGCCACAGCGCCCCCGGCCGCCGCCAGCACGAGGCCGCTCGGGCCGTCCTCCACGGCCTGCACCCCCGGCGGCGCGGGCACCCGGCGCCACGCTGCTGCGCCGTCGGGCGAGGTCCACACGCCGCCGTCGACGGCCCACAGCGCCTCGCCGCAGACGAGGTCGCGCACCGGCCCGGGCCCGGCGACCGAGCACTCGTCGATCCACAGCCCGGCGGCGCCGCCGACCACCTGGCGCCCTCCGTGCTCGCAGGCCGCGGAGGCGTCGGGGACGCGAGGACCCAGCCGGCGCCTGCTTCGCGCCAGGCCCCCTCCCCGTCGCCACCACGAGCCCCGCGCGGGTGAACGCCAGCCGGGCCACCCGGCGATCCCGCTCCTCCGTGTCGGCCACGAGCAGCTCCGCGCGGTCGTCGTCGGCCGGATCGAGCGGCGCCCAGGCCTCTTCCGGGTCGACCGGATCGAGCCAGGCGAACGCGGTGTCGTCGGCCGCACGCTCGGCGAGCGCGGCGCCCGCGGCGAGGCCGGGGGCCGTGGCGACCCACCAGCGGGCGCCGCCGTCGTCGGTGCGCCAGAGGGTACCCGTGGCCTCCAGCGCGGCCGCCCGGGCGCCCTGGGCGGCATAGGCGACGAGCGGGCCCGCCTCGGGTGGGACCGGGGCGGCGTGGGCGATCGACGCGAGCAGCAGCATGGCTGTGGGCTATCGGCCGCCGACCCGCGGACCAGGCGGAAATCTGCGGCTGGTGGCCGATCTTATCCAGGTAAGAGCTACCGGATCGGCGACCACCCCACCGCACTGGCCGCCCTCGATTTCCGCCACCTGGTTACAGCGCGGCGATGAACGTCTTCGCAGCGGCGGCGGAGGCCTGGCGCAGCGGCCAGCGCGCGGCGCTCGCGACGGTGATCTCGGTCGCGGGCAGCACGCCGCGTTCCGGCGGCGCGCGGATGCTGGTGTACGCCGACGGCACCGCCGTGGGCACCATCGGCGGCGGCGCGCTCGAGCACCGCGCCGTGGCCCTCGCGCTGGAGGTCCTGGCGACCGGCCGGCCCGACGTGCTGTCGGTGCACCTGGTGCGCGATCTGGGCATGTGCTGTGGCGGCGCAGTGGAGGTCTACGTGGAGCCCCTGGCGGTGCGGGAGCCGATGGTGGTGTTCGGCGCGGGGCACGTCGCCCACGCCGTGGCGCCCATGCTGGTGGCGCTCGACTACGCGGTCACGGTGGTGGACGACCGGGACGAGCTGGCCACCGAGGCCCGCTTCCCGGGGTGCACCGTCGCGGTCACCGATCCGCGCGCCTTCGCCCGCGAGATGCCCGACGGCCCCGATCGCCACTGGCTCGTGCTCACCCACGACCACGCGCTGGACCAGGACCTCGTCGAGACGCTCCTGCCCCGGCGCTGCGCCTGGCTCGGCATGATCGGCAGCCGGGGGAAGGTCGCTCGGTTCCTGGTCCGCCTCAAGGCCGCCGGCCTCGACGAGCGGCTGTTCACCAAGCTGTGCGCGCCAGTGGGCCTCGATCTGGGCGCCGAGACCCCGGCGGAGATCGCGGTGGCGATCGCGGCCGAGCTCGTGCGCGTCCGCGCGACGAGCGTCGGCATCCCGCGACGCTCGCGTGGGACGGAGAGCACCAGCATCCGCCAGCGGATGCCTGGGCGGTCCTACGGACCAGCGCGACTCCGACGTATTGAGCAGGCAGCTGAATGCCTGCGACCGGGTGGGCGACCGGACGCGCCCGGGCATCGGCGATGAGGGACACGGTTGGTCGAGTCTCTAGGTGCGCGAGGCGGCGTCGCGGCCGCCGAGGCGGCTCTGGATCAGCTCGAGCAGTGCGTCGAGCTTCAGCGGCTTCTCGATCAGCCCGTCGAACCGCTCCTCGCGGATCCGGCGGTCGATGTCGGGATCCCGGTACGCCGTGCAGGCGATGACCGGGATGTGCCGGGTGTCGGGATCGTCGCGCAGCGTCCGGTGGACCTCGAAGCCGTCCATGTCGGGCATCATCAGGTCCATCAGGATGAGGTCCGGCTTGAACCGCGCCACGGTGAAGCCCGCCTGGAAGCCGGACTCGGCGATCTCCACGTCGAGCTGGCCGCGCACCTTCAGGTACTCGCGCACCATGTCGGAGAAGTCCTTCTCGTCGTCCACGACGAGCACCTTCTTGCGGGTCGACCCGGTGTCGAGCAGCTCGCGCGCGATGGGGTAGTCGTTCTCGCGGGCGAAGGCGATCACGTCGTTGTGCGCGATGCGGCGGTGGCCGCCGGGCGTGCGGTGCGCATGGAGCAGCCCCGAGTTGACCCAGTTCACCACCGTGGGCAGCGAGACCCCGAGGAACTGCGCGACCTGGTAGGTCGTGTAGTACACCGGGCCGTTGAGGGCGTTTCTCTTCCGCGCCATGCAGCGTTCCCCGATGTCGCCACGGTCTGCCGCACCGCTCTTATTGCCCTTTGGGGTCGCTCGCCCCCCCCGCGGCGCGACCGCAGACCCGATCGATGCGCTCCGCCACGTCGCGCGCCATGCGATCGACGCGCTCCGCGCTGGCGACGATCGCCTCGAGCGATCGGCGCTGCTCGTCGTTGAGCGCGCCCTGGACGCCAGACAGCAGCAGATCCGCGCGCCCCACGATGATCGTCACCGGCGAGCGCAGATCGTGCCGGACGATCCGCCGCAGCTCCGCCAGATCGTCGCCTGGCTCGCCCGACACCGCTCAGTCGAGGATCCGGAAGCGGAAGAAGGTCTCGCCGATGATGACCTCCTCCCCTCCGAACAGCCGGCGCTCGGTGATGAGCTCGCCGTTGACGAGGGTGCCGTTCGCGCTCTTGTTGTCCTCGATGTAGAAGTTCGGACCGCGGCGGTACAGCTTGCAGTGGTACCGGCTCACCTTCGAGTCGTTCTTCACCTGGACGTCGTTGTCGCGGCCGCGACCGAGCGACATGATCTCACCCGTGAACGGGTAGATCTGCTCCTCGGCGGTGCCCTCCTGGTAGAGCAGCACGGCGCGCCGCGGCTTGTCTTCCTTGTCGAGCCCGTCGTCGTAGGCCGGATCCTCGTCTTCGGGGACGAGGTTGAGGCCGTCGACCTCGAACATGTCGCCGCCGACGCCGTTGTCCATGTGCAGGTCGACGGGATCGTCGAGCTCCACCGGCTCGGCCATGAGGTCGTCGTGGACCAGGGGATCGTGATCGTCGTCGGCGTCGAGCGCCTCGATCAGCACGCCCCCACCGCCGCCGCCCCCGTGCGTGGCGTGGCCCGCGTACGCCGGCTCGTCGAAGCCGATCTCCTCGGGCTCGTCGTGATCGTGATCGTGATCGTGGTGGTGGTGGTGGCCGTTGTCGACCTCCATCCCGGCCTCGGCCCCGAGCTGCGTCCACCGGTCGAGCGCGTCGGCGAACTGCGATCGCTCGGAGTCGATCTCCGCCACGCGCGCGTCGGTGCTCTCGACCACCGCCTTGTAGTCCGACGCGGCGTCGCGGAAGTCGGACTCGGACAGGTCGCCGATGGCGAGGCGGAGCTCCAGCTCCTCCAGGCGGAACTGGCTGTCCTTCGCGGAGTCGAGCGCCTGCTCGCGGCTCTGCTGCAGCTCCTCGAGAACGTGCTCGAGATCGCCCATCAGGGGCTCGATCTCACGGACGAGCTCGTTGCACCGCTTGGAGTTGTCGGCGACGACCTTCTCGACGACGGCGCTCGCAAACTTGCCGGCCTGCTCGCGGGCCTTACCGATGAAGCCCTGGTACTTCTCGAACTGGTCCATCCGGTCGTTGAAGGTGGCCAGCAGCTCGGACTTGTCCATCTGTTTCGTCCTCGGCACGCGCTTCCTCTCCGGGCGACCTACAGCTATGGGGCCAGCCAGCCCGGGTCAAGGCTCCCCGTGGTTCACGGCGCCCGGACCCCCAGCCGGCCCACCCGGTCCCGGGCGGCCACGCC
>JAWKRQ010000128.1:0-9625 GCA_041389545.1 Myxococcota bacterium | reverse complement strand
GGCATGCTGTGGGGCCGCACGGTCAAGGACGGGCTCGACGCCACCGAGGCGCTGGCGGGGATGGTGCTCGGCAGCAAGTTCGCCGATCAGGTCCACCTGGTGCTGATCGACGGGCTCACGGTGGGCGGGCTCAACGTCGTGGACCTGCCCGCGCTGGCGGACGCGCTCGGCGTGCCGTGCGCTGCGGTGATGCGGAAGCCGCCGGCGATCGCGGCGTTCCGCCGGGTGGTCGAGCGGCTGCCGGACGCTGAGGTCCGCTGGGACCGGGTCGTGCGGGCGGGGCCGGTGCACGAGCGGCCGCCGTTCTGGTTCCAGGCGGCGGGGGCGGCGCCGGACGACGTGGCACTGGCGCTGCAGGCCGTCACCGACACCGGGCACGTGCCGGAGCCGCTGCGGCTCGCCCACCTCATCGGGGCGGCGGTGGTCGGCGGCGCATCGAGCCGGCGGGCGTGACCGCCTCGGTGGCCGGAGCCTGCTGGGCTCGACGGCGTGCGGCGTCTGAAGGAGTGGAGCCGAGAATGGGAGTTGAACCCACGACCTGCTGATTACGAATCAGCTGCTCTACCACTGAGCTATCCCGGCGCCCGCGCGAGACCTATCGCGTGACCTGTTGCCGCGCAATCCGTCGCCGGGTCGGCGATCGCCCGCCCCGCCCCGCGCCCGGCTGTGGTATCGATACGCGCATGATGGGATGGCTGGGGATCTGTGCGTGGCTGCTCGGTGCGTCGGGGACGGCGCGGGCCGAGGAGCCGGTGTTCGTGCCCGACTTCACCCCCGAGAAGCCGGAAGACTTCGCCGTCAGCTCCTCGCTGCAGGCCGCGGTCACCGAGCGCCTCGCGGAGGCAGACGTGCTCGTGCTCACGGGCGACATGGTCGCGCCGAAGCTCGGCGGCAACCGCGTCGAGCGCTGCGCCGAGCGCCTCCCGTGCCCGAGCAACCTGCTGCCCGACCTGCCGACCCGCATCGCGGTCGTCGCGCGGGTGGAGCACGACGAGCACGGCACCCTCGTCGGCCACGTCTACCTGTTCCAGACGGCGGTGACCGAGCCCGTCGACTCGATGTACATCCCCATCGCCCCGGGCGACGAGGCGGTGTTCTCGGGCCAGGTCGCGAGCGCGGTGCGCGCCCTGATCGCCCAGCTCGGCCCGCCCGAGCCCGAGATGGTCGCCCAGGCCCTCGCCCTCGCCGGCAAGGCCGCCCCGCCGCCCGCCCCTTGGCGGCGTCAAGCGCTACGACGGCTCGCAGCCCCACACCGAGGCCCTCGGCACGATCCTCGAGGGCACGGGCGTCTTCCACGCCACCTCTACGGCTCCATCGGCGCCTTCCGCAAGTCCGGCCTCGATCCCCGCGACTGGCTCTACCGGGCGATGCCCCACGCCGGCCGCCTGGCGTTCGAGGTCCGCGGCGGGCTCGGCCTCGGCGACATCGACCGGGTGGGCGACGTCCGCGTCGAGCAGATCGACGGGGAGCAGACCAGCAGCTGGTACCAGGAGGGCCCGGCCCCGAGCCGCAACGTCCGCGGCGCGCTGTTCGTCGGCTACGCCCCGGCCACGATGATCGATCTGGGCGTCCTCGTCGGCCTGCAGTACGGCAACCGCACCCTCACCACGCAGGCCCTGCGCGTCAGCCCCACGGAGACGACGGGCGGCGAGCGCACCGTCCTCAACCCCGACACCGCCCCCGACGAGTACCTGCTCGACGCGCTCAACCTGTACCTGCAGCCCCGCGTCCGGCTGTACGTCGTCCCGCTCGGGCCCGCGAAGCCCTACGTCGTCACCGGCGCCGACCTGCGCTTCTTCGATCGCTACCAGATCGACCAGCCCGCGAACCTCGTCTACCCCTCGCCGCCGGGCGGCCTGATCCCGGGCTGGCTCGGGGGCGGCGGCATGATGATCGACCCGGGCCCGATCGTCGGGTTCTTCGCCGAAGGCACCTACGTCCGGCACTTCGGCCCGCTGTCGGCCGTGCGCTCCGACTCGTTCGGCGACCCGTGGACGCACGCCGAGCGCAAGCTCCCGGCGACCGACGGCATCACGGTCAGCGTGACGGGCGGCGTGCAGTTCCGCCTGTGAGGGCGCGCCAGTCGGCGTCGTCCAGGCAGCACAGGTAGTAGGCGAGGGTGATGAACGGGAACGGCCCGAGGTTGCTCGTGGCCCACAGCGTCCCGTGCACGGCGACGCCCACCCCGAGCAGCACGCCGCGGACCGGCCACCGTGCGAAGCGCCCCCCGCGCCGGCGCGCGATCCACCACGCGAGCAACAGCGGGAACGAGCACTCCCAGGCGATCGTCACCAGGGTCATGGCCTGGGTGACGGGGAACAGCGGGCCGAGCCACGGCGCGAGGTCGAAGCGCGCCCAGGACGGCTGCAGCAGCGAGCGGTACACGGCCGTCAGCCCGCCCCACGGCCACCACTCCGGCGCGAGCTTCTGCCAGCCGGTCACGGTGTAGGTGACGACGAGCGGGAAGGCCAACAGCCGCCGCGGCCAGGCCGCCCGCGGCGTGGGATCGCGCCAGCGGCCCGTGCGCCAGCGGGTCGGCAGCGACAGCGACGCGCCGGCGGGCGACAGCGCGAGCAGCCACAGGGCGATGGTGAGCAGCCGGTCGTGCCCGCCGCCGGTGGCCGGCGCCACGGAGAACAGCGCGAGCAGCGCCTGGCCGGTGACCAGCGCCGCGACCCGGCTCCAGACCCCGCGGCCAGCAGCGCGCAGCCAGGCAGGGCGGCGACGAGCCAGGCGTAGACGGCGCCGGCGCCGGGGCCGCCGAGCAGGGAGACGCGCCAGTCGCCGCCGACCGGCGCCAGCCCGCCGGCCTCGGGCGGCAGCCACAGCAGCGTCAGCGCGCCGCTCGACCAGGTGTCGACGAGGTCGACGGCGACGACGCAGGCGACGGCGATGCGGAAGGCGGCGAGCCACGTCACGGGCTCGCGCTCGTCGACCCACCGCTTCGAGGGCGGCCCAGGCGCGGGTCACAGCGGGCGCTCCACCGTCCAGTAGGGCGTCCCGAGCTCGAGCTGGCCGGTGCTCGACAGGACCTCGGGGTCGGGGATGTCGACGGGGCGCATCCAGAGCCGGAGGCGGTCGCCGGGCGGCGCGGGCGCGGCGCCGATGGGGACGGGCGGCGCGAAGCCGGCGGCGAGGCGGTCGGCGGGCGGTGAGCCCTCCGGTGCGAGCGGCGCGACCAGC
This sequence comes from Myxococcota bacterium, assembly GCA_041389545.1. GTDB lineage: Bacteria > Myxococcota_A > UBA796 > UBA796 > JACKER01. The sequence goes on along the minus strand of JAWKRQ010000128.1, from coordinate 6,442 downwards.
GGTAGATCTCGGCGCGCATCCGCTCTGGCGGAGGATCCGGGCGTTCCAGGCGACGGTCCCCGACTGCGGGCGGTACAGCGGGACCCAGGCGCCGTCGACCCGGACGATCGATCTCGAGCCGGGCGGTGCGCGCCGGGACCGTGCCGAACATCAGCCAGGACTGGCGGGCGCCGCTCGCGCGGCGTAGGGCTCGAAGGGCGCGCGGACCACGCTCAGCAGCCGGTTCCAGCGCGGCACCCAGGCGTGGGCAAGCGCGACGCCGCGATCGCGGGGCAGGCCGAGGCGCGCGGCGGCGTCCGCCCACTGCCCGACGACCGCCTCGGTGGCGGGGACGTGCTGCCCGGCGATCCGCAGGCCGGGCGGCGGGCGCGGGACCGACAGGACGACCACGGAGGCGACGTGGAACGCGACGAACGCTGCGGTGAGCCGGCGGAGCAGGGGCGGGGGCAAGGCGAGCTCCGGGAGTGTCGCTGCGGGATCTCCGGCTCCGCGGGGTACCCGCTCCGGAGCGCCGAGGATAACGGGGAAGGCCGGCCCCCGTCGCCGGTTGCACCGGCCGGGGAGACACGGGGCGAGCAGTGTGCGACGTTGCTCGCACGGGGCGGGGCGACCCGCGACGAGCGGGGACTGCCCCGACGGGATGGAGCGACCGTGGCGAGGAAGAAGCAGGAGCAGGACGCCGCCGCCGACTTCTTCGGCGACAGCGACGTGGACTGGCTCGACGACGAGGACGGCAACCGTTCGCTCCCGCCGGTCGACCCGAGCGCCGGCGCGGGCGAGGCGGCGGAGGCGACGCCCGCAGCGCCGCCGCCGCCGCCCGCCGTGCGGACGGCGTCGCCGCGCGACGGGAACGCGGGGGAGCCGGAGGCGTCGAAGTCGGGGGCCACGCCCACGCTCGTGTTCTCCTCCGTCCCCACGCTCCCGCCCCAGCCCGGAGAGGCGGAGCCCGCGAAGGCGCCGCGCAAGGGGAAGGGCAAGGCCTCCACGATGGTGATGGCGGCGATGCCGCCGACGCCGCCGGCGGTCGAGCCCGAGCCCGAGCCCGAGGCGCGGGGCGCACAGGCGCGGATCGCCGTGCCGGTGGCGCCGCCGGCCGACGAGCGCGCAGACGAGCCCGAACCCGAGTCCGAGCCGGAGGCGGAGCTGCCCGAGCCCATCGAGCCTGTCGAGCCCATCCAGCCTGTCGAGCCCATGGAACCCACCGAGGTGCCCGAGCCGGAGCCCGTCGCGGCCTCGGTCGTGGTGGAGCCGACGACCGCCGCCGAGGAGCCGCCGCCGGAGCCGGAAGAGCTGGCGCCGACGCCCGTCGCGGCGCGGCCGGCCGCCACCCCCATCCGTCCCCCGCGCCCCAAGGTCGAGCCGCCGCCGCCCGAGGTCCGCCCGGGCGACGACTACGAGCTGCCGCTGGGCGCCGACGCCTGGCACGACGCCATCGCCGTCCTCTCCGCCGAGTCGGAGCACGCCGAGGGCCGCGACCGCGGCACGCTGCTGTTCACCGCTGCCCGCATCGCCGGTCGGCGCCTCGGCGACCTGCAGCAGGCCGAGCGGCTGCTGCGCGCGGCCATCCAGGCGGGCGAGTCGTCGGTCCACGCCCACCGCATGCTGGCCGAGATCCGCGGCGCGCTCGACCAGTTCACCGAGCAGGAGCAGGCGCTGCTGCAGGTGGCGCAGACGTCGAAGGGCGTCGACCGCGCCGAGGCCTACCTCGAGGCCGCCCTCATCGCCTGGCAGCAGCGCGAGCGGCCCAACGAGGCGGTCGCCTACCTGCGCGAGGCGGCGAAGGCCGTCCCCACCGACTACACGTCGCGGGCGCTGCTGCGCGCGCTGCTGTCGAACCTCGGCAGCGCCTCGCTCGACGAGCGCATCCAGGTGCTCGACCAGCTCGCGAGCCTGGCCGAGGGCGGGATCGCCGCCGACGCGCGCTTCGAGCAGGCCGAGCTGGCCGACAAGGCGGGGCGCCCCGACGACGTGCGCGCCGCGCTGCACCAGGCGCTGGCCGCGAGCCCGGGCCACTCCTTCGCGTTCCAGCGCCTCGAGAGCGTGCTCGACGCCGATCCCGCAGCGCTGGCGCGGCTGTACGTCGACGAGGCCGAGCGCCGCGGGCAGCCCGACCCGGGCTGGTGGATGCTGCAGGCCGGCCGGGCCTGGCTCGCCGCCGAGCGCGACGCCGACGCGATCGACGCCTGCGCCCGCGCCGTCGACGCGGGCTACGGCTTCGCGCTGCGCGAGATGGAGGGTCGCTGCGTCGCGAAGGACCAGACGCGCGAGCTCGAGGCGCTGGTGGCCCGCGAGGCGGCCGCGCTGTCGGCCGAAGACGGCAAGGCCTGCGCGCTGTTCCGGCTGGGCTGGATCCGCGAGATCCACACGTCCGACCTCGAGGGCGCCATCGAGGCCTACCGCCAGGCGGTGGAGATCGACCCCGAGGCGTCGCCCGCGGCCCACGCCGTGGGGCGCCTCGTCTCCGACGAGGAGCGCACGCGCTTCCTCTCGGGCTGCGCCGAGCGCACGACCGACCCGGAGGAGCGCCGGGCGCTGCGGCTGTGGCTGGCGGAGCTCGCGGAGTCCGCCGGCGACGACGCCGCGGCGCGCGGCCTGTTCCAGCAGGTCATCGAGGAAGAGGGCATCGAGGCCGAGATCGCCTACGACGGGCTCGATCGCGTGCTCCAGCGCCTGGTCGACGTGCCGGCGCTGTCGCAGCTGCGCCGGGCGCGGGCAGACTCGGCCGTCGACACCAACGACCGCGTCGCGTGGCTGCTCCTGGCCGGCTCGATCCCGGCCGATCCGGGTGTGGCGCTGCCGATGTGGATCTCGGCGCTGGAGGCCCGCCCCGACCACCCGGTGGCGCTGGCGGCGGTCTCCGTCGCGCTGGAGCTCGAGGGCCGCTACACCGAGCTCGCCCACCTGATGCGGGCGGCGGGCGAGGCGGCGAGCGATCCGGCGCGACGCGCGGCCTACCTGTACCGAGCGGCGCGGGTGCTGGCCGATCGCGGCGGCGACCCCGGCGTGGCGCTGGCCTGCATCCAGGCTGCGCTCGAGGCCGCGCCGAAGCTGCGCTCGGCGCGGTGGCTGGCGCGGCAGCTGTACTCGGTGCGCGATCCGTCCGTCGAGGCGGAGCTGTACCGCGAGCAGGCGAACCACGCCGATCCGGTCGGGCGCGCCTGGGCGCGGTACGCCGCGGGCATCATGTGCCCCGATCCGGCGGCGTCCCACGACGACTTCGAGCACGTCCTCGCCGAGAACCCCGGCCACCTGGGCGCGCTCGCCGCGGCTCGAGGTCGCGGCCGTCGCCGAGGGCGACCCGCGGGAGCTCGTGAGCCTGTACCACCGCGCCCTCGAGGCCGTGGGCGGCGTCGCGGGCGCCCGGCTGGCCACCCGCGCCGCGGAGCTGCTGCTGCAGCTCGGCCAGAACGACGAGGCCATCCGCGTGCTGCGCCGGGTGCGCAACGTCGAGGACGCGCCGGTGCGCGCGGCCGCGCGGCTCGCGCTGGCTGTCGGCGCCTACGAGGTGGCGATCGAGCTGCTCGCCGGCAGCGACCTCGAGGAGGATCGGGTCGAGCGCGCGCGGCTGCTCGTGTCGGCTGGCCGGGTGGAGGAGGCGCTGCCGCTGCTGATGGACCTGCTGTCCACGGCCGAGGGCACCGTCGGGGTCGCGGCGCGCGCGTCGAGCGTGGCCGAGCAGGTGGGCGACACCCAGGCGATGATCCGCGCCTACGCCGCGATCGCGCGCCAGGCCAACTCCGAGCCGCTGCGCGTGGGCTACGCGTCGTGGACGGCGATGCAGCTGCAGGCGATGGGCCGCACCGTCGAGGCGACCGAGTACTGGCTCATCGCGCGCGAGCTGCGGCCGGCCTCGTCGATGGCGCTCGACGGCGCGGTGCGCGGCGCCGTGCAGCGCCGCGAGCCCGAGCGCATCCGCACCCTCTTCCGCGAGAGCCGGCCCGACGCGCCGATGCTGCTCGTCGACGCGCTGGTGACGGCCGACGCGACCGAGGAGGCCGTCGAGGTCCTGCAGGAGCACGTCGAGTCCCTCCGCGCCAGCGGCTCGCGCGAGGCCCAGCTCGGGCCCTACGTCGAGCTCGAGCGGCTGCAGTGCGCCGTGGGCGACTGGCAGGGCGCGTACGACGCGCTGGTGGAGCGGCGCGAGCTGTGCCTCGACCCCACGGTCCGCGCCCGGGCCGACGCCGCGCGGCGCTGGCTGCTCGCCCAGAAGCTCGCCGACACCGACGCCGCCTGGGACATGTACCGCCAGCTGCACGAGGACGCGCCCTACGACCGCCAGGTCACCGACGCGCTCGCGCGCATCGCGGCGCTGCGCGGCGAGACCGACACCGCCATCGGCTACCTCGACGAGCTCGCGAGCGCGGCCGAGGGGCCGGTCGAGGCCGCCCGCTACCGCTGCCGCATCGGCGAGATCCAGGAGAAGGCGGGCAACGCGTCAGGGGCGCGCAAGGCCTACGTCGAGGCGCTCGAGCAGATCAGCGACCACCGCCAGGCGCTCGACGGCCTGCGGCGCCTGGCCGAGCAGGCCGGCGACTGGCCCGGGCTCATCGCCGTGCTGCAGCGCGAAGAGAAGCACGCCGACGTGGCGCGCCAGATCGAGCTGCGCCGCCAGGTGGCGCAGGTCACCGAGGACAAGCTGCAGGATCGCAAGGCCGCGATGCAGGCCTGGCGCGCGCTGCTGCAGATCGACCCGGGCGACCGCGAGGCGCTGGCGCACCAGCTCGACCTCGCCGAGGCGCTCGGCGAGTGGCAGATCTTCGTCGAGACGGGCGACCAGCTCGTCCAGCAGCTCACGAGCCGCGAGCGGGCCACGCTGCTGCGCAAGATGGGCGTCGTCTGCCAGGACCGGCTGTCGCGCAACGACGCCGTGCGGTACTACGAGCAGGCCGTCGCCATCAAGCCGCCCGACCACGAGGCCGCCGCCCGCCTCGAGGGGCTGGCGCGCGGCCGGGCCGACTGGCCGGGCGTGGTCCGCGCCCTCCGCCTGCAGGCCGACGCCGACGTCGAGCCGGATCGGCGGGTCGAGGCCCTGCTGAAGGCCGCGCGCATCGAGATCGAGGCGCTGCACGACAAGGAGGCCGGCGCGGCGTGCTACGCGCAGGTCCTGGAGCTGCGGCCGAACCACGAGATGGCGCTGCGCTTCATGTCCAACTACCTCTACGAGACCAAGCGGTTCGAGGAGGCGCTGCCCATCTGCGTCCGCCTCGAGCCGATGCTCCAGCAGGTCGACGAGCTCGACGACTTCGACACCCTGATGGACCTGTCGACGTTCTTCTACTTCTTCGGCGAGATCCTGCGGAACCGCGGCGACGAGGACGAGGCGCTCCCGCGCTACGAGAAGGCGCTGGCGCTCAACCCGTCGCACCTGCCGAGCCTCGAGGCCGTCGGGCCGCTCTACATGGCGACCGAGCAGTGGGGCAAGGGCGAGAAGGTGTTCCGCCAGCTGCTGCAGCTGTCGGGTGGCCACGGCGAGAAGAGCCGCGTGGCGGCGATGTACACCTCGCTCGGGCTCGTCGAGCGGCAGCTCGGCAACCCCGACAAGGCCTACAAGCGGTTCAGCAAGGCCCTCGAGATCTACCCGAACCACGTCGGCGCGCTCAAGGGCATGGCGCTCGTCCTCGAGGACCGCCAGGACTGGAGCAACCTGCTCAACGTCTACAACAACGTCATCTACCACGCGACCGTCCCCGACGACGTGGTCGATGCCTACATGACGAAGGGCCGCATCCTCGACGACCAGATGCAGCGGCAGGACAAGGCGGCGCAGCACTACCAGCGCACCCTCGACCTCGACCCGAACCAGCCGGGCGCCTACCTGCGGCTGGCCGAGCTCGCCATGCGCCGCGACGCCTACGCCGAGGCGGGCGAGTTCGCGGAGCGCGCCCTCCAGCTCGACACCGACCTCGTCAAGCCGCTGCGGCCGCTGCTGCTCGTGCTGCGGGCCGCGACCTGGCACGCCGCCGGGCGCACCCCCGAGGCGGAGCGGTGCCTGCGGGAGGCGCGGATGCTCGATCCGCAGCTGATGAAGGCGCTCGGCGACCTGCCGCTGCAGGATCTCGAGCGGATGCGGCGGGTCATCAAGGAGCACCTGCCGCGCTGACCCGCGCCCGGTTCAGCCCTCGCCGACCTTGTGGATCTTCATGAGGTTCGCCGTCTCGCGGCTCGGCGTGTTCCCGGCGAGGATCACGATCTCCTCGCCGCGGTGCACCAGCCCCTGGTCGACCAGCACGCGCTCGCCCACCTGGATGAGCTCGTCGGTGGAGTCGACGGGCGGCACCACGATGGGCACCACGCCCCACGCCAGACACAGCTGGTCGGCGGTGCGCGGGTTGCTCGTGAGCGCGTACAGCGGGCCGCGCGGCCGCGCCTTGCTCGCCTGGCGGGCGGTCGTCCCCGTCCAGCTGAAGACGACGAGCGGGCGCGCCTTCTCGCTCGCGGCGTA
>JAWKRQ010000127.1:0-10619 GCA_041389545.1 Myxococcota bacterium | reverse complement strand
GAGACGGCCTCCCAGTCCTGCTCCTCCACTTCGCCCCACCGCAGCTCGGGGGCGAACCGGGCGACGGCCGCGGCGACGGCCTCGCGATCCGGCGCGTCGAACCAGGCCTTCAGCACCACCCGGTCGGGCTCGGGCGGCGCCGGCCCGCGGTCCCAGGGCTGCAGCGGCGCCGGGGCCTCGCCGGGCAGCCAGTCCTCCTGCAGCCCGAGGGCGCCCTCCGCGAACAGGGTGGCGCTCGCGAGCTCGAGGTCGGCCCGCGAGACGCCGATCAGCGCGAGCTCGTCCACCCGCTCACTCCATCGGGCACAGCTGCGACGCGCCCGGCAGCAGCTCGATGCCCTGCTTGCGGGCCTCGATCAGCGCCTTCGCGGTGTCGGCCCCGCCGCACAGCTCGACCCAGGTGCCATCGGGGGTGGCGCCGCGGAGCAGCATGGTGGGGGTCCCCATGATCTGCAGGTTCACGCCCGACTTCGCGTCGCTCATGACGCCCTGCAGCGTGGCGGGGTCGGCCATGCAGTCGGAGAACTTCTGGTAGTCGAGCCCGAGCTGCTCGGCCGTGTTCACGATGAGCGGGTCGCCGAGCTGGCGCTGGTTCGTGAACAGCGAGCGCGCGAACTCCCAGAACTTCCCCTGCTGGTTCGCGCAGCGCGCCGCCATCGCTCCCCGGCAGACCTCGGGCCGGCCGCCGCGCGGCAGGTCGGGGTTGCACTCGTTCGACAGCGGGAAGGAGCGGAAGCGGACCTGGACCTCGGGCTCCGCGTCGACCAGCTCCTGCAGGTGCGGGAAGGCCATGGCGCAGTGGGGGCAGCCGAAGCAGGCGTACTCGACGAGCACGTAGGGCGCCTTCGGATCGCCGAGGACGGGCTCGTCGTCGTCGAGGACCACCGTGCCGCGGGGCCGCACGTAGAGCTCGCCGAGCTCCTGGGCGACGCTCTTCTGCACGGCCGGCGCGGGTGCCGGGTGGTTCGGGTTCGTGTTCGCGTTGGTCGCCGGCTCGGGCGCCACCTGCTGCTCGTGCTCGCCCGCGGCCATGCGGTCGATGAGCTTCTGCGCGTCGGTCCGCCGGTCCTGCGAGCCGTAGACGCCCTGCCCGACCAGCGCGACGACCACGAAGGTGCCCACGAGCACCGCGAGCGGGGTGCTCTTCGCCACCTCGCCCACGTCGTCGAACAGGGCGGCGCCGGCCTGGCGGGTGCCGATCATCCCCGCTGCGAGCAGCAGGCCGTTCGACGCGTAGATGGCCATGCACATCGGGCAGGTCGCGCCGAGCTGGATGGCGGCGAACGCGAGGTAGACGCTGTAGACGCAGCCCACCAGCGCGAGCAGCCCGACGGCCTGCAGGGTCTTCCGGCCGTCGAACGCCATCACCGCCACGACGACGCCGAGGAAGAACGCCATGCCGAGCACCGCGATCGGCACGCTGCCGAACAGCATCGACGCCGGCGAGCTGTTCACCACGTCGCAGCTGACCTTCGCGTTGATGTCGCAGATGGACGTCTTGTCGGGCGTGAGCTTGAGCGAGAACAGGTAGGCGGAGCAGGCGAACCCGAGCAGGGCCGCGCTGACCGCACCCCAGCGGGCCGACTGCATCAGCACGCCGACGCAGACGAGCACCGCGGCCGCGAGCCAGGCCAGCACCGCCCACGGCCCCGCGAACAAGCCGGCCACCGCGACCAGGGTCGCGGCGCCGAACGCACCATACTGCTTGAGGGGGTCTTCCATCGGCCTTCCTTGGCTGGCGGACGATATCACCACGGCCGCGGTGGGGCGAGGCAGCGCGACGGAGCGAGACATGCCCCCCGACGCGGCGTCACCGACGCCGGGAGCGGTCCATCTCGCGCCGGGCGTCGCGCTCCTTGAGCGACTCGCGCTTGTCGTGGAGCTTCTTGCCGCGGGCCAGCGCGATCTCGAGCTTCACCCGCGAGCCCTTCAGGTACAGCCGCACGGGCACCACCGTCATCCCCTTCTGCCGCACGCCGCGCTCGAGCTTCAGCAGCTCGTGGCTGTGCAGCAGCAGGCGCCGCTCGCGCAGCGGCTCGTGGTTCTGCCGGTTCGCCTCGGCGTAGGGCGAGATGTGGCTGCCGACGAGCGTGGCGCCGTCGCGGTCGAGCCGGATCCAGGCCTCGGCGAGGTTCGCGTTGCCCGCCCGCAGCGACTTCACCTCGGAGCCGAGCAGCGCCACGCCGGCCTCGAACGTGTCTTCGAGGGTGTACTCGTGCCGCACGCGGCGGTTCTCGATGAGGACGCGGACGGTGGGGGGGCGGTCGGTGCGCGCAGGCTGGCGGGACATGCGGCTCCCTAACGCGCCGGTGGCCCGCCGCTCCCCCGCGCCCGCACGCGTCTCCCCACTTCTCCCCACCCCCGCACCCCACTCTTCCCCACCCGGCTCCGCACCTGGCTCTCTACCTGGCTCCACCCGCCACGCCGCCGCGTCGACCGAGATCGAGGCCGTTCTTCGGCACGTTCGGCCGATGTTCGAGGGGGCGGATCGCACCCGTTACCGACCCGAGACCGCCGCCCGGGTGCCTCGCACGCCCCGTGGAAGCGCGGGTTCGGACGGGATTGCACCGGAACGACGCCGGTTATGGTTTGCGTGCGCCCGTCCTCCGGTGACATCGTCGATAATCGGGCACGCCGGGGACCGTGGGGCGCGCGGATTGCCGAAACTCTTCGACGCATCGGGGTGGTCGAGCGGGGTTGCGAGTGGGTAGAAGTGGTGTAGAGTGGATCTACCCTCGCGAAGGACGCTGTGATCCGTGTCCGGTGCCAGCAGCACGTCACCATCGACGACAAGGGCCGCCTCGCGCTGCCTGCGCCGATCCGACGCGCGCTCGAGCAACAGGAACAGCGGAGCCTGGTCCTGGCGTTCTCTCGCGGGGCCGTGTGGGGGTGGACCCCCGAGCACTACGAGTCGGAGGTCGAGTCCCGAATGATGTCGCAGGATCCATTCAGCGCCGACGTGCTGGACTTCGCGCACTCGATGATGTCGACGGCGCAGGATGTCGAGCTCGACGGGCAGGGCCGGATCCGCGTCCCGCCGCCGCTGCGCGACCTGGCGGGCCTCACCCGGGAGTGCGTGGTCCACGTGCTGCTCGGACACGTCGAGATCTGGGATCAGGGCGCCTGGGAGCGTCGGTTCCAGGAGTCGCTCCACCGCACCCGCGCCCAGGTCGGCATGCCCGGCCGCGACGCGGGCCCCGGGAACAAGTGAAGATGACCGGTTTCCACCAGCCAGTGCTGCTCCACGAGCTCGTCGCCGCGGTCGCCCCGACCGCGGGCGACGTGGTGGTGGACTGCACGCTCGGCGGTGGGGGCCACGCCGAGGCGGTGCTCCAGGCGGCCGACTGCCGCGTGGTGGGCATCGACCGCGATCCGGCGGCGCTCGCCGAGGCCCGCGCCCGGTTGCAGCCGTTCGGCGACCGCTTCGTCGCCGTCCACGCGCGGTTCTCCGAGGTCGAGCGGGTGCTCGAGGGCCTCGCGCTGCCGCGCGTCCAGGCGATCTACGCCGACTTCGGCGTCTCGTCGCACCAGCTCGACACGGCCGAGCGCGGCTTCAGCTTCCGTGCGTCGGGGCCGCTCGACATGCGAATGGATCCGACGGCCGCGACCACCGCCGCCGACATCGTCAACGGCTGGGGCGAGGCCGAGCTCGCCGACCTCCTCAAGACCTTCGGCGAGGAGCGCCGCGCGGCGCGCGTGGCGTCCCGCATCGTCGCGGGGCGGCCGTTCGCCGACACGGCGGCGCTAGCGAAGGTCGTCGCCGAGGCCGTCGGCGGCCCCCCCGGCCGCATCCACCCCGCCACGCGCACGTTCCAGGCGCTGCGCATCGCGGTCAACGACGAGCTCGGCGAGATCACGCGCTGGCTGCCGGCCGCCCTCGGGCGCCTGGCGCCGGGCGGGCGGCTCGCCGCCATCACCTTCCACTCCCTCGAAGACCGCATCGTGAAGCGGTTCCTCGCGGAGGCCGCCGGCAAGGGCCGCCCCCGCGACGCCTACGGCAACCCGGTGGGCGAGGTGACCGTCCGCCTCGGGCGCGACGTCACGCCGTCCGCCGACGATCCCAACCCGCGCGCACGCTCCGCCCGGCTGCGCGTCGCCACGCGCCTGTCGGCCCAGGAGGGCGCATGAGCCGCGCCAAGGCCGCGACCATCCCGGTCCCCACCACGGTCCACGAGTGGCAGGCCGTCGCCCGCCGCCTGGTCCCCCTGTGGCGCCACGGCGTGTGGCTGGTGGCGCTGTTCGCGCTGCTGACCCTGTGGGTCGACATCCGGGTCGACGTGCAGCAGCTGCGCTCCGACCTCGACCGCACCAACCGGGCCCACCGCGAGGCGCAGATCCAGCGCGAGCGGCTGCGGCTCGAGCTCGACGCCCGCCGGCGCTCGTCGGCGCTCGAGGGCCTGGCGAGCTCGCTCGACCTCGCCCCCGGTGCCGAGGTGGTCGTGGTGCGCCCGCAGGAGCCCGCCGACGTCCCGAGCGGTCGCCTCGCCGACCTCACGGCGCGGGTGCCCTGATGGCGCGCCGCAACCCCACGCTGCCGGTCCGGGGCCGCGAGCCCCGCCCGGACAAGCCCATCGTCCTGCCGCGGATCGAGCCGACCATCGAGTCGGTCGAGCAGGTGCGCCGCCGCGCGCGCCACCGCATCCGGGCGGTCGGCGCGGTGCTGGGCGCGCTGCTGTGCGTGGTCGGGGCGCGCGGCGTGATGCTGTGCGTCTACCCCGAGTCGCAGACGCTCACCGTGGCCGCCGGCCAGCGGTGGGACCAGGTCACGATCCGGCCGCGCCGCGGCGAGATCGTCGACCGCGACGGGCACCGGCTCGCGGTGTCGGTGGCGACCCCGAACGTCGTCGTGGACCCGTCGCTGGTCCAGGCGAGCGACGTGGAGGCGCTGGCGGCGCGGGTCGCCGAGGTGACGGGCGAGCCGGCCGAGGCCATCGCCGACGCCATGCGCAAGCCCGGTCGCTACCAGCGGCTCGCGGTGCGGGTCCGGCCGAGCGTGGCGCGGGCGGTCGAGGCGATCGACCACCCGGCGCTGTGGGTCGAGCGCGAGCAGCGCCGCTACTACCCCGAGGGGGCGGTGGCCTCGCAGGTGCTCGGCTTCGTCGACGCCTCGAGCACGGGCCGCCAGGGCCTCGAGGCCTCGCTCGACAGCTGGCTGCGCGGCGAGTCCGTCATCGTGCAGCGCCGCCGCGACCGCCACGGCCTCGACGTCGACGACCCCACGAGCACCCCCGTCAACCGCGGGATGGACGTCCACCTGACCCTCGACCGCTCGATCCAGCGCATCGCCGAGCGCGCGCTGGCCGGGGTGGTCGACCGCTCCGCGCCCGTGTCGGCCACGGCGGTGGTCGTCGACGTGCGCACGGGCGACCTGCTCGCGCTGGCCAACGTGCCGACGTACGACCCGAACCACCTGGGCGACGACCCCGCGCCGCGCCGCAACCACGCCGTGCAGGACGCCATCGAGCCCGGCTCGGTGGTCAAGCCGCTCACCGTGGCCGCGGCCATGGAAGCCGGCGTGGTCCGCTCGACCTCCCTCGTCGACTGCGAAGGCGGCGGCTACGTCATCGGGCGCGCCCGGATCCGCGACGACCACCCGCACGGCGTCATCAGCGTCCGCGAGATCCTGAAGTACTCGAGCAACATCGGGGCGGCCAAGCTCGCGCTGTCGACCGGCGCCGAGCCGTTCCTCGCCACGATGCAGCGCTTCGGCATCGGGCAGCGCAGCGGCGTGCACCTGCCGGGCGAGCGGACGGGCGTGCTGCGCGGCCCCACCGACATCAAGCCCATCGAGCTCGCCACCACCGCCTTCGGCCAGGGGGTCACCATGACCCCGCTGCAGCTGACCTACGCCATCGCGGCGCTGGGCAACGACGGCGTGCGGATGAAGCCCCGGCTCGTGTCGCGGGTCGAGGACGTGCACGGCGTGCCCGAGTTCGTGCAGCCGCCGACCCCGGCGGAGCAGGTCGTCTCGGCCGAGGTCGCCCACGCCGTGGTCGACATGATGCAGGCCGTCACCGAGCCCGGCGGGACCGCCCCCCGGGCGCGGATCCCGGGCTACCGGGTGGCCGGCAAGACCGGCACGGCGCAGAAGGTCGAGAACGGGCGCTACGGCTCGGGCCGCATCGGCTCGTTCGTCGGCCTGGTCCCGGCCGACGCGCCGCGCCTCGCCATCGTGGTGTCGGTCGACGATCCGAGCAAGGGCAGCCGCTACGGCGGGGTCGTCGCCGCCCCGGCGTTCGCCGAGATCGGCGCCGCCTCGCTGCGCCACCTGGGGGTGCCCCCGGATCCGGCGCTGCTCGACGAGGTGCCCGCCGTGGCGCCCCGGCTCGCCGCCGCGGCGCCCGAACCGCTCGTCGTCCCCTACGACGGCGACGCGTGGACGCTCCCCGATCTCCGCGGGCGCAGCCTGCGCGAGGTGGTGGCGTCGCTCGGCCCCACCGGGGTCACGCTGACGCACAGCGGCGTCGGCAACGTGGTGTCGCAGATCCCGTCGGCCGGAGCGGTCGCGCGGGCGGGCACCGAGGTCACCGTGGTGCTCCAGTGAGCGCCCGCTCTTTCCAGCGCTTCTTCCTTCTCACCCCAAGGCTCGATCCGCGGCCGGTCGGTCGTGGCAGTGCGTCCGGGTCCAGTCCCTACCTGGCTCCGGCACACGCAGGCGGTGGCGTCGTCCTACCGCGAGGTCCCGAGCAGTGTTCCCAACGGTCCATCCAGGTTCCGTCCCCGCGCGTCCCTCCCCGGGACGCCAGGCTGCTCGCCTCGCTGACGCCTCCTCCTCGTGCCACAGACCTCCCGGCCGCGGATCGGCCCCTGCCTCTCAGTCTTCACGGACTTCACTGAGCACTCTACCCCGGCCTGTGGAAGGTTTGCGCTCCCGGTCCCACGGAGCCCCTCCGCAACGCGGGTGAGACCGCTCGGATCCCCAAGCGCCAATTCCCTTTTGCCGGTGGACGCATCCGCCGTCACCCCGTTGCGCGCCGGTATCGCGGCGCGGCGCCGTTGCGTCGCGCCGAGGCGCGCGGTGTATGCTCCGGACACGACCGCATGCCCGCCACGCCCCCCGACCGGCCCCTACGCGCGCTCCTCGCCGACCTCGAGGTGCTCGACCTCGATGCGCCCGACCCCGCGGCGCTGGACCGCTCCGTCACGCGCGTGACCCGCGACTCGCGGGAGGTCGACGCCGCCACGGTGTTCGTGGCGGTCCGCGGCGCGAAGGTGGACGGGCACGACTACGCAGGCCGGCTCGCCGCGGCGGCGGTGGTGCCGGAGGCGCCCGTCCAAGCGCTGCCCGGCGTGGTCTCCGTGCGCGTGGCGTCCACGAAGCACGCGCTGGCCGAGCTCGCCGCGTCGCTCCACGGCCACCCGGGCCGCGCGATGCGGGTCGTCGGCGTCACGGGCACCAACGGCAAGACCACGGTCACCACGGTGCTCGAGCAGGCGCTCCACCACCTCGGCGCGCGCGTCGGCCGGGTGGGCACCACCGGCAACGCCATCGACGGCGTGCCGCGCCCCGGCGGCTTCACCACCCCCGAGGCGCCGGAGCTGCAGGCGCTGCTCGCCGACATGCGCGACGCCGGCTGCAGCGTCGTGCTGATGGAGGCGAGCTCCATCGGCCTCGCCCAGCACCGGGTCGACGCCATCGGCTTCGACGTGGCCGTGTTCACGAACCTGACCCGCGATCACCTCGACTTCCACGGCACCATGGCGGCCTACGCCGAGGCCAAGGCCCGCCTGTTCCGCGAGCTGCTGGCGCCGCCCCGCAGCGACGGCGTGCCGCGCGCGATCCTGTGCGCCGACGACCCCGCGCACGCGCAGATGGGCGCGCCCGCCGACCGCTGGACCTACGGGCGGGCCGAGGGCGCCGACCTCCGCATCGTGGCGGCGGCGCTCGAGCCCGGCGGCACCGCCGTCACGCTCGCCACGCCCGACGGCGAGCAGCGCATCCACAGCCTCCTCGTGGGCCGGCACAACACCGAGAACCTCGCCGCCTGCTACGGCGCGCTGCGCAGCCTCGGCGTCGCCCCGGCCGATGCGGTGCGGGCCCTGGAGCAGGCCACCGGCGCGCCCGGCCGCTTCGAGCGGGTGCCCGATCCGCTGGGGGGGCGCGTCGTCGTCGTGGACTACGCCCACAGCGAGGACGCCTTCGAGCACGCCCTGCCGACGTTGCGGGAGCTCGTGTCGGGCCAGGTGTGGATCGTGTTCGGGTGCGGCGGCGATCGCGACCGGGGGAAGCGGCCCCGGATGGGGGAGGCGGCCGCGCGCCTCGCCGATCGGGTGGTCGTCACGTCCGACAACCCGCGCAGCGAGGCGCCGGGGCGGATCGCCGAGGACATCCTCGGCGGGATCGACGACGTGGGCCGGGTGCACGTGGAGCTCGACCGGGAGGCGGCGATCCGCTGGGTGCTCGCGCGCGCGGCACCGGGCGACGGCGTCCTCGTCGCGGGGAAGGGCCACGAGTCCACCCAGGAGATCGACGGCGTGAAGCGCCCGTTCGACGATCGGGCCGTGGCGAGGGCCGCGTTGGAGGCTGGATGAGCGTGCGGATGGACGGGGAGGCGATCGCGCGGGCCACGGGCGGGCGCCTGCTGCGCGACGCGCCTGCGGGGACGATCTCCACCGACACGCGCTCGATCGCGCCGGGGAGCTGGTTCGTGGCGCTGACCGGCGATCGGTTCGACGGGCACGCGTTCCTCGAGAAGGCCCAGGCCGCGGGCGCCGCGGGGTGCGTGGTCGACCGCGATCCGGGGCCGGGGTGGACCGGCGGGGTCGTCGTCGTCGACGACACCACGAAGGCGCTCGGGCGCATCGGCGCCGCCGCGCGCCAGGCGTTCGCGGGCCCCGTGGTGGGGCTCACCGGCAGCTCCGGCAAGACCACCACGCGCTCGCTGGTGGCGCTGGCGGTCTCGCCGCTCGGCCCCGTCCACCAGACCACGGGCAACCTCAACAACCACATCGGCGTGCCGCTCACGCTGCTCGCGCGCCCCGACGACGCAGCGGTGATGGTCGTCGAGATGGGGACCAGCGGTCCGGGCGAGATCGCGTACCTGGCCGACCTCGCGCGGGCCGACGTCTCGCTGATCGTGAACGTCGGGCCGGCCCACCTCGAGGAGCTCGGCGGGCTCGACGGCGTCGCCGTCGAGAAGGGGGCGCTGTTCCGGGCGGCCGGGCCCGGCAACACCGTCTGCGTCAACGTCGACGACCCGCGCGTGGCCGCGATGCCCGTGCCGGACGGCGTCCGCCGCCTGACCTGGGGCCGGTCGGGCGACGTGGCGCTGGTCGAGGCGACCATCGACCCGGCGAGCCTGTCCACGACGGCCTCCTGGGACACGCCCGCGGGGCGGCTCACCGCGCGGATCCCCGCGCCGGGCCACCACATCGCCCACAACGCGGCGGGGGCGCTGTGCGTGGCCCACGCGCTCGGCGTCGACCTGCGCGCCGCCGCCGCCGCGCTCGAGCGCTACGAGCCCGTGGGCATGCGGCTGCGCTCCGAGCCGCTCCCCCACGGCGGGCGCGCGCTCAACGACGCCTACAACGCCAACCCGGCGTCGATGGAGGCGTCGCTGCGCCTGCTGGCGTCGCTGCCGGGCCGCCGGGCCGCGGTGCTCGGCGACATGCTCGAGCTCGGCCCCGACGAGGCCGCCTGGCACGAGCGCGTCGTCGCACTGGCGCACGAGCTCCACCTCGATCACGTCGTCCTGGTGGGCCCGCGGATGGCCGCTGCCGCCGCCGCGTGCCCCGGATGCGCCGCCCACGCCGATCCGGCATCGGCCGTCGAGCCGCTGCTGGACTGGCTCGCCAGCGGCGACGGTCAGGACGTGGTGCTGTTCAAGGGCAGCCGCGGCGCTCGGGTCGAGCGGGTGCTGGCGGGGCTGCGGGGCGATGACCATCCCGACGGAGGCCACTGAATGCTGTACGCGCTGTTCGTCGAGCCGGGTCCGCTGTCGGACGTGCTCCCCGGCGCCAACGTCTTCCGCTACATCACCTTCCGCACGGCGTGGGGGATGCTCACCGCGCTCGCCATCACCTACGTGATGTTCCCGCGGTTCATCGACTGGATGCGGCAGCGGCGGGTCGACCAGATCATCCGCAACGACGGGCCCGAGAGCCACCTGCTGAACAAGGTCGGCACCCCCACGATGGGCGGCGTCTGCATCCTCGCGGGCGTGTCGCTGTCGACGCTCGTGTGGTGCAAGCTCGACGAGCCGGCCGTGTGGCTCGTGCTGATCGTCATGCTCGGCTACGGGCTCATCGGCTTCGTCGACGACTGGAAGAAGGTGATGTACCGCGACCCCGCGGGCCTCGCCGGGCGCCTCAAGATCCTGGGGCAGCTCGTCTTCGGCGGCGCGGCCCTGGTCTACGGCTACTACGCGCAGGTCTTCCCGCCGACGCTCGCCATCCCGTTCTTCAAGGGGCCGGGCATCGACTTCGCGCACCTGTGGACGGGCGCGCCGATGGTGCTCGGCTGGCTGTTCGTGGCGTTCGCCATGTTCCTGCTCGTGGCCGAGAGCAACGGCGTGAACCTCACCGACGGCCTCGACGGCCTCGCCATCGGCCCGACCATGACCTGCGCCGCGACCTACGGGCTCATCGCCTACCTCGCCGGCAACGCCCGCTTCGCGGAG
>JAWKRQ010000126.1:0-11187 GCA_041389545.1 Myxococcota bacterium | reverse complement strand
TCCCTCGGCGTCCGCGAAGCCGCCCACGCCGTCTTCCGCGCGGATCCCCTCGCCACCGGCGTCGGCCTCGGCGTCACCTACGCCGTCGCCGTCTTCGTCACCCCGCCCCTCGCCCTCGCCCACGAGGAGTGGCACCTCGCCGCGCTCCGCGAGGGTGGCGTCACCGGCACCGACCGCTTCTGGCAGGGCGAGGTCGTCGACGTGGCCGATCAGGAGCTCGTCCGCTTCAAGGCCACCGACCCCGCGGGCCTCGTCCGCGCGCAGGCCGCGGGCCTCGAGCTCCAGGACACCGTCGTCCGCCGCCTCTCCGACGACGCCTTCCTCTACGCCCCCGACGCCGCCCACCTCGGCCCGCTCGACCTCATGGGCACCTGGACCGCCCCCCACCTGCAGTACGCCGAGCTCAACAGCTGGAACTACCTCCGCTTCTGCAGCTCCGGCCAGACCGACGACGTCGTCGCCTACGTCGAGGGCGTCGAGGGCGGCCCCCGCGACCGCGACTTCACCGGCCCCGACTGCACCGCCTGGGTGCGCGACCTGCTCCGCCCCGACGAGCCCTACGCCGCGCGCGGGCCGCACGCCTCCGGCACGGGCATCGGCCGCTACGTCGCCTTCGCGGACCTCACCCCCGACGAGCAGGCCCTGCTGCGCACCCAGACCCGCCTGCACTGGCTCGAACTCGCCAACCCGCACCTGTTCGGCGTCGACCGGATCCGCCTCGGCGACGCCTCGGTCACCGCCTCGCTCCAGCACTGGCTCACCCCCTACGGCTACGCCGTCGACCTGCACGGCGGCCTGCGCCCGGCCCACGGCCCGGCCACGCTCGTCACGCTGCGCGCCGGCGTGAGCGACGGGCAGCTGCAGCCCGCTGTGGAGGCCCGCCTCGTCGACCTGGCGCTCACCGACGCCCTGTCGCTCGACGCCGGCCTCGAGGCCTGGCTCCAGCCGCAGGCCCTGCGCTGGGGCGCCCCCTCCCGCCCGGGCGGGCGCCTCTCCCTGCAGGCGAGCTGGCGCACGGGCCGCCTGGCGCCCTGGATCGGCGTGGACGCCAAGTCCGCCGGCTGGTCCCCGGGCCTCGCCGCGCTCGATCCCGCCGTCTACCTGAGGGCCGGCGCCACGGCCTGGCTGGGCCGCCCCGCCGCCCCCTGACCCGGAGACCCCGCCGTGCTCTTCCTCGCCGCGTCCGCCCTCGCCGCCGCCCCCGTCGCCTACACGCTGCAGCCCGCTGACGACGGCGTGCACTTCACCCTGCGCTTCCCCGGCAGCGACGCGGGCCGCACCCGCGTCGCCCTCCCCCACGCCTGGGCCGGGAAGCGCGACCTGGACGACGCCGTGCGCGACCTTCGCTGCCCCGACGCCCGCATCACCGGCCACGGCCCGGTGCGCGTGGTCCACCACGCCCCGGGCGCCGACGTGACCCTCACCTGGACGCTCGCCGTCGACGACGTCCCCGACGACGACGAGCCCTACTACCGCCCCGTCGCGGACGCCCGCGGCATCCAGCTCCTCGGCCCCTCCTCGCTCGTCGTCCCGGACCTCGACCTCGACGAGGTCCGCCCCCTCTCGCTGCGCTGGGAGGGCCTCCCCGACGGCTGGACGGCCGCCGACTCCTGGGGCCACGGCCCGCAGCGCGACTGGGAGGGCCCCCTGTCGGCGCTCGCCGCCGGGCTGATCGTCGCCGGCGACCTCGACCTGCGGATCCTCGACGTCGACGGCGGGCAGGTCGGCGTCGCGTGGCTCGGCGAGCCCGGCGTCGACCGCGACGCGCTCACGGCGGACGTCGGCACGCTGGTCGACGCCGAGCGCGCCGCCTGGCGATCGGCGTCCGCGGGGCCGCCCTGGTTCCTGGTCTCGGTCCTCGACGTGCGCAGCGACGCTCCCTGCTGCCTCGTCGGCGGCACGGGCGTCACCCACGGCTTCGCCACCTTCGTCGACGACGCGACCTCCCCGGCCATGCGCCGCCGCCTCGTCCACACCCTCGCCCACGAGCTCTTCCACACCTGGAACGGCATCGGCATGGCCCCGGCCGCGCCCGAGGAGCGCATGTACTGGTTCAGCGAGGGCTTCACCGAGCACGGCAGCCGCCGCATCGAGCTCGACGCCGGCGTCGTCGACCCGGACACCTACGCCGCCGAGGTGAACGAGGTCCTCGCCGCCTACGCCGCCAACCCCTACCGCGACCGCGGCGACCGGCTCGTCCAGCACCGCTTCTGGCGCGACCCGGACGCCGAGAAGCTCCCCTACCAGCGCGGCGAGCTCGTCGCCCTGCGCTGGGACACGCTGCTGCGCGCGCAGGGACACACCCTCCAGGACGTGATGCGCGACCTGTACGCCCGCGGCGGCCCCGTCGACGCCGACGGCGTCCTCGCCGCCCTGCGCGCCCGCGGCGTGGACGGCGCCGCGGACCTGGCGCCCGGCCCCGTCGACGTCCCCGACGACGCGCTCGGCCCCTGCTTCGCCCCGGGCCTGCTCCCCGGCTTCGACCCCGGCTTCGACGTCGACGCCACCGTCGCCGCCACCGCGCTGGTCGGCGTCGACCCCGCCGGCCCGGCCCACACCGCGGGCCTGCGCGACGGGCAGCGCCTCGACGCGCTCAGCGTCCGCTACGGCGAGCCCGACACGCCCGTCTCGCTCCACCTCGTGGGCGACGATCCGCGCACGGTCTCGTACCTCCCGCAGGGCCCGCCCACGGTGCCGGGGTTCGTCCGCACCGCGGCCTGTCAGAGCGGCCGGTAGCCCACCCGGACCCGCTGCAGCCGGTCCTCGCCGAAGCGGGTGTACCGCTCCATCCGGATCTGCACCTCGCCCTCGCCCACCTTCCACCGGACGGGCCGGAGCTGGTCGGGACGGCAGCTCCGCTCGTTCGTCGGTTTCCCGTCGACGATCTGGCTCACCGACACCACCATCCGCTCGGACACGCCCACCCGGAAGCGCTCGCCCGTCGGCGCCACGAGCTCGTACTCGCCGGGCTCCGAGAGCGTGAGCACCTCCGCCGGCGGCGACGCCCGGTAGGGCCGGTCCGTCGGGTCGAGCGGGCGCGGCGCGGCGGGCAGGCGCGCGTCCATGTTCGCGACGGGGTCGATCCCGACGACGCCGCCGCCCTCCCGCTTCTCGGCCACCAGGAAGGACGTGGGCGTGGGCGGGCCGGGCTCGGTGCGCAGCACCTTCACCTTCTCGGCGTCCTCCTCCGACAGGAACAGGCCGGTGGGCTCACCGGCGTAGAAGGTGACGACGTCGTCGACCAGCGCCTGGTGGCCCGCCGGGGTGAACGCGACGGCGTACGGGGTGCCCTGGATGGCGCCGTCGAGCCGCAGCTCGTCGATGCAGCCCGGGTTGGGCTCGCGGACGACGTTGTCGGCCGTGAGCACCGCGGAGTGGATGCCCTCGAAGGCCCCCTCGCAGATCACGTAGTGGACCTTGCCGTAGATGCCCCGGTCGACGAAGAACTGCGCCATCCGCTCTTTGTCGCGCATGTTGAAGCGCCCGACCTTGAGCGGCTTGATCCGGCCGAGCCCGAAGCCGCCGAACCCGCCGCCCTCGTGCGCCGGCTCCGGCGCCTTGGCCTTGCCGGCCTTGCCCTTCTCCTTGTCGTCCTTCTTCGGCTCGGGGCGGGCCTCCTCGCGGTAGAAGACGACGGCGCCCTGCATGTCGATGGGGTGATACTGGCGCAGCGCGGCGTCGA
The DNA here is from genome assembly GCA_041389545.1 of Myxococcota bacterium. Taxonomy (GTDB): domain Bacteria; phylum Myxococcota_A; class UBA796; order UBA796; genus JACKER01. The sequence continues at coordinate 7,505 of JAWKRQ010000126.1, read as the reverse complement.
GCTGCCAGACCTCGCCGTTGGCCTCGAGCAGCGGGAAGTGGCCGGGCGTCGTCATCGGGTCGACCACCCGGTACGGGAACGGCAGCTCCCCGAGGTCGATCCAGCGCCCGTCGGCGTCGAAGGTGACGATGGCGAGCTTCGCGTTGTCGACGTTGATCCACAGCTCCGACAGGTCGTCGGCGTCGTAGTCGGTCACCTTCAGCAGCCGCAGGTTCCAGGGGTGCCCGTGGCGCAACAGCCACCGCTGGGGCACGGCGACCTCGCTCGCCGAGCCCTCCGGCGTCCAGATCCGCTCCTTCGACTGCAGGCGCAGCGAGGGTTCCTGCCACCTCGGCATGATCATCCACAGCAGGATCACGCCGAAGAAGGTCATGAACACGACGAGCGCCGCGAGCGGGAGCCACCGGGGGAGCTTCCGCGGCGCCTCCACCCGCAGCACCACGTTGCCGAACCGGAGGACGGAGCCCGGCTTCAGCGGCCGCGAGTCGTTGCGGACGGTGTCTCCGTCGACCACCGTGCCCGACGACGAGTCCAGGTCGCGGATGACGTAGTGCTCGGCGGCCTCGTCGTAGAAGACCTGCGCGTGGTGGATGCTGACGAGCTCGTCGTGGACCTTGAGCGTGCCCGCGCGGCCGATCGTGACGATCCCCTCGGGCTTGAGCCGGACACCGTCCTGTGGATCGGTGAGCCCGCGCACGACTCGGAGCACCTGGTCCCGCAACTACCACCCCGGCGAGTGGGTCCGTGTCCGCTTCTTTACCCCACACGGCGACCCGTACGGTATCACCCTCGGCACGAAGCACCGCGGACGCGCCTCTCCGGGCGCGGCGCCGAGCGCGGCGGGCGGCGGCAGGCGTCGCGGTCCGGCCGGAGTCGCGATACCGTCTGCAAGATGAACAGGAACTCGCAAGTGGTCTGGGACTGGTCGGGGCTCCGGCCCAGCCCGGTCGTGCTCGGGCTCATCGTGCTCAACGTGGTGGCCTTCGTCATCGAGGTGGTGCTGGTGCGCCTGGCGGTGCTCGGGGACGGCTCGCCGCTGTCGCTCGTGCCCGCCGAGGATCACGGGGCGGGTGTGGCAGCCGTTCACGGCGGTGTTGCTCCACGATCCCACCACGCCCGGCCACCTGCTCGGCAACATGCTGATGCTACGGATCTTCGGCACGGCGCTGGAGCGGAGGAAGGCAGCAACTCGGTCCTGCGGGCGTTCGTGCTCGGCGGGCTGGTGGGCAGCCTCGCGCAGATGGCGCTCGGCGCGCTGAGCCTCGTGCTGGTGGGCGGCTTCTTCGGCGGCATCGTGGCCGGGATGTGGGAGGGCACGGCGCTGGGGGCGTCGGGCGCGGTGATGGGCGTCACGTTCGCCTGGCTCGCCCGCCACTACTACGACGTGATGAACTTCCTGTTCCTGGGCCCCATCCGCGGGCGCACGCTGATGCTCGTGATGGTGATCATCGAGCTGCTCAACATGCTGTCGCTCGCGAACAGCGGCTGGGGCGCGCACCTGGGCGGCATGGTCACGGGTACGGTGCTCGGCTTCGGCTGGTACGACCTGACGGTGCTGCGCGCGAGCTGCGCCGCCGAAGCTCGAAGCGCGGCGGCGAGATCGAGCGGAGCTGCGGCGTCATCAAGGGCGGCAAGGACGGCGGAAGGCGAAGCCCCAGGGCCGCCAGGCGACGACTGGTGTATCGAATCGATGGACGCCGGCTTCGCCGTGCCTCCATCGATTCAGTGATCATATGGCGCGTGCTCGCGCCGGGGCCCCCGCGTCAGCGGCTCCCGCAGAGCGGGAGCGCGGCTCGATGCGCCTGCGTGCAGGAGCCGCGGAGCGCGACCCGCGCTGCGCGCGGTTCACGAATGATGGACGCTGGGCGAGCCCAGCGTCCATCGATTCAGTGATCATATGGCGCGTGCTCGCGCCGGGGCCCCCGCGTCACGGCTCCTGCAGAGCGGGGAGTGCGGCTCGATGCGCCTGCGCGCAGGAGCCGCGAGCGCGGACCGATCATATGGCGCCGGGGCCCCCCGCGTCACGGCTCCTGCAGAACGGGCGTGCGGCTCGTAGCGCCTGCGTGCAGGAGCCGCGAGCGCGGACCCCTGGCGCTGCGCGCGCTGGTCGGGCTTAGGGGGCGAACGTCGCGAACGGCCCCACGTCGACCTCCTCCGGCGCCCCGCCGTCCAGCGGCACGAGCCACACCCGCGGGAAGTCGTCGTCACTCGACGCCTTGCGCCCCACGAGCGTCCCCGACAGCACGAGCCGGCTCGCCGCCGGGTCGACGATCGGGTGCGACAGCGCGTACTGCTCGAAGAAGCGCAGCCAGAACCGCAGGTCGCGGCTCGGCACGAGCTCCGCCACGAGCGTCTCCTCGCCCGTCTCCGGCGACACGAGCATCCACGCGATCGTGCCCTTCTGCGGCCGCCGCCGCGCCACCACGAGCTGGTCGCGCGCCCAGAAGAACGCCACGCAGTCGGCGTCCGACACGGCCCGGGTGGTCCCCGACCGCGTGTCGACGAGCCGCAGGTCGCGGTAGCAGCTGCCATCGCCATCGGGCGCCACCGCCCGCGCCAGCGACCGCCCGTCGGGCGATCCCACGAGCGCCACCAGCCCGTCGACGATCTCGAGCTCGCGCGTGCCCGTGCCGTACGGCCGGCCGACGAGGATGGTCACCCGCCCCCGGTGGTGCGCGACGTACACGAGCTCGTCGCCCACCTGCACGGGCGCACAGAAGTTCCCGGGCGTGCCCGGCAGGTCGACCCGCGCCCCATCGGGCCCGAGCACGACCATCGACGGCCCCCGCCGCTCCCCGACGAACGCCGCGATCCGCCCGCCGGGCAGACAGCTGAAGAACAGCGGGCTGCCGTGGAGCAGCGGCGTGGACCGCTCGGGCGCAGCCGGGTCGACCCGCTCGAGCACGAGCTCGTCGTCGCGCTGCGACAGGATGGCCAGCGCGTCGCCCTCGGGCGACCACTGCAGGTAGATGGGCAGCCCGCCCGCCACCCCCACGCCCTCCCGCGAGGTGACGCCGCTCGCCTCGAGCACGATGGGCCGCGCCTCGCCGCCGTCGCGCGAGATGCGGAACGCCGCGAGGTGCCGCCCGTCGGGCGACCAGGTGGGCCAGGAGTGCACGTCGGTGGGCTCGAAGCGACCCCAGCCCGCGCCCCACAGCACGCTGTCGTGGGCGGTGAGGCTGCGCCGGCGCCCGTGCGCGTCGACCGTGACCAGCTGCCGCTGCGCGTCGAGGTAGCCGAACCGGCCGCTCTCCAGCGCCACCGCGGGCTCCGGGCGATCCACCGGGTCGACCGGCGCGGCCGTCACTGGCTGCTCGCTGCGCCGTCCGTGGCCTCCGCGGCGAGCCCCTCCACCGCGCCCGGCAGCGGCGCGAGGATGCCGTACAGGATGAGCTGGATGCCGTCGCTCATGAGCCGATCCCGGTCGGGCCGGATGCCGATGGCCGACTGGCCCGCCATGCCGTCGATGATCGCCTTGAGGATCTCGGCGGTGGACTGCGGATCGCCCTGGCGGAACGCGCCCTCGGCCATGCCCTGCGCCAGGATGCGCGTGGCGGCGTCGACGAAGCGCTGGTGCACCGCCTGGCACTCCTCGCGGATCTCGTCGTCGCGGATGCCCTGCTCGCTCATCATCAGGAAGAACCGCGGCGGCGACTTCAGCCCGGCGAAGTAGTCGAGGTACTTCTGGCCGAGATCGAGCAGCTTCACCGCGGCCGGGCGGTGATCGGACTCGGCCTGGTCGAGGAAGCCATAGGTCTTCTCGTGCTCTTCCTGCACGAGCGCCATGAACAGGTCGCGCTTGGACGGGAAGTAGAAGTACACGGCGCCCTTCGACAGGCTCGCGCGCTTCGCGACGTCCTCGACCCGGGCTGCGAGGTAGCCCTTCTCGATGAACACCGCGCGCGCGGCCCGCAGGATCTGATTCCTGCGCTCGGTCTCGGACAGATGCTTCGTCATGTCTGCGTCAGGTAACGAGCCCGGCGCCCGGACGCCGGTCCAGGCGGGTAGCTCGTGCTGCCGACCGTTATGAGCGTCGCCGAGAGGTCCGCATGCCCGTCCGCCGCATCGTCTCGTCGCTCGTGTCCCGCTCCGTGGAGCCTCGCGTCCGCGAGTGGATCCGCGACGCCAACCAGCAAGCCGACGTGCGCGCCGACGGCCTCGTCGAGCGCTGCGCCGCGCTCGAGGACAAGGTCGCCAAGCTCGAGAAGAAGCTGTCGATGGCGATGGGCGCGATGCAGGCGGCGTCGGCGCAGATCCAGGCGCTGCAGCAGGGCGTCGACCAGGGCCAGAACCTGGCGAAGCAGGCCATGCAGAAGGCCACGGCCGCGCAGTCGACCGCCGAGGCCGCCACCGAGGGGGTCACCGCGCTCGAGGCGGCGGCGACCGCCCCGTCGACGGCGCGGAAGAAGAAGGGCTGAGCCCGACCACCCGGGTCAGAGGTCGAACTTCACGCCCTGCGCGAGCGGCAGGTCCTTGCTCCAGTTCAAGGTGCAGGTCTGCCGCCGCATGTAGGCCTTCCAGGCGTCGGAGCCCGCCTCGCGGCCGCCGCCCGTCTCCTTCTCGCCGCCGAAGGCCCCGCCGATCTCGGCGCCCGACGTGCCGATGTTCACGTTGGCGATGCCGCAGTCCGACCCGCCCGACGACAGGAAGGTCTCGCTGCTGCGGAACGAGTCGGTGAAGATCGCCGACGACAGGCCCTGCGGCACGTCGTTCTGCCACCGGATCGCGTCGGCGAGGTCGCGGTAGGTGAAGACGTACAGGATGGGCGCGAAGGTCTCGTCCTGGACGATGGGCATGTCGGGCTTCGCGCGGATGAGCGTCGGCTGGACGTAGCTGCCCGGCCGGTCGACCCGGGCCCCGCCGGCGATCACCTCGCCCCCCTGCGCCTTGGCGGTCTCGATGGCGCGCTCGAAGGACTGGACGGCGTCCTCGTCGATGAGCGGCCCGACGAGCGTGCCGTCCTCGAAGGGATCGCCGACCGGGATGGTGCGGTAGGCCGCCGCGAGGCGGTCGATCAGCTGCGGCGCGATGTCTTCGTGGAGGAAGAGGCGCCGGGTGCTGGTGCAGCGCTGCCCGGCCGTGCCGCAGGCGCCGAAGACGACGCCGCGCAGCGCCAGGTCGAGGTTGGCGTCCTTCTCCACGATGATGGCGTTGTTGCCGCCGAGCTCGAGCAGGGTGCGCCCGAGGCGCTTGGCGACGGCCTGGCCCACGTGGCGGCCCATCCGCACCGAGCCCGTGGCGCTCACGAGCGGGATGCGCGGGTCGTGGATGAGGGCCTCGCCCACCTCGGCGTCGGCGCCGATGACGAGGTTGATCACGCCGCCCCAGCCGTGCTTCTGGAACACGGCGTCGCAGACGCGGTGCGTGGCGATGGCGGTGAGCGACGCCTTGAGCGACGGCTTCCAGACGACGGTGTCGCCCGCGGCGGCCGCGACCATGGCGTTCCAGGCCCACACGGCGTTCGGGAAGTTGAACGCCGTGATCACGCCCACGACCCCGAGCGGGTGCCACTGCTCGTACATCCGGTGGCCGGGGCGCTCGCTGTGCATCGACAGGCCGAAGAGCTGCCGCGACATGCCGACGCACAGGTCGGCCATGTCGACCGACTCCTGCACCTCGCCGAGGCCCTCGCTGCGGATCTTGCCCACCTCGAGGGAGACGAGCCGGCCGAGGTCGTCCTTGTGCTCGCGCAGCGCGTCGCCGACCTCGCGCAGGATCTCGCCGCGCTTGGGCGCCGGCACCTCGCGCCAGGCCGCGAAGACGCGCTGGGCCTCGGCGACGACCTGGTCGTACTCCGCGCGGGTGGCGAGCTTGACGCTGGCGATCTTCTCGCCGTCGTTCGGGCTGCGCACCTCGTGCACCGGGCCGGTGGTGTCGAGGAAGCCGCTCTTGGTGGCGGCGCCGGAGTTCGTCTCGGTCAGGCCGAGGCGGGTCAGGAAGTCGCGCACGGGTCCCTCCTAGGCGCGGGGACCTGCCGGTAACGTCCGCCGACCGCGGCGTCACGGAGCGAGCGCGCACCTCAGGGCCCGCCAGCCGAGGGCGGCAGCAGGCGCGTCTCCCACGTCCTCGCCGTACAGGATCAGCGCGCCCGCGTAGTCGAAGGCGACCAGGCGGGCTCGATCGGCGGCGTCGGGGTCGACGGGGGTCCCATAGGCGGCGAGCAGCGCCGCCCGGTCGTCGCCCGTGAAGAGCGACCAGGCGATGGACAGGTCGATCGCGGGGTCGCCGGCGTGGACGTCGCCCCAGTCGATGACCCCGCGCAGCGCGCCGCTCGGCTCGTCCACCAGCAGGTGGCGGCCGTAGACGTCGCCGTGGACCCAGGTGGGGGGCGCCCGCCGCGGCGCGACCCCGAGCCGGGGCACGATCGCGGCCCGCACCGCGGCGCCCTCGTCGGCGGGGAGGCGCTCGGTCAGGCGCTGCAGCGCGCGGGTGCCCCGGTGGACGGCGTCGCTGCGCGAGATCACGTCGGGCGGTGCGTCGTCAGGGAGCGGCAGCGCGTGGAGCGCGGCCAGGAAGCGTCCGACGTCCTCGGCGAGCCGCCGCGTGGCCGCCGGTGCGAGCGCGGCGCGGCAGCCCGTGGTGCCGTCGAGCCAGCGGTGGCCGGCGTAGGGCAGCGGCTCGGCCTCGGACGGCAGCGCCCAGCGCACGCTCGCGGAGATCGGGACGGGCAGCCGCGGCTGCAGCCACGGCGTCCAGCGGATCTCGCGCACCATCAGCCGCGCCGCGAGCGCCCGCCGCGTGAAGCGGAAGACGATGTCGTGCGGGACGCCCTCGCCGCCGACGCGCACCGCCAGGCTGTCGAAGCCCTGGCCGAGGACGGAGAGCGGCGCACCGCGCAGGTCGGGCTGCTCGGCGTCGAGCCGCCGCCGCACGTCGTCGAGGCCGAGCGCCACCTCGGGCTGCCACGGCTTCACCGCTACTCCCCGACGCTGACGTAGCGCTCGTCCTGGTGGGGCCGGCGCTGGCGCCCGGCGCGCAGCCGCGGGCCGAACGCCTCGCGCAAGGCGGCGAGCCCGGCCTCGCCGACGTAGCCCTCGGAGACGTCGAGCACCTCGAGCCCGGCCAGCCGATCGGCCCCGCGCGCCAGCGCCAGCGCGCCCGCGTCGCCGAGCACGCCGAGCGACAGGTCGAGCGCGGTCAGCTGCGCCGCGATCGGCGCCGACACGATCTGCTCGGCCAGCTCGTCCGCGAGCTCGGCGTTGCGCAGGCCCAGCCGCCGCAGCGCGGGGTAGGCCCGGGAGTGCAGCAGCGGCGCCACGTCGGCCAGCGCGGCGTCGGCGCCGTAGTGGCGGCTGCCGAACCACAGCTCCAGGTGCTCGAGCGCGGCCCCCCGGCCGGCAGCGACGGCCCGGACGGTGTCGGCGGGCAGGCCGCCCGTCTCCAGCGTCAGCGAGCGCAGCCCGTCGTGGGCCAGCGCGTCGAGGCGGATGCCGCCGCCCCGCGCGTAGAGGCGCTGCAGGCGCGGGAGGGTCAGCAGCGGGGCGAGGTCGCCCACCCGGATCCAC
>JAWKRQ010000125.1:0-11375 GCA_041389545.1 Myxococcota bacterium | reverse complement strand
GGGAGCCGAAACACGTCCCCCATCACGTCGATCCCGCACTCGAGCCCGTCACACCAGTCCAGGAACTGCCCCACCATCTCCTTCCCCTGGAACAGCGCCCCGTGCTGCGGCGCGATGGTCTCGATGTCGAGCCCCCGCACCATCGCCACCCACGCCTTCAGCGCCGCCGTCGACGCCATGTACCGCCGGTGGAACCCCGCCATCGTCGGCACGTGCGCCGCGAAGTCGGGCACCACCCGGTACTCCGTCCCGATCGACGCCCCGAGGTCCCCCGTGTACAGGATCTTCGAGACCGGGTCGTACACGTGGTGGTTCCCGCACGAGTGCAGGAAGTGCGCGGGCACGACCAGCAGCTCGCAGTCCCCGAGCTTCAGGCGCATCCCCTCGTCCGGGATGCCGACCACCCGCTCGTACACGAGCCGGTCCGACCCGAAGTGGGGGATGAACCGACGCCACAGCTGGCTGATGTACCCCGTCGCCTCCGTCGTCATGAGCCACCCGTTCAGCGACGCCACGATGTCGGGGTCCTGGTGCGAGCAGAACACCACCTGCAGCCGCGCCCCCTTGTGCGCCTTGGCCGCCGCCGCGAACACCCGCGTGTACAGCTTGTTGCCGCCGGGGTCGAGGATCATCGCCGACTTGCCGTCGACGATGAGGTGCTGGTTGCACTGGATGCCCTCCCCCGTGTCGAAGTCCTCGAGCAGGACGTTCCGGTGGCCGTCGGCATCGTGCAGCGTGATCGCGCTCATCTGGGGCTCCCGCCTGGGGTTCGCCCCCCCTTCGGACGAAACCCACGGCGTTTGAGGCGGGAACGCGCACCTGTATCGGGCGGTCACTTCGCCCGCGCCGCGGAGCCCGTGCGCTCACCGTCGGTCTCCGCGGACCGCGCCCAGGCGGCCAGGACCGGGTGCAGCGCGCGGTCGGACGGCGCGAGCCACCCCGCGCGCGCCAGCTGTTCGGCGGCTTCGTTTCCGATCGATCGACCGCCCGCCAGCGCAGCCATCCAGGCGCGCTGCATGGCGGTCGGTGGCGTCCATGCGATCGCCGCCGCGAGGCTCTGGTGGCGCTCGGGCTGGCGGCTCGGGTCCTGTAGATCCGCGATCAGATTGCGCGCCGCGAGGTCCTCTGGATCGAGCAGCGTCAGGGTGTGCGCCGCGAGCGACAACCCGAGCGGAAGGCCGCCCAGGCGTTCGGCGAGCGCGCACAGCCGCGCGCCCGGACATCCGGTCCGCGCTGAGAGCCAGCCGAGCGCGGTCGCCGGATCCAGCGGTGTGACCCGCACCACCGCCTCGCCGCGGATCCGCAGCGGGCGACGGCTCGCCACCACGAACTGCAGCCTCTCGTGGGCCGTAATGGCCCTGCTGACCAGCGCAGCCGCCTCCTCGAGCCCCTCGTCGACGTCGTCGAGCAGCACGGGGAGCGCGACGGACGCGAGGCTGGCCTCGAGGTGGGCGAGCGTGGTCCCAAGGGCCTCGGCCACCGCCAGGCGCACCATGGGCCCCACCGACCGCACGTAGATCCCGCCACCGGCCAGCGCCGTCCAGGCGAGCACCGACTTGCCCACTCCCGGCAGCCCCGTCAGGGTGACCACGCGGGATCGGCCCCGTGCCGCCTCGATCTGCGCCAGCAGGCTCTCTCTGCCGACCAGCGGAGGTGCGGGCGGCGGGCGATCGATCACCGAGCCGGCCGCGCTGGTCGGCGCGAGCGGCTCAGCGCCGACGAGTGCGTACCCCTCGCCCCGGATCGTGATCAGGTGTGCGGGCTGCTTCGGATCGGGCTCCAGCTTCGCTCGCAACCGGGAGACCGTGTTGTCGACCGATCGCGTGACGACCGAGGTGCGGTGGCCCCAGACCTCGCGCAGCAGCTGCTCTCGGCGGACGGGCTGGCCACGCGCCGCGGCGAGCCGGCTGAGCAGGCCGCTCTCTATGGGCGACAGCTCGCGGGCGCCATCCGGGCCGTGGAGGCGGTGGCGCTCGAGATCGAGCTCGTGGTCACCGAACCGCCACCGCGTGCCCTCCCCCCCGCCCAGGAGCCGAACGACCAACGACAGCGCGTCAGCGGGCTCTCGGGGATCGACGCAGGCCTGCACGCCAGCTTCGAGCAGGGCGCGGCGCTCGATCACGCGCCCCTCCAGCGCGAGGATCGGTGGGAGCACGCGGCGGCTGCCTATCTCGCGGATCATGGCGGGATCGATGCCGTCGACGACCCAGGCCTCCGCTGCGAAGTGTTCGGCCTCGTCGGGGCGAGACGCCTCGACCACGGCGTAGCCGCCGGCGCGGAGCGCCTCGACCAGCCGCCGCAGTGGCGCGGTGGTCCCGACCGCGATCAGCGCGTGGGGCACGTTGACCTCCTCACCTCCGAGCGAGGCGTCGCGTCGCGCGATTACGTAGCCTCGGTGCAGCGGGCCGTCCCGGGGCTACCGGAGCCTGGGGTGAACACCACATGACGGACACAGCTGCTCCACAGATCGACCTCGTCTGGCGCCTGGTGCTGACCTCCGAGCGCGAGCACCGGCTCACGTCGCGGGAGGCCGCCGTCCTCGGCGCCCTGATCGCGGCCCGCGGTGGCACCTTGTCTCGGGATCAGCTGCTGGCCGCCGGCTGGGGCGACGGTGGGAGCGATCACGCCCTGACAGTGCTGATCGGGCGCCTCAGGGCGAAGCTCGAAGTCGATCCAGCCCGCCCCGTCCACCTCCTGACCCGACTCGGCGAAGGGTACGCATGGATCGGCGCCGCGACGCCGGGCGCCAGCGCGCCAGCGCGGTCGATCCCGGCGGCGGTCGCCTCGGTGGTGGGCCGGGACGAGGAGGCCGCGACGTTGTCGGCTGCGGTGCGCCCGGCCTCCCTGACCACCCTGACCGGCCCTCCGGGGGTGGGCAAGACCACGCTGGCGCTGCTGCTGGCCCGTTCCCACCACGCTGCGGTGTTCGTCGACCTGACGTGCGCAAGGACGCTGTCGCAGGTGGTCAGCACCCTGGCGCGCGCGCTCGAGGTCCAGCTCTGTGATGGGCCGATCCTCGCCGCACTGCGGACGCTGGCTGCGAGCACCGAGGGGCGCCTGGTCGTCCTCGACAACTGCGAGCAGGTGGCCGAAGCCGCGGCGACGGTGGCCGAAGCCCTGCTGTCGGCGGGGGGCGCGATCGTCGTGACCAGCCGCCGACCGCTGGGGCTCGGCCTCGAGCGTTGCCACTCCGTGCCGCCGCTGGCACACGACGCAGCGCGGGCGCTGTTCGTCGAGCGAGCCACCTCCGTAGCGGATGGGTTCGTCCTGGCCGACGACGAGGTCCCGCTGCTGGCCGACCTCGTCGAGCGCCTCGAGCGACTGCCGCTCGCCATCGAGCCTCGCGGCGTCCCGCCTCGATGTCTGCTCCCTGCGCGACGTCGCGACGCAGCTCGAGGGGCACCTCGCCGCCTTGAGCAGCCCGGAGCGCGATCGGAGCGCGCGCCAGGCGAGCCTCACCGGGGCCCTGTCGTGGTCTTGGGCGCTGCTCGACCCCGCGTCACGACGGGCTCTCGCTCAATGCAGTGTGTTCGAGGCGGGGTTCTCCGTCGCCGCGGCCGAGGCGGTGCTCGATCTGAGGGTGCGCCGATCCTGCCGGCGCTGCAGACCTTGCACGCGCACAGCCTGCTCGCGTCCCGCGACGCCGATGGACGTCGAGAGCTGGCGCTGCTGGTCCCGATCCGCGCGTGGGCGGCGACGCGGTTGTCGAGTGCGGACACCTCCGCCCTCCGGACGCGGCACCAGCGGTTCTTCGCGCACTGGATCGCGCGCGTGGAGGACGAGCGGCGGACGTTGGTGCGTGCCCTGCCGGATCTGCGGGCCGCGCTGGCCTGGCCTGGCGCGTCCGAGACCACCGGGCGCCTCGCGCGAGGGCTCGAGTTCCTCCTGCGGTGGAGCGGAGCGGTCTCCGAGCGCCTCGAGGTGCTGGAGGTCTGGGCTCAGACCGCGCAGCGCGCAGCCGATCGCCACGTGCTCGTCGACGTGCTCTGTCGGCGGTCCATGCTGCTGGTCCAGGTCGGGCACGCGGAGGAGGCGATGCGCCTCGCGTCGCAGGCGGCGGCGCTCGACGCGAGCGATCCGCGGACGCACTACACGCTCGCGATGCTGCACTTCCGGCAGGGCCTGGCGGAGCAGACGATCGCCGAGTGTCAGCAGGTGCTCGCCCTCGACCCCGACATGGGGCAGGTGTTCCAGTTGCTGACCTGGGCCCTCGGCACCCTCGGGCGCTGTGACGAGGCCCGCGCGTACGCGGAGAGGAACCTGGCTCGCTACCGCGTCAACGACGAGCCGATCGGCGCGGCGGCCGCGCTCGTGGATCTCGCTTCGCTCGCCACCGATCTCGGCGAGCTCGAGCAGGCCGAGGCGCTGTTCGGCGAGGCGCAGCGGCTCATCGACTCCCTGGTCCTGCAGCGCCTCGAGGCCTCCACCCTGCCTTGCCTGGCCCGGCTGCGCCTGGCTCAGGGCAGGCCCGACGAGGCGCTCGCGGCACTCGAGCGCGCTCGCGCCTTGTATGCCCAGCTCGCCATCCCGGACTTCGAGGCCGTGGTCCGAGGGGAGCGCGGGCTCGTCGAGGCCGACCGCGGCGCGTGGGGCGCGGCTGCGAACACGTTCGAGGCAGCGTATGGCTGTGTGGCCTCGGGCTACTACCGCCCGATCTTCGGGCTGCACGCGGCGCTGTGCGCCCACCTCGCGGGCCAGCCACGGCGTGCCCGCGCTGTCTTCGACGCCGTCTGTGCGGTGCTGCCAGAACGGCACCACGCGGGCGAGCTGCTCGGGCTGGTCGCAGGCGCGCTCACGGGCGACCCGCTGCCGCGGCGACCCCGGAGCGCGGCGGCAGTGGTGGCCTGGCGGTGGCTCGGGAGTCCTTGAGCAACGCCTCAGAGCCTGCAGGCTGAGAGATCGTGCGACACGGTGCGACGATCCTGATGGGAGCAAGGCTTTATGCTTACGAAAGCCGCCGCCCGGACCCTTGCGCGGCGTCCTGCGGGGGCCGCGTGCCGAAGTCCAAGAAGCAGTCCTCATCGTCCTCATCGGCAACCAAGCCCTACGACCGACCGAGCCAGTCGAGCAGCAGCTCTCAGGGCGTCGGGCAGAGCAACAGCTCGCTCCAGGACGAGCTGAGCAGCAGCCAGCAGGACTCGTCGCAGAGCAGCCTGCAACTGGCCGCGCTGTTCCAGGGCGACTCCGATTGGAGCCAGCAGGACTCGCCGATGAGCAACCTGTCGTGGGCCGGGGACGATGACGAGTTCGACGACAACGACAGCAGCTCGACTTCGGAAACCGACTTCACGCCCGTCGACCAGGACGACTTCGAGGACGCGTATGTGCCGACCAACGGAGACCAGTTCGAGGCGCTGGAGGATGGCCGCTCCTGCTTCGCCAAACAGCGCGTGCAGGACGTGAACTCGATCCCGCTGGATCAGACCGCCCCCCCCCGAAGCGAGGAGGCGATCGCCGCTGCCAAGACGTGGGCCGAGAAGCTCGCAAAGAATGCCAATGTCACGAAAGCAACCATCATGCTTCGGAACTACACGAAGGATCCCAAGCACGCCTTCGCGCCCATGGTGCAGAAGGGAACGCAGGATCTCCACAACTACTTCAAGAAGATGGAGGCGCCGCTGAAGCTCGACCAGGAGCAGGTGCGGACGTTCGGTCAGACCCCGATCAAGGAGGGGTCGGTCCAAGCGGGGTTCGTGCCCGAGAAGCACGAAGAGCTGAGCTTTCAGGGCATCTCTCGCAGTGGGCAACGTTCCTCGCAGATGCTGACACACTTCTCGCGGGTGGTCCGGCGCGCGTGCTGGGACAGCAGGCATAAGGATCCTGTCGAGGTGCAGTTCGGCTACACGCTGCGCGGAAAGGACGACGTGACGCTGTACGCGAGCGCGAACTGCCTCAAGGATGCGAAGTGGATGGCCGAACAGCTCAGGGACCCCGGCGCGCTGCTGAGCCAGGCGCTGGCGCCCCCCGGCCCGAAGCGGGATGGATTTGACGAACAAGCGATCCGCGCGGCAGAGCGAATCACCCGATGGAAGGATGGGGGCCGTAAAGAACGTCTCAAAGCTGATGAACGCGAGGACGACCATGACGTGGCCCTCGCGAACCGGCTGTGGGAGCTGTTCACGAACGGCGAGGTGACCGTGGTCTGCAACGACGAGAAGAAGGGTCGCCACGCTGAACAGAACATTGCCACCCAGATGTACGAGGATGTCGGCAGGGACCGCGACGATGGGGACGCCGTGTACGTCGACATCCAGGGCACGAAGTTCCGCTGCTGAGGTGTTCGGCGGAGCCGGGCCGCCCACAAGGAGCCCGCTCTGGCCATCCAGCGTCCGGGAGATCGTGGCGCGCAGTCGCACCGCGCTGACGCTCTCAAGCTCCTCGACACCGCAACGGGGCAGAACCTCCTGCTCGAGGGCACGAAGCTGGGCGATTCGAGCCAGTCCGAGAGCGAGGGCCAGTCCTCGTCCAAGGGGAGCGAGCACGAGTGACCCCGTCCCGTCTCGGCTCAGCCCGCGGCGCGCGTTATCGCGGCGGCCAGCGCGTCGTACCCCGCCTCCGCCAGCCGCTCCGCGGCCAGCGCCACGAACTCCGGCAGCGACGGATCCGGCGGCCAATCCTCGGCCAGCAGCGCCTCCACGGCCGCCGCGGCGTCCTCACGCCGCCGCAGCGTCGCCGCCAGCGCGGCCCGCAGCGCCAGCACCAGCGGGCGCAGCCCCGCCCAGCCGATGCGCGCCACGTCGATGCCGCCGGGCCCGACCAGCGCCCAGCCCTCGGCCGGCCGCTCGGTGTCGGCATACAGCCGCGCCAGGTTGAGCCGCGGGATGACGTCGTTCTGGTCGGCGTCGCGGTGGAGGGCGACGGCGCGCTGCAAGGCCCGCTCGGCCTCGTCGAGCCGCCCGAGGCTCCGCAGCGCGCTGCCGAGGTCGGTCCAGGCGTTCGGCAGGTCCGAGGTGAGCCCCACGTCGCGCGCGGCAGCGACGTAGTCCCGCCAGGCGGCAGCCGCCTCGGCGTGATCGCCGCGGCGCTGGAAGGCGTTGCCGAGCGCCCGCAGCGCCTTGGCCCGCTCGAGCGGCAGCCCGGCCTCGGTGGCCCGCGCGAGCGCCCGCTGGGCGTGGATCTCCGCCTGCTCGGGCGCGGCCGTGCGCCAGCGCAGCGTGGCCCAGCCGAGGTCCGCGGCGACGAGCGCCCGCGCCCCGTGCTCCGCGCCCAGCGCCTCGAGCTCCGCGAACGCGGCGGCAGCCCCGTCGACGTCGCCCGACAGCAGCCGGATGAGCCCGAGCGGCGAGCGCGCGGAGACCTGCAGCTCGCCGAGCCCGTGCCGGTCGGCCAGCGCCACGGCGGCCTCGGCCAGCGGCAGCGCCTCGCCCGGACGTCCCCGGTTCGACGTGAGCACGGCCAGCCGCGCCTTGGCGGCCGCCTCCAGCTCGGGCCAGCCCCGGGCCGCCGCCCGCGCCGCCAGCGCCTCGGCCAGCGCGTAGTGCTCGCCGACGGGCAGCGCGCTCGGGTCGAGCCGCAGCTGCAGCCCGGCGATGGTGCCGCGCAGACGGTCGTCCTCGGGCAGCCCCAGCGCGTCGGCGGCGCGCACGGCGGCGCGCACGGCCTCCGCCCCCGCCCGCACCTCGGCCCGCAGCAGCAGCGCGTCGGCGGCCTCGAAGGAGCACGGGCAGCGCCGCGGCGGCGTCGCCCGCGCCGAGCAGGTGCCGCCCGCGCCGCCCCGAGGTGGTCGCGGCGCGCGCGGTGGTGCGCCACGAGCCGTCCCGCCGCCCGCGCCCGCCACCAGCGCCGCCTGCTCCGGCGGTCGGCGAACGCGTAGCCGTCGCCCTCGCGGCGGAGGGCCGGCGCGCAGCGCCGCGTCGAGCGCCTCCCGAGCACCCCGGCCGGCACCGGCGCGCCGTGCACGGCGGCCCGCTCCAGGGCGTCCTCGGCGGAGGCCGTCCCCGCGGCCTCGGCGCCTCGCCGAGCCGGAACCCGCCGGGGCCGGGCACGGCCGCCCCGCCCGCAGCCAGCGCCCCAGCGTGGCCCGCAGCGCCGCCGGCGCCCGTCAGCCTCCGCGCCGCGGCGATGACCAGCGCCGGGTCGAGCGGCAGCGACCGGCGCGCGATCTCTCCAGGTCGGCGGCGTGCAGCGGCGCACGGGCACCACCGTCGCGGGCAGGCCCGCGGGCACGGCCTCCGCGGCCGCCACCAGCAGCGTCCGCTGCCCGAGCGCCTGGTCGAGCGCCAGCCGGTCGCCGAGCGGCGCCGCCGCCCGCTCGTCCACGTCGTCCACCGTGACCACGGCCAGCGCCGCGCCCGCGGCCCCCGCCACCTCGGCCTGCGCGATCTCGTGCGCCCGCTGCCGGATCCAGGCGAGCAGCCGGCTCCGCCCCGACCCGGGCGGCCCCACGAGCACCACGAGCTGCGCGCGCCCGCTGCGGTCCACCTCCACGAGGCGCGTCCCACAGGGCGTCCTGCTCCGCCTCCCGCCCCACGAGCGGCGGCTCGCGCAGCCCCCACACCGCGCACCCGGCGTCGAGCAGCACCGGATCGCCACGGCCGCGGCGCCCGCCAGTCCCGCGGCACCGGCGCCCGGCCGAGCCCCGGCAGCGCGCTGTCGCCGGGCGCGCCGCCCACCTGCAGCGTCGACACCGTCAGCGGCGCCGAGACCGCGAGCGTGGCCTCGTCCCCCGGCGCCGGCGCCCCCACGACCTCCTCCACCACGGCATCCGGCAGCGCCGCCGCCGCCGACGAGGCCCGCGCGAACCGATCCGCCGGCGACGGCGCCAGCAGCCGCCGCAGCCACCCCTCGAGCCCCTCCGGCACCGCGATCCGCGGCGCGAACGGCGCGTCCTCGCTCGGCGGCCCCCGCACACGAGCGCCCACGCCAGGGCGCCGAGCCCGTACAGGTCCGTCCACGGCCCCAGCGCGGCGATCCGCCGCGGCGCTGCTCGGGGCCCATGAACCCGCGCGTCCCCGCCACCGTCCCCGCCGCCCCGACCCGCCGCGCCACGCCGAAGTCCGCGAGCGCCAGCCCGTCGACCGGCGACACCAGCGGCTGCCGCGGATCGCGCTGCACCCCGTCAGCACGTTCGACGGCTTCACGTCGCAGCGCAGCACCCGCGCGCGTGCGCGTGGGCCAGCGCGTCGAGCGTCTCGAGCAGCACCCGCCGCACCGCCCGCCACGGCAGCGCCCAGGTGGTCCGGACAAGGTGCCTGCCCCGCAGCATCACCAGGTACGTCGCGCCCGCAGGCAGCGTCCACCCTCCGGCACGCGCCCGTAGTCCAGGACGGGCACCACGTGCGGGTGATCGAGCCCCGCCACCAGCGCGACCTCGGCCTCGCCGGGCCTGCCGGGCACCGCCTTCACGGCGACGGGCAGCCCGGTGGCCTCGTGGACGGCACCCACCGCGACCCCCATCCCCGCCGCGGCCGAGCGGGGCGCCGAGCAGGAACGGGCCGAGACGAACCATCTCCCTGCCTTATCGCACTACACGCGGTGGACGGTCACGTCGGCGGCGGACAGGTGCAGCACGTAGCCGTGGCCGCGCCGCGACTGCACGAGCAGCCGCCCGAGCCCCTCGGGGTCGTCGGGCACGGCGTCGCCCACCCGCGCCGCCCCGACGGCCGCCCGCACCCGCCGCACGTCGAGCGCCCCGCTGCGCAGCGCGGCCACCAGCGCGCGCCGGACGGCCGTCGCCAGCGGCGCGAGGTGCGGGGTGTCGAGCTCGTCCTGCAGGTCCCACAGGTGGACGACCTGGCCGGCCTGCCCGGCGAGCAGCCCCAGCAGCCGCGCCGCGGCCCCGGCGAGCCCCAGATCGCGCCCGCCGGCCCGCACCGCGCACTGCCCGGCGTCCCACCGCACGTCGAGGAGCGGCTCCACCAGGGCCCGCGCCCCCAGCGGCTCCACCACCGGATCGGTCTCCGCGAGCACCCCCACGGTGAGGATCACGCCGCCGAGCTGCAGCCGGGCGCCGTCCGCGAGCGGCGCGGGCGCCCCGGGCACCAGCGCCTCCCCGTCCACGAACGTCCCGTTGGACGCCGTCAGCGCCTCGACCGCCAGCGGCGCCGCCGTCAGCCGCGCGTGGTGCCGCGAGACGGTCGCGTCGTTCAGGACCACGTCGGCGTCGGGCGAGCGCCCGAGGATCGCCTCGCCCGCGACGGAGAACGCCGCCCCACGCACGAGCGCCGAGCCCTCGGGGGCTCGGGCGACGCGCAGCACCAGGGCGGGCGGCGAGGGCATCGCCCCCGCCTAACCGGTCAGCAGCCGGGGTAGACCACGTCGTTGTCGTCGTCGTAGACGGGGCCGTCGGCGTTGCCCGAGAACGTCACGCCGCTGCACGACAGCATGCTGCCCGTGTTCGACAGGTACACGCCGAAGCCGCCGCCGGGGCCGACCGCCACGTCGGTGAGCGTGAGCCAGGCGTCGTCGGCGACGTACAGCGACGCGGCGGACTCGGGATCCCCCGTCCACCGATCGCTGCCCGCCTGCGAGACGACGGTGTGGACGAGCTCGTTGCCCGCCGTGCTGTCGAAGCGCAGGCCCGACCAGGTGCCGCCCGGCGCCGACGTGGCCCCGGTCAGCGTCACCGGCGCCTCGGGCGTGCCCGCGGCCACCAGGCTCGCGCCGTCGTGCACCACCAGGCCGAGGTCCTCGGCGAACTGCAGCGTCACGCCGGCGTCGAGCGTGAGGTCGGCGTCGACCTCGACGGTGCCGATCACCGCGTAGGGCACCCCCAGCGAGCGCCATGTCGCCGGCTTCCCGACGGTGTCGGCGCCGTTCAGCCCCACCGACACGAGGTCCGCGTCGTTCCCCGAGACGGTGCTGGTCCCCGCGAGCTCCCCGACCCGGTCCGCGTGCAGGAGCATGACCTCGCCGTTGCCGGTGAGGGTGTTGTCGCCGAAGCCGTCGATGCGCGCGGCGTCGCCCGCCCACAGCGCGTACCGCTGGTGGTTGCGGAAGGTGGTGTTCGTGATCCGCGCCGAGCCGGCGCCGCCGAGCCACAGCCCGGCGGAGGTGTCGGGGCGGCCGTTCCAGTTGTCGGAGCCGGCGTCGGCGATGACGCAGTGGTCGAAGGTGGCGCCGTACTGCAGCGGCGCCTCGGTGCCGCCCGCGTCGATCGAGATGCCCTGCCAGTAGCCGCGCGTCCCGCTCGACGCGCCCTGGAACACGATCGGCGCGTCCGCGGTGCCCTCGGCGGTCAGGCTGCCGCCCGCCTCCACGCGCAGGCTCGCGTGCTGCGCGAAGTCGAGGACGGCGCCCGGCTGCACGGTCAGGGCGCCGTCGACGTAGAACCGGTCCTCGATCCGGTACGGCACCGACAGCGCCGACCAGGTCACGTCGCTCGCGATGGTGTCGTTGTTGCCGAACACGACCCGCACGTAGCTGTCGACGTTGTC
>JAWKRQ010000124.1:0-11863 GCA_041389545.1 Myxococcota bacterium | reverse complement strand
CACCCACCGCCGCGCCAGCGGACGCCCCACCGCCCAGCCGAACGGGCCGCGAGCCACGCCCTCGCCGAAGCGCAGCGGCATCACCGCGATCAGCGCCAGCAGCAGCGTCACCGCCACGACGAGCTGCGGGAGCCGGTCGATCCCCGAGAGCCCCGACGCCAGCAGCGACACGCCCAACACCGCCAGGAACGCCGCGTTGACGACGAACGACCAGGCGAGCGCCCGACGGAACCTCAGTCCCACCAGCACACCACCTGGTGGTCGCGCGCGATCTGCGTCGCCAGCGCCTCGAGCGACGCATCGCCCGCATCGAGCACCGCCGGACACAGCGCCGCCACCTCCCGCGCCAGCGCCGCCGGGTCGGCGCCGGCCGGCACCCGCGCCACCACCGTCGTCGCATCGGCCACGACCAGGTCGAGCCCGCGCTCCTCGGCCAGCCGCGCCAGCACGACCCCGATGTGCGGCGCCTCCAGCCCGTCCACCCCGGCGTGGCGCACCACGTCGAGCGGGCCGGAACCGCGCCCGAGCCACACCTCGCCACCATCGTCGTCGTGGGCGCCGGCCCAGGCCAGCACCCCGCCGCGCAGCCGGCCCCGCACGCCGTCCACCACGGCGCCGACCCGCTCGAGCGGCACCCGCACCCGCGCCCGCACGCCGACCCGCTCGGCCGGCGCGCCCGCCACGTCGCTCAGCGCCGCCACCGCCTCGTCGGGCACCGGCGCCCCCGCGACCGGGCAGGTGATCTGCGCGTCCAGCGTGAGCGTCCCGACGTCCCCCGTGACCTCGACCCCGTGGAGCGCGACGCCCTCGTCACCCCAGTCCAGCCCCGCCGGCGAGCGCGCCACCCAGGTCGGCCCCGGCCGCACGGCGTCCGCCCGGTCGCCCCGCCGCGCCCACCACACCGTGGGCGGGTCGGGCGTGATCGTGAGGCCCCAGTACGGCCCGTCGACCGCGCGCACCGACACCCCGGAGGGATCGCAGACCACCCCCCCCGGCAGCGCGTCGACGTCGACGGCGTCCGGGCCGCTCACCGCCACCCGCGCGTCGCCCCAGCGCGGCGGTTGCGGTGCTGGCACGTGACACGCCGCCAGCAGCCCCCAGATCATGAAATTCTCCCCTGCGATCGCAGGGCTCGGATATATTCGCGGCCTCGCCGACCGGCCTCCGGTGACGAGGGGCGCTCGCGCGCCGTCTCTCTCTCTTCTCCCGCTGCCAGGAGCTCTCCTTGCGCACTCTCGCTCACCGCATCGTCCTCGCCGCGATCCCGCTGGCCCTGAGCCAGTGTACCGACCAGCTGGCCGCCCCGCCCGTCGACGGCGCGGAAGATGGCCGTCCCGGCTTCGGCGACCTCTCCGAAGACGCCAACGGCCTCGAGCGCCGCTGCGCCGTCCGCGAGGTCCTGCCCGACGAGATCGCGGCCATCGAGGCCCGGCTGTCGACCCTCCACACCACCGCCATCCCGCAGGTGCCGAGCGCGCCGGGCACGATCGACATCCCGGTCGCCGTCCACGTGATCAAGCGCACCAACGGCGTCGGCAACGTCACGCAGGCGCAGATCGACGACCAGATCGACGTGCTGAACGACGCCTACGGCGGGGTCACCTCGGGCAGCAGCACCAACACGCCGTTCCGGTTCGTGCTGCAGTCGGTCGACTACACGACCAACAACAGCTGGGCGCGGATGAGCCCCGGCTCCGCGGCCGAGGCCAACGCGAAGGCCTCGCTGCGCACCGGCGGCCCCGACACCCTGAACCTGTACACGGCGAACCCGAGCGGCGGGCTGCTCGGCTGGGCCACCTTCCCGAGCGACTACCAGGCCAACCCGACGCAGGACGGCGTGGTCATCCTGTACAGCAGCTTCCCGGGCGGCTCGTCGGCGCCGTACAACCTCGGCGACACCGCCACCCACGAGGTCGGCCACTGGCTCGGCCTGTACCACACCTTCCAGGGCGGCTGCGGCGGCTCGGGTGACTCCGTCAGCGACACCCCGGCCGAGCAGTCGGCCGCCTTCGGCTGCCCGGTGGGCCGCGACACCTGCAGCTCCGCGGGCGTCGACCCCATCAAGAACTTCATGGACTACACCGACGACTCGTGCATGAACGAGTTCACCGGCGGCCAGTCCACCCGGATGGACGACATGTGGCAGCTGTACCGCGGCGTCGGTGGCGGCCCGGTCGACACGGGCGGCGGCACCACGGGCGGCACCGACCCGAACTCCTGCCACGACAACAACAGCTGCGGCGGGCAGGCGCCCGGCGGCTGCTTCTGCGACAACTGGTGCACGTTCTTCGGCGACTGCTGCTCCGACGGCCCCTGCTGAGCTAGGGCTGCGCGACCTGCTTCGCCTCGTGGCAGGCGACGCAGGCCGCCTTCGCCTTCGCCACCGCGTCGGGCAGGTCCGCCGGATCGTCGGCGACCTGCAGGAACCCCAGCGCCGCGCCGAGTCGGGCCGCGGCCGGGTCGTCCTGGTCGACGTCGCCCAGACTGAAGTCCCGCGCCAGCACCTGCGTCGTGGGCACGTCCCCGCGCTGGGCCGCGGCGACGAGCTCCTCCCAGCCCGCCGCGTGCTCCGTCGCGGCCAGCGGCGGATCGGGCTCCGGCGCCGCCCCTCGGCACGCCATCCACACGAGCCACACCGTCACCGCCCCTCCCTCGGCGGCTGCGACAGCCGCCACAGCCGCTCCGCCCGCTCCGCCGCCCGGTGCAGCACCGTGCCCTCCGGGTAGCGCCCCTCCGCCGTCGGCGCGCCGGCCGGCACCCCGAAGAGCAGCTCTACCGCCTCCTCGATGCGGTCCACCGCCCACACCGCGAACCGCCCGGCGCGGCAGGCGTGCACGACCTCGCGCCGCAGCTGCAGGTCGCCCGCGTTGCTCCGCGGCACGATGACGCCCGGCGGCCCGTTCGTCAGCCCCTGGACGGCGCACACGTCGAAGAAGCCCTCGATCTTCTCGTTCACCGCGCCGATCTGCAGGATGTTGCCGTGCTGGTCGACCGCCCCCGTCATCGCGATCGACTGCCGCACGGGCAGCCGGGTGAGCGCCGACAGCAGGCAGCAGAACTCCGCGCCGCTCGCCGAGTCGCCGTCGATGCCGCCGTAGCTCTGCTCGTGGGTGATCGACGCGTCGAACGCGAGCGGCCAGCCCGGCAGCAGGTCGCGCAGCAGCCCCCGCAGGATGAGGAAGCCCTTGGTGTGGATGTTGCCCGACAGCTCGGCCTCGCGCTCGACGTGGACGGTGCCGGCGGTGCCCGGCCCCGCCGTGGCCGTGATGCGGGTCGGGAAGCCCTGGGCGACGAGCCCCGCCTGCACGACGGCCAGCCCGTTCACCTCGCCCACGGCCTCGCCGCGCGTGCGGATGCGGATCTGCCCCCGCGCCACGCCGTCCCGGAACTTGCGCCCCGGCAGGTCGGCCCGGCGCTGGGCGGCGACGAGCGCCTGGTCCACGTCGTCCCGGTCGACGATGCGCACCCCGCGCGCCCGGGCGAGGAACGCCGCCTCCCGCGCGGCGTCCATCACCCGCCCGAACCGCGCGGTGAGCTTGTCGGGGGCGGCCGCCTCGCGCGCGCCGTGCTCCACCAGCGCCCCCACGGCGGTCGCCGAGAACGGCAGCAGCTGCTCGTCGCGCGCGACGCGGGCGATGACCCGCGCGTACAGCCCGATGCCGACGGGATCGCGGCGGCAGCACGCGTCGTCGAAGTCGACGAGCACCTTGAACAGATACGCAAAGTCGGGGTCGGCGTCGTTCAGCGCGTACCAGAGGTCGGGCTCGCCGACCAGCACGACCTTGACCTTGACGGGCACGGGCTCGGGCTTGATCCCCGGCGCCCGCACCGTCGAGGCCGCCATCTCCCCTGCGGCGACAGCTCGATCCGCCCGTCCGCAGCGTGCGGATCAGCGCCGACCAGGCCCGCGGCTCCGACAGCACGTCGCGGGCCGTGAGGATCAGGCGTGCCGCCGTCGGCGCGAGCATCGAGCCGCTGTGCACGCCGAGGTGCTGCGTGCCGCCGCCGCCCTCGGTGGGCGCGTCGATGGAGCCGAGCAGGTTCTGCACGGTGGGGACGTTCTCGACGAGGACCGGCCGCGGCGACCCCGGCGGGGCGACGCTGGCAGACCGCGATCTTGTAGCGGTCGGCGAGCCTCGGGGTGCTCCTCGAACTGGGCGTGGTTGCGCGACACGTCCTGCACGAGGTCCTCGAGCCAGCGATCGGCGTCGGGCCAGCTCCGCCGCACGTCGGCGACGGCGTCGCGCATGACGCGCAGCACCTCGTTCTGCACGAGCCGCCGCACCTGACGCTGCGCGCGCCGCCGCAGCTTCACCACCTGGGCCGACACGCTGTCGAGCTGGACCTCGAGCCGCGCGGCGTCGGCCTTGCGCTGCTCGGCGTCGTCGGCGTCGAAGCGGCCGGCCTCGACCTGCTCCTCGAGGTCGTCGAAGGTGATGGGCTCGCCGTCGACCACCGCCACGATGGCCGGCTGCGTGCCCCCCTCCGACTCGATGCCCACCAGCGCGAGGCCGGCGGCGGCGAGCGCCCGGTCGAACGGCCCGGAGACGGCCTCGGCCTCCCGGTTCGCCGCCGTCTCGACCTCGTGGGTGCGCAGGCGCAGGCTGTCGGTGTTGACGAGGTCGGGCAGGTCCTCGACGACGAAGCGCACCACCTCGTCCATCCGCTCGGCGAACGCGGGCGCGGCGCCGCGCGGCAGCGTGAGCCGGCGCGGCTGGTCGGGGGGGGTGAAGCCGTGGACGTAGCAATGGTCGGGGCCCTCGGGGGAGCCGGGCTGCACCGTGCGCAGGAGATCGCGGACCAGCGACAGGCGACCCGAGCCGGTCAGCCCGCGGACATAGACGTTCTGACCCGGCGCGTCGATGGACAGGCCGAAGCGCAGCGCGTCCACGGCCTTCTGCTGCCCCACGACGCCCTCGGCAGGCGCCACCTCGGCCGTGGTCGCGAAGTCCACGCAGGCAGCCGGGCACTGCCAGCGCAGCGCGTCCGCGGGCATCGGGTCGACCATCCATCCACCTCCGGAGGGGCCGGGTAACCACGGCCGCGCAACACGGCGCCCCGCTCTGACGTACAACCTGCCGCTGGAGGAACATGGATCGCTTGGTGGGACCGCCGGGCCTGATGCTGTCGATCGTCGGGCTGCTCAACGCCGCGTACGCCGCCGTGTACGGGCTCTGGACACTGATGCCGCTCGCATTCACCCTGAGCTTCGTGGCGTCGCGGGCGGCCGAGGTCACGCCGGAGGACCTGTTCTGGCTGCTCGTCGTGGCGACGGCCATCCCGCTGCTCCAGCTGCTGGGCTTCGCCGCCTGCCTCTTCGCCAGCGGGGTGACGGTGCTCGCCGGGATCCGGCTCGTCCAGGGG
This sequence comes from Myxococcota bacterium, assembly GCA_041389545.1. GTDB lineage: Bacteria > Myxococcota_A > UBA796 > UBA796 > JACKER01. Next base: position 6,499 of record JAWKRQ010000124.1, on the reverse strand, counting down.
CGCTCGCGCGGGCTCGTCTGGCTGGGGATCGGCGCGGCCGTCGGCGTCCCGGTCGCCGGCCTCGCGCTGAACGGGCTCTCGGGCGTGAACCTCACCCTGATGGGCTCCGGCTGCTACGGCTGCCTGCTCGGGAACGTGCCCACGCTCGTGCTCCTGCTCGTCGACCTCCCGCTCGGGTGCGTCGCAGCGTACGCGTTGCGCCACCGGTGAGCGTATCGACTTGTTTCGAGGCGGCGGGGGGTCGCCGTCCGCACGGATAGGCGAGTGAATCTTCCACGGAGACCCTCATGAACCAGACCGCCGGCGCTCCCGCTTGGCTCCTCGTCGTCGCGGGCGTCGCGAACGCGCTCTACAGCCTGCTGTACGGGCTGTGGACCCTCCTGCCGCTGCTGTGGTCGGGGTGGGTGCTGCTGAGCGGCATGATCGACGGCACCGACGTGGGCACCACCATCGGCGCCTTCGTCATGAGCGCGACGGTGCCCGCGCTGCAGCTGCTGGGCTTCGTGGTGACGTTCGGGATGAGCTGCGTCACGATCCTCGGCGGGCTGCGCCTGAACCGCTACCGGTCGAAGGGCGTGGTGTGGCTCGGCATCCTGTGCGCGGTGGGGGCGCCGGTGCTGGCGCTGATCGTCAACGCCGGCTCGGCGATGAACATCGGCAGCCGCGGCCGCGGCTGCAGCACGGGCTGCCTGCTCGGGAACATCCCGACCGTGATCCTGCTGATCCTCGACTTCATCGCGGCCCTGCTGGCGGTGATCACGGCGTCGTCGGCGACGGCGTCGGCGCGGTCGCGCGGGCGTGAGCGTGCTGCGGCGGGTGGAGGCCGGGCTCGATCGCCTGGGCCTCGCCGTCGTGGAGCAGCCGCTGGCGTGGCCGGCGGCGCTGGTGGTGCTCGCGCTCGCGGTCGTGGCGCTGTCGCTGGCGGCGGTGCCCGCCGGCGACGCCGAGCACCCCGTCCTGCTGTTCGGGCTCGTCCCGCCCACGCCGCCCTGCCCGTCGCTGGTGGCCACGGGGCAGCCGTGCGGCCAGTGCGGGATGACGCGCAGCTGGGCCTGGGCGGTGCGCGGCGCGTGGGGACGCGCTCCGGGCGAACCCGGCGGGCTTCGCGGGGTGGCTGTGGCTCGTGGGGGCCGGCGCGCTCGGCGCCGGGCGGCTCGTGCGGCGCGACGCGGGGTGGCTGCGGGTGCCGTGGTGGGGGGCTGGGCCTGCTCGCGGGCGGCTGGCTGGTGGTGTACTTCGCGGGCGCCTGGGCCCGCAGCCACGGCTACAACCCGCTCGAGTAGGCCCCGACGAGTCGTGCCCGATGACGGAATCGCGCCCGGACGCATTTCCGTCAATTGACGGAAATGCGTCGGGCGCGATTCCGTCAGTTGCGCGGGCGCCGGGCGGCAGCGGCTCGCCCGATCCGCCCGTCAGCGCGTTATGCTGCCCCTCCATGCGGCCGATGCGCGACCGGGTGCGGAGCACCGCCCTCGCCGTCCTCTCCCGGTCCCGGGGCGAGGTCCGGGCCCTGCAGGACCTGCGTCAGCTCAAGGAGGTCGTCCGCCTCTCCGGCGTCTTCGCCCTCACCATGCTCCTCCCCATCGCCTTCCTGGCGCTCCTGTCGCTGTCGAGCATCCGCTCCGAGGAGCTCCAGTTCGACGAGGACCTCCGCCAGCGCGCCGACGCCGCCAGCGACCAGCTCTACGACGACCTCGAGGACGTCTTCGGCAAGTTCGAGGACGCCGCCAAGGAGCGCATCCGCCGCGGCGAGTCCCCCACCTCCACCCTCGGCGAGCTCTCCCCCTACCTGCGCGCCGCCTTCCGCTACGACGACGACGGCGTCCTCACCGGCCCCTTCGAGATGCCCACCCCGGCCGACGTCCGCGCGAGCCCCCGCCTCGCGCCCATCGGCTGGCACCGCGCCGCCGCCGAGGCCCGCCGCCTCGAGCAGACCGACCCCCAGCAGGCCGTGCTCGCCTGGCGCCGCGCCCGCGAGCGCACCATCGAGCCCATGGCCATCGGCGAGTCCATGCTCGGCGAGGCCCGCGCCCTGTACGCCCTCGGCCAGGACGGCGAGGCCGAGGACCTCCTCGCCCGCGAGCTGTTCAGCGACTTCGCCAACGTCCGCGACGTCCGCGGCTTCCGCTTCCCCGACCTCGTCATGCTCGAGGTCGGCCGCATGCGCCTGGCCCGCAGCCAGGGCGAAGACGCCGTCGACGCCGAGACCTCCATGCTGGCCGGCCTCGTCGACACCCTCCTGTCGCGCCCGTGGACGGTCGGGCAGGCCGGCGAGCCCGCCGTCGCCCGCGAGGCCCTCACCCTGCTCGAGGGCCGCTCCGACCCCGACTGGCTCGCCCGCTCCCGCTCGCGCCTCAACGAGCTCCAGGGCGAGCTCAACTGGGCCGCCCTGGTCGCCGACGAGATCGAGCTCGTCTACAGCCGCATCCCCGACGGCGAGTTCCGCTACGTGGGCGCCCGCGCCGACTCCCCCGCCATCTGGGCGCTGTACCGCAGCCGCGACACGACCTACGCCTTCTCCTTCTCCGCCGTGAGCCTGTTCGAGGACCTCAAGGCCTCGGTCGCGCGCCGCAACGACAACGACGCCGAACTCGCCTTCACCCTCTTCGCCGCCGAGCGGCACCTGCCCGACGGCGTCCTCGCGAACCGGCCGCTCGGTCCGTGGCTGCCCGTCGTCACCCTCGCCGTCCAGCCGAGCGACGCCGAGGCGCTCCTCGCCTCGAAGGGCCGCCGCCGCTCCGTCCGCATCGGCATCGTGTTCACCGCCGTCTTCGTCACCTGCGTCGGCGCCCTGTGGATCGCCCGCATCATCGCGTGGGAGGTCGAGACCGCGCGGCAGCGGGCCGACTTCGCCGCCAACGTCTCCCACGAGCTGCGCTCTCCCATCACGCAGATCCGGCTCAAGGGAGAGGCCCTGCAGCTCGGCCTCGTGGAGCCGGGCGACGACATGCAGCAGCACTTCGACGCCATCGTCCGCGAGAGCGAGCGCCTGTCGCGCCTCGTCGACAACGTCCTCGACTTCTCGGCCATCGAGCGCGGCGCCAAGCGCTACACGCTGCGGCCCGACGATCTGGCCGCCGTCGTGCGGAGCAGCGTGGAGGCCGCCCGCAGCGCGCTCGACGCCGCCGGCATGGAGCTGTCGCTGTCGCTCCCCCACGACCTGCCGCCCGTGCAGCTCGACCGCGAGGCGATGGGCCAGGTGCTGACCAACCTGCTCTCCAACGCGCTCAAGTACGGCGCAGACGGCCACTGGGTCCGCGTCGCCGTCGACCTCGACGACGCCGGCGACGCCGTGGTGCTCGAGGTGGCCGACCGCGGCATCGGCATCGCCGCCGACGAGCTGCCGCGCGTGTTCGACGACTTCTTCCGCTCCACCGACCCCGCCGTCCGGCGCACCAAGGGGACGGGGATCGGCCTCGCCATCGTGCGCTACATTGTCGAGGCCCACGGGGGGACCGTCCGCGTGGACGGCGCCGCGGGGCGCGGGGCGCGCTTCGTCGTCCGCCTGCCGGTCGCCGACATCGGGCCCGCAACGTGAGCTGAACCCGGAGACCCCGTCCATGCCGCGCATCCTGTTCGTCGAAGACGAGGAGGCCCTCACCGACACGGTGAGCCGGTTCTTCGTGCGCGAGGGCTTCGACGTCCACCTGGCCCGCAGCCAGTCCGAGGCGCTCGAGACCTACCGGCGCGTCACCCCCGACGTGGTGGTGCTCGACGTCATGCTCAACGAGGGCCCCGAGCCCGACAAGAGCGGCTTCGACGTGTGCCGCGCCCTGCGCGACGCCGACTACGACGGGCCGGTCATCTTCGTCACCGCCCGCACCTCCGAGCAGGACAAGCTGCTCGGCTTCGAGCTCGGCGCCGACGACTACGTGACCAAGCCGTTCTCGCTGCTGGAGCTCAAGGCGCGCGTCGCCGCGGTGCTGCGGCGCAGCGGCGGGGCAAAGTCGGTGTACCGCTTCGGCCCCGTCGAGGTCGACCTCGACAACTACGTCATCCACCACGCCGACGGCGACGAGCGGCTGTCGAACCGCGAGCAGGAGCTGCTCCGCTACCTCATCGAGCACCGCGGCAAGGTGCTGCCGCGCGGCGAGCTGCTCACCGGGATCTGGCGGTACTCGCCCAACGTGACGACGCGCACCGTCGACACGCACATCCTGAACGTCCGCAAGAAGCTGCGCGACGACGCCGGGAGCCCCGTGTTCATCGAGACGCTGCACGGCGTGGGCTACCGGTTCATCGCGCGGGAGGGCTAGGTGCTCGCCTGGCTCGTCGGCGCGGCGTGGGCGCAAGCCGTCGACACGCGCGCCCAGCTCGCCGACGCGCTGCTGCTCGAGTCGCAGGGCGACCTCGACGGCGCCATGACCCGCTACCAGGAGCTCGCGCGCACGCTGGCGGACACCGACCCCGTGCGCTCCGAGGCGCTGTACTGGCTCGGGCACGGCCTGTGGAGCCGCGGCGAGGTCGACGCCGCCCGCGCCGCCCTGCAGGACGGCATCCGCACCGGCGAGTGCACCCAGTGCCGCGACCTGCTCGAGGTCATCGACATCGACGACAAGTCGCTGCACACGGTGCCGGCCACCATCGACTTCTCGAGCGGCAACCAGGTGCTGTTCCACCCCTGGCGGACCCCGGGCGGCAACATCGAGGTCGCGCCCGACACCCACGGCGACCCCGCCCTGCACTGGACGACGATGGCGCGCCCCGGCGAGCCCGACCGGCTCGTGCTGGGGCTGCAGCACCCCACCCCGCGCCGGAGGTCCTGGCGTTCGATCTCCGCTCGGTGCGGCTCAACGCGCTGATCGACGTGGTGGGCATCGACGACCGGGGGCGCAGCTTCTCGATGAAGGAGGGGGTGTCGCTGCCGGTGGGGAAGGTGCAGCGGGTGGTGGTGCCGCTGCGGGAGCTCGTCCCGGCGGACGGCGGGGCGCCGCTCGACCCGCAGGAGCTCGTGCTGCTGCAGCTCGTGGACCGGACGGGCATCCGGACCTCGGGCGACAATCAGTTCTGGCTCGACGACCTCATCCTGCGCTGAGCCGCCACGAGCGAGGCGACGGCGACCGCCAGGCCGCAGGCCGCCACGAGGCCGCCGACGCCCAGCGGGGTCGCCGGCGCGACGTCCCAGGCGGCGTCTTGGAGCGGCTCCGCGACGAGCAGGCCGCCCAGCGCGAGGCGCGGCGACCGGCACAGCAGCGCCTGCGCGCCGCTCTCCACCACCAGCGCGCAGACTGCGACCACCAGCTTCGCCGCGAGCCAGGCGCGGGACGGGTCGCTCGCGTGCGCCTCGGGGTCCAGCAGGAGGAGGCCGGCGCCCGCCAGCGCCACGGTCGCCGCCAGCACTGGCAGCGCGGGCCACCGCGCGCGCTTCGCGTGGGACAGGGCCAGCCCCGCCAGCAGCCCGAGCCCGCCCACGTTCCACACGAGGCCCTCGATCCACAGCCGCAGCTTCGGCACGCCCCGCCCGGCCCAGCCGACCCACATCTGCGCGACGTGGAGCGGGAGGAGGAGCGCCAGGCCGGCGGCCAGGCACGCCAGATCTGCGCGGCCAGGCCGGCCGCGCGGGCGGTGGAACGGCGCGAGCAGCGTGGCGACGCCGGCCACCACCGCGAGCACGCCGGCGGCGAACAGCTCGGGGTGCACGGGCGCGAGCAGGAGCAGGGTCAGGACCGGACCGTAGAGCCAGTGCAGGCTCAGGATCGCCGCCCAGCGCAGCCAGAAGCGGCGGATGGCGGCGGTGGTCGCCAGCAGGGCCCAGGGCAGGCACGCGCCGCCCAGGCCGAAGGCGTAGGGCGCCAGCGGCGGCGCGAGCACCGTCGCCACGGCGCCGAGGGCCGCGAGGGCGGCGGACAGGGCCAGCACCGGCCACGGCCCCGCTGCGAAGCCGAGGACCGCGGCGACGAGCGCGACGCCGGGCCAGAGCGGCTGCATCGACCGGGTGGTGAGCTGCGTCAGCAACGCCATCCAGGCGTCCGCACCGACGGCGACGAGCGCCAGGATCAGCAGCGCGAACCGCTCCTGCCGCCAGTCGCGGGGGCTCCGGGCCGCTTCGGCACGTGTCATCGGCGGGCCATCGCAGCGAGCATCGCGCCCACCCGGCGGGTCTCGACCCGGCGTTCCTCGGCATCGGGGAAGTCGGTGATGTCGATGATCGCGGCCACTTCCGCCGCTGAGCCCAGTGCGATGCGGTGGTGGTTGCGGCGGCTGTCACCTGCTCCCTTGCCCGCGCCCTCGGCGAGGTTCAACACGATCGAGTCGGCGGACCGCACGAGTTGGTCGCGCAGATGCTTGCGGTGCGGCGGGAACACCTGTCGCGCGGCCCATCGACTCAGCCCGACGGCGAGCTTGTAGCAGTCGAGGGCTTCATGCGGGAACTCGTCACTCATGCGGGCATGTAGCCGGCGCAGATGCCAGAATTTGACCGCTTCGGCTCGATTTCGAGATCGAGGGCGAGGGCGAGGGCGAGGGCGAGGGCGAGGGCGAGGGGCGAGGGCGAGGGCGA
>JAWKRQ010000123.1:0-12675 GCA_041389545.1 Myxococcota bacterium | reverse complement strand
GCCACCGGCGCCGACGGGGTCATCGGCTCGAGGTCGCTGCTCGGCGCGGTCGGCCGCACGAGATCGACGAGGGTGGCCGCCGTCTCGTCGGCCTCGGGCCGGTGGAACAGACCCTGCTGCCACACCGTGGCGTCGACCGCGCCCAACCAGCCGTCGAGGAGCTCCTCCACCGAGACGAAGCGATCGCTCGGCTCGACGGCCATCGCCCGCGCGACCGTCGAGACGATGCGCTCGGGCAGCGACGGGACGAGCGCATCGAGCGGCACCTCGTCGGCCTCGGGGGGGCACCCGGCACACAGCTCGTAGAGCAGCACGCCGAGCGCGTGGACCTCGGCGCGCTCGTCGGGCCGCCCCGGGCCGACCTCGGCGATCTTCGGCACCCACCCGTCGTCGCTGCGCGGGTAGGCCGGCTCCGCGAGCAGGACGTTCGCGGCGGAGAGGTCGCGGGGGACCAGGCCGTGCAGGTGCGCCGCCCGCACCCCCTTGAGGACGCCGCGCGCGAGCTCGTCGACCATCGGCAGCGGCAGCGGCCCGCCCTCCAGCATCCGCGCGAGCGAGGGCCCCTGGACGAGCTCGGTGACCAGCGCTGGCCGCCCGCCCACCTCCAGCAGATCGTACACCGCCACCACGTTGGGGTGGTGCAGGGAGGCGAGCAGCCGCCCCTCCTCGCGCAGCCCGCGCTGGGCGTCGTGGGCGACCCGCAGCGCGAACGCGCCGCCGAGCGCGCGGTGCCGCACGGCGTACACGTCGGCCGTGCCGCCGCGGCCCACGAGCCGCTCCACCACGTACCGGTCGATCTCGTCGCCAGGGTGAAGGTCCATGCCCTCACGGTACCGCGCGGCCCCCACCGCTGGCCAGCCTGGCAGCGTCTACCCGCCCCGGATTTCCGCGATCCCCAACGTCACTGCGCCTGCGCGATGTACATCAGCGCGTAGCACATCTCCTGCTGGGTGTACTCGCCCCAGGTCACGTCCTGCGGCGGATCGTTGAGCTGCCGCGGGTTGCTCGCCGAGTTGTCCCAGGTGCAGGTGACCTCGATCCGGTCGCTCGCCTCGAGCCGCACCGGCTCGTCGAACCAGTACGTCGGCTGCAGCGCGAAGTCGTAGGCGTCGGAGCGGGAGATGCACTTGTCGGCGCCGCCGCTCGTGGTCCCGCGGAAGTCGTAGCCCGTGCCGAGCACGTGCATGTGCGGCATCACGCCGAAGACCTCCCACGCGCCGCCGCCGAGCAGGAACATCGGCAGCGACATCGTCTCGCTGTGCGACGCCTCGCCCGCGGGGATGGTGAAGCGGTCGGGGCCGACCGGCGCGTAGTACATCTCGCGGTCGACCGCGTCGCTGAGCTTCAGCGCGTAGCCCGGCAGGTCGACGATCCCGTCGGCGCCCTCCCAGTAGTGCATCTGCAGGACGATCTGCGACCCGGCGGGCACCCGCAGCCCCATGCCCTCGGGGAACTCGACCGCGCCGCCCGAAGGCGCCCAGGCGTGGATCATCTCCCAGTTCGGCTCGGGCTGCACGCTGGGGCAGGTCCACGAGCGCGACGCGGCGTCGGTGATCCGCTGCTCCGACCCGCCGTTCGGATCGACGAACAGCACCGCGTGGTGCGAGATCTGCGGGTGGTCGATCAGGAACTCGAGCCCCGAGACCCACGTGTCTTCCTCGATGTCGTCGACGAGGAAGCAGCGGTACTCGTTGCCCTCGACGAACTGCGGGCTCACCCCGGCGGGCGGCCGCAGCTCCACGTCGCGCCGCGACAGCGCGGGCGGCGACCAGATCTCCACCGGCGGCGCGCTGTCGAGGTCACCGGGCTGCAGCCCCGTCTCGATCCAGCGGGCCAGCGTGTCCCCGAGCGCCGGATCGAGGCGCGTCTCGTCCATGCCCTGGTAGGGGTGGCAGTCGGGATCGGCCGTCGGCGGCGGCATCTCGCCTGCGTCGATGCGGTCGAGCAGCACCTCGGCCCAGGTGCTGGCCACGTCGTAGTCCAGCAGGTCGAGCGGGCCGAGGCCCGAGGGGCCGTGGCACTGCCCGCAGCTCGACGCGACGAGCGGCAGCACGTCGTCGGCGAAGGTCGGCGCGTCCACCGTCGTCCCCGTCGGCTCCGTGGTCGGCTCCGAGGTCGTGCTCGGGTCGGTGCCCTTCCCGTCGGGGCCCTCGCCGTTGCAGCCGAGCGCGAGCAGCGCCCACGCGACGAACATCCGCTCCATGACACCGAGCCGCATGACACCGATCCGCATGACACCCCCAGGGTGCCGTATCCGACACCGGGGCCGCCGCGATCTGTTACGGCATCGCCGCCGCGATCGCGTTCCACATGGTCGCGACGGCCGCGTAGACCTGGTACATCGCGCCGAGGATGACGATGGTCATCAGCGACACGATGAGGCCGTACTCGATGGCGGTCGATCCCCTGCGATCACGCGCGCGTGGGCGGCACGCCGAAGACGTGAGCGCGGGGGGGGCGGAGGGGTTGGTCGGGTCGGTGTCCACGACCCTGCTGTATGGCCCGCGCAGGGACAATGCCGCAAAGCGGTAACGGGTGTGAAACCCAGGTCACCCTTCGGTCACCCGAACCACAGTTGAAGTCCTTGCAACCCCCTCGACACCGCCCTGGGCCGGAGCGTCAAGGGCAGGTCCAGGTCCACGTCTCGGTGGAACCGCCGTCGGGCAGGCCGTCGCCGGTCACGTCGACGCCGAACACGAGCTCCACGAGGTAGCCGTCCGGGTCGTAGGTGTACTCGTAGCGCAAGCTGGACGCGGGGCTCGCCGTGGTCCCGTCGATCCGGGACACGGTGCCGTCGGGGTTGTAGGCGGTCGTGGTCTCGACGTCCCAGGCCCCGTTCGCGTTGGTGTCCTGCGCGGCGTAGATCCGGTTCCCGTCCGCGTCGTAGCGGTACTCGGCGTGCTGATCGACGGAGCCGTCGCGGCCGAGGTCGGTGTCCTGCAGGTAGTCCCAGAACGTCGCGCCCGTGTAGGTGTTGGTGGCGGACAGGTTCAGCTGGCCGTCGCAGTCGTAGGCCAGGATGCGCCCCTGCGCGTCGCCCGTGTAGGCGCAGGTGGACTCGAAGACGCCGTCGCCGTCGCCATCGCGCCGGTACTCGGTGCGGACGCCGGTGGTGGGGTCGTAGTCGATCTCCTCGAGGTACTCGCAGGTGCCGTCGGCGCCGAGGTCGACGCAGTAGCGGACGAGCTGGGCGTCGGCGTTCCACTCGCGGTAGTGCACGTCGTCGGCCGTGCCGTCACCCTCGTCGTCGAACCAGCGCTCGAGCTCGAGCCCGGCGGCGTCGCGGACGAACCAGGTGTGGGTCGGGGTGTCGCGGTCGGCGTCGTCGAGGACCACGTCGCTCTGCAGGCCCAGCGCGTCGTAGGTGGTCGTGGTCGTGGCGTCGATCGAGCCGTTGAAGTCGTCGTCGCGCTCCGACACCGAGACGCAGTCCGCGAGATCCGCCGGCTCCGTGCGCACCGGGCCGGTGTCGGTGTCGGTGTCGGCGTCGGCATCGCTGTCGGCGTCGGTGTCGGCGTCGGCGTCGCTGTCGGCGTCGGCGTCGGCGTCGGCGTCGGCGTCGGTGGTGCCGGTGGGCTGCTTGTCGCCGCTGCAGGCGAGGGCCAGGGCCGCGACGGCGAGCCAGGTCGGACGAACACCACGCATGGAGCCTCCTGGGGAGGCCCACATCGTATACGCTGCGCCGGACCGGATAGGTGCCCGCGGAAGCGGCACCGCGACAACTGCAGCACGGAGGGAGGCATGGCGGAGATCGGCACGGCGGAGCGGCCCTTGCGCGTGGCCGTGGTCGGCGCGGGACCCTCGGGGTTCTATGCGGCGGCGGCCCTGTTCGCGTCGGGGAAGACCGTCCACGTCGACATGTTCGACCGCCTCCCGACGCCCTACGGCCTGGTGCGCGGCGGCGTCGCCCCTGATCACCAGAAGATCAAGAACGTGATCCGGGTCTACGACAAGACGGCGTCGCAGGAGGGCTTCCAGTTCCTCGGCAACGTGCGCGTCGGCCAGGACGTGACGATCGACCAGCTGCTGGCCGCGTACGACCAGGTGGTCCTCGCCGTCGGCTGCGAGAGCGCCAACGAGCTCGGCGTCCCGGGCGAGGCGCTCCTCGGCAGCCACTCCGCCACCGAGTTCGTCGGCTGGTACAACGGCCACCCCGACCACCTCGACCGCACCTTCGACCTGTCGTGCACGGCGGCCGTCGTGGTGGGGGTCGGCAACGTCTCGATGGACGTGACGCGGATCCTGGTCCGGGATCGCGACGAGCTCGCGAAGACCGACATCGCCGACCACGCGCTGGCCGTCCTGCGCGAGAGCAAGGTCACCGACGTCCACGTGCTCGGCCGGCGCGGGCCGGTCCAGGCCGCGTTCTCGCCGAGCGAGATCAAGGAGATCGCCGAGCTCGAGGGGGTCGACCTGGTCGTCCGCCCCGAGGACGTCGAGCTCGACCCCGGATCCGCCGCGGAGCTCGAGGCCAGCCCCGACAAGACCGTCCACGACAACGTCGCGTTCCTGGAGTCGATCGCCGGTCGCGCGCCGACGGCGCCGAAGCGCGTGCACCTGCACCTGCTGACGAGCCCGGTGGCCTACCGGGGCGAGGGGCGGGTCGAGCAGGTCGAGGTGGGCCGCAACCGGCTCGAGCCGCGGGCGAGCGGCGGGCTGTCGGCCAGGGACACCGGCGAGCGCTCGGTCATCGACGCCGGGCTCGTGTTCCGCGCGGTGGGCTACCGCGGCATCCCCATCCCCGGCGTGCCGTTCGACGACCGGCGCGGCATCGTCCCCAACACCGCCGGCCGGGTGCAGCGCGACGGCGCGCCGGTCGAGCGCCTGTACGTCGTGGGCTGGGCCAAGCGCGGCCCGTCGGGGCTCATCGGCACCAACCGCGCCGACAGCAAGGCCACCGTCGAGGAGATGATCGCCGACCTGCCGGGCCTCGACGCCGCGCCGCGGGCGCCGCTCGCGCTGCCCGACACGGTGTGCTGGACCGACTGGCAGCGGATCGACGCCGAGGAGCTCGCCCGGGGCACCTCGAGCGGGAAGCTGCGCGAGAAGTTCGTCCGCGTCGCCGACATGCTCGCCACCCTCGGGCGGTGACCTCGCCCTCGGTTGTGCTAGGATCGCGGGTCTGGGAGGAGCAGATCACCCGGTCCCCTCGGCGCTCCGGCCGCACCCTCGTCGCCCTCGCGCTCGCGGTGTCGACGCTCGGGTGCGGGCTCGTCCCCGACCGCTCGCTCGCGCCCGTCGACGTGCCGGTGGCCTTCGCGGAGCCCGAGACCGTCGTGGTCCGGCCGGGCGACACGCTCGGCAAGCTCGCCGCCCGCCACGGGGTGCAGGTGGCCGAGCTGCGCGCGTGGAACGGCATCGAGGGCGACACCATCGAGGTCGACCAGGTCCTGCTGCTCTGGAAGATGCCGCCGCCGCCCGCCCCGGCGCCGCGCCCGGAGCGGATCGCCGAGGCGCCGCGCCCCGCGCTCCTGGCCGACACGGTGCTGGGCGAGGTCGAGCCCGCGGGGGTGGCGCCCGAGGTCGCGAGCGGCACCGCCGACGCCGTCGCCGCGGAGCCCGCTGCGCCGCAGCAGCGGGTCGCCATCGAGCGCCCGATGCTGGCCGGGCTGTTCGGGCTGCAGGTCGGCTCCGACGTGGACCTCGAGGAGGCCGCGGCCGGGATGGAGCGCCAGCAGGGCACCGCGGGCGCCGGGAGCAGCCTCGCCGGGCGCAACCTGTCGCAGGGCACCGACGCCGAGTCGCTCACCGTGCCGCAGCGCGAGCTCACGAAGGTGGGGCCGCAGATCCCCGACATGCCCGTCACCCCGCCGCGGCTGGCCAAGCCCGCCCCGAAGCGGTGCCTGTCGGGCGCGTCGACGACCATCTCCGAGAGCGGCGCGAGCACCTCGGGCGGGCTGTCGGTCCCCCAGATCAACGCCGGGCTCGGCCGCATCTCGCGGTACACGCCGCGCTGCTTCCCCGCCGGCACCAAGGGCAGCTACACCGTCATCGTCGAGGTGACGGTCGCCTGCAACGGCACCGTCAGCAACGTCTACCTGATCGACGGCGGCGTCGTGCCCCCGCGCGTCACGAACTGCATCCAGCAGACGCTGGGCTACGCCTCGTTCGCGGCCCACGCCATGCCGACGGGCGTGAGCTTCCAGTACCCGATGAAGTTCACGTTCTGACGGGGTCGGCGGCCTCGATCTCCACGCGCGCGTCGTTGTAGCAGGCGCCCGCGCCCACGGCGTCGACGTGGTCGGGGATGAGCGCGTTCGCGGTGAACCCGTTGGCGGTGGCGCTCCGCCACAGCCCCTTCGGGATGACGGCGACGCCGGGCCGCACGGATGGATCGCGCTGCGCCCGCAGGACGACCTCGCCCTGGCCGTTGTGGACCCGGACGAGCGCGCCGTCGGACAGGCCGCGCGCGTCGGCGTCGTCGGGGTGCAGCGCGACGGTGGCGGTGCCTGGGGGCAGCGTCTCGAAGAGGGTCGAGGAGATGCCGCGGGTCGACGACGGGGAGAGGAGGACGAGCGGCCGGTCGGCGTCGGCGGGGGCGGCCGCTGCACGGGCGGTGCTCCGCCGGCGGCGAGGTGGATGGGCTCGCCGGCAGGGCATCGACCAGCTGGACGGGCCGGGCGCCCGGCACCACGCCGCGCGCGACCAGCTCGGGGCCGGGGCCCGCGGCGGCGGCGATGCGCTCGGCCAGCGCCCGCTCGGGCTCGGCGAGGGCGGGCTCGTCGCCGAGGCCCAGGGCGGCCGCCAGCGCCGCGATCGTGGCGTGGTTGCTGCGCGCCTCGCCGACGGGCGGGATGACGGGCTCGGACCAGCCGAGCACGTTGGCGCCGTAGCCGTAGGACACGTCGAGGTGCTCGAGGAAGGTGGTGGCCGGCAGCACCACGTCGGCGTAGTCGACGGTGTCGGTGTGGACCTGCTCGTGGACCACGACGAACAGGTCGTCACGCGCCAGCGCCCGCACCACGCGGGCCTGGTCGGGGGCCGTGGCGACGGGGTTGCAGTCGTAGACGTACAGGGCGCGGATCGGCGGATCGCGCGTCTCCTCCAGCACGCGCCCGAGGCGGCTCATGTTGAGCACCCGCGGCGGGCGGGCGGGCTCGCCCGGGACCCGCTGCCAGCCCTCGCTGTCGACGCGGCGGCCGGGCGAGGTCGACGTGACGTACCCGGCCCCGCGCCGGCCGAAGGCGCCGAACACGGCGGGCAGCGACAGGGCGGCGCGCACGGCGTCGGAGCCGTTGCGGGTGCGCTCGAGGCCCCAGCCCGTGCGCAGCAGCGCCCGCTCGCGCCGCTCGGCCCACAGCGCCGCCAGGCGCTCGATGTCGGCCGCGGCCAGGCCGCAGACCTCGGCGGCACGCGCGGCGGGCCAGGCGGCGGCGGCGGCGCGGTAGGCGTCCACGCCGTCGCACCACCGGGCCAGGAACGCCTCGTCGGCCAGGCCCCGCTCGAGCGCCACCCCGGCGACCGCCAGCGCGAGCGCCACGTCGGTGCCCGGCAGCGGCGCCAGGTGCAGGTCGGCCTCTTCGCGAGCGGCGTGACCCGGCGGATCGACGACGACCAGCGCCGCGCCGCGCGCCCGGGCCGCCTGCACCCGCGGGACCCAGTGGATGCCGCTGGCGGACGGGTTGAAGCCCCAGATGACGATCAGGTCGGCGTCGTCCACGTCGAGCGGATCAGCCGAGGGGAGGTCGCCGTACACGGCGCGGGCGCCCGCAGCGGCGTTCTCGGCGCACAGCGTGCGCGCGATGCCGGACGTGCCGAGCCGCCGCCACAGCCGCACGTCGAGGCCGCCGCCGGTGAGCCAGCCGTTCGACCCGCCGTACCAGTACGGCCAGACGGCCTCCCAGCCGTCCTGCTCGGCGATCGCCCGGAACCGCTCGGCCACCGCGGCGATGGCCTCGTCCCAGCTGGCCCGCCGGAACGTCGCGCCAGGTCCCTTCGGCCCCGTGCGGATCATCGGGTGGTGCAGGCGCAGCGGGCCGTGGACCCGGTGCTGGCCGAACTTGCGGACCTTGCCGCAGATGAAGCCCGCCGTCAGCGGGTTCGCCTCGCTGCCGTCGAGCCCCGCGACCCGCCCGTCCTCGACCCGGACCGACAGGCTGCAGCGATCGGGGCAATCGAGCGTGCAGACCGAAGACAGCCCCGAAGAACGCCCCTCCGCCACGGCGACCTCCCTCACTTCTTGTAGGGAAGCAACTTCTCCCGGAGGCGGTCGATCGTCGAGGCCAGCAGGCGGCCGAGGCGCTCCACGCCCGGGTCGCCCTTCATCACGAACTGGTCGATGTCGATGAGCTGCTGGGTCGTCGCGAGCACGCTGTTGAGCTCGTGGTTGAGCCGGATGCCGCCCAGCGCGGGCAGCTTCAGGATGTTCGCGAGGTCGGTGCGGTACATCGCCACGAGGTCGTCGGGGTCGGCGATGCGGTTCTTGATCTCGGCCGTGATGCGCAGCGTGGCCTTCGAGCCGATGAGCGCCTCGCTCAGCATGCCGCCGCCGGTCTTGCGGTCGAGGGTCACGAAGACGCTGTGCAGCGAGGCGTCACCGATCGCGCGGAACCGGACGCGCTGGATGTCGGAGCTCGCGACGAACTGGATGGTGGGGTAGCCCTGGCGGGCCATGGCGCGCACGATCTCGCCGAGCAGGATCTCGTCCTTGCTCTCGCGGATCTCGCTCTTGTGCGCGAAGTTGTGCAGGAAGGACAGCACGAGGCCTCCGCTCAGGCGAAGCGGCCGCGCAGGTACTTGCGCAGGGCGTGGGTGACGGCGCCGATGTGGGTCGACAGCTTGGCGTGGTCGACGCTGTAGTCGCGGGACACGTAGTCGTCGATGTCGAGGTACAGGTCGACCTGGCAGTAGACGTAGCCGCTGGCGGCGTCGCCATCGACGGTGATGGTGCCGGGCTCGGCGTCCTGCAGGTAGGACGACTTCATCTCGGCCTGCAGCGCGCTCCAGATCTTGCCCATGTTGCCGACGCGCTCGCCGTAGCCGATCACGGCGGACAGGCGCTGGCCGAGGACGCGGGCGGTGGCGAGCGAGCCCGTGAGGTGGGTCAGGCGCACGATGGTGCGGGTGCGGTCGGAGAGGTTCTCGAAGCGCAGGTAGTGGTGGGTGCCGTCGCTCGTGAGGTCGATGAGCGAGTAGCCCGTGTCGAGCGTGCTCGTGATGACGGCGCCGACGAAGATCTCGTCGATGTGGGCCGCGAAGCGGTGCTCGCCCAGGTAGGCCCAGCTCTGGCGCACGAGGTCGCCGAAGACGCGGTCGAGGAAGTCGTCCTGGCCCTCGCCGGCCTCGGGCTGCGACGCGGGCTCGGGGGCCACCTCGGGCGCCGGGGCAGGCTCGGCTGGCTGAGGCTCCTCGGCCGGGGCGACCTCGGCCGGCGCCGGTTCGGGCGCCGCCGCGGGTTCGGGCGCCGCCGCGGGTTCGGGCGCCGGCTCGGGCTCCGCCGTGGGCTCGGCCGCCGGCTCGGGCGCGGGCCGGGTCGCCGCGCGCGGCACCGCGAGCGGGGTGCCGCCGAGATCCGCGAGCAGCTGGTCCACGTGCTCGTCGAGCAGCTCCCAGCCCGCCATCCCGTCCATCCAGACGTGGCTGCGGGGCGGGATCGTGCCGTCGTCGAGCTGCTGCTTCAGGTCCAGCCGGCTCATCGGGCCGAACTGCCCGGCGGTGTGCGAGTGGACGTGGAGCACGGGGGCGTCGGGGGGCGGCAGCGACGGCAGGGCCATGCCTGGGACCTCCATCCGTCCCGGCTAGTACACCCGCACCGCGGGAGCAACCGCGGATGCAACGATGCCGGCTACCAGAAGCGCCGGAGGTACTTCACCACCTGCTCGCGGGTGAGCCCGAGCGTCTCGCCGGCGTCCTTGAGCAGCCGCATCTCGCGCGCGTCGAGCGAGCCGTCGCTGAAGCAGGCCGAGAAGAACAGCCCCACCAGCGCGAGCTTGTCGTGGTAGCCGAGCACGACCCGCAGCTGGTCGCGCGCCGCCTCGTAGTACTCGTCCTGCAGCTGCTGCTCGTCGAGCCCGAGCCGCCGCACCAGGTCGGGCGGGAACACCGTGGCGAGGAACTCGGTCTCGCCCTCGCGCACCACGCCGTCGGCCTCGACGATGCGCCGCGTGAAGCGCAGCGCGAACGACAGCCGCATCCGCTCGATCTCGCGCTCGGCCTCGCCGTAGGGCGCGGGCACCCCGACGATCTGGTCGAGGCCGTCGCACACGTCGTCGGCCCGGGCCTCGCTCGCCCGGACGATCACGCCGCGCACGGCGGGGCCGTCGCGCTCGATGCGCCGCAGCCAGGGCTCGGCGTCGCCCTCCTCGCGGCTCCACACGCCGCAGGCGCGCCCCTCGCTGGCGATGACCGCGGGCGCCCCGTTGACGGGCACCCGCTCGACCGAGCCCGGCCCGAAGCCGAGGTCGAGCCCCTGCACCGAGCGCTCGAGCGCGTCGAGGTGGGCGGCGGTCGCCGGCCCGTCGAGCGCGATGTAGAGCAGCCCCTGCGTGATCCGGTCGTTGCGCCGGGTCAGCGCGACGCGCCAGGCGTAGCCCGCGAGGGTGGGCAGGCCCGTCTCCCCGTGGAAGGCCAGCACCACGTCGGCCGCCAGCCGCTGCAGGTCGCCCCAGCTGCGGACGTGATCGTCCGCCCCGAACAGGCGATCGGCTTCCGTGGCGAACGCCACGCAGTTGGGGTTCGCGACCAGCTGCTGCTCTGTCGAAGGCACCACCGCCGGACTGTAGTCGACTTCGCCCGCGCCGCCCACGGCCCCAGCGGTGCACCTGTGGCAGATACCGCGAGAAACCGGCTCCACCACGGCGTGTCGCTAGGTTGTCCACATCCGAAGGTGTCACATGGACAGGACTGCGCAGCACGCCCTCCCCCACGCCCTCGTCGCCCTCGTCGCGGGGCTGATCCTGGCCCCCGCGGCCCGCGCTCAGGGCGTCGACAACGGCGACTTCGAGGCGGGCGCGATCGCCCCCGGCTTCACCGACACGAGCTCGGGCGGCGACGTGCAGGTCGTGGTCCAGGGCACGTCGTACTCGACGAGCACCACCACCACGACGATCGGCTTCCCCTCCCCCACCCACGCGCTGCTCCTGCGCGGCGGCTGGGACGGGTTCGCCGTGCGGATCGCCAGCGTCGCGTCGGACCCGGTCCTCGTCACCCGCGACGCGCTGGTGGTGCGCCACCGCTCCGAGAACGACCTCGTGACGCCGCGCGCCCGGCTGTACGACGGGTTCGGCACGCTGGTGGAGAGCGTCGACCTGCCGGCGGTGACGGATCACTTCGACACGGCCACGCTCTCGCTGGCGGGCCGCTGCGACGAGACCGTGACCTTCACGCTCCGCAGCGTCACCAGCAACTACTTCGGCGGCGACGAGGGCTTCACCCTGTTCGACGACGTGCTGCTGGGCGGCGTGGTCTGCCCCGACTGGGACGACGCCGACGGCGACGGCTACTGCGAGAACGGCGTGGACCTGGACGGCGACGGCGCCTGCGACGGCGACGGCGAGCAGCTCCCGCCCGGCCTCGGCGACTGCGACGACGACCAGCCGCTGTCGAGCCCGGGCCTGCCGGAGATCCCGGGCGACGGCATCGACAACGACTGCGTGGGCGGCGACCCGCCCGGCCCGCGCACCATCGGCGGCACCGTCTCCGAGGACGTGGACGGCGACAGCGACCTCGCCGACGGCGTCCCCGCGGGCGGCGTCACCGTGGCGCTGTGGCGCGACGGCGGCGACGGCGTCCCCGACGGCCTCGACGACCTGTACCTCGAGAGCACGGTCACCGACGCGGGCGGCGCCTTCGCCTTCGGCCAGCGCGCCGACGGGGTGCCCTTCTGGGTGGTGGTCGACAGCGCCGGGCTGCTGCCGAGCGACCCGTTCGCCCCGGGCTACGGCCCGGGCGACGTGTGGGCCGAGCAGACCCGCGGACCGGCGGGCGCGCACTGCGCCGACGGCACCGGCGGCGAGGCCGAGCGCACCACCGCGGGCCCCTGCTACGGCGGGCGCCGCGCCGCCACGGGCGACGCCGCCGGCGGTCTCGACGCCCAGGAGCACGTCGCGCGCGTCGTGAACCCCGGCGCCGACACGCTCGACGTGGACTTCGGCCTGTCGTTCGCCGTCTTCACCCACGAGCGCGACGGCGACGACGGCGCCGGCGGCGGCCGCTCGATCCAGGGCTCGCTGCGGCAGGGCCTGACCAACGCCGCCGCGCTCGGCACCGACGCCCCGCGCTTCGTGCCCGCCGGCGCGCCCGGCCCCGACGGCACCTGGGTGGTCGCCCTGGCCGACGACCTGCCCGCGCTGGAGGCCGACGCCGTGCTCGACGGCCGCGCCTGGTGCAGCGGCTGGACCTGCGCCGTCGGCAGCCCGCGCGACACCACCCCCGGCACCGACGGCGGCGGCTACGTCGTGGGCATCGGCCCCGACGGCACGGCCTTCTCGAGCGACGAGCCCGAGCTGCCCGAGTGGGCGCGGCCCGAGCTGGTCCTCGACGGCGGCAACCTCTACGGGCTCGCCCTCGCCGGCGACGGCAGCGGCCTGGCCCGCCTGGCGCTGGTGCGCGGCGGCGTGACCGTGGCCGCGCGCGACGCCGCGGTCAGCGACGCCTGGATCGGCGTGTGGCCCGACGGCACCGACCTGCCCGCCACCGAGGCCACCGCGCTCGACGTGCTGCCCGGCGCCGACGGCT
>JAWKRQ010000122.1:0-12694 GCA_041389545.1 Myxococcota bacterium | reverse complement strand
GCCGTCGGCTACTTCGATGCCCAGCCCTTCGGCCGCAACGCGC
Source organism: Myxococcota bacterium (assembly GCA_041389545.1). GTDB lineage: Bacteria > Myxococcota_A > UBA796 > UBA796 > JACKER01. The sequence continues at coordinate 12,651 of JAWKRQ010000122.1, read as the reverse complement.
ACCTCGGCGCGGACTGGAACGGCGACGGCGGCGGCGACACCGACAAGGGCGACCCCGTCACCGCCGCCGCCGCCGGCCGGGTGATCTACGCCGAGGACGCCGGCCCCGGCTGGGGCAACGTCGTCATCGTCGCGCACGGCCTCCCGGACGGCGCTGTCGTCGAGTCGCTGTACGGCCACCTCGACCGCGTGGACGTGGCCGTCGGCGACGACCTGGCCCGCGGCGACGCCGTCGGCACCATCGGCGACGCACACGGCCGCTACGTCCCCCACCTCCACTTCGAGGTGCGCACCACGCCCGGCCTCGGCGTCGGCGGCGGCTACGCGCAGGACGCGACGGGGTGGACGGACCCCACCGCGTTCGTGCGAGCGCACCGCCCCTGAGGCCCGACGGAGCGACGGACGTCGGTCGCCCGACCTCCGTCAGCCGCGCCCCGAACCACGGGGGAACCCGACAAACGCGTTGGTGCGGCGCTTGCTGGAGTCCGCGACGGAGGACCCATGCACCCACCGGAGACCGTCGCCCAGATCACCGAGATCCGCTCACGCCACGGCCTGAGGCTGACCTGGACGTGGCGCACCCCGCTCACCGACCTCCTCACGCTCGCCCTCGCGGTCGGCCTCGTCGCTCGCCTCACCGCCTTCTCGGACGTGCCGCTGCCGGTCGACCTCCTGCTCGGGGGCCTGCTGCTGGCCGCCGTGCAGGTGTGGTGGAACGTCACCACCGTCGCCGTGAGCGCGCATCGCCTGACCCTCACCGCCGGCCCGCTCACCCTCCGAGGCCCGACGCGCCTCGAACGCCGCGACATTGCAGGCATCCGCACGGTCGAGCAGCGCACCCACTGGCTGCGCCAGTGCACGCTGGTGGCCGACGTCCACCGCGACGGCAAGCTGGAGGAGGTCCAGCTGCTGGTCCGCAGCCCGCGGGCCACGGTGGTGAGGCACCTCGAGCAGCGCATCCGCGCCGCGCTGCTCGGGCGGTGACGGCGCGCCCCCGCCACGCGGTACACTGGCAAGACCTCAGGGGGTGGCATGCGCAGGATCGGGCGGGTCGTGGCCGCTATCACCCTCGGCGCGCTCGCCGGCTGGCTGGCCCGTGCGCCCACCGCGCCCGTCCAGGAGCGCACCGTCCCGCTCACCACCGCACCCGCCGAGGTGCGGCGCGAGCTCGAGCGCCACCGTCCCGCGCCGGCGACCGCGGCCTGCCTGGACCAGCGGGCCACCGCGCTGCTGCTCCTCGGCGTCGAGTCCGGCCTCGAGGTGCCGGCGACCGAGCCCGAGTGCCGCGCCCAGCTCGCCCTCGCCGAGGCCGTCGCCACCGAGCGCCAGCAGCACGAGGAGGGGACGCCCGAGCCGTTCCTGGCCGACACCCGGGACGCCTACCGCGAGGCCGCCGTGGCCGCCATCGCGCGGGCGGTGGTCGAGACGTGCCCGGAGCTCGGCCTGACCCTGCGCCGCGTGGACTGCAGCGAGTACCCCTGCATGGCCTGGTTCCTGGGCGGCGCGGACGCGGGCGCCCCCGTCGCCTGCCCGGCGTGGAAGGACGCGTACGGCACGCGCAGCGCCACCGCGGGCGACAGCCTGGTCGGCCCCGACGGCCAGCCCATCCAGGTCTTCGGCATCGGCCCCGTCGAGCCCGAGCGGACCGAGCCGCCACCCACCCCCGCCGAGGCGGAGGCGCGGATCGCCTGCGGGAGAGGCGAGCACACGCGGCGCCTGCTGACGCGCCAGCGCAACGAGCGGTACGACGTCGCCGACGAGTTCGGCGCCCGCGAGCAGACCGCGGCCGAGCAGCGACAGGACGACATCGCCTTCTGGCAGCGCATCGCCGACGAGGGCGACGAGAGCGCGCAACACATGGTGGACATGATGCAGGCTGCCGACGCCGAAGCCCGACGGTAGCGCGGAGGAGACCCGGTGGACGAGCTCGGACGGACGATGGCGCGCCTGCTCGCCGGCGCCCTGGCGGCAGGCCTGGCGATGAACGTCGGCATGGTCGCCCGCTTCGGCCCCGCCCAGGGCCTCCTCGCCGACCCGGCCCGCCAGAGCGCCGAGTTCCTGGCCGTGATGGGCGCGCCCCGCTCCCGCACCTGGCCGAGGCCCCCGCCGCGCTGGTGGCGCTGGAGCTGGTGCTGTGGCTCGGCGTGACCTCGAGCGCCGGGCTGGCGCTGGCCTTCGTCCACCGCCGAGCGCTGGAGGCCCGATGATCCACGGCGCAGCCCTCGCCCTCCTCCTCGACGCCGCCACCGCCGCCGAGCCGCTCCGCTACCACCGGCCCGACGCCCCGGCCGCCCTCGAGGTCCGCACCGTCCGCCTCGAAGACGGCCACGCGACCGCCAGCATCCGCGCCGCCCTGCAGGACCCCGCGCTCCTCGCCGACCTCGGCGGCTGTGGCACCGACCCGGCCCCGATCGACCTCGAAGCCGTCGTCCGCCGCGCCCGCCTCCACGTGGCGCCGCGCTCGTCCGCCCCCGCCGCCGCCTGCCTCGCCGCGCGGCTCGAGGGCGTGCCCGTCGACGGCGTCCGCTTCCGCACCCCCGTCCACCTCGATGTCCGCCTCCCGCCGCCGCCGCCGCCCGACACCGCCCTTGCCGTTCGACCCGACATCCGCGCCGGGACCCTCCGCAATGGCCTGCAGTACTACGTCGCCCCGCGGGCGCGCGCGCCGTGCGCCTCCGCCTGGTGGTCCGCGCCGGCTCCGCCCACGACGGCGGCGACGGCCTGGCCCACCTCGTCGAGCACCTCGTCCTTCCGACGCGACACCGGCACCACCCACCCCGACGCCACCGTCTACGAGCTGCACGCCCCCGACGACGTGGCACGCGGCGTGGACCAGCTCGCGGCGTGGGCGACCGGCCCGCACGCCGCCGCCGAGCGCTTCGAGCACGACCGCGCCATCGTCGTCGAGGAGTGGCGGCGCCGCCAGGGCCTGCGTCCCGGTCCAGGCGGCCGCTGGCACGCGCTGATGGCGCCCGCCCCGCTGGCCGACTCGCTGCCCTTCGGCACCGACGAGACGCTGGCGCAGCTCACCCCCGACGACGTGGCCGCGTTCGTGCGCCAGCACTACCGCCCCGACGCCATGGTCGTCGTCGCGGTGGGCGACTTCGACGCCGACGCGGTGGTGGCGCGCATCCAGCAGCAGTTCGCCGCCCTGCCCCGGGGCGAGCCCCCCGGCGACGATCCGCTCGCCGTGCCCCCGGCCAGCGACCCGTCCTACGCGGTGCTCGCGGAGCCGGGATTGACCTATGTGCGCGGGCGCTTCCTGTGGCGGCGGGTCGGTCGCGTCTGGACCGGCGACCACGGCGACTTCCGCCGCGAGCAGACCCGCATGGTCGCGCGGTGGGTCGCCTATCAGCGGCTGGACGCGCTGGTGCGGAGCGGGGCGCTCTCGAGCGCTGGCTTTACGACCGACGTCGTCGGGCCGGGCCTCGCCGTGGACGAGCTGTGGTTCACCCCGGAGGGCGACCCGGTCCGCGCCGCAGCGGCCGTGTGGACGGAGCTGCGCCGCCTCGCCGTCGAGGGCGCGACCGCCGAGGAGGTCGACGTGGGCCGGGACGAGGTGCTGTCCTGGGTCCGCGGGCTCCCGCGCACCGGCGCGTCCCTCACGAGCGAGCTGGTCCGCCGCGCGCGGTTCGGCGAGTCGGTCATGCCGCTCGCCTACGAGCAGGACGCCAGGGAGGCCATGCTGGAAGCCATCACCGTCGCGGACGTGGACCGCGCACTGCACGAGCTCGTCGAGACCCCGGGCCGCACGGCCGTCCTGGAGCTGCCCGCCGACGGCGCGCCCACCGCCGCCGCCCTGCAGGCGAGCCTGGAGGCCGCAGCGCGCGAGCCGCTGCCGGCCCCGCCCCGGCCCGCCGCCGACGACGACGGGCCGCTGCTCGACCCGCCTCCGCCGGGCGAGGTCGCCGCCCGCGAGGTCGTGCTGCCCCTCGATCTGCACAGGTTCGAGCTCGCGAACGGCCGCGTCGTCTGGTGGAAGCGGACGCGCGGCTCCGAGGTCACGCTGCGCGCCGTCGCCCCGGGGACGGCCCTCGACGAGGGCCCCGAGGACGAGCTGGCAGCGGAGATCGTGAGGCGGTCCGGCGCCGGCCGGTGGGACGCGGACACGCTGGCTCGCCGCACCTGGACGGCGGGCGTCACGTTCCGCACCGCCACCACCCCCTCCGGCGCGATGCTGTGGGGCCGCGCGACGCCCGGCGGGCTCGAGGCGATGCTGCAGCTCGCGCACCTGCGCCTCACCGCGCCGCGCGCCGAGCCGGACGGCGCCGCGCGCGCCCTCGACGACGCCCTGGAGTCCCTCGGCGACCACACGGACCCGGGCGTGGCGCGCGACCGGGTGCTGGACGAGCTGCGCGGGCAGCCCACCCGGGCGGCGTCCCTCGAGCAGCTGACCCTGAGCGAGGCGCTCGCGCGCTACGAGCGCCGGTTCGTCGACGCGCCGTGGACGTTCGTCCTCGTGGGGGTGCTGCCGCCGCGCGACCGGCTGGAGGCCCTGCTGGCGCAGTGGCTGGGCTCGCTCCCCCGGTCGCCGGCCGCCCCGTGCCGACCCCATCGCCCCTGCCGCCGGGTCCCCTCGAGCAGCGGGTCGCGCTGGAGGACGTCGACGCGGCCACCGTGTCGCTCGTCTTCCACGGCCCCGTCCGCGACGCGGCCCACCGCGAGGACCTCGCGCTGATCACGGCGCTCGTCCGCAAGCACCTCGGCGACCGCCTCCGGAACGTGCTCGGCGCGACCTACCACGTCGACGCGGACCTGCAGACCGAGCCGCTCGACGAGTACGCGCTCGTGGTGTCCTTCCAGTGCGATCCCGCCCGCATCGATGCGCTCGCGGCGGCGGCGGTCGGCGAGATCGAGGCGCTGCGCGCGGGTGAGGGGGTGACGGACCGCACCCCCGCCGGCACCACGGCGATCGCGTGGGCGACGCGGATCGGCGACGCGGTGGCCAACGGCGAGGACCTGGAGGCGATCGCCGCCTGCGACGCCTGGACCGGGACGCGGACCGCCGAGGCGCTCACGGCGGTCGCGGCGGAGGCGCTCGACGCGTCGCGCCGGATCGTCGTGTTGCTCGATCCGAGCGGGCGGTGAAAGCCAGGAGGGGAGGCGCCCGGTGAAGCTGTTGATCCTCGGTGGGACCGTGTTCGTCGGTCGACACCTGGTCGACCACGCGCTCGCCGCCGGCTGCGAGGTCACCACCTTCAACCGCCGCCGCGAAGACGTGCCCGTGCCCGACGGTGTCGAGGCGCTCACCGGCGATCGGCGCGGCGACCTCGCCGCCCTGCGCGGCCGCCGGTGGGACGCCGCCATCGACGTGGCCGCCTACGTCCCCTCGGTGGTCCGCTCCGCGGCGGCCCTGCTGCGCGACGCCGTCGAGCACTACACCCTCGTCTCGAGCCGCTCCGTCTACGCCGATCCGGCCCGCTCCCGCGAGGGCGACCCGCTCGCCGAGATCACCGACGCCGAGGTCGCCGAGGCCGAGGCCCTGGTCCCCGAGGGCCGCTCCTCGGCCCTGCTCTACGGCCCGCGCTACGGCGGCCTCAAGGTCCGCTGCGAGGCCGAAGCCCGCGCCGCCCTGCCCGATCGCACGCTGGTGGTGCGCCCCGGGCTGGTCGTCGGCCCCTACGATCCCTCCGACCGCTTCACCTGGTGGCCCGTCCGCCTCGCCCGCGGCGGTGACGTGCTGGCGCCGGGCCGCCCCGAGCGGCCCGTGCGGATCCTCGACGCCCGGGACCTCGCCGCCTGGATGGTCGACCTCGCGATCCGCCGGACGACGGGCACCTTCGACGCCGGCGGCGCCGACGGCCTCACCATGGCTGTCCTGCTCGACGCCTGTCGCCGCGCCTCGGCGAGCGACGCGCGCCTGGTCTGGGTCGACGAGGCGTTCCTCACCGCGCAGGGCGTCGCGCCGTGGTCGGACCTGCCGCTGTGGCTGCCCGAGGCGCTGAACGCCTTCCTCGAGGCGCCGAACGACCGCGCCGTGCAGGCGGGCCTCCGCTTCCGGTCCGTCGAGGAGACCGCCGCCGACACGCTCGCCTGGGCGCGCACCCGCGGCGAGGTCGACTGGCGCGCCGGCCTGCCGCCCGAGCGCGAGGAGGCGCTGCTCGCCGCCTGGCGCGCCGCGTAGCTCGGACTCAGCCGAGCTCGCGCCAGTCGTCCTCGGACAGCGTGACGCCGAACCGCTCGGCCGCCCGCTGGATGCGCTTCCAGGCGGCGTCCCGCTCGGCGTCGGTCACCCCCTGCACCTGCATGAACCGCGCCACGGCGTTGCGCACGTGGCTCGCGTCCTCGAGCGGCTCCTTGCGCTGCTCGGGGAACGCGAACTGGCGATCGGGGAGCGCGTTGCGCTCGTCGGCGTCGAGCTCGGCCATCGGACCTCCTCGACCGAGCCGTATGCCGTCATCCGAGCCAGGCCACCGGCCCCGCCAGCTCCGCCACGCACCAGCCCAGCGCCACCTGCACGGGCGCGACGTCCACGGCCACCGCCGCGTCGCTTCCGGCGATCCGCCGCAGCAAGGCCCCGTGCAGCGCGATCCAGCCGTCGTCGTAGCCGCGGACGCCGCGCGTGGCCGCCTCGGCCCGCTCCGCCAGCGCCGCCTCCCCGCGCAGCGCCGCGGTCACGGCCAGCAGCCCGTGCGCCCGCGCCCGCACCACCGGTCGCGACGGCATCACCGCCACCTCTTGCGCCAGCGCCGCCGCGGCGTCCCGCCGCCCGAGCCGCAGCAGCACCTCCGCCTGCAGCAGCAGCTGGTCGTGCAGCGACACGTCCCGCAGGTGCTGCACGGCCTCGAGCGTCCGCAGCGCGCCGGCGGCGTCGCCCGACGCGAGCTGCAGCTCGGCCAGCCACCGGGCGACGGGCGGGCTGCGCAGCGTCCAGTCGGCCGCCGCCCGCGCGAACGCCGCCTCGGCCAGCGCCCGGCCCGCATCGGGCCCGCGGTCGAGCACTTCGAGCGCCGACTGGTCGAGCATCCGACACACCACCTGCGCGACGCGCGGCCCGTGCACGTAGGCGCCGGCCAGGGCCTCCTCGAGCCAGGCTCGCCCCGCCTCGCGCTCGCCGACGCCGAGGAGCTCCCACGCGCTGAAGCGGAGGATGGGGTGGAACATCTTCGGGTGGTCGTACAGCAGGTTGATCGCGCGGTGTGCGGCCTCGACGCACTTCGCTCGCTCCCCGAGGTGCCGCCACACCGTGCTCGCGTTGGTCAGCGCGGTCGCCCGCAGCGGCACGGGCACGGCGCCGTCGGTCGCGGGCTGCATCAGCTCCACGGCGCCGGTCAGGTCGCCGCGGTGGGCCAGGAAGTGGGCGAGGCGCGTGCGCAGGACCGCCGCGACGGGCACGCTGGCGACGCCCGACAGCTGCGCCAGCCCGTCCGCCAGCGCGGCCTCGCACCCCTCGAGGTCCTCCCGGAACTCGCACGCCAGGCTCGCGACGAACGCGCGCCCGCCGATCCACTGCGCGCGGACCTCCGCTGGCCACGTCGCGGCGTCCTCGCCCAGCACGCCGAGCCGCACGAGCGGGTCGTCGCTGGCCGGCGCCGCGGCGAGGGCCATCCCGGCGCGCACGGCGAGCGACACCTGCCGCTGCGGGTCGCCGGCGTGCCGGGCGGCGGCCAGGCCGCGATCGAGCTCGGCCAGCACGTCCACGCCGCGGTAGCCCGACCGGCACAGCCTCAGGTCGGCCTCCACGCCGGGGGAGGGGCCCAGCGCCAGCGCCTCGTCCACCCACGGCGCGCCGCCGTCGCGGACGAGCGAGTCGAGGCTGCGCGCCAGGCCGAGGAGGAGGCGGGCGCGCGTGTCCACGTCGGCGTCGCGGTGGCGGGCCGTCCGGAGCAGCCGGCGGTGATCGGCGGGCGACAGCGGGATCCGGTGGGCGGGGAGGGGAGAGAAGGTCTCCGTGGGCCGCACCTCCAGGGTCAGGCGGTCGATCCACGCCAGCAGGCGCTCGTCCACGCCGTCGGGGACGCCGCGCTGCCGGAGCACCTGGCGGACGGGGAGCAGGACCCGGAACCGCCCGCGGCTGCGGGCCTCGGTCGACAGCAGGGCGGCGTCGACCAGGTCGGCGACGGCGTCGAAGGCGTCCTCCCCGAGCAGCGCCTCGGCTGCGGCCAGGCCGAACGGCCCCTCCAGCGCGGCGAGATCGCGCAGCTGGGCCACGCGCGCCGCGGGCAGCAGGTCGAGCGAGCGGCCCACCGCGCTGGCGACGCTGTCGTCCCGACCCGGGCCCCGCGCGCGGAGGTCGGCGCCGCGGTCCAGCCGCTGCAGCACCGCGGCAGCGCCCGCCAGCGCGACGTTCGCTGCGATCACCTCCAGCGCGAGCGGCAGCCCGTCGGCGTGGGCGACCAGCTCGCGCACGAGCTCGGGCGGCACCTGCGGCGCGCCCGGGCGACGCGCGACGAGCAGGTGCAGCAGGGCGGCGCTGTCGTCGTCCGACAGCCGGGGCACGTCCACCACCTGCTCCTCGGCCAGGCCCACCGGCGAGCGGCTGGTGGCCAGCACCCGGACCCCGGGCGCGGCGAGGCAGCGGGCGACCAGCTCGGCGCGCGCGGGCAGCTGCTCGAGGTTGTCGAGCACCAGCAGCGAGCGGGGCCCGTGCAGCGAACGCGCCACGTCGGGCGCCCCGAGCGTCGCGGAGACGGTGCGGCCCACGTCCGCCGCCGTGCGGGCCGCCGTGAGGTCCACCCAGCCGGCCGTGCGCGGATCGGTGTGCGCGATCTCCTGCGCCAGCCGCGTCTTCCCGACGCCGGCCGGGCCGGTGAGCGTGACCAGCCCGGGCCGGGCCACCGCCTCCCGCAGCGACGCCAGCGACGCCGCCCGCCCCACCAGCGGCCGGCGCCGCGCCAGCAGCCCCGGCGCCTGCCGGCCGGGCGGGGGCGGCACGGGCTGGTGCGGGTCGAGCGCCGTGCCCGTGAGCACCTCCCACAGCGCCGCCACCGACGGGCAGCGGTCCTGCGGGTCGGGCTCCAGCGCCCAGCGCACCGCCGCGTCCAGCCGCTCCGAGATGCCCGGCACCCGCGCCTTCAGCGGCGGCCACGCCCGATCGCGCATCGCCTGCCACGTCGCCGACGGCGACAGCGCCGCCGCCGGCCGCTCCCCCGCCGCCATCGCGTACAGCAGCAGCCCCGCCCCGTACACGTCGGTGCGCGGGTCGACCTCGCCCTCCAGCTGCTCGGGCGCCAGCCACGCGCCCTCGTCGCGGTTGGGCAGGCCGAACCGCGCGAGGCGCAGCCGGTCGGGCGCGTCCAGCGTGCACTGCCGCGGCGTGAGCGCGCCGTGCACCACGCCGCGCTGGTGCGCCGCGTGCAGCGCCTGCAGCAGCTGCCGGCCGAGCGCCTCGACCCGCGCCGGCGGCAGCGGCCCGGCGACCAGCGCGTCCGCCAGCGTCTCCCCGCTGACCGCGTCGCACAGTCGCGCCGGGTGCCCCTCCACCTCCAGCAGGTCGAGCACCCGCACCACGTGAGGGTGCTCGAGCCCCGCGACCGCCCGGCTCGCCGCGGCCAGGTCCTCGTCGCCCACCTCGAGGCAGGCCCGGCTCCCGAGCGCCTCGTGGACCACGTCGTGGACGTCCACGCCGTTGGTGCGCCCGAGCCACGCCTGCACCACGTAGCGCCCGACCCGACGCCCGGCAGCGATGCGCACGGCTCAGTACCGGCCGGGCAGCTCGCCGCCGAGCCGCCAGGCCAGCGCCATCGCCGTGAGCTGCGGGTTCACCCCCGGGCTCGTCGGGAACAGGCCCGTGTCGGCGATGTAGAGGTCGTCGGCGTCGTACGCCTTGCCCCAGCCGTCGCAGACGGCCCGCTCGGGATCCGCGCCCATCGGGCTGCCGCCCATCACGTGGTTGCTGGCCGTCGGCAGGTCGGTCATCCCGAAGCGGCTCGACCGGATCTCCTTCAGGGCGTCGGCCGGGTCCATCACGTCGGGCAGGCCGTTGATGCCGGTGATGACCTCGCGCGCGCCCACCGCGGCGAACATCTCGCACAGCAGCGCGTTGGCCTCCTGCAGCCGCCGCAGGTCGGACTCGTGCAGCGTGTAGGTCAGGTCGGGGCGGCCGCCGGGGAGCGTGCGCACCTGGCCCTCCGACGCGTCGCCCGAGATCCAGCCGTCGAACACGGCCATGTTGGGCCACCGCTTGAGGTAGCGCTTGAACTGCTTCGGCTGCTTCGGGAAGCCGCGCGAGAACGTGGACGCGGTGGCCCACAGCGCCTCGAGCTTGATCCCTCGGTCGAGGTGCTGCGAGGTGTGGACCCCCTGGGTGGCGCCGTTCCACGGGTTCACGGCCTCGTCGAGCACGCCGACGACGTAGCAGGACGGGTGGAACCGCAGCTTGCTGCCGACGACGTCGCGGCGGAAGCCCGAGTTGCGCATCACGGTGGGGGTGCCGACGGCGCCCGCGGCGAGGATGGTGCACGCCGCGTGGATCCGCACCTCGGGCCCGCGGGCGTGGGTGCGGGGGTCGATCGCCGCGCCGACGACGCCACGCACCCGCCCCCGGTCGACGATCAGCTCGTCGACGTGGATGGAGGCGTAGACCTTGCCGCCGAGCTCGGCCACCTCGCGCAGGCCGCGCCGGTCCATGCTGTTCTTGGCCTCGTGGCGGCAGCCGAGGATGCAGTTGCCGCTGCCCCGGCAGCCCTCCTCGAAGCGCTGGATGGGGTCGGAGCTCCAGCCGAGCGTGTCGCAGGCCTCGCGGAAGAGCTGGTTGCGGCGGCCCATCACGGCTTCGTCGGTGGGCTTGATGTGGTAGAACGCCTCGACGGCGGCGAAGTGGGGCGCGAGCGCCTCCCGGGTGAACTCGGTCAGGCCGTGCTCCTCGCGCCAGCGCTCCAGCGCGGCCTCGGTCGGGCGCATGCAGATGGCCGAGTTGAAGACGGAGCCGCCGCCGAGCGCGCGCGCCTGCAGCGTCGGGAAGAAGACGTTGCCGCGGACGGTGCGCGTGCCGCCGTCCCAGAAGTAGGACGCGAGCGTGCGCCCCACGTCGGAGAACATCTTGTCGGGCGTGACCCGCGGCCCCGCCTCGACGACGGTGACCTTGCGGCCGGCGGCGGCGAGGCGGTAGGCCAGGGTGGCGCCGCCGGGGCCGCTGCCGACGATGAGGAACTCGGTCTCCTCGCGGATCGGCCCCGTGTAGTCCTCGAAGCCCAGCAGCGCGCCGCGGGGCTCGGCGCCGATCAGTTCAGGTCGGCGCGAGTTTTTTTTTCCGGGTCGGCCGGCGTTGCGGACGAAGACGGCGTCTCCACCAGCCCGCTCAGCGCCGGCGCCGCCGCGGGCACGGCCTCGACCACCTTCTTGGCGGCGGCCTCGAGCACGCCGCGGCCCAGCGAGACGACGGGGCCCTGGCGGCCATAGAACCGGGCCAGGGTGTCCTCGAGGGAGCCGAGGAAGTAGGCGATGTCGTCGTCGGTGCAGATGACCGGCGGCAGCACCTTGATGGCGTTGACGCCGGGCCCCGGGATCTGCGCCACGATCTTCTGGCGCTTGAACAGGTCGACGTGGATAGCGGCGGCGAAGGCGCCGGCGTCGGCCACCGACAGCGCCTTCTGCTGCGCCAGCAGCGCGGGGTTGGCGCTGTCCTTGAAGTAGATCGTCTGCATCAGGCCCTTGCCGACCACCCGGTCGACGCAGTCGTAGCGGTCGCCGAGGTCGCGCAGCCCGCTCGCGAGCTGCTCGCCCTTGGCGGCGGCCTCGGCGGGCGCGTCGAGCTGCTCGAGCACCTCGAGGGTGGTGAGCGCGGCGGCCATCGACAGGTTGTTCTCGGCGAAGGTCGAGAAGTAGACGAGGCCCGTGCCGAACCCGCTGTAGACGCGGTCGTAGATGTTCTCGTTGACGAGCACCGCGCCCACCGGGGCCTGGCCGCCCGACAGGGTCTTCGACACGGTCATGATGTGCGGGCGCACGCCGGCGCCGCGGGTGGCGAACCAGTCGCCGGTGCGGCCGAGGCCCGTCTGGATCTCGTCGGCGATGAGCACGGTGCCGTGCTGCTCGCAGAGGTTCTCGGCCTCGCGCAGGTAGGCGGGGTCGACGACCTCGCCGGTCATGCCCTGCACCGGCTCGAAGATGAAGGCCGCCACGTCGCCCATCTTCAGCTCGCGGCGGAGCTGCGCCAGGTCGTTGGGCTTGATGGGGGTGCAGGTCGGCATCGCCGGGTCGACGCCCTTGCGCATGCTCGCGAAGCCGCACACGCTGACCGCGCCGTAGCTGCGGCCGTGGAACGCGCCCTCGAGGTAGAGGAAGCGCCGACGGCGGGTGACCTGGCGGGCGAAGCGCAGCGCGATCTCGGTGCACTCGGAGCCGGCGTTGGCGAACACGACCTTCGTGAACTGCGGCCCGCCGTGCTCCAGGAGCTTCTCGGCGACCATGCCGCCGAGGATCGAGGCGTTGACCACCGTGAGGTTCGGGAGGTTCATCGACAGCACGTCGATGAGCGCGCCGTTGATCGCCGGGTGGTTGCGGCCCAGGAAGTAGACGCCGCCGCCGGCGAGCAGGTCGAGGTAGCGCTCGCCCTCGGCGTCCCACAGGTACTGGCCCTCGGCCCGCACGAACGCCTTGTTCATGCCGCCGAGCTCGAACATCTTGAGCAGCCGCGGGTGGACGTGTCGCCGCGAGAGGTTCTCCGACGAGGTGAGGAAGCTCTCGATCCGGTCCTTGAAGTCGCTCATCG
>JAWKRQ010000121.1:0-12719 GCA_041389545.1 Myxococcota bacterium | reverse complement strand
CGTCAAGCGCCGCGACCCCGAGTCCCAGACGAAGGGCGGCCTGTTCCTCCCCGAAGCCGCCCTCTCCAAGTCGAACTACGCCCAGGTCGTCGCCGTGGGCCACGGCCACCTCGGCAAGTCCGGCACGGTCACCCCCCTCAAGGTCGAGCCCGGCATGACCGTCCTCCTCGCCGAGTGGGCGGGCGACGAGGTCAAGCTCGACGGCGTCGACCACCTCATCGTCCGCGAGCGCGACATCCTCGCCGTGGCCGAGGGCTAGCGCCTGCCCGCCCCGTCCCGCCGGCGCTTCCTCGCCGCCGTGGCCGCAGCCGCGGCGTGCGGCGACCGCCCGGTGGACGTGGGCAACACGGCCTGCGGCGCCGCCCTGGCCCGCGGCCGCTTCCGCGGCACCCGCCCCCTGCTCGACGGCGGCGAGCGCGAGCTCGAGGTCCCCTACGGCAGCGGGCTCAACGCCCGCCAGATCGTCGACCTCGAGGCGCTCGACCCCGACGGCCTCGTCATCCCCGCCGAGCGCTTCTACCTGCGCACCGGCGCCCCCCTCGATCTGCAGGCGCCCGACCCCTGGCAGATCGCCCTCACCGGCCGCGTCGTCGCCCCGCGCACCCTCGCCATCGACGAGCTCCTCGCCCAGGTCGAGGACATCGGCCGCCTGCACCTCGAGTGCTCGGGCAACGCCGACGGCGCCCGCTTCGGCCTCATGAGCGCCGGCGACTTCGCGGGCGTGCCCCTCGCCTGGGTCCTCTCGCTCGTCGCGCCGACCGACGACGCCACCGCCATCCGCATCACCGGCCGCGACACGCACCCGCCCGCGAGCCAGTCCACCCTCGGCGCGGCCTGGGTGTTCCGCCCGGAGGAGCTCGACGAGGCCTGGCTCGTCACCCACCAGGACGGCGCGCCGATCCCGGTCGACCACGGCGCGCCGGTGCGCCTGCTCGTCCCCGGCTGGTACGGCTGCACCTGCGCCAAGTGGGTCGAGGAGATCGCCTGGGTCGGCGACGACGAGCCCGCCACCACCCAGATGAAGGAGTTCGCGGCCCGCACCCACCAGGACGGCGCGCCCGACCTCGCCCGCGACTACGCTCCCGCCGAGGCCGAGTGCTCGGCCGTCGCCGTGCGGGTCGAGGCGTGGGAGATCGACGGCGACGAGGTCTTCCGCGTCATCGGCGTGATCTGGGGCGGACGCCGCCAGCCCGACGCCCTCCGGCTCCTGATGGACGGCCGCGACCTCGGCCCCGTCCAGCTGTGCGAGCGCGAGCACGCCCGCACCTGGGGCCTGTGGGAGACCTTCCTCCCCCGGAACGCCAGGGGCACGGTCACCTTGCGCTGCGAAGCCGACGGCGTCCCCGCCCGGCGCCTCGACAGCCGCTACTACGCCCGGCCCGTCGACCTCGGCTAGCCTGTCGGAGATAGCGCCGCCCCGAGCCCGCTCGAAGTGCTCGAGGTCATCACGACCACGACCACCACCACGACCACCACCACGCCGAGCCCAGCGTGGCGGGCAGTATGTCGGCTTCCACGGCGGCCTCCCTGCGAAGGGTCGGTCGGGTTGCCGGAGGGCCGGGGCCGCGACCGGTCCTCGTCGCGCCGAGAGCGTGGTCGTGGTGGTGGTCGTGGTGGTGGTCGATGCCGGGCACGGCGACGCGCCAGCCAGGTCGACACGCGCTGGCCTCGCGCGGCCCCACCGCGCCCGCGCCGCGCTCCACCGCACGCCCGCGCGTGATACCCGCACCGCTTCCACCGCGCCCCGGACCCCATGGACACCGAGCCCGACCCCATCGTCGCCGACGAGCTCGAGCAACTCGACCGCGTCCGCCTCCTGCTGCAGGAGGAGCCCCTACGTCCTGCCGCCCCGCGAGCCAGGATCGTCGCCGAGCTGGTCCAGCTCCGCTCCGAGATCGGCCGCCAAGGCCGAGACAAGGCCGCCCTGCTCAGCAGTACGACCAGCACCACGCCTGGCTATCGCAGCTCCGCGCAGCCGCGAGGCGCCGTCGGTCGACCCAAGCTCGCCCTACTTCGCCCACCTCCGGCTCGGCCCCAGCGAAGACGAGCCCCGCAGCCGCCAGCGCCCCCGCGACGTGTTCATCGGCAAGGCCACGCGCATCGAGCGCGGCATCCGCATCGTCGACTGGCGCAACGCGCCCATCTCCCCGCCTGTTCTACGCGTACTCCCAGGGCGAGGAGTACGAGGAGGAGCTCGGCGACCACGTCCAGACCGGGCAGGTGCTCGCGCGGCGCACCGTCGACATCCAGGTCGGCCAGCTCGAGCCGCATCGACGCCCCCGGAGGCACCTGGCGCCGCACCGACGGCGCCTGGTCGTTCACCGACCGCGAAGCCGTGCGGCTCGCGGGCAGCGAGGGCGAGGCGATGCGGGTCTACGAGCGCGGCGAGGGCGGCGAGCGCCGCCTCGGCACCGACCTCGAAGGCGCCCGGCGCCGCGCCGACAAGCGCCTGCCCGACATCGCCACGGCCTGATCGACCCCGAGCAGTTCGCCATCCTCACGCGCCCGTCGTCGGGCTTCACGTGGTGATCCGCGGCACGGCAGGCTCGGGCAAGACCACGGTGGCGCTGCACCGCATCGCCTACCTCGCCTACGACGACCCCGAGATCGACGGCGGCCGCACCCTGTTCGTGGTGTTCTCCGTCGCGCTCAAGGCCTACGTCTCGCACGTGCTCCCCGCGCTCGGCATCCGGCGCGCGCAGGTGAAGGACTTCCGCCAGTGGGCGGCCGAGCTGTTCCGGCGGCACTTCCCCGACCTGCCGAAGGCCGTCCGCGAGGACACCCCGGCCGCCGTGGTGCGCCTGAAGCTGCACCCCGCGATGGCGAAGGTCCTGCAGACGCAGGTGGCGCGGGTCGCCGGCCCACCCACCCACGAGCAGGCCTACGACGACTTCGCGAGCGCCCTCATCGACCTGTCGCTGCTGTCGCAGGTCCTCGCCGACCACGCGCCCGGCGCGTTCGACGACGACGAGCTCGCCCGCATCACCACCTGGTGCCGCGACCGGTTCGACGAGATCGTCGCCTGGCGCGAGGGCGACGCCGAAGCCACCCCCGCCCTCGACCCCGAGGACCACACCCTGCTGCTCTACGCCTGGCAGCTGCGCGTGGGCCCGCTGCGCGGCAAGCACGGCCCGCTGCGCTACCGCCACGTCGCCGTCGACGAGGTGCAGGACTTCTCGCCCATCGAGGTGCGCGTCCTGCTCGGCTGCCTCGACGACCACCGCAGCATCACGCTCGCCGGCGACACCCAGCAGCACGTCATGAAGGACGCCGGGTTCACCTCGTGGGCCGACTTCTTCGGCAACCTCGGGCTCGAGGGCACCGCCGTCGACACGCTCAAGATCGCCTACCGGTCGAGCGCCGAGATCGTGCGCTTCGCGCGGCTCGTGCTGGGCGAGCTCGCCGAGGACGAGGCCTGGCCGCAGGTGACCCGCTCCGGCCCGCCGGTGGAGCTGTTCCGGTTCACCGACCCCGGCGCCGCGGTCGCCTTCCTGGCGGACGCCCTCAAGGAGCTGCTGCGCGACGAGCCGCTGGCCTCGGTGGCGCTGCTGACGCCGGGCGCCGACGTCTCGGCGCTGTACCACGACGGCCTCCTGCGGGCCGAGGTGCCGCGGCTGCGCCGCGTGCTCAGCCACGAGTTCTCGTTCGCGCCCGGCGTGGAGATCGCCGAGGTGTCGCACGCCAAGGGCCTCGAGTTCGACTACGTCGTGCTGCTCGAGGTGTCGGCCGCGCGCTACCCGGACGCACCGTCGGCGCGGCGCGTGCTGCACGTCGGCGCCACGCGCGCCGTGCACCAGCTGTGGCTCGTGACCACCGAGACGCCCTCGCCCGTGCTCGCCGAGGCGCTGGGGCAGTGAGCGGCGGAGTCGGGGTGGTCGGATTCGAACCAACGGCCGCCTGCTCCCAAAGCAGGTGCGCTACCAGGCTGCGCTACACCCCGTCCGGTGAGCATATCCGGTGCGATCTCCGCGCGCCCCGGCCCCCGATGGGCTAGAGTCGCGCCCATGCCTCGCCGGCATTCCATGCGGATCTCCCTGGTCCCCGTCGTCCTGGCCCTCGCCTGCAGCGCGCCCCCCGGCGGGCGGGGCGACGGTGCGCTCGGGCGGGGCACGGGCGGGCGCATCCAGTCGACCATCGGCACCAGCACGACCGCCCTGCCGCTCGACGCCGACAACGACGGCTACGAGGTCCCGGGCGACTGCGACGACGGCGACCCCGCCATCCACCCGGGCGCGCCCGAGCGCTGCAACGGGCTCGACGACGACTGCGACGACACCGTCCCCCCAGACGAGCTCGACGGCGACGGCGACGACTACAGCGCCTGCGAGGGCGACTGCGACGACGGCGACAGCCGGATCTCCCCCGGCGCCACGGAGCTCGTCTGCAACGGCCTCGACGACGACTGCGACGCCGCGACGCCCGACGCCCACGACGCCGACAACGACGGCTTCGACGAGTGCGACGACTGTGACGAAGGCGACAGCGCCGTCCACCCCGGCGCGGCCGAGGTCCCGGCCGACGGCGTCGACCAGGACTGCGACGGCGGCGAGCTGTGCTGGCCCGACACCGACGGCGACGGCTGGGGCGAGGACGGCGGCGGCCCCATCCGCAGCGACGACCTCGACTGCGACGACCCCGGCGAGGCCCACGTCGGCGGCGACACCTGCCTCGGCTACGACGACAACGTCGACCCCGACATCGACGGCGTCCCCTCGGGGTGCGACCCCTGCCCGCTCGACTTCCTCGACGACAGCGACGGCGACCAGGTGTGCGACAGCGACGACCGCTGCCCCGGCTACGACGACCGCCTCGACGCCGACGGCGACGGCATCCCGAACGGCTGCGACACCTGCGACAGCCCCGACGACAGCGACGGCGACGGCGTCCCCGACGACTGCGACCTCTGCCCCGGCGCCGACGATCGCGTGGACGCGGACGGCAACGGGATCCCCGACGGCAGCGACGCCGTCGACACCGGCAACACCGCCACCGCGACGGCGGCGCCCGAGGCCGATCGCGACGGCGACGGCGTGCCCGACCGGATCGACCCGTCCCCCGACGACGCCGGCGGCGACGGCGCCCGGCGCCCCCCCGCCCCCGCGCTCGGCTGCGGGTGCAGCGCGGCGCTGCCCCCCGCGCGCACCTCGCCCGCTGCCCCGGCAGCGATCCTGTGGCTCGGAGTGATCGCGGCCCTGCGTGCCCGGTCGCGATCCCGAGCGTACGGGCCACGGGTGGGCTAGGAACTGCCCGTACTGCACGCGGCGGGGTGCCCGCCGTCGGCCTCGGAGGCGTGATGCAAGGTCGCCCGACTCGCTGGCAACTCCCCCTCCTCCGCGCCCTGGTGGCGCTCGTCGTCGCGCTCGTGGCCGTCCCGGCGCAGGCGACCGTCGACCCGAAGTGCACGGGGCTCACGATCCCCGGCGACTACGACGAGCAGGCGCACCAGGACTTCCTGTCGAACTACTTCGCGCTGTCGACGACCCTGTCGCCCGCCCACGGCCCGATCCCGCACGAGCCGGGCCACGGCGCGATCGGCGTCCACATCGGCATCATCCCGCCGCTGAACTGCGATCGGCGCTTCGTCCTGAACTACACGAAGACCGAGGAGACGAACAAGGCGCCCGCGGTCCCGCGGCTGCAGGCCACCTTCGCCTTCCCCGCCCTCGGCAAGGCCGTGCCCTACGCCGGGCTCGCCTACCTGCCGCCCGTCAAGCTGCTCGGCATGACCAACGTGTTCCTGTCGGGCGAGGTGGGGATCGGCGTGCCGCTGGGCGACGTGTTCCAGCTGGGCGGCCGGTTCCACGCCACCACGATGAAGACGGTGGGCGAGATCGCCTCGCCGTTCGTCGACGGCGATCCCGTGTTCGACGACCTCTACCTCGCCTCCACGTTCGGGCTCGACCTGATGGCGGGGCTCGACACGGGCATCGTCAAGCCCTACGTCGCGATCGGCTGGCTCGATGCGTCGACCTTCTTCTTCATCGGCGACGACAGCGTCGTGACGAACAACTACCACCCGTACTTCGGGCCCACCGGCTCGATCGGGGTCGACGGCCTCGTCGCCGAGCGCTTCCGCTTCGGCGCGGAGTTGTACGCCGCGCCCGGCGGCTACTCCCTCCCCGACAAGACCGTCGACAGCGTCAAGCCCGCCGGCCGCTACGGTCACATCTACACGGGTCGCCTGCGCTTGGCCGTCGAGCTCTGAGGCGCCGGCGGAGTACGCCGAGAGCATGCCGGCGACCCGGAAGAAACCGCTGTCGACCCGACATGGATTGACGCGCGGCCTCGTTCGCGCCATTGTCGCATCAATGGTGGACCACGGGCTGGACCAATGAAGCGCTGCCCCCAGTGTGGTGCGGAATACGACGAGTACGTCCAGTTCTGCTTCGTCGACGGAGCAGAGCTGACGGTCGGCGCGACCGGCACCCCCCAACCTGCGCCAGCGCGGCCGAACACGCCGCTCCCGGCGCCGATCGCCCCTCCCGGGGGCTCCTCCACGGCGGGCAGCGCCGGGCGCACCCGCGCCCAACCGCCGCCCCAGCAGCGGCCGCCGCCCGCGGAGCCGCGCAGCTCGCCGCTGTGGGCCGTGCTGGTGCTGCTCCTTCTCGGGCTCGGCGTGCTGGGCTTCGGCAGGGTGTTCGCCGCGCTGCTGCTGTTCCGCAGCAACTCCGTGGCGACCGAGGCGCCGGCGCCCAAGCCGCCGTCCCCGGTGCCAGTCGCGGCTCCGGCGCCCACGCGTCGGCCCCGGCGCCGCAGCCGGCGTCGCGCATCGAGACCGTGCAGTTCACGTCCCAGCCGTCGGGCGCGCAGGTGTACGAGGGCACGAAGTACATCTGCACCACGCCCTGCAGCGTCGATCACCCGGTCGACATCGCGCCGCTGCCGCGCGAGTTCGTGCTGCGCCTCGACGGCTGGCTCGACCAGCCCGTCACCCTGAGCACGCTCACGGACCAGAAGGTCGAGCTGCGCCGCGTCGAGCAGAAGCCCAACCCGGTCCGCCCCCGCCCCACCGGCGGCGGCGGCGAGGACATCCTGCAGAGGCGCTGAACGCGCGGGAAACCCGACCGAACCCATCCCCTGTCGGGGGATCGTTTATCATTCGCACAGCCCGGCAAGGCGCGCACCACCTTGCCGGCGCGGAGGCCTCGATGCCCGCGGCACGCGACGACGACGACCGGACGGACCCGGGATCCCGCCAGGGCCGGGGCGATCCCGTGCGCAAGGCGTCGCCGGACGGTCGCGGCGGGGAGTTCGGCTTCGACTTCGACGCCTTCGAGCGCTCCGAGGCCGAGGCGGCCTCGCGGAACAACCCGCCGCGCGCCCCCATCGCCGAGCGCCCGCCCGAGCGGCGCACCATCATCCCGCGCAACTGGCTGCCGCCCGGCGACGCCGTCATCGAGACGCGCCCGATCGGCAACATGACCGTCGTGTCGCTGCGCGGGCGCATCAACGAGTCGTTCCGCGGCGCCGAGCTCGGCCAGTCGCTCCACGGCATCGTGGTCTTCGACCTGTCGCAGGTCGATCGGATCTCGTCGTTCGGGGTGAAGGGCTGGCTGCAGATGCTGGAGCAGGCGCGCTTCACGCACTGCTACTTCTTCCGGTGCAGCGAGGCCGTGATCAACCAGGTCACGATGATGCGCAACTTCTGCGGCACGGGGCGCATCCACTCCCTGCTCGTCCCCTACCTGTGCGGCGACTGCGGCGAGGAGTTCAACGTCGTCTACGAGGCGGTGGGCGATCGCGAGTCGATCCTCGGCCGCAGCCCCGTGCCGGTCGAGTGCCCCCGGTGCTCGTCGGCGGCGAAGATGGCCGACGATCCGTGGGCGTACCTGGCGATCGACGACCACCTCCTGGAAGACGTGCCGGCCGACCTCGACCAGGTCCTCGAGCACCTCACGCAGATCCAGCGGGTCGATCCCATCGAGAAGTTCGTCTCCGACGACGAGACGCGGGTGCGGATCAACGTGCCGCTCGACGCCCGGCTGCGCCTCGGCCGCGCGCTCACGGGGCTCGAGGGCCGGGTCGTGTTCGACCTCACCCCGCGCCCGGAGCTGTCGTCGAACGGCGCGCAGCGGCTCGTCGAGGCGATCCGCGAGCTCGACGCCGAGGTCACCGAGGTGTGGATCGACGGCGCCACCAACGGGCTCATCGACGCGCTGCTCGCCGATCCCCCGCCGCGCACGTGGATCTCCACCGCCTGGGTCGTCGCCGTGTCGCCCGACACCGGCATCCGCCGCCCGGTCCTCGTCGACGTGCGCAAGAAGCGCCAGTCGCTGCTGCGCGGCGAGGTCCCCCCGGTCGACGCCGGCTGGGCGCGCGGCTCCCTGACCTTCGAGCACGCCGACGCCCTGTTCCAGGCGGCGCGCCACCTGCAGCCGCCGCACCGCGCCGCCGCGACCCCCACGCCGGCCCCCATCTCGCCGATGCCCTACGGCACCGGCCCCACGCGCACGCCCACGCACACGGCCTCGCACATCCACCCGGGCCACACGCACCCGGGCTCGCGCCCGATGCCCTACTCGAACCCGCACATCACGTCGGCGGGCTTCCCGGCGGTCCAGCAGCAGGCGGCGCCGCCGCCGCGGTCGCTGATCCGCAGCCCGCTGTTCGTGTGGCAGCTCACCGCCTTCATCGCGGTCACGATGCTGCTCGCCGCCTTCGCGTTCACCGGCGTGTTCGTCTGGGCCTACGCGCAGTTCGCCGTACCCCAGCCCTCGGCGCCGCCGGTCACGACGAGCCAGCTGCCCGCCGTGCCGGCCGGCGAGGGCTGGGACGGCACGGGCGGCCTGCCGCCGGCCTGGATCGACGTGCCGCTCGTGGTCGACGACGCCGGGGTCCGCGGTACCGGGGTCGGGCACGGCGCGACGATGGAGCAGGCCGTGGAGGCGTCGCGCGCGGAGGCCGTCTACCACATCGTCCAGCACCTGGCGGAGACCCTGGCCCGCTCGAGCACGGCGGCGGCCATCGGCGCCGATCCCGGCCCGGCGGCCGCCCCGCAGGTCACCGCGCGCCTGATCGGCGACGTGGGGACCTGGGCGACCCCCGCCCGCGCCGCCGACGCCGTGAAGGTCGAGTCCGACGGCAGCTACACCGTGGCGACGCAGTACGGCTTCGACGCCGCCACGCTGCAGCGGGTGGTCGACTACTACTCGAACACCGCCGAGTTCCGCGGGCTCACCGTCGGCCGGCGCTTCCCCTACCGCGACGCCGACGGCCTCGTGGTCGTCAAGCTCGAGTCGTGGTTCCGCGGCGCGAACCCGGGCGATCCCGTCCTGGAGATCGACCACAAGCCCATCGTGACCCTCGAGGACTTCCTGCGGCTGACGCAGGAGGCGTGGAGCGCGACCCCCGAGGGCGGCCGGATGACGCTCTACGTGTCGAGCAACGGGCGGCGCTCCCCGGTCGAGTTCGTCCGGGCGCCGGCCAACAACAACCGGCCGCAGCCGGAGCAGAAGATCGAGCTGCTCCCCTTGGAGCTCGGCAGATGAGTGACGCCGCCGAGGTCGGCGACAGCCGTGGCTCTCGGTACCGCTTCGTCTCGCGCATCGCCACGGGCGGGATGGCCGAGCTGTACCTCGGCGAGGCCACCGGCATCGGCGGGGTCAGCAAGCGCGTCGCGCTGAAGCGGATCCTGCCCGGCCACGCGCGCGACAAGGAATACCTCGAGATGTTCCTGGAGGAGGCCCGCCTGGCCTCCACCCTGCAGCACCCGAACATCGTCCAGACCTACGACGTGATCCGCTCCGGCGAGGACTACGTCATGGTGATGGAGTTCCTCGAGGGCTGCGACCTGTACCAGCTCCGGCGGCGGCTCCGCGCGTCGGGACAGCACCTCGACCTGCCGCACATCCTCTACATCGCGCTCGGCGTGCTCTCGGGCCTGCACTACGCCCACGAGCGCCGCCGCACCGACGGGCGGCTGCTCGGCATCGTCCACCGCGACGTGTCGCCGCAGAACGTCTTCCTGACCTACGACGGCGGCGTCAAGCTGCTCGACTTCGGCATCGCCAAGGCCGACACGGGGCTGAACCGCACCGAGTCGGGCGTGCTCAAGGGCAAGGTCCTCTACATGTCGCCCGAGCAGTGCGGCGGGCGGCCCATGGACCGCCGCGCCGACATCTACGCGCTCGGGGTCGTGCTGTACCAGCTGCTCACGGGCACGCTCCCGCACCGCGGCAAGAACGCCTACGACACGATGAAGTCCATCATCGACACGCCCGTGCCGCGGCCGTCGTCGATCAACCCCCGGGTGGTGCCCGCGCTCGAGCGCATCGTGCTCACCGCCCTCGCGAAGGACCCCGCCGCGCGCTACGCCACGGCGCGCGACATGCAGGTCGAGCTCGAGCGCTTCGCCACCGACAACGGGCTGTTCCTGTCGTCGGTCGGGTTCTCGACGTTCGTGGAGCAGATCCTCGGCCCGCGCCGCAGCGTGTACGACTCGGGCTCGGCCAGCCCGCGCGCGCTCCCGCCGGAGATCCGCGTCCCGGTCGCCGAGGCGTCGCACGCCGAGCAGAGCACGCTCGAGCAGGTGCTCTTCGAGGGCCCGCGGGCGTCGCTGCGGCGCATCGCCGGGATCCAGGTCCTCACGCTGTCGGGCGGCATCGACGAGACCTTCGACGCGAGCAGCCTGTCGGGGCACCTCAAGGGCGAGGTGATCGTCGACAGCAGCGACGTGCACCGCATCACCTCGTTCGGCATCCGCCAGATCATCGCCCTGTTCAACGAGGCCAAGCCCCGGATCACGGGCCTGTTCCACGTGCGCTGCTCCGTGGCGATGATCAGCCAGGTCACGATGATCCGCAGCCTGCTCGGCGGCGGGCGGATCCTGTCGTTCCAGGTGCCGCTGCTCGATCCGGTGACCTCCACCTCCTACACCCACGTCCTGGCGGGCCAGGAAGCCGCCAACGTGATCGGCACGGGGCAGCTGCCGCAGATCCCCTGCCCCGGCGCGCCCTCCCGCAGCGGCGAGTTCGACGACGACCCCGACGTCTACTTCAACTTCGCCGAGGACTTCCTCGCCGAGGCGCCGAGCCACATCGGGCCCGCCCTGCGGGCGCTCGACGAGCACGAGCGCCGCCTCGAGCTCGAGCTCGTCGTGGAGCACGACGGCACCACGCTGTTCGTGCGGCGTCCGCTCCGGGAGCACGACCGGTGGCGGCGCGCGATGCAGGGCCTCGAAGGCTCCGTCCGCATCGACCTGTCCGAGGTCTCCTCGTCCGACGAGCCCGGCGTGCGCTCGTTCGTCACGGCCCTCGAGAGCTCGGTCGAGGACATCCGGGGGATCCGCCTGGTGGGCACCCCCCTGCCGCTGTGCGCCGCCATGGCGAACAGCGCGCCGCTGCGCGGGATCGTCACCATCGACTCGGTGCAGGTCTTCGGGCGCTGCACGAGCTGTGGCACCGAGCGCCGCCTGATCCTCGCCCCGGCCGAGGCGATGCACGCCGCGTCGACCAACCCGATGGCGTCGCGGGGCCGCACCTGCGGCCGGTGCAGCGGCCCCGTGGTGCTCATCTCCGACCTCGGGCCGCTGACGACCTGGGGCGCCACGGGCTCCCTCGCGCCGCGGGTCACCGAGGGGGGCGGGCGCGCCACGGGCCGCCACACGAGCGGCGGCAGCGAGCACCCGCCCGGGATGTACACCACCGGGCGCCTGCGGAGCCCCGCCACGGGCTACGGCACCGATCCACGCGTCGCCGCCGACCCCCGCGCGCCGACCCCCGCCCCGGCGGACTGGGCGGGCACGGGGGCCACCCGATCGCCGCCGACGCCCGAGGCGACGAGCCGGCGGCTGGCTCCCGTGATGGGCTGCGCCCTGGTACTGTGCGGCGTGTTGGCGCTGGCCGGGCTCGTGACCGTCCTGCTCTTCGTGGCGCCGATGTGGATGGGATGAAGCCATGACGCCCCCGCAGCTCGCGCTGTGCCTGCGCGAACCGGAATGGATCGAAGATGCCGCCCGCGTCATGAGCGCCGCCTCGTCGGGGCTCGAGCTCCAGGTCGGGCACGATCTGCTGGCCACGCTCGAGCGCACCGCCCCGTCGCTGCAGCTGCTCGTGGTCGACGAGCACGATCTGCTCGACGCCGTACAGATCACGAGCGAGAGCTTCCCCGAGGCCTGGGTGCTCGGCCTCGTCGAGCAGGTCGACGACGCCATGCTCGCCGCGGCGCTCCGCCACCCGCGCCTGCTCGGCTTCGTCGCCCGCACCGAGCGCGGCCCGCGGTACTGGGAGCTCGGCTACCTCGTGCGGCGCACCGTCACGCCGCAGCAGCCGGTGCCGGGGTCGCACGAGCTGCTGTCGTGGGGCGCCTCGTCGGTGACCTTCCGGCCGCGCACCACCCGGGATCGCGACCAGACGGTCCAGGCCGTGGAGCTCGTGGCGACCCGCTTCGGCATGTCGCGGCGCGCCGCCGCGATGGCGGCCGACGCGAGCCACGAGCTCCTGATGAACGCCATGTACGACGCGCCCGTCGACAGCGCGGGCCGCCCCCGGTACGCCGGCGACCGCCAGGCGCAGATCGTCCTGCAGGACCACGAGATCCCCACGCTCCGCCTCACGGTCGACGGCGCCCACCTGGCGCTCGACATCTCCGACCCCTTCGGCCGGCTGCCGCGCCACAAGGTGTTCGGGGGGCTGCTCCGGGGGCGCACGGGCGCGGTCGCGACCTCGGGGAGCGCGGTGCTCGACGAGAGCCACGGCGGCGCCGGGCTCGGGATGTTCAAC
>JAWKRQ010000120.1:0-12801 GCA_041389545.1 Myxococcota bacterium | reverse complement strand
GTGCGCGGCAGCTACCCCGTCATCGGCGTGCACCTCAACCTGCCCGGCGTGTGGCAGGGCTACCAGGAGGTCGGGCGGCTCTACAACGACCAGATGCTGTTCACGCTCGGCAACCACTGGCTCGACAACTTCAGCCACCCGTCGCTCAAGGAGGCCGCGCTCTACCGCCTCCGCCAGTACCCCGACGGCTCGTTCATCCACATCATCAACCCCGACCTGCAGGACCAGTACCAGGTCACGAGCACCAACCAGGGCGGCGCCAGCGTGCTCACCCTCGCGACGCGCGCCGACGGCCAGCCGCTCGCCTACATCGTGCTCGCGGTGATCGACCCGCCGGTCCAGCTGCAGCAGCACGCCTCGCCCGCGGCCCCGCCGGTCCGCGCGGCGCCCGCCGCCGTCCCCACCTCGCCCGTGCCGCCGCCGCGGCGGCCCGACATCCGGATGCCGAGCCCGCCGCCGCCCGACCGCGACAGCCCGCCGTCGATCGCGCCGCCGATGATGCTCGACGAGACGCCGGCGCCCACCTCCTCGAAGAAGATCGGGCTCGGCGGCAAGACCATCATCCCCGACGCGCCGAGCGAGCGGATCTTCACCCTGCAGGAGCGCGGCGCCCTGCTCCAGAAGGTGCACTTCTCCGCGTTCATGCTGGGCTACGACGTGTACCTGGGCACGCGCGGCGAGCTCGGCACCCACGTCGAGAGCCCCGCGGCCACGTTCCAGGTGCGCAAGCGCGCCGTGTCGCTCGTGGCCCACGTCGACGGCGTCGTGGTCGACGGCCAGATGGTGCCGGCCGGCAGCGAGGTCCCCATCGAGGGCAACCTCAAGATCGAGGTCGCGGGCCAGAAGCTCGAATACCGCGACCTGCGCGGCACCGAGGCCGACGGCTGGCCCTACGTGGGGGAGATCCGCCGCCCGGCCAGCTCCACCTACGTGATCTGGGGCGAGGACTACCAGATCGGGCGCAGCCGCGAGTGCCGGGTCGTGCTGCCCGACGAGGCGCGCAACGACAACATCCACTGGAAGCCGTCGGTGGGCGACGGCGCGACGATCCGCGCCCGCACGGGCGAGATCCCCAAGGCGCGCTTCTACACCGACTCGATCATGGTCGCGTCGGAGCACGCGAGCATGGACCTGCGGGGCGACATCCCGAAGGTCGTGTGCACCGCGCGGCACTGCTACGTCTACATCCGCCGCAACGACGCCCTGCAGACGCTCTACCCCACGACCACCCCGCAGCTGCCGAAGGAGATGGAGCTGCTGCCGGGCGACGAGGTCCTCATCGGCAACTGCCTGTTCCACGTGGGCTACACGATGGGGGAGGCCGCCGAGCCCGCGCCCGCGCCGCGGGTGGAGCTGTCGGAGGAGGGCGAGATGGTGCCCGCGGCGCCGCAGAGCCCGGCCGACTCGCTCGCCGGGGCGGTGTCGCCGCCCGACCTGCAGCGCCTCGACCAGGACACCGTGCCGCCCGCGCCCGCGCGCAACGGCATGCCCACGCCCGTGTCGCGGACCACGCCGCCGCCGCCGGAGGTGCGGCCGAGCGACCTGCACGCCGACGGCGCGAACGGCGCGAACGGCGCCTCCGCCACGCCGCCCACCGCGCCGGCGGTGCAGCGCCCGCCGCTGTCCGACCAGCCGTCCACGAGCAAGCCGCTCGGCTCCGACGGCTGGATCGAGCCGCCGCGCCGCCGCCGCCGGCCGCCGCCCCCGCCCGAGCCCGATCCGGAGCCGGAGCCGGAGCGGCTCGACGAGCTCGACCTCGACCCCATCTCCGACGAGCCCACGGCGCCCGACCTGCGCCAGCCGTCCGACTCGCTGTCGGGGCTGCAGGAGCCGCCGCGTCCGCCGCCGCTGGCGCTCGATGGCGACGTCGACGACGTGCCCGACGTGGGCGGCTGGGATCTCGCGGCCTGGCCCGAGGAGGCCGCGCCGACCGAGCCGCCGGGGCCGCCGAAGCCCCCGGTCGCGTCGGACGCCGCGCCGCAGCCCGAGCCCGACCCCGACGACATCGAGAGCGACCTCAGCGTCGATGCGCCCGGGGCGAACCGCGCCGGGGCGTCGCTGCCGCCCGAGGGCGCAGGCGAGGTCGTGTTCATCGACGACGCCGAGGCGCAGTTCGAGATCGGGCGGCCGATGCACCTCGTGCTGGCCGGCTGGGCGCTCAACGGCGAGGTCGTGTGCGGCAACCACACGGGCTGCGATCTGCGCCTGCCCGAGAACCGCATCCGGCCCGACCAGGCGCTCACGCCCCGCGACTACTTCCGGCTCAAGGTGCGCGGCAACCGGGGCACGCTCGACGTGCTCGACCACCGCGAGGTCGAGATCGACGGCGGCGACGCGCTGGCCTCCTACGACGACCCGTCCGCCCACAAGATCGAGGTGATCCGCCGCGACGACGTGGGCGAGCGCGACTTCACCGTGGTGCTGCAGCTCGTGGAGGAGCGGCGGCTGCCCGATCCCCGCGCGCGGTTCCTGGCCATCGACACCCACGACCCGCTGGCGCGGGCGCTCGTCACCCGGGGCCTGCCGAAGGGCGCCGCGCGCACCCTCACCCTCGACGGCATCGAGATGACGCTGCTGTACGACGGCGACACCGTCACCTTCGGCGACTACCTGCCGACCTACCGCCGCGGCGACGGCTACCACCCGTTCTTCGTGCAGAAGGGCGACGCCCGCTTCGTCACCGCGCCGGAGGACGGCGCGTCGTTCGCGCTCTCCCCTGGCGACCGGCTGGTCGTGGGCACCTGCGTGTACGAGCTGCGGGCGGAGTAGGGTCGGGCCGCGGCGCCTGGTGTAGGTTCGGGTATGGCGTTCACCGTCGGGGTCGTCTGCGAGATCGGGGTCGGGCCGGGCGCCGGTGGCCGTGAGCGCAACGAGGACAACTTCCTCGTCTGCACGGGCGGCGAGGTCTGGTACCACGCGCACGGGCAGCACGTCCGGCGCGCCCAGACCGGCGACGGGCTGCTGGTGGCGGTCTGCGACGGGATGGGTGGCCACCAGAACGGGGACGTCGCCGCCGCCGCCGCCGTGCAGGTGATGGCGAAGCTGTACCAGCCGGGATCGCCCCGCCGTCCGGCCCGGGTGCTGCTCAAGTACGTCCTCGAGGCCCACACCCGCCTGCACCAGGCCGCGCGCGCCGAGGGGCCGGTCGTCATGGGCACCACGCTCACGGCCGCCTGGCTCGTGAACGGGCAGGCGGCGTGGGTCCAGGTCGGCGACAGCCGGCTGTACCTGCACCGCAACGACCGGATCCTGCTGCTGACCGCCGACCACACGCGCAACGAGTTCCTGCGCCGCGACGGGCGGGCCGAGACGAGCGAGGGCGACCACCTCGCCCAGACCTTCATCTACGGCTCGCGCGGCCTCGGCGACAACGCGGGCTGCGGCTCGAGCAGGGATCGACAGCGGGGCCGAGATCCTGCACCCGGGCGATCGGCTGCTGCTCTGCTCCGACGGGGTGTCGGGCGCCCTCGACGATCGATCGCTCGGCGCCGTCCTGACCGAGCACCGGCACCCGCAGCGCGCCGCCGAGCGGCTGCGCGACCTGGCCATGCAGCGGGGCAGCCGCGACAACGTCACGGCGCTGGTGATCGCGGTGGACGCGCTGCCGGGCGCGGTCGACGAGTGGACGGCCGACGACACGGACGAGACGCTGCAGTATTGAGGGCGCGCGGGCCGTCGGTTGCCGCGACCGCGGGTCCGACGTACGGTGCATGTCGATGTCGGCCATCTCCTACTGTGGGCGGTGCCTGTCCACGTTCGACGGCAACCCGGACGCGTGTCCCAACCTGGGCTGCGGCGGGAAGCGCCCCGGGGCGGGCTGGGGCTCGGTCCTCGGCGAGGGCGACGTGCTCGACCGGCGCTACCGCGTCGACCGGTGCCTCGCGGTCGGCGGGGCTGGGCTCACCTACCTGGCGCGCGAGATCGACGCGCAGGGCGAGGCCGTCGGGCCGCGCGTCGCCATCAAGGTGCTCTACGCGGCGCGCGCCAGCGGCCCGTTCCTGCGGCGGCTGTCGAACGAGGCGCAGATCTTGCAGGAGCTCGCCCACGACAACATCGTGGAGCTGCTCGGCTTCGTGCACCGCGCGGGCCACGAGCCCTACCTCGTCACGCGGTTCGAGGAGGGCGGGAGCCTCGCGCAGCACGTCGAGCGGCACGCCCGCGATCCGCGCGGCTGGGCGCTCGAGCCGCCCGTCGCCGCGGCCATCCTGCGGCAGGTGCTGCTCGGGCTCGACGTGGCGCACCAGCGGGGGGTCGTCCACCGCGACCTCAAGCCCGACAACGTGCTGCTCGACGCGCTGACCGAGCGCGACGGCGTGCCGCGGATCCGGGTCGCCGACTTCGGCATCGCCAAGGTCGCCGGCGGCCCGGGCGAGCGGCTCACCCGCATGGGGGCGTTCGTCGGGACCCCGGAGTACGCCGCACCCGAGCAGTTCGAGGGGCTCACCCCCACCCCGGCGACCGACGTGTTCGCGGCCGGGGCGCTGTTCGTGTTCCTGCTCACCGGGCGGCCGCCGTTCACCTTCAGCCACCGCGCCGACATCGCCTCGACCTACGAGGAGCTGCTCGCGCAGCTGCCCTACCGGATCGCCCGGGTGGTGCCGCCCGATGCCGCGCCGCGCCCCGAGGTCGCCGAGGCGCTCGACGACGTGATCTCGAACACGCTCCGGCTCGATCCCGACGAGCGCTACACCATCCACCGGGTGCTGCAGTCGCTCGGGCCGCTGCTGCCGCTGGAGCTGCGCGCCGAGCCGATGCACACCATCGACCTCACGCAGTCGCGCATCGTGGCGCGGCCGTCGGTGCCGCCCGAGCCCGAGGCGCCGGACGTCCCGCCGCCGCCGCCGCCCACCGTGCAGGGGGAGGGGCCGCAGGCGGCGCTGCCGCGGGCGGCCGAGGAGGTCGACACCGACGTCGCGCCGCCGCCGCTGCCGCCGCCCGACCTCGTGCCGCCGCCGCCGCAGGCCGGGGCCACGGCGGGCGCCGACACCGACGTGCGCCCCGCGCCGTCCACCGTCGACACGGCCGTGAGCGCGGCCGAAGCCGGGGGGTCGGGGCCCACGCCCCCGCCGCTGCCGGGCGAGCCGCCGCCGCCGCCCGACACCGTGCCCGCGCGCGCCGTGCCGCCGCCCGACACCGATGCCGCCGCCCGACACCATGCCGCCGCCGCCGCCCGACCCGGGCGCGAGCCAGCTGGCGGCGAGCCCGCTGCTGCCGCCGCCGAGCCTCGAGGAAGACGCCACTCCGACGCCACCGAGGAGACCGGCCCACCCTTCCGCCCGTTCGGCCCCGAGGCCGAGCCCGAGGAGGACGACCACACCGTCGAGGCCCCGAGCGACGCCCCGCCGTCGTCGGTGCCGTTGACGGGGCCGCCGTCGTACGTCGGCATGCGCCTCGGCCAGACCGGCACGACCGACGTCGCGCCGCAGCCGCCGGCCCCGAGGCGGCGCCGGTCGCGGAGGTGCCGCCGGCGCCGACGCGACCGCCGTTCGCGGAGGTGGCGCCGCCGCCGCCGCTCGCCCGGTCGTCGCCCGCGCTGCCGACCCCGCCGCGCGAGCCCGCCCCCCGCAGCGGCGGCACCGCCGGGCTCGCCGGGTGCTTCGGGCTGTCGCTCGTCGGCATCACCGCGGTCGGCGTGGGCAGCTTCGTCGTCGTCGGGCTGCTGCTCGTGGTCGGGCCGCGGGCGCCGGCTGGTTCGGCGACCTCGGCGGCGGGGCGGCGATCCCGGCGTCGTCGTGGGCGAGGATCCGCCGCGGTTCACCAAGGCGCGCCGCCTGAGCGAAGACGATCGGGCCGCCGTCGAGCGGGCCGTCCGCAAGACGCGCCCCGAGATCGTCGACCACTGCGGCGAGGGCGCCGACGTCACGGCCGAGCTGCTCGTCGACGCCACCGGCAAGGTGGTCTACGCCAAGGTCAGCCCCCAGCGGCTCGGCACCGTCAAGCCCCAGTGCCTGCGGCGGGCGTTCGAGCGCGTCACCACGCCCGTCTCCACCGAGGGCCGCGCCGAGATCCACATCGCGCTGTGAGGGGCGCCCGGTTACCCCCCACGTCTGGGAGGCGAGATGTGGCTGTGCCTCCTGCTGCTCGCCCCCGGCCGGGCAGCAGACGCCCCACCGGACGACAGCGAGCCCGTCAGCCTCTCGACGCAGATCAAGCGCGGGATGAAGTCCGGGCTGCGCACCACCGGCGAGCGCGTGCAGGTGACGAGCGTGCGGATGTTCCCGTCCGTGCTGCGGCTGTCCGACGAGGAGATCGCCGCGCTGCTCGACGCTGACGAGCCGCTGCCCGCCGCACCAGCTCACCCGCGACCACGGCCGGCTGCGCATCAGCTGCCACCACGACACCGCCCGCCGCCGCGGGCGAGGTGCGGGTGGTGCTCGCGCTGACCCGGGAGCCCGTCCCGATCCGCCGCGGCACGTCACCCGGGCGCGCTCCCGGAGGGGCGAGCGGCGCGCCCTCGAACAGGTGCACCCCGAGGTCGCGCAGGATCCGCGCGTCGGCCTCGTCGAGCGGGGCGGCCACGAGCTCGATGCCGAGCGACCGCGCGACGCGGACGAACCGCCCGAGGCCGATGCGGCGGACCCGCGCCGGGGAGAGGCCGTCGGTGAGGGCCGGGGCGAGCCGCGCCCGGGCCGGGCGCAGCAGGACCAGCGCCTCGAGGCAGGTGCGCCCGAGGTCGGACAGCTCGAGGCACACGGTGAGGCCGTCGGCGACGAGGGGCGCCAGCGCGTCGGCCAGCGGGCCCGGGTCGCCGGTGAGGAACTGGTCGTCGAACGTCAGGGTGACGCGCTCGAGCGGGAGCTGCGGCGGGATCCGCTCGCGCACGGCGGCCGCGCCGAGGCGGCGGACGGTGCGAGGGTACAACCCGACATGGACCGGCACGGGCGCGGCCCCGGCCTCCGCGAGCGCGCGCTCGAACCAGCGCAGGTCCCAGCTCGCGCGGGACGCCCGGTGCGCGGCCACGGCGAGCTGCGCCTCGCGCGCCAGGCTCGGGCGGAGGACCCACGCCACGTCGGTGTCGGTGCGCAGATCCCGCACCGGCACCGTGGTGAACTCGAACAGGACGGTGCCCGCCGGCAGCGCCGGGTCGTCGCTGAAGTCGGGCGGCAGCGAGCGGACCACGGCGCTGCGCTCGCCGTCCTCGTCGACGACGCGCACCTGGTCCTTGCCCTCGACCTTGCTCTCGCGCAGGGCGTCCTGGGTGGCGCCCATGAGCTCCCGGATGCTCGTCATGCCGGGCGCGAGCCGGCGGACGCCGATGGAGACCGAGAGCGCGTCGCCGTCGGGCAGCGGCAGGTGGGCGGCGACCCGGATCCGCTCCGCGATCTCCACGGCCTCCCAGGTGCGCGTCCCCGGCAGCACCACGACGAACTCGTCGCCGCCCACCCGGGCGACGGTGTCGCTGCCGCGCACGCTGCGGGTGAGGACGGCGGCGAGGGCGCGCAGCACCTCGTCGCCCGTGGTCAGGCCGAAGCGGTCGTTGACCGCCTTGAAGTCGTCGCAGTCGACGAGCAGCGCCGCCGCCGGGCCCAGCCCGCGCTCCTGCTCGCCCGCCTGGCGCAGCAGGACCCGCTCCAGCCCGCGCCGGTTCAGCAGGTCGGTCAGCGGATCGCGCATCGCCCAGCGCACCAGGCTCGCCTTCGCCGAGGCGATGGAGAACGCGGCGCGCACCACCCGCATCAGCACGGCGGGATCGCGCTCGTGCGGCGCGATGACGTCGTCCCACTGCGGCCCGGCGTCGGCCCCGGTGACGGCGACCAGCGCCGCCTGGGGGGCCATGCGGCGCAGCTCGATCCCCACCTGGGGCCAGCCGCCCACCGCGGCGCCGCCGCCGACGATGACGCTCGCCACGTCGCCGTCGAGCGACAGCTCCTGGACGGCCTCCTCGAGCCCCGAGAGCGCCAGCACGGGCTGGCCCGAGCCGGCCTCCTGACGGATCGCGTCGAGCAGGCACGCGCGATCGGCGTCGGTGAGGCCGACCAGCAGGATGCGCCGCTCGCCCGAGCTCACCGCGCCCTCTAGGCGGTGGCGCCCACCGCCACGACCGTCACGTTGTCCTCGCTGCCGGCCTTGAGCGCCTCTTCGACCAGCACGTGGGCGACCATGTCGAGCGGCGTGTCCGCGACGATCCTCTGGATGGCATCGTCGTCGAGCGGATCGGTCATCCCGTCGCTGCACAGGATGAAGATGTCACCGGGCTCCACCACCCGGGTGGTCGTGTCGGGCTCCACGGGGCCGTGGAAGCCGACGGACTGGGTGAGGATGTGCTTGTGGGGCAGCAGGCGCGCGAGCTCGGGCGTGAGCCGCCCTGCGTCGATCTCCTGCTGCACGACGGTGTGGTCGCGGGTGAGCCGCACCAGCCGCCCGTCCCGGAACAGGTAGGCGCGCGAGTCGCCCACGTGGGCCAGGTGGGCCGAGTCGCCGTCGACCACCAGCACCACCAGGGTGGTTCCCATGCCGCGGGTCTCCGGGCGCTGCTCCGCCTCGCGCCGGATCCGGATCGAGGCCTGGTTCATCGCGTAGCGCAAGCGCTCGCGCAGGATGTCGGCCGGATCTTCGGCCTCGTGATCGCGGACCAGCCGGGTCTCTTCGGGATCGGGGGCGCCCACCAGCGTGTGGTGCACCGTCTCGGTCGCCATGGCGGACGCGACCTCGCCGGCTGCGTGGCCGCCCATGCCGTCGGCGACCACGAAGACCCCGTGCTCGAGGTCGATCTTCCAGGCGTCCTCGTTGTGCTCCCGGACCGGACCCGTCTCGGTGCGCGCGTACGCTTCAAGCTCCATGCACCACCCCTACGCCGGCGGGGGGTCGCGGGCGCAGCAATGTGACTATAGTTCTTGTCCGGTTCCGCATCACCGTGCCCATCCCGAAAGGCCCACCGGGTGAGTCCCCGAAGGGGAGTTGCTCAGGGTGACTCCCTCAGGGTGCCGTCGCGGGTTACTCCCAGGGAAGCAGTGCTCCACCCGACCCTCCCCGCGCCGGGCATCCCCGTGCCCGGACCCTGCCGGACCCCCGTGCCCGGACCCTGCCGAACCCCAGTATACGCCGCGCGTCATCCTGCCAGCCGGATTTCCACGGCGGTGCGTGCGGGCTCGTGAGCGACCTCCGCACGAGCACGTTCGGCGCGGCGGACGAGCCCCGGCCCGGCGACCGGATCGGCGATCACGAAGTGTTGTCGGAGCTGGCCCGCGGCGGCATGGCCACCGTCCTCGCGGTGCGCGATCTGCGGACGGGCGATCGGCGCGCGCTGAAGCTGCTCCTGCCGCTCGGGCGCCAGAACCGGGAGACGCAGACCCGCTTCCGGCGGGAGTTCCGCGCGCTGCTGCGCCTCGATCACCCGAACGTGCTGCGCGTGTACGAGTGGGGCATGCTCGGCGAGCGGCCCTGGTTCACGATGGAGCTGCTCGCCGGCCACGATCTGCGGGTCGAGGCCGAGCGGCTGTCGCAGCGCCCGCCGGCCGAGCGGTTCGAGCGCGTCCGCCAGATCGTGATCCAGATCGCGCGGGCGCTGGCCTACGTCCACGAGCGCGGGCTCGTCCACCGCGACGTGACCCCGGGCAACGCGATGGTCGCGGAGGACGGCACGGTCAAGCTCATGGACTTCGGCGTGGTCAAGGAGACCGACGCCGACCTCACCGCGGTGGGGGAGCTCATCGGCACCGCCGCCTACATGGCGCCCGAGCAGATCTCCGGCGAGATCGTCGACGCGCGCGCCGACCTCTACTCGCTCGGCGCCGTCACCTACCTGCTGCTCACCGGGAAGCGCCCGTTCCAGGCCCACACGCTCCACGGCTTCCTCGAGAAGCACCTCAACGCCACCCCGCGCCCGCCGCGGGAGCTGGTGGCCGACGTGCCCGAGGAGCTCGAAGAGATCTGCCTGCGGCTGCTCCAGAAGGACCCGGCCGATCGCTTCGCGAGCGCGTCGCACCTGCTCTACGTCCTGGGCGATCGCGACCACGGCGAGGACCTGCCCGGCGGCTGGCCCACGCGCACCGTGGGGCGCACGCAGATCCGCGCGCGGATGCGCGAGGTCGTCGACGACGTGGCGTCGGGGCGGGCCGGGGTGGCGCTGCTGCTGTGCGGGCCGCCGGGGCTCGGCAAGAGCCGCATGCTCGACCTGGCCGAGTCCTACGCGCGGGCGCGCGGCGTGCCGGTCGGGGTCGGGCGCTGCCGGGCGCAGGACAGGCCCTACGGCGCGTTCGCCTCCGTCTATCGGTCGCTGCGCGGCACCCAGCCGCCCGCCCTGCTCGAGCAGGTGTTCCGCGGCACCGAGGACGCGCGGCCGACCGACCGCTACCCCGTGCTGGCCGCCTTCCACGAGCTGGTCGTCGATCACGCGCCGCTCGCCATCGTCCTCGACGACGTGCAGGACGCCGATCCGGCCACGGTCGAGCTCCTCGTGTACCTCGTCCGCCAGACGATCGAGCTGTCCGACGAGCCCATCGCCTTCGTCCTGTCCCACGAGGGCCCGCCCGACGGCGCCGTGCAGCTGCGCGCCCAGCTCGAGCACCTCGACGTCGTCGAGACGCTGGAGCTCGCGCCGTTCGCGCCGGCCGAGGTCGAGGAGCTGGCTGTGGGCATCCTCGGCGCGGATCCCGCCGCGCTCGGGCTCGCCGAGCGGCTCACCCGCGAGGGCGAGGGCTCGCCGGCGTTCATCGTCGACATGTTGCGCAGCCTGATCGCCGACGGGCTCATCGTCGAGGCCGACGGCACCTGGCGCCTCACCGTCGACGAGGCCCAGATCACGCAGTCGCAGCTGCCGATGCCGCCGTCGCTGCGCAGCGCGCTGCTGGAGCGCCTGGCGCCGCTGTCGGAGGACGCGCTCGCGGTGGGGCGGATCCTCGCGCTCGCGCGGCACCGCATCGAGCTCGACGTGCTGGTCGACACGGCCCGGATGGCCGAGGACCGGGTGATGGAGGCGCTCGACGCCCTGGTCGACGCCGGCATCGTCGCCGAGCACCGGCTCGCCGACCGGGAGCTGGTGGAGCTGTCGCACGGGCGGTTCCGCGAGGTGCTGGTCGAGAAGCGCGGCCAGGACCTGCGGCTCGACCACCGGCGCCTCGGCGAGGCCCTGGAGCGGCACCACCGCGGGCAGCTCGGCGCCGTCGTGGACGAGCTGGCCTACCAGTTCGAGCACGCCGAGCTGTGGCCCAAGGCCTACCGCTACCTCGTGTCGAGCGCGAACCGGCACCTGCAGCGCAGCCTGTACCAGGAGTCGCTGGCGATGCTCGAGCGGGCGCTCGGCATGGAGGCGATGGCGCGGCCCTACCTGCTGCTCGACTCCGCGGATCGGCGGCTCGCCGAGGTCTGGCTGTGCATCGCGCGGGCGCGGCACGGGCTCGGGCAGCTCCCCGAGGCCGTGCTCGCCACCACCGAGGCGCAGCGGCTGGCGCGGCTCGTGCGCGACGCCGGGCTCGAGTCGCGGGTCGCGGCCGAGCTCGGGGTGCAGCTGCGGCAGCAGGGCCGGGTCGACGAGGCCGAGGTGCAGCTCAAGAGCGCCGTCGCGCGGGCGGAGGAGGCCGGCGACCAGACGCTGCTGCCGGTGGCGCTGTACGAGCTCGGCGGGGCGCGCTGGTCGCGCGGCGACCTCGAGGGGGCCGAGCAGTACTGGAAGCGGTCGCTGCAGATCGCCCAGCAGGTGGGCGACGAGCGGGCGCAGGGCCACGGCTACAACGGGCTCGCCGTGCTCGCCATCTGCCGCGGGCAGCCGATGGAGGCGCGGCGCCACCTCGAGCAGTCGGCGACGGTGTTCGAGCGGCTCGGGATGCTCGGGCCGCTGGTCGTGGCGCGGTGCAACCTGGTCGAGGTGTTCGCCGACAGCGGCTCGCTGCGCAAGGGGCTCGCGCTCGCCGACCGCACGCTGTCGCAGTCCGAGGAGGCCGCGTTCCCGCAGGGGATCGCGCTCGGGAAGGGGTGGCGGGCGCGGGTGCTCGTGCGGCTGGGGCGGGTCGACGAGGCCGTGCGGGAGGCGCAGCAGGCGCTCGAGGTGGTGCGCCGGCTCGAGATCCGCGAGGACGAGGCGATGGTGCGGTGCGCGCTGGTCGAGGCCGTGCTCGCGCGGCGCGACCACGAGGAGGCGCTGGCCGAGATCGCTGCGCTCGAGGAGGTGCTCGGCATCCACGACCCCGAGGGCATCGCCGACGAGGTGCGGGGCTGGCGGGCCACGGCGCTCGTGGGGGTCGGGCGGGTGGCGGAGGCCGGGCGGGTGCTCGACCAGGACGCGAGCCGCCCGCGGGCGTGGCCGCACGTGCAGGTGCGGACCGACCTCGCCGTGGGGCGGGCGCTGGCGGACGTGGGGCGGGCGGTCGCGGCGAAGGAGCTGCTGCAGCGGGCGCTGGCGCAGTCGGAGGCCAACGGGTTCCGGTACTTCCAGCTGGTGGCGCACCTGCACCTGTTGCGGGTGAGCGACGATGCGTCGGTGCGGGACCGGCACCAGCGGGTGGCGTCGGGGCTGGCGCGGTCGCTGGCGGCGAACCTGCCGGCGGACGACGCGGCACGGTTCCTGGGGCACTACGAGCTGCGCTGATCGACCGGTCTTTCTGCCTTGCCCGGTGGGGGTCGACGGCGAGGGCGAGGGCGACATCGAGGTCGACGTCGAGGTCGAGGTCGAGGTCGAGGTCGACGTCGAGGTCGACGTCGAGGTCGAGGTCGAGGTCGAGGTCGAGGTCGACGTCGAGGTCGATCTCGAGGTCGAGGTCGAGGTCGATCTCGAGGTCGAGGTCGATCTCGAGGTCGAGGTCGAGGTCGATCTCGAGGTCGAGGTCGATCTCGAGGTCGAGGTCGAAGAGGCCGAAGCCCAGGTCG
>JAWKRQ010000119.1:0-13274 GCA_041389545.1 Myxococcota bacterium | reverse complement strand
TGAGCGGCGCAGGAACGGGTGAACGCCGGCCATCCGCCAGACGGCCGCCGGTCGCCTTGCCGACACCCCGCCGGTGGCCTAGGCTTGCGCCTGACACGGGCGAGCGCTTGGAGTGCCCCTGTCCCCGGCCCCCGTGCCGATCTGGAGCGATTCCATGGGCGAGATGATCACGAAGCCGGACGCCAACCCGATCCTGTTGGCGGTCCTCAACCTGTTCGGGTTCCCCATCGGGTACTTCCTGATGGGGCAGCAGAAGAAGGCGATCGCCGGCTTCGTGTACGTGATCGCGGTGTCCGTCATCACCTGCGGCATGGCGTGGTGGCTGCCGGTGCTCCTGTGGGCCTACGACGCCTACCTGCTCGGCCAGAAGCTGGCCGCGGGCGAGTCGATCGCCGACAACGAGAACGCCGTGGACTTCCTCTCGAAGCTCCCGGGCTTCAACTAGCCGAAACGGCCTGCCCCGCCGGCAGGATCGCCGGTGCGGGCGCGGTCCCTCTGTGATATCGGGCATCTCCGCTCGGACAGCGCCGGAGGAGCGGGTTGAGCGACGAGATGCGCGTCAGCTTCGGGTTCCCGCTCCGGGTCGCGGTACGGACCGATGTCGGACGCGTGCGGACGAACAACGAGGACTCCCACGGGTTCGCCTGGCTGCCCGACGGGAGCCTGTTCGTCATCGTGGCCGACGGCATGGGCGGCCACGAGGCGGGCGAGGTCGCGAGCGGCCTCGCGGTGCAGGTCCTCGAGGAGGTCGTCGCGCGCGACGTGGCGACCGATCCGCGCGAGCGGCTCTACCGAGGGCTGCTCGAGGCGAACGAGGCGATCCTCCAGGAGGGGCGCGCCTCGGGCACGCGCGGCATGGGCACCACCACGGTCGCTGCGCTGTGCCGCGGCGCCGAGGTGCACGTAGGGCTCGTCGGCGACTCTCGGCTGTACCACGTGCGGCGGGGGCAGCTGCTGTGGCGCACCCTCGACCACACGCGGGTGCAGATGCTGATCGAGCAGGGGCAGGTGCCCGAGGTCGAGGCGCGCCACCACCCCGAGTCGGGCATGCTCACCCGCGCGCTCGGGCACTCGCGGATGGCCGACGGGCGGCCGCTCGTGCCCGATGTCCTCGCCGAGCCGCTGGTGATCGACCGCGACGACGCGCTCGTCATGTGCAGCGACGGGCTGCACGACCTGCTCGAGGACTGGGAGATCGCGAGGCTCATCGCCGGCCGCGAGCCCGACGACGCCGCGCAGGCGCTGGTCTCGCTGGCCGTGGAGCGCGGGGGCCACGACAACGTCACGGTGGCGGTGATCGTCGCCGGCGAGCGCACGGCCGAGCTCGACGAGGACTACGTCCCCGAGGTCGGGGCCGACGCGCCGCCGGCGCCGTCCGCCGACGTGGAGGGGGAGGGCGAAGGCGACGAGGCGCCGCCCCCGCCGGAGGAGCCGGAGCCGGCCCCGGCGCCTGCTGCGGCGGATGCGCTGCCGCCGCTGCAGGAGGCCGCGGCCGACGCCGTCGATGCCGAGCCGAGCGAGGCGTCGGAGGACGACGGGCCGCCCGCGCCGCCGGAGCCGCCGGGCTCGGAGACGGCGTGGATGGTGGCGCCGTCGGTGGCGCTCGCCGAGGAAGCGCGGGCCGACGCGCTGGAGCCGATGCCGGTGGCGCCGCTGGTCAGCACCGGCGGGGGCCCGGCCGACGAGACCGTGCAGCGGCCGCGGGCCAGCCTGGTGGCGGCGCCGGCCGCGCCCGCCCCGGTGCCCGCCGAGTCGAGCGGGCGAGGCTGGATGGTGGGCGGGGCACTCGCCGCCGTGATCCTGGTCGGGGTCATCGTCACATGCGTGATCGCGGCGATGCTGCTCGCGGGGACGGCCATCTTCGCGATCTGATCGTCGGGCGGCGAGCTCGCGCGCGGCGCCGCGGCTACTGCGCGACCGCGACCAGGCCGGCGACGACGCCGATCACCACCAGCGCGATCCCCGCGGCGAGCCACACCGGGCCCTGCGGATCCTCCGGCACGGGCGGCGGCCGCTCGACCTCGGCCGTGGGCTGCTCCGCGAGGGGGACCTCGTCGGTCTCGACGTCGCCATCCAGGGCGTCGGGCAGGTCCGGCGCCTCCTGGCGCTCGAGCCTGGATGACGGGCGTGGCCTGATCCTTCGCATCCTCGCCCTCCCAGACGGCGACGATGCAGGTGATGTTGTCGTGGCCGCCCCGCAGCAGGGCCGTCTCGACGAGCTTGGCCGTGGCCTGCTCCGGATCGGCGCCCGCGATCAGGGTCGCGATCTCTTCGTCGTCGATGAGGTCGGACACGCCGTCGCTGCACAGCAGGATCCGGTCACCGTGTTGCAGCAGCCAGGGGTACCCCGGCGTGGCGACGTTGACGGGCGGATCGCTGGCCGGACGCCCGCCGAGCGCGCGGGTGACGACGTGCGCCAGCGCGGACTCGCGCGCCTGCTGGGCGGTGAGCTGCCCCGCCTCGACGAGCTCCTCCACCAGCTTGTGGTCGCGCGTGCGGTGGACGACGCGCTCCTGCCGGATGAGGTAGGCCCGGCTGTCGCCGACCCACGCCACGTGGGCCACGGCGTCGCTCACGTAGGCCATCACGGCGGTGGCGCCGGGCTGCTCCACGTCTTCGCACAGCGCGATGCGGATCTTCTCGTCGGCCTCGCGCAGCGCCACCCGCATGCGCTCGGCCGGCAGGGCCTCGGGCGGCAGCGCCTCGTCGAGGTTCATCGCCTCGCGCAGGATGTCGACGGCGAGCTGGCTCGCCTCGTCGCCCCGGCCCATGCCCCCCATGCCGTCGCAGACGATGAGGAGCGTGCCGTCGCCCGCGGTGACCACGGCGTGGGCGTCCTCGTTGCGCAGGTGGTGGAGCCCGGCGTGGGTGGCCGAGTGCGCGCGGAGGGGCTGCAGCGTTGGCGAGGTCGCTTCCAGACTGGTGAAGATAGCGACGAAGCGGTTCGGATGCCACTCCCGCGCGCTGGTGATCGCGCGGGTTGACGCACCGTTCCACCGTGCGTACCTTCATGACAGGGGAGGCGGATGAAGCCCAGGCGCGCCGGGTCCGCACGCACCGGGTCTGGAACTGCCGGCGGACCCACCGGCACCGGGATCCCGGTGTCCCGCGGCGGGCGGACGGCCTCCCGGCCGCCTGCCGACGCGATCTCCGCCGACCGCCTGCGCACCGTCGCTCTGGTCGGGCATCGCTCCGCTGGCAAGACCACCCTCGCCGAGGCGCTGCTGCAGGCCGGGCGGGTGGTCCGCGAGATGGGCAGCCTCGAAGAGGGCACCACGCTGCTCGACGCCACGCCCGAGTCGCGCCGCCACCGGCTCACGCTCGAGCTCGCCACCGCCTGGTTCGACTGGGTGGTCGAAGCGAGCGGCGTCGCCGCCACCGTCCAGCTCGTCGACACCCCCGGCACCGACGCGCTGTCGGCGATGCGCGACGTGGGCCTGTCGGCCGCCGAGGCGGCGCTGGTGGTGGTCGACGGCGGAGCGGGCGTCGAGGTGGGCACCGACGACGCGCTGGCCGCCGCCGCGCGCCAGTCGCTGCCCGTGCTCGCCGTCGTCACCAAGGCCGATCGCGCCGTGCCCGACGTGCCGGAGATCGTCCGCGCCCTCGGCGAGTCGGCCGGCGTGCGCGCCGTCGCCGTGCACCTGCCGTTCCTCGACGAGCGCGGGCACCTGGTCGGCGTCGTCGA
The DNA here is from genome assembly GCA_041389545.1 of Myxococcota bacterium. GTDB lineage: Bacteria > Myxococcota_A > UBA796 > UBA796 > JACKER01. The sequence goes on along the minus strand of JAWKRQ010000119.1, from coordinate 9,589 downwards.
CGTGCTGGGCGAGCGCGCGCTGCGCTTCGCCGACGACGGCAGCGGCACCTGGTCGCCCGAGCCGATCCCCGAGGGGATGGCCGGCGAGGTCTCGCGGGCGCGCGAAGATCTGGTCGACGCCGTGGCGATGAGCGACGACGCGCTGCTCGAGGAGTACCTCGAGTACCTCGAGCTGCCCGCGCCGCTCGTCGCCGAGGCGCTCTCCCGGGCCGTGCGCCAGCGCCGCGTGCTGCCGGTGCTCCTGGCCGCGCCGCTGCGCGGGTGGGGCTGCGGCAGCTCGTCGATCGCCTCGTCGAGTGGGTGCCGCCGTTCGAGGCTCGCCAGCGACGTCGCGCCGCTGGAACCCCGCCTCGTCCGCGAGCACGACGGGCAGCGCACCGCGCTGCGCGAGCTGCCTGCGGGCACCTTCGTCGCCCAGGTCCTCTCGGAGCACCTCGACACGGGGCGCGACGAGCGGCGCCACCTGATCCGGATCCTCGCCGGCGAGCCGCCGCGCGGCGACCTGGTTCGACGGCCGCTCGGGGCTGCCCCACAAGGTCCGCCGGCTCTACCGCATGCGGGGCCAGCGCCGGGCGAGCGCGCCGCCGGCCGTGCCCGGGCTGCTCGTCGCCACCTACGATCCGCTGCCGGTGCCGGCGGGCACCACCCTCACCGACGGCTCGCGGCTCGAGGTCGTCCTGCCGCCCGTCCGCCCGCCGATGATGGCGCTGTCGGTGCGCGCCGTGAACCCGCGCGACGACGTCCGGGTCGACGAGGCGCTGCAGGCCGCCGTCCGCGGCGATCGCGGCCTGGCCTTGCTCTCCGACACGCGCACCGGTGCGCGGCTGCTCGCCGGCGCGGCCGAGGATCACCTGCGCCTGACCGTCGAGCGGGTCCTGGCCTGGACCGGCGCGCGCAGGTCGTCGCCGAGCTGCCGCCCGTCGGGTACGTCGAGATGCCCGCGGCCCAGGTGCGCGGCGTGGAGGGCGTCCACGTCGAGAAGGACGGCGATGGGCTCGTCGAGGCGTTCGGCAAGTGCGAGATCTCGCTCGTCCCGACCGACCCGGCCCACGCCCCCGACTTCGTCGACACCATCGGCGAGGGGAGGACGACGTCCCGCTGCGCTACCGCGGCGCCATCGACGAGGGCGCCCGCAACGCCCTGCAGCACGGGCCGACGGCCGGCTTCCCGGTGGTGGGCGCGCAGCTGCGGCTCACGGGCGGCGCCTACGACATCCTGCAGTCGACCGACGACCACTTCCGCCTGGCCGGCGAGCGCGCCGCGCGCACGGCCCTGCAGCGCGCCGGCACCCGCGTGCTCGAGCCGTGGGTCGACATCGAGGTCCAGGCGCCGCAGCAGGCGCTCGGCGACCTCATCAGCGACATCTCCGCCCACCGCGGGCGGATCCTCGGCATGGAGGTCGACGGGCCGTGGGCCAAGCTCGTCGCGTCGTGCCCCTACCGGGAGCTGCGCACCTTCGCCTCGCGGCTGCGCACCTCACCCACGGCCGCGGCAGCTACGCCACGCTCCGCGAGACCTACGAGGTCCTGCCCGATCACCTCTTGCCGGAGGCGATTGCGTCGTCGCCGCGGCAGCAGCGGGCTCGCGCCACCGTGCCGCCCGAGGCGGTCGCGCTGGTCGGCGCTGGCCGCGCGGGGCGCTGACCGGGCTCCTTGCGGATGGGGCGGGCTCCAGATAGCGACGGCCCGCAGGCTGTGCTGCGCGGAGGTGCCGTGAGCGAACCAACGTCGGCCGGCGGCGAGTCGAGCCTGGGAGTTCGCCGGCTGGGGGACCGCCTCGCGGCTCGTCGATCTCGGCCCCGCGAAGCGCCCGATCCAGGCCCACAAGACCATGCTGGGCGCGTGGCCCGCGACCGCCATCTGCGGCAACGACATCACGTCGAGCTGCCTGTACGTCGCCGCGCTGTGCGCCTCGAAGGCCGGCCCCATCGCGCCGCTGGCGCTGCTGGCCGTCGTCGTCGTCCTGTACCTGTTCCGCAAGGTCTACGCCGAGGTGGGCAGCGCGCTGCCGCTCAACGGCGGCACCTACACCGTGCTGCTCAACACCACGAACAAGCGCGTGGCGGCCGCGGCCGCCGATCCTCACGCTGCTGTCGTACTGCGCCACCGCCGTCATCAGCGCCGGCGACGCCATGCACTACCTGCACGGCCTGTGGCACGGCCTGCCGATCATCCCGGCCACCGTCGGGCTGCTCGGCCTGTTCGCGGTGCTCAACGTGGTGGGCATCACCGAGTCCGCGGTCGTCGCCCTCGGCATCTTCATCGCCCACATGCTCACGCTCACGGTGCTGTGCCTGTCGTGCGGTTGGGTCGTCGCGCAGGACCCGTCGCTGCTCATCGAGAACCTGACCACGCCGCCGCGCCTCGGCTTCGGGCCGGCGCTGTTCTTCGGGTTCGCGTCGGCGATGCTCGGCATCAGCGGCTTCGAGAGCTCCGCCAACTTCATCGAGGAGCAGGGGCCCGGCGTCTTCCCGAAGACGCTCCGGAACATGTGGATCGCCGTGGCGATCTTCAACCCGCTGATCTCGCTGCTGGCGTTCGGGCTGCTGCCGCTGAACGCGCTCGAGACCGACAACCCGATGAACGACCTCCTCGCGCAGATGGGCGGGATCGCCGTCGGCCCGTCCCTGTCGACGGTGGTGGCCATCGACGCCGTGCTGGTGCTCTCGGGCGCGGTGCTCACGTCCTACGTCGGCGTGACCGGCCTCGTCCGCCGGATGGCGCTCGACCGCTGCCTGCCGCAGTTCCTGCTCGCCGAGAACGAGTGGCGGCACACCAACCACTGGATCATCTTCGGCTTCTTCGGCATCTGCTGCTCGATCCTCGCGGTCACCGAGGGCGACGTGGAGGTGCTCGCGGGCGTCTACATCTTCTCGTTCCTGTCGGTCATGGCGCTGTTCGCGACGGGGAACCTGCTGCTGAAGGGCAGCCGCGGCAAGCTCCCGCGCGACACCCGCGCCAGCTGGCCGGCGGTCGTCATCGCGCTGGGTGCCGTGCTGCTCGGGCTCATCGGCAACCTGATCATGGACATCCGGCCGTTCATCGTGTTCCTGACCTACCTGGCGATCGCCGGGGCCATCGTCGGGGTCATGTTCCTGCGGGTCGAGCTGCTGCGGCTCGGGCTGTTCGTGGTCGGCTCGGTCTCCGAGCAGACGAACCAGCTCAACGAGTGGGTGCGCACCTCGGTCCGCACGATGGTCCACGACATCAACAAGCAGGCGGCCGTGTACTTCACGAAGGGGGACGATCCCGCCGAGCTCAACCGCGCGGCGCTGTACGTGCTGCAGAACGAGCAGACGAACCGGCTCACGGTGGTGCACGTGTACGACGACGAGGGCGACATCCCCCCGCACCTCGCCGACCACCTCCGCCAGATCGACCGGCAGTACCCCGCGCTGCGGATCGACCTGCTCGTCGTGAAGGGGGAGTTCGGCCCCGACCTCATCGAGGCGCTGTCGGAGCGGCTCGACGTGCCGAAGAACTACATGTTCCTCGGGACCCCCGGCGACCGCTTCCCGCACCGGCTCGAGACGCTCGGCGGCGTGCGGCTCATCCTGTGACGCAGCCCATGACGCCCCTGGCCGCGGTCGACGCGCTGCGGCGGTGGGCGCCCGTGCCGCTGCCGCAGGCGCTCCTCGACGACGTCGTCGACCACTACGGGCGCCCACCCGGCGGCCGGCACTACCACACGCTCGAGCACGTCGCCGAGGTCGCCGAGCGCTTCGGCGAGGTGCGGGCCGGGCCCGGCTGGCGCGATCCCGTCACGGTGTACGCCGCCGTGCTCGCCCACGACGCCGTCTACGACGTGGCGCGGCGCGACAACGAAGCGCAGAGCGCCGAGATCGGGCGGCGGTGGGCGCGGCGCTGCCCGGCGCGGATCCGGAGCGCTGTGCGGCGCTGGTGCTCGCCACAGCGGGGCACGGCGGCGCCATCCCCGCCGACGACCCCGATCTGGCCTCGTTCCTCGACTGCGACCTGTCGATCCTCGGCGCGGCGCCCGACCGCTATGATCGCTACGAGGCCGACGTGGCGCGGGAGTACCTCACGGTGGTGACCCCCGAGGCCTACCGCGCGGGGCGCGCGAGCTTCCTCGCGTCGATGGCCGGTCGGACCCCCACCTTCCACACGGCCTGGCTCGAGGAACGGCTCGGAGAGCGCGCGCGGTCCAACCTCCGGCGGGCGCTGGCGGCCGCGGACCCTTGCCGGGGCGCCCCTCGCGATTAGTGTGCGCGGTGTGTGGAGGACGCGATGAGCGTGGGCGAGAACGAGGCGCAGGGGGGCCCGCAGGGCGAGGCGAACGGCGCGCCGGCGCCCGAGGGGACCGAGCCCGAGCAGGCGCGCGCCGATGCGCCCGCGGAGCCGGTCGAGGCCGAGATCGTCGAGCTGGCGCCCGAGCCGAGCCCGCAGGAGCGCCGGATCGCGGAGCTCGAGGCCGAGGTCGCGCAGCTGAAGGGCGGCCAGGACCAGTCCATGGCCCGCCTGCGGGCGGTGTCGAAGGCCTACACCGAGCTGCAGGCCGAGATGAAGGGCTTCCGCGAGCGGATGGAGCAGCGGTCCAAGCAGGACTCCGAGCTGCAGTCGTTCGAGCAGATCAAGGTCTTCTTCGAGCCGGTGATGAACCTGCGGCGGTCGCTCGTGGCGGCGCAGGAGGGCGGCGGCGAAGGCGACAGCCTGCTGTCCGGCCTGCGCATGGTCGAGCAGCAGTTCATCGACGCGCTGAAGAAGCTCGGGCTCGTCGAGGTGCCCGGCGTGGGCTCGAAGTTCGATCCGAACGTCCACGAGGCGCTGGGGCTCACCCCGGTGTCCGAGCCGGAGCAGGACGGCATCGTGCTCGTCGTCCACACCACGGGGTATGCGGTCGGGTCGCGCGTGCTGCAGGCCGCCCAGGTGGTGATCGGCAAGTACGAGGAGGCCGCGGGCGAAGCCTGATGGACCGCGCACAGAGCCGGATGCTGGTGGTCCTCTCGGTGCTGGTGATCGCGGTCGCCGGCGCCCTGTACTGGCGGGAAGGCGCCGGAGGGAGCCTGCCGACCCCGACGCCACGAGCGAGGTCGGTCCGTCGCCGCCGACCAGGTGCGGCGGATCGGATCGAGCGGGCCGAGGGCGGCTGCTGCTCGAGCGGGTCGACGGCGTGTGGCACCTGCGCGAGCCCATCGACGAGCTGGCCGACGGCGCGCAGGTCACCGAGCTGCTCCCGCGCCGTGAACGACGTCCACAACGGCGTGCCGCTCGACGTGGGCGCCGATCGCGGGGCGGAGTTCGGCCTCGGCGAGGCGCCCACCGCGAAGGTCGCGCTCACCACCGAGGACGGGCAGGGCACACGCTCGTCGTCGGCGACAAGGCGCCCGTGGGCTTCCGCACCTACGTCCGCGCGGCCGACGGCGGGGTCGCCGCGGTCGGCGGCGACCTCGGCCACACGCTGCTGGCCGACGCGCAGACGCTGCGCGACCGCCACGTGCTGCGGTTCGATCCGGCGGCGGTGCGCGAGGTGCGCATCGACTCGCCCGACGGCACGCTGCGGGTGACGGGCGAGGGCGGGACTGGTGGCTGAGGGCTACACCCGGGCCGACGCCGACAAGGTCGACGATCTGGTCACCGGGCTGCTCAACGTCCGCTACGACGCGCTGCAGGAGCCGCCGCCGGAGATCGCCGACCCGGCCTACACCGTGACGGTCGCGCTCGACGACGGCACGGCCGCGCAGCTCGAGGGCGACGCGATCCCCACCGGCGAGGAGGCGCTGAGCGGCACCTCGACCGTCACCGCGTCCGACGGGCGCGGGGGCACTCTACCCCCGATGCGCTCGCGCTGCTGCGCCAGGGCCGACCGATCTCGGCTGGCGCACCGCCTTCGGCATCGACCTCGAGCAGGCCGACACCGTCACGTTCGCCTCGCCGGACTACGAGGTGGAGGCGTCGCGCAATGGCGCCGCCTGGGTGGCCGCCGGCCGAGACGACGGCAAGGTCTACGACGGGATCGCCGCGCTGGCCCGGACGAAGATCCTCTACCGGCGCACCCCGCCGGCGCCGCCGGATCCCGCGCTCACCGTGACGGTGGCGGAGGGGATCGCCACTGGACGGTGGCCGTCGGCCCGCCGCTCCCCGACGGCACGCGCGTCGCGCGCAACGCGGGAGGCGGGGCGCCGTTCCTCGTCGAGGGCGAGCCGTTCGACGCCGCGCTGGACGACCTCGCGCCGCCGGGGGGTTGACCGGTCGTCCCTCACCGCAGGGCCTGCCGCGGGTATGTTCCCGACATGCGCATCCCGGTCCCGTTCTGCACCGCCCTCGTCCTCGCCGCCGCCGTGAGCTGCGGCGCGCCCGATCCCCTGGCCACGCCCTCGGTGGCGGCGCCCGCCGCCGCCGCGCCCGCGGAGGATCTCCTCCAGATCGGGCCGGGCCTGCGCGGCCTCGCGCTGCCGCTGCCGCCCCCGGTGCTGAAGGCGCTGCGGGAGGGCCGCTGGGCCGACGCCGAGCAGGGCCTGCGCGCCATGCCGCTCGACGCGCTGCAGGGCGCCCAGAAGAGCGACTGGGCGTTCCTCGTCGCCTGGTGCGCCACCCACGGCGAGCACCCCGAGGCCGCCGCCGACGTGCTGACGCTGCTCGACGACGCCCGCGCGCCCGCGCCCTACGTCGCGCTGGTGCGCGGCGAGGTGCTGCTCGCCACCGACAAGGCGCTCGATGCGCTCGCCTGGCTCGAGAAGGTGGGCAACACCGCGGTCGTGGCGCCGCGGGCCGCGCTGCGCGAGGCCGACGCGCTGTTCGCGCTGGGCCGCACGGCCGATGCCCGCGAGCGGCTCCGCCCCTTCGGCGAGCGCGCCGATCCGGCCGACGGCAACGCCGAGATCCTGCTGCGCCTCGCCGAGTGGTCGGGCATCGGCTCCGACGAGGCCTACACGCTGCTGCGGCGCGTCTGGACGTACTACCCGGGCACGCCCGGCGACGTGGCCGCCTCGCGCTACCTGGCCACGCAGTACGCGGGCCGCGGCCCGACCTGGCAGGAGGCGGCGAAGCGGGCCGAGGCCTGGCTCGATCTCGGCGACTGGGACGCCGTGCTCGACCTCACCACGCCCATCCTCGGCCAGGCCGCCGGCAAGACGGCCGACGCCTGCCGCCTGCGCTTCGCCCACGGCCGCGCGCTCTACAAGAAGAACGCCGTGACCGACGCCGCCGAGGCGCTGAAGGGCATCGGCGAGGACTGCAAGAGCATCGACGAGACCTACGGCGCGCGCGGGATGTACCTGCTCGGCACCGCGCTGTACCGCCGCAAGCGGTTCGCCGAGTCTGCGGCCGCCTATCGGCAGCTCACCGACCTGTACCCCGACCAGTCGATGGCCGACGACGGGCTCACCCGCGGCGGGATCTCGCTGCTCGAGGCCGGGCGCCCCGACGAGGCGCGCAAGTGGTGGGAAGAGGCGCTCGAGCGCTTCCCGAAGGGCGACACCGTCCCCGAGGCGCTGCTGCGGCTGGCCTTCTCGCGGTACCTCGACGGCGATCCCGACGACGCGCGGGCCATCGCCGCCCGCCTCGGCGGCCTGCCCGTCGACGGCGACGCGGTGAGCGTGCAGGCCGGGCGCTACTGGGCCGCGCGGTGGCGCCTGTACCCCGACGCGAGCGCGCCCAACCGCGCCAGCACCGATCCGGCGGCGAAGGCGGAGGCCATCGAGGGCTTCGCGGCGCTGTGCCGCGACATGCCGCAGTCGTTCTACGCCATCCAGGCCTACTCCCGGCTGGTCGAGATCGCGCCCGACCGGGCGGCCGCGCTCGCCAAGCGGCCCGACGACCACGACGACGGCAGCGGGCGCGTGGACTGGCAGGTCCGGCTGCGGCTGGCGCGCGACCCGCACGTCCGCGACGGCGTCGCGCTCATCCGCCTGGGGCTGCCGGTGGAGGGCCTCGCGGAGTGGCGTCGCGCCGACATCGGCGAGCTTCGCGCCCGACGAGCGGGCCTGGCTGTCGGAGCTGCGGATCTCGGCGGAGGACTGGCTGTTCGCCCACGACGAGCTGCGCCGCTGGATGGGCGAGCACCCCATCGGCACGCTCGGCGACCACGAGGCCGAGATCGTGCGCCTCGCGTACCCGGACCGGTACTGGGACGAGGTCCAGGAGGCCGTCAAGCCGACCTACGCGTTCGAGCCGCGGCTGCTGCACGCGCTCGTCCGCGAGGAGAGCAACTTCAACCGCGAGATCGTCTCGTTCGCCGGGGCGCGGGGCCTGTCGCAGCTGATGCCCGCGACCGCGAAGCAGACCGCCGGGTGGCTGAAGATGGACCTCGACCTGCCGCAGCTGTTCGACCCGCGGGTGAACCTCGCGCTCGGCGGGCGCTACCTCGACGCGATGCACAAGCAGCTCGCCGGCAGCCCGTACCTCGCGCTCGCCGCCTACAACGGCGGCGCGGCCAACGTGAACAAGTGGGTCGCGGAGGACGGCAACCCGCCGACCGACGAGTACGTCGAGCGGATCCCGTTCGAGGAGACGCGGGGATACGTCAAGCGCGTGATGGGCACCTGGCAGACCATGCGCTACCGCTTCGACCTCGACTCGCCCGCGTTCCCCGACCTGTCGCGGTTCAACCACGCCGCGAAGCCGGAGTAGGCGTGGGCGACGTGGCGCGCATCGGCGGGGAGGCCGCGGTGGAGGCGCTGGTGGCGCGGTTCGTGCGCCGCATGGCCGCCGACTTCGTCATCGGCTTCCAGTTCCAGGGCAAGGACCTCGATCGCATCGCGCACCACGAGGCGGAGCTCGCGCTGGCGCACCTCGGCGGGCGCCGGCACTACGGCGGGCGCTCGCTCGGCGAGGTCCACGCGCCGCTGCGCATCAACCGCGGGCAGTTCCGGCGGCGCCTGGCCGTGCTCCGCGCGACGCTCGAGGACGAGGGTGTGCCGAGCGACGTGATCGAGCGGTGGATCGCCCACGACCAGGCGCTGGAGGGCGCCATCGCCGGGCCCACCGACTGCCTGGCGCCGGGGCGCTGAGGTGCACCAGCACACCGTCACCGTCGCGACCTCCGGCCGCAGCCTGGTCGACGTCACGGGCCGGGTGGCCGACGTGGTCGACCAGGCGCAGGTCCGGGTCGGGCTGTGCCACCTGTTCCTGCAGCACACCTCGGCGTCGCTCGTCATCCAGGAGAACGCCGACCCCGACGTGCTGCGCGACCTCGAGGACTGGCTGTGCCGGCTCGCGCCCGACGGCGATCCGCGCTACCGCCACACCGACGAGGGCCCCGACGACATGTCGGCCCACCTGCGGTCGAGCGTGACCGCCACCTCGCTCACCGTGCCGGTGGTGGACGGGCGGCTCGGCCTCGGGACGTGGCAGGCCATCTACCTCGTCGAGCACCGGACGGCGCCGCACCAGCGCCGGGTGGTGGTGACCGTCCAGGGCTGAGGCGATCGCCCGGGTGGAGCGGGACAGTTGTACGGCGGACAGATTCTGTCCGCCCGGCCGGCTACCGGGGTTGCATGTTCGTCCACCTGCACGTCCACTCGCAGCTGTCGATCCTCGACGGCTCCGCGTCCATCCCGGCCCTCGTGGCGCGCGCCGCCGAGCTCGAGATGCCGGCGCTGGCGCTCACCGACACCATGAACCTCTATGGC
>JAWKRQ010000118.1:0-13376 GCA_041389545.1 Myxococcota bacterium | reverse complement strand
GGGTGAGCTACCTGTTCCCCGATCTCGCCGACCTCACGGCGGCGCACCTGGGCTTCGACACGGGTGACGACGACGTCCGCGCCGCCATGACGTGAGCCCGGGTCACCCGAACGGGGCGTAGGCCTCGCGCGCGGGGACCTGCACGACGACGTCGCGCTCCGGCACCCAGCCCGACAGCTGCCCGCCGTACACGCAGCCGGTGTCGAGCCCGACGAGCCAGGCGCGCCCTCGCTCCTCCCGGCGGACCAGCCCGCGCGCGGCGTCGTGGCCGAACACGACGCCGCGTTCGCCGCGGTAGACCTCCCACCAGAACGGGTCGCCGTCGGCGTCGTCGGGCCAGCGGCGGAGCTTGGTGGCGGTGCGCCGGGTGGTCCGGGCCAGGTCGCCGCTCGGGTGGAGCGCGGCGTGGACGCACACCGTCGGGCGCGCGGCGCCGTCGACGTCGAGGAACAGCGGCAGGGCGCGCACGAACGGGCGCCAGGCGGGGTCTTCGCGGTCGAGCGCCGCGACGACGTCGGCGCCGTGGCGGTCGTGCGGCCGGCGCCCGTCCATCACGTCGAGCAGGCGCTGGTCGTGGTTGCCGAGGACCGAGCGGAGGCCGGCGTCGCGGATGCGGGCCCAGACCCGCTCGGGGTGCGGGCCCTTGGTGAAGAGGTCCCCGACGAGGAGCACCCGCTCGGGGCCCACCCGGTCGAGCAGCGCGTCGAGCTCGTCGGCGCACCCGTGGACGTCGCCGACGACGAGCGTGTCTCCCATGCGGCTCCCGTATGCGATAGGATCGCGCGATGCTCGCGTGGGCCTGGGCGCTGTCCGCTGCCGCCGCCGACCGGCCCGTGCAGGGCGGCGGGGCCGCGCTCCAGGCGGCGGTCGACGCCGCGGCGGACGGCGACCGGCTGCTCGTCGCGCCGGGTGCGTACGACCCGCTGCTCGTCGACCGGAGCGTCACGATCACCGCGGTCGCGCTCGGCCAGGTCGTGCTCCCGTCGGTCCAGGTCCTGGTGCCCGACGTGGTGCTGCAGGGGCTGCGCGTCGAGGGGACCGTGTGGACGGGCCCCGAAGCGGTGCTCACCACCGAGGCGCCGCGCTGGTCGGCGGGACGGGCACAGAGGGCCGCGGCGGCTGCGTCCGCGCCGACGGTGGACGCCTCACGCTGCGCCGCACCACGCTCGAGGGCTGCACCGCCCCCACCGATGGCGGCGGGCTCTACGCCGCCGACGCCACCGTCACCCTGGAGGCCGTCACCGTGCGCGGGTGCACCGCCCTCGACGGCTACGGCGGCGGGATCGGCACCGACCGCGCCTCGGTCGTGGCGCGCGGGGTCACGCTCGAGGGCAACGTCGCGGTCGACGAGAACGCCCGGGCGGACGCCGCGGGCCTCGGCGGCGGGCTGTTCGTCGGGACGGGCTCGCTCGACTGGCACGGCGGCGCGGTCCTCGGCAACGAGGCGCGCTCGGTCGACGCCGCGGGCGGCCAGGGCGGCGGGATGCGGCTGTACGCCTCGGTGTCGCTCGTCGACGGGATCCGCCTCGAGGACAACGTGGCGGGCGCGCTCGGGAGCGCCATCTCGGTGCGGGACGGCGGGATCGGGCTCGGCGCGGCGCGCATCGTCGACAACCGCATCGACGCGCCCGAGACGGCCGGCCCGCTCGGCGGGACCCTCGCCTGCAGCGACGGCGCGACCTGCGTGGTCGACCACAGCTGGTTCCAGGGCAACGAGGCGGCGTTCGGCGGTGGCATCGCGAGCGACGGGCCCGTCGTCGTGCTCCGGTCGATGTTCTGCGAGAACGTCGCGCAGGCGGGCGGCGCCATCGCGCTGCAGCAGCCCGTGACGGTCGGTGGGCTCGTCGCGGCCAACGTGTTCGCCGGCAACACCGCCGGCGCGGCCGGCGCGCTCGACGTGGGGTCGGGTCCGCTGTCGGTGCGCAACAACCACCTCGTGGCCAACGGCGCCGGCGAGGCGGCGGCGGTGCGCGCGTCGGGCGGGGTCCTGCTGACGGGGCAGCTGTCGCTCGTCGCCAACCTCGTCGCCGCCAACGTCTCGGGCTCGCCGGCGGTCGACGTGGGCCTCGCGGCGAGCGAGCTCGACTGGAACTGGTTCACGCTCAACGTGGCGGGCGACGCCGACGTGCCGCTGCCCGACAGCAACGGCAGCGGCCCGGCCGATCTCGTGGGGCCGTTCGCGAGCTGCGACGCCGCCGACCTGGCCCTGGCGCCCGACAGCGCGCTCGTCGACCGGGGCGACCCCGCGGAGCTCGACCCGGACGGCTCCCCCGCCGACGTGGGCGCCTTCGGCGGGGAGCACGCCGACTTCGCCGGCTTCGTCGACGCCGACGGCGACGGCTGGCCCGCGCTGGGCGACTGCGACGACGCGGATCCGGGCGTCCACCCCGGCGCCGAGGAGCGGTGCAACGGCAAGGACGACGACTGCGACGAGCTCGTCGACGCGCAGGACGCCGCCGTCGACGCAGGCTGGCTGCACCCCGACACCGATGGCGACGGCTACGGCGTCCCCACCGATCCGGGCTGGCGTTGCCCGGCGCCGGGCTGGTCCGACCGCGCCGACGACAGCGACGACCACGCCCCGCCGCACACCGTCCCGCGCGCCTGGTGCGCCGACGCCGACGGGGACGGCGTGGGCGCCGGGCCAGCCACCGAGGGCTGCGCCGGGCCGCCCGGCTCCGGGCCCGTCGACGGCGTCTGCGACGACGCCGATCCGCTGGTGCAGGCCTGCCCCGACCGCGACGGCGACGGCGTGAGCCGACGCGGTGGACCCCGACCCCGACGACGACGGCGGGCGGCGGCAGCGCCCCGGCGCCCGCGATCGGCTGCGGCTGCGGCGGAGGCGGGCCGCGCGGCGCGGTGTGGCTGCTCGCCGCGCTCCTGCTCCGCCGACGTTGCGGCCGGGGCGCCGGCGGCACATGATGCGGTGCTCGGACCTCTGTCCGCGCGCTCTCTGTGACCACGAGGCTGTCATGCACGTTCTGCTGTTCGCGGCGTCGCTCGTCCCGGCGGAGGCCGGCGTCCGCTGTCTGACCCCGGCGCACCGCGCCGATCCGCCCGAGGCGCTGCGCGCGGCCCGGCGCCCGGCCGAGGCCGGCTACGTCGACTCGGAGCGCTACCCCATCCGCGTCCACTACCGCCAGGCGGCCGACGAGCAGCGGGTGATCGACGTGGTGCTCCCCGCCTTCGAGACCTCCTGGGAGATCGAGGTCGAGCAGATGGGCTGGCCCGCGCCGCCGCCCGACGACGGCGTGGGCGGCAGCGACGCCTACGACGTCTACTTCACCAACGAGGACACCTACGGCGGCGCCTGGACCTGGGGCTTCGGCCCCGACGTGACGCCGGGCGACAACTGGTACTCGGTGCCGTCCTACATCGCGATGGACGACCGGTGGATCCCCGACGACCAGATGCTGGTCTTCGCCTGCCACGAGTTCAACCACGCGCTGCAGTACACGATCGACGCGCGCGAGCGGCGCGTGTTCCCCTGGGAGAGCACCGCCGAGGCGATGACCGACCTCGTCGACGACGCGAGCGACCTGTACATGCCCGAGCTGCGGGACTTCCAGGAGCTGCCGTTCGCCAGCCTCGTCTTCGACGGGTACGCCTCCGAGGTCGAGGCCTACCGGCGGAACTCGTTCTACGAGTACGGGGGCTCGATCTTCGGGACGTTCCTCGAGGAGCGGTACGGCAACAAGGACGGCACGACGCTGCTGGCCGTGTGGGACGCGCTCGCCGACCCGTCGGGCAGCGACGAGCCCGACTACCTCGACGCGCTCGGCACCCTCGACGGCGACGCGCCGTCGGCGGCGGAGGTGTACCTCGAGTTCGCCGTGTGGCGGATGTTCGCCGGGGTCGACGACGACGGCGCCCACTTCGAGGAGGGCGCGCTGTGGCCCGAGAACGCGCGGGTGCCGTACGAGGCGGACCTGACGCTCGCGGATGTCGACGGGTACGTGGCGGAGCCGGTGGACGCGCCGTACGACCTCGGCACGAGCTACTACCGGCTCGACCTCGGCGACGGCACCGACCAGGCGCTGCAGGTGGACGTGGCCGGCGAGGCGGGCGCACAGTGGGGGCTCGCCTGGGCGGTGTGGCCGGCGGGCGGCGGGCCGGCGACCGTCGGGAAGGTGCTCGTGGGCGACGGCGAGGCGCTGTCGGCCGAGATCCCGCTCGCGGGCGGGTCGTGGGCGCAGGTCGGCGTCGTGAACGCCGGGCCCGTCGGGATGGAGCTCGAGGGGACGATCCCGCGGCGGACGTTCACGGCGACGTTCGGGCTCGTGGGGGGCACGGGGGGCACGAGCGGGACCACCGACACGACGGTGCCGCCGTACTCCGATCCGACCGGCACCGTGCCGGACGGCGTGGTTTCGGCGGATCCCGACGAGAAGGGCGGCTGCGGCTGCAGCAGCGGGGGGAGCTCGGTCGGGTGGCTCGGCCTGCTGGGGGTGCTGGCGATCCGTCGCCGGCGCTGACGCTCGGCGTGACGGAAATGCGCCGACCTTTTCCGTCAATTGACGGAGATGCGCCCGACGCTTTTCCGTCAATCGACCGGAAGCGGATCGACCGGAAGCAGATCGGGCCCGACCTGATTTCATCCTGGTGCGGAGGCAGATCGGTCCCGGGCATCGGGGGCCGGCCTCGTCGAGGCGTCCGCATCCAACTCGACAATCGCCCCTCCGGAAGCGGATCGGGCCCGACCTGATTTCATCCTGGTGCGGAGGCAGATCCGTCCGGGCCCGCTCAGCTGCACCAGGCCGCCGCTTCCTCGCGCAGCGCGTCCCGGAGCGCGGCGAAACCGCGGCGGTGGTGCACCGTCTTCCGCGCGACCAGCGAGATGGGCCGCGCGACCCCCCTCCAGCAGCCGCCGGTGCCCGCCGCCCGCCGGATCCGCCTCCTGCACCAGCCCGAGCGGCACCACCCCGTCGCCGAAGCCCGCGCGCACGAGCTGCAGCGCCGCCGAGAACGACTCCACCGGCACCAGCGGCCGCGCGAGCAGCGCCGGGGTGCCGCCGACGCAGCTGCGGCGCCACCGCCGGCCAGGTCGCCGACGTGGCCTCGATCGTGAAGGAGCGGGCCCCCGCCGGTTCGGGCCGCGGCCCCGCGTGCACGAAGGCCATCGGTCCCGCGCCACCGGCTCGTGCAGCAGATCGGTCGGGGTGGCGAGATCGGTGGTGAGCCCGGCGTGGTAGCGGCCGAGGCGCACGGCCCCGAGCAGCAGCACGCTGCGGTCGCGTGCACCTCGACCCGCACCGCCGGCACGCGCGCCAGCGCCGCCGCGAGCGCGAACAGCCCCCACGACGCCGCGATCGACTCCGACAGCGCCAGGGAGAACGTCGACGTGGACGCCGCCTCGCCGGGCACGGTCAGCGCCTGCAGCCCCGCGATCAGCGGCCGCGCGCGCTCCAGCAGCGCCAGCCCCTCGGCCGTCACTCGCAGCCGCCGCCCCTCGGGCGCGACCACGTCGGCGCCCACGGCCGCCGACAGCGCCGCCAGGCGCTTGCTGACGGCCGACTGCGTCAGGCGCAGCCGCGCAGCGGCCTCCGTGACCGTGCCGGTGCGCTCGAGCGCGGCCAGCCTCCACGCCGTCGAGCAGGCCGCTCAACAAGAGAACATGTCCCAACGTGACTGATTCGTAGTCATTCCATTCTCACGACGAACACTTAACCGGGATCCAGGAGGTCCCATGGACATCGCCCCGACCCCGGCGGCCCTCGCCGCCCGCTACGCGCACCGCCGCCGCCCTCGCCACCGTCCGCCGCCGCCTGCAGCGCCCGCTCACGCTCGCCGACAAGCACCTGCTCGGCCACCTCGTCGACCCGGCCGAGCAGGACCTCGGCCCCGACGCGACCCTCCTGCTCCACGCCGACCGCGTCGTCCTCCAGGACGTCCTCGGCCAGACGGCCCCTGCTGCAGCTCGCCGCCACCGGCGTCGCCCGGGTGGCCGTGCCCACCACCGTGCACTGCGACCACCTGATCCGCGCCCGCGACGGCGCCGCGTCCGACCTCGCCCGCTCCCTCGACGCCGACGGCGAGGTCTACCGCTTCCTGCGCAGCGCCGCCGCCCGCTTCGGTGCCGGCTTCTGGGCGCCGGGCGCCGGCATCATCCACCAGGTGGTGCTCGAGCAGTACGCCACGCCGGGCGAGCTCGTCCTCGGCACCGACTCCCACACCCCCAACGCCGGCGGGCTCGGCGCCTACGTCGGGGTGGGCGGGGCCGACGCGGTCGAGGCCATGGCCGGGCTCCCCGTCGGCCTGCGCCAGCCCCGCCGCCATCGGCGTCGTCCTGCACGGCGCCCTGGACGGCTGGGCCGCCCCGAAGGACGTGGTGCTCGCCCTCGCCGCCCGCCTCGGCACGAGCGGCGCCACGCACTGCGTCCTCGAGTACCTGGGCGACGGCGTCGCCGCGCTGGGCGCCACGGGCCGCGCCACCATCGCCAACATGGGCGCCGAGCTCGCGCCACCACCTCCGTCTTCCCCACCGACGCCGCCACCGCGCGCTTCCTCGCCGCCACCGGGCGCAGCGCTCCTCCCCGCCCTCGAGGCCCACCAGCCCCTGCTCGTGGCCGACCCCGAGGTCGCGGCCGATCCCGACGCCGCCTTCGACCGCGTCGTGCACCTCGATCTCGCCGCGCTCGAAGGCCCCCCTGGCCGGCCCGCACAGCCCCGGACGCGCCCGCCCGCTGTCGGCCCTGGCCGCCGAGCTCGCCGATCCCGACCAGGGCCTCGTCGACCCCATCACCGCCGCGCTCGTCGGCAGCTGCACGAACTCGTCGTACCAGGACGTGGCGCGCGCCGCCGACGTCGCCCGCCAGGCCGCCGCCCACGGCCTGCGCGCCGCGACCGAGCTCCTTCGTGACGCCCGGCTCGGAGCGCATCCGCGCCACCATCGCCCGCGACGGCCCTGCTCGACGACCTCGTCGGGGTCGGCGCCGAGGTCCTTGGCCAACGCTTGCGGCCCCTGCATCGGCCAGTGGGGCGCGCACCGCGGAGGGGCCCCGCACCCTCGTGACCTCGTTCAACCGCAACTTCCCGGCCGCAACGACGGCAACCCCGCCACCATGAGCTACGTCGGCAGCCCGGAGCTCGTCCTCGCCCTCGCCCTCGCGGGCCGCCTGTCGTTCGACCCTCGCCGCGACGCGCTCGTCGGCGCCGACGGCCAGCCCTCTTCCACCTCCGCCCGCCGGCCCGGCCCCCGACGTGCCCCCGGCGGCTTCGCGGACGGCACCGACCGCTACGTGCCGCCCCCGCCGACGGCGGCGCCGTCCCGCTCGCCCTGCCCGGGCAGCGAGCGCCTCGCGCCACTTCCCGCGCTGGCCGCCTGGGACGGCCGCGACATCCTCGGCGCCCCCGTGCTGATCCGCACCCGCGGCGCCACCACCACCGACCAGATCTCGCCCGCCGGCGTCCTGGCTGCGCTATCGCGGCCACCTGGAGCGCTTCTCCGACAACCTGCTCTCGGGCGCGGTGGACGCCGACACCGGCGAGCGCGGCACCGCGGCCGACCCCGACACCGGCGAGCGTGCCCCCGTCGCCGTCGTCGCCCGGCGGCTGCGCGAGCGCGGCGTCCCCTGGGTGATCGTCGGCGACGCGAACTACGGCGAGGGCAGCTCGCGCGAGCACGCGGCCCTGGAGCCCGCGCCTGCTCGGCTGCGTCGCCGTCGTGGCGCGGAGCTTCGCCCCGCATCCACGAGTCGAACCTGAAAGAAGCAGGGCCTGCTGGCGCTGACCTTCGCCGACCCCGCCGACTACGAGCGCCTGCGCCCGGGCGATCGCCTGGACCTGCTCGATCTCGGGCACTCGCGCCGGCGCCCGTCGAGGCGCGCCTCGTGCACCGCGACGGCGCCGCCGAGCCGCTCACGCTGCGCCACAGCTACGCGGCGCGCGAGCGCGCCTGGTTCCGCGCCGGCTCGGCGCTCAACGCGGCGGTCAGTGCGGGATGACGTTGCAGCCGGGGCTCGACGGCTTCCCCGCGCTGTCGACCACGGCCAGGTCCTTCTTCAGCCACTGCGACGCCGACAGCGACAGCAGCGCGACCTTCTCGCACAGCCCGCTCGCGAGCTGCAGCTTGTTGCTGCCGACGGTCACCGTGAGGACGGGCGACGAGCCCGTGACGCGGGTCACCGCCGCGACCTCGGCGCCCGTGAGCTTCAGGGTGCCCTTGTCGCCGTAGTCGACGACCATGCACTCGCAGGTCTCGGAGCCCTTCATGCTGACGGGATCCTTGGCGTCGAGGCCCGCCGAGACCACGTCGGCGACGGTGAGATCGGCGGCGAGCGCCGGCGCGAACAGCATGGACAGCAGCAACATGGCGACTCCCCCAGAGGTGTGTGGACGTAACCCGCGACCTGACGGGGAAGCGTCCGGCGCAGGGCAGATCTGGTGACGATGACCGCTGGCTGCGCCTGACCGACAGGGTCCACCGCGACGCGCTGCGCGAGGAAGCGGCGGCGTGGTGCAGCTGAGCGAGGCCCGGGACGGATCTGCCTCCGCACCAGGATGAAATCAGGTCGGGCCCGATCCGCTTCCGGAGGGGCGATTGTCTTGTTGGATGCGGACGCCTCGGCGAGGCCGCCCCCCGATGCCCGGGACCGATCTGCCTCCGCACCAGGATGAAATCAGGTCGGGCCCGATCCGCTTCCGGGGCTCGGACGGCTTCCGGAGACCGGGATCTGCCTCCCGGCGAATCCCGGCTATGCTGACGTCGTCCCACCCCCGCCTCCCTCCCCTCCCGCCCGCCTCCCTCCCCGCCCGGGGTCCCCACCATGGCCAACTTCGAGACGCACGTGCTCGGCGCCGTCACCGTCGGCGTCGTCGCCACCGCCCTGCTGTCCGCCGCCCAGCTCCTCCCCCTCACCGCCGTCCCCGCCGGCATCGGCCTCGTCGCCCTCGGCGGCGTGGCCCCGGACGTCGACTCCGACCACAGCGACGCCCTGAGCCTGGTCTTCGCCACCATGGGGGTCGGCCTCGCCGCCCCCGTCCTCGTCGCCGCCCTCCCCGCCGTGGGCCTGCTCGCCGGCCTCGCCGTCATGGCCGCCGTCTACGGCGTGGTGCGCTACGTCGTCCCCGTCCCGTTCCGCTGGCTCACGGTCCACCGCGGCCGCTGCCACTCCGTCCCCGCCGGCCTCCTCGCCGCCGCCGGGCTCACCTTCGTCTGCCACCAGGGCCTGCTGCTCGACCCCGTCCAGTCCTGGCTCCTCGGCGCCCTCTTCGGCATGGGCTTCGCCACCCACCTCGTCCTCGACGAGCTCTACAGCGTCGACCTCGGCATCAAGCGCTCCTTCGGCTCGGCCCTCAAGCTCGGCGCCCGCCGCGACTGGCTCGGCTACCTGGGCCTCTACGCCGCCCTCGCCCTGGTCCTGCTCGCCGCCCCCTCGCCCCGCGACCTGGTCGTGGCCCTGGCGAGCGTCCGGATCGGCCTGCTGCCGCCGCCGGAGCTCCTCGCCCTGCTGCCCTGACCGCACCGGAATACCAGGTCCCACCGCGGGTCCGGTCAGCGGGAGGGGCGATGCAGCGGAAGTGGCTGATCGGCGGCGTGGCCGCCCTGGGCGCGGGCGCCGCGGCGCTGGCCGCAGCGGCCGTGCTGGTGGTCGTGGCGGCGATCGCCGTCGTCGTCGGCCTGCCGCTCGCCGCGAAGCCCCGCCTGACCGCCTGGCTCGACGAGCAGCTCGACCAGGCCTTCTCCGCCGACGTCTCCTTCTCCGACGTCGACGTGTCCCTGCTCTCCTCGTTCCCCCGCCTCGGCCTGCGCGTCCACGACCTCTCCGTGGTCAACCGCGCCCCCTTCGAGGGCGTCGAGCTGCTCCACTGCGACGAGGTGGCGCTGGCCGTCGACCTCGCCAGCGCGCTGACGGGCGACCGCATTCGCATCCGCCGCATCGCCCTCGTGGCGCCCGCCCTCCGCCTCGCCGTCGACGGCAAGGGCCGCAGCAACGCCGACGCCTTCCTCGGCAGCGGCGACCCCAGCGGCCCCAGCGCCGGCCCGGGCGTCGCCGTCCGCCTCGACGACCTGCGCGTCCAGGACCTCTCCCTCCGCCTCGACGACCGCGCCCACAAGCTCCGCGTCCGCCTGCGCGACCTCGACCTCCACGCGAAGGCCGACTTCGACGGCGACCTCGCCCGCGTCCGCACCGACGTCGCCGCTGCGGGCCTGACCGTCCGCAAGGGCCGCATCGAGTGGCTCCGCGAGGCGAAGATCGACGCCGACGTGGCCCTCGACTACGCCCTGTCCACCGGCGAGGCCACCTTCGGCGAGAACACCGTCGCGCTCAACGCGATGCCGCTGCACTTCGAGGGCAGCGTCGCGCCGGCGCGGAAGGCCACCGCCGTCGACCTCGCCTTCCGCACCGAGGACACCTCGTTCAAGAGCCTGCTGTCGCTCGTCCCGAGCGCATTCGACGACAGCTTCGCCGGCGTGGAGGCCACCGGCACGGTCGCCGTGGGCGGCACGGTCACCGGCAAGCTCGCCAGCAGCGACCGCCTGCCGGCCTTCGACGTCGCCGTCACCGTCACCGACGGCCACTTCCGCTACCCCGACCTGCCGAGCGCCGTCGACGACGTGCAGCTCGACCTCACCCTGGCGCACCCGGGCAACGGCCCGCTCGACGACGTGGTCGTCGACATCCCCCACCTCGCCCTGCGCACCGCCGGCGCGCCGTTCGAGGCGCGGGCCCACGTGGAGACGCCGACCTCCGACCCCGACGTGAAGGCGAAGCTGACGGGGCGCATCGATCTGGCCGCCCTCCGCTCCGCCCTGCCCGCCGCGGCCGACGCGCCGCCGGCCACCGGCAGCCTCGACGTCGACCTCGACGTGGCGGGCAAGATGTCGGACTTCCAGGCCGGGCGCGTCGACCGGGTGCACGCCGACGGCACCGTCCGCGGGCGCGACATCGTGTACGCCTCGGAGGGCTGGCCCGACCTGCGGGTGCGCGAGCTCGACCTCGCGCTCGGCGCCGACAGCGCGGAGCTGCGCCAGGCCGCGGTCACCTGGACGGGGCCGGACGGCGCCTCCGACCTCGCCGTCCGCGGCAAGGTCGAGGGGATCCTGCCGTACCTGATGGCGGACGGCGTGCTGGGCGGCAAGGTCGCCGTCACCTCGCAGCGGATGGACCTCCGCCCGTTCGAGGGCGCCGGCGAGGCCGACGAGCCCGCGCCGCCGAAGGGGAAGAGCAAGGGCAAGGCCGGCAAGGCGCCCGCGGCCCCGAAGGCCCCCGGCGCCCCGATGCTGGTCGCGGTCCCCGAGCGGCTCGACCTGCGCACGGCGCTCGACGTGGGCGCGCTCGTCACGTCCTCCTTCGAGATGACCGACGTGACGGGCACCGTGCGGGTCCGCGACCAGGCCGTCGAGATGGACCCGCTGAAGGCGCACCTGCTCGGCGGCGGCGTCACGCTGGCCGGCCGCTACGCCGCCCCCACCGCCAGCCGCGCCGACGTCGACCTCACCATCACCGCCGCCCAGCTCGATCTGGGCCGCACCATCGCCACCTTCGCCACGCTGCGCGAGCTCGTGCCCGTGCTGGAGGGCGCCGTCGGCCAGTTCGACTCGGGCTTCACCGTGCAGATGGCCCTCGGCCCCGACGGCTGGCCCGATCTCGCCACGCTCGCCTCCTCGGGCCTGTTCGCGCCGGGCGGCACCACCGTGCGCCCCGCCGTGCTGTCGTCCCTGCGCAACTCGCTCGGCAGCGACGGCTTCGGTAGCGTCACGGTGGCGGGCACGCGCATCCAGTACGCGCTCACCGACGGCCAGCTCGCGCTGCGGCCGTTCACCGTGGACCTCGGGCCCGCGCCCGCCACCCTGCGCGGCACCGTCGGCGTCCTCGACCACGCGCTCGACCTGAAGGCCACGGTGGCGATCCCCTCGCGCCTGCTCAGCGGCAGCCCGCTCCTGGCCTCGCTGAAGCAGGGTGCCGGCAAGGAGCTCGACGTGAAGCTCGACATCACCGGCACCACCAGCAAGCCGAAGGTGGGCGTGTCGCTCGAGGGCACCGACGCCGTCGACGCCATCGCGGGTGCCGTCGACGACCTCCTCGGCGGCGACGACGGAAAGGGCAAGGCCAAGGCCGGGAAGGGCAAAGCCAAAGCAAAGGCGAAGTGACGCGTGACGCGCGGCGCGCCCGCGACATGGCAGAGGTGACCCCGGAGCCCTGCATGGCGTACGACTCGCTCTCCCACACCCTCGCCGGCGTCCTGACGCTGCTGCGCGCCGGCGGCCGCGGCGCCCCGGACCTCGAGGCCCGCCTCAACCACGCCTTCGCCAAGCACGAGGGCCGGCTGCGGCACTTCTGCCGCCGCGAGCTGCGGGGCTTCCCGCCCGAGCGGGTCGACGAGGTCGTGCAGGACGTGCTCCTCGAGGCGTGGAACAAGCTGCCCGACTACCGCCCGAGCGCGCGGTTCCGCGCGTTCCTGTGGACGATCGCCGCCTACAAGTGCGCCAACGTCCGCCGCAAGCGCGCCGACCTGCTCACCGACGACGGCATCGTCGAGCTCAGCGACGGCGAGCCCTCGCCCCTGCAGCGCCTGACCGACGAGGAGCGCAACGCGCTCGTGGAGCGGGCCGCCGTGGCCGTCCTCGACGTGCAGGAGCAGGAGATCGCCTACCTGCGCTGGGTCCTCGACTACCCGCTGGAGACGATCGCCGAGCTGCTCGGCCTCGACGGCGCGAACACCGTGCGGGTCGCGCTGCAGCGGTGCAAGCGGCGCATGCAGAAGGAGCTCGCCCGCCAGCTCGAGGAGCACGCCCTCGGCATGTCGTTCCTCGCGCCGTCGGAGGAGTGAGCGCCGAGCGCTACTCCGCCGCGGCGAGCGCCTTCGCGACCTTCTTGTCGTCGAGCAGGCGCGAGACGAGGTCGCGCGTGGCGTCGTCGCCGGTGCAGCCGCCGAGGGTGGGCGGGTTCGCGCACCAGCCCGTCGCCGGCTCCCCGCCCCACTTCTTCGCCATCCGCGCCTCCGCGACCGCCAGCACCGGCGCCGCGAGGGCCGCCCGGGCCGCCGCCGTCTCGGCCGAGATGCGCTCGGACTCGGGCTGGAGCGCCCGCAGCTCGTCGACGGTGGCCCCCTGCTCGATCGCGGCCTCGATCTTGCCGCGCGCGGTGTCGTCGCGGTCGTCGATGCGGCGCAGCGCGCCCCGGGCGCCGGCCACGAACAGGTCGCGCACGTCGATCCACCGCGCCTGGCCGCCCACCGGCGCCTGCGCTTCCTTCGGCAGCACGACGGCGGGCCACGCCCGGCCGAGGATCTCGTCGAGCTGATCGGCGAGTGCGGTGTCGGCGTCGACGACGGCGGCGAGCGTGGCGTTGAGGTCCTGCCCGTGGCAGTCGGGGTTCGGCGCGCGGTGGACGGGGACGCCGGGCATCGGGCGCCCGCCCTGCACGATCGTC
>JAWKRQ010000117.1:0-14767 GCA_041389545.1 Myxococcota bacterium | reverse complement strand
GTCGGGGTGCGCCTCCATCCCGGTCGTGGCGCTCTCGGCGCTGGGCTACGGCGTCGCGGCGATCGGCGTGACGGTGGGGTACACGCTGCGGCTGCGCGATCTCGTGGGGGCGCTGGCCGCGGCGGCGCTGGCGCTCGGCCTCGCCGCCCCGCGGCCCGCGGCGGCGCAGGTCGTCCCCGACGCCGACGCCATCGCGAAGCTCGAGCAGCTCAACGGCATCCACGTCGAGGCGCACCCGCTCGCCGACGGGCTCGCGCGCGAGGGCCGCTTCACCGCGGTGTCGGTGTGGCTCGAGAACCGCGGCGAGGCCACCGTCGGCACGCTCTCGCTGTCGGAGCGCGCGGCGGACGGCACCTCCAGCGTGACCTACCAGCGCGACGTGGAGCTGCCGCAGGGCGGGCGCAAGCAGGTGCAGCTGCTGCTGCAGCCGGGCATCGGGCGCGAGACGCGCGTGCTGAACCTGCTGACGCGCGACCGGCGGATCGGCGTCGCCCCGTTCCCGCTGACGGCGCTGGAGCCGTCGGCGGCCGCCATCGCGGTGGTGGGGCCCGATCTGCACGGGCTCGCGGCGAAGGTCCGCGACGCGACGCTCCAGGAGATCCCGCGCCGCCGGTACGGGGGCGTGGCCGACGGCGACCGGCAGGTGCGGGTGGGGACGGTGCCCGAGGTCGACCTGCCGCTGGTCTCCGCGGGCTACCAGGCGATCGACTGGGTCGTGTGGCCGGCGGCGGACCCGTCGGGGGTGCGGCCCGAGCAGCTCGAGGCGCTGCGCCACTGGGTGGCCGACGGCGGGCACCTGCTGCTGTGGGTCTCCGACACCTGGCGGCAGCTCGGCGACTCCGCGCTCGGCCCGGCGCTCCCGGTCGCGCTGGACGGTGTGCGGGACGAGCGGATCGACGAGCTCGCCCGGGTGTTCGGGCGCACCGCGGACGACGAGCGGCCCGTGGTGAGCGCGTCGATGCGGCCCGTGCGCGGCGCGGTGGTCCGGGCGCGCACCGGCAGCGGCGCGCCGCTGTGGGTGTCGGCGCCGTACGGGCTCGGCAGCGTGCACGTCGTGCTCACCGACGCCGATGCGTCGCCGCTCGACCTGCGGCAGAGCGAGCAGGGCTGGCGCGCGCTGCTCACCCTGGCGCCGCCCGGCGCGTCGGCGGCGGACCAGCTGGCGGCCGAGCCCATCGGCTACGCCGGCGAGGTCACGGAGATGCTGCACCTCGACCCGCCGGCGGTCGCTGCCGACGTGGTGGTGCCCGACGTCGATCCGCAGTTCCTCGCGCGGCAGGCGCTGAGCGACATCCCCGGGGTGGCGCCGCTGCCGATGTCGTGGCTGGTGGCGTTCTCGGCCGTGTACCTGCTCGCCATCGGGCCGCTCGACTACCTCGGGCTGCGGCTGATCCGCCGCCAGCCGTGGACGTGGGTGACGTTCCGTTGCTCATCGCGCTGTTCGGCGGCGCGAGCCTGGCGATGACGAGCTACACGAAGGGCAGCCAGGCGATGCTCGTGCGCGTCGAGGTCATCGACCTGCTGCCCGACGTGGGGCTCGCGCGCGGCGCCACCTGGCTCGGCGTCTTCTCGACCCGCAAGACCACGCTGTCGCTGCAGAGCGGCGAGCCCGACGCCGTGCTCGCGCCGCTGGTGGAGCCGGGCTTCCAGAGCGACCCCGCGGTCGTCGCGGGGGCGGGGCCGGGGCTGCTGTCGTACGGCGCCGAGACCTGGACGCTCGCCTACGCGCGCAGCGACTGGACAGCGCCGTCGCGCACGCTGGAGCTCCGCCCCACCGCCGACGGCTGGGCGCTGACCAACCGCCTCGGCTACCCGCTCGACGAGGTCGTGGTCCAGGTGCCCGACGCGGCGGGCGTGGTGCGGCTCGGGGCGCTGCCGGACGCCGCCACCGTCGCCGTGCCCGTGCTCGACCCGTCGGCCGCGACCCAGAGCGCGTCGGCGGCGCTGCAGCCGGTGCTCGACGCCTTCACCGGCGCGGCCGAGCCCGAGAGCCGGGCGCTGCTGCCCCAGCGCGAGGCCGTGATCGTGGCGCGGGCCGACGATCGCGCTGTGGAGCCCGTCGTGCTGTCGGGGCTGTCGCCCGTGGCCGAGCCGACCACGATCGTGCGGATGCCCGCGCCGCTCGAGCCGAGCAGCGCGCGGTTCGACGACGCGCCCACCGCCGCCACGCTGGCGTGTGACGGGGAGCCCGTCGACGCCGTGGCGGTGCGCGGGAGCGAGGTGACCTGGCGCGGCGCCGTCGGGACGGCCGCCTGCACCGTCCACGTCGAGGGCGTGGGCTTCTCCGTGGACCTGCCCGCCGCGGCCGGCCTCCACCTGGGCTGCGGCGACGACGACGAGGGCGGCGTGATCTGCGAGCCGGAGGGGCGATGATCGAGACCGAGGGCCTGCGCAAGACCTACGGCAGCTTCGAGGCGCTGCGCAGCATCGACCTGCGGGTGAACGAGGGCGACGTCTACGGGTTCATCGGGCCCAACGGCGCCGGGAAGACCACGACGATCCGCATCCTCACGACCCTGCTCGAGCCCACGGCGGGGCGGGCCACCATCGACGGCGTCGACGTGTGGACGCACCGCGAGCAGATCCGCGGGATCATCGGCTACATGCCCGACAACTTCGGCGTGTACCGCGACATGACCGTCAGCGAGTACCTGCAGTTCTTCGCTGCCGCCTACGGCGTGCCCACGAGCGAGCGGCAGACGCTGGTGGGCGGGCTGCTCGAGCTGACCGACCTGAGCGTCAAGCGCGACGCGCTCATCGACAACCTGAGCCGGGGGATGCAGCAGCGGCTCGGCCTGGCGCGCACGCTCGTGCACGATCCGAAGGTGCTGATCCTCGACGAGCCGGCGTCGGGGCTCGATCCGCGGGCGCGCATCGAGATCCGCGAGATCCTGCGGCAGCTGCAGAAGATGGGGAAGACGATCCTGCTGTCGTCGCACATCCTGCCGGAGCTGCAGACCCTGTGCACGCGGGTGGGGATCCTCGAGCGGGGGGAGCTCGTGGCGCAGGGGACGGTGGCGGAGGTGGTGGCCCGGGCCGGGCGCGACGCCGAGGTGACGCTGCGGACGACCGACGACGCGCGCGCGCAGGTGGTGGTGCGCGAGATCGCCGGGGTGCTCGGTGCGGAGCTCGACGAGGCGGAGGGCGTGCGGGTGCGGGTGTCGCCGGAGCTCGACCTGGCGGCGATCACCGAGCGGCTCGGGTCGCGTGGGGTGTGGACGCGGCACCTGGACCGGCAGGACCCGTCGCTGGAGGAGGTGTTCATGGCGCTGACCAAGGGCCTCGTGAACTGACGGGCCTGCCCGGGGCTTCCCGCCCTTCACCCTTGCCCTTGCCCCTGCCCTTGCCCTTGCCCCCATGCGGCGAGACGAGGGCTTCTCCCTGCCCGGCCCCGGCAGCTGCCCGGTCCGTTCCGACGGAAACGCGCCCGACGCTTTTCCGTCAGAAGACGCAGATCCGTCCGGGCCGGACAACGCCTGCCAGCCCCTGCCCGCCCCTGCCCCTGCCCCCATGCGGCGAAACGAGCGCTTCTCCCTGCCCGGCCCCGGAAGCTGTCCAGCACCGGAAGCAGATCAGGCCCGACCTCTTTTCTTCCTGAGTCGAAGCAGATCGGTGCCGGGCATCCGCACCCCTCGTCGCCGAGCTTCACGGTTGCACCAGGCGAATCGTCCATCCGGAGGCGGATCCGGCCCGACCTCTTTTCTTCCTGAGTCGAAGCAGATCGGTGCCGGGCAGGGAGAAGCTCCTGTCTCGCCGAGTGGGGCAAGGGCAGGGGCACGGGCAGGGGCAAGGGGACCAAGGGATGGCCGCACCGTGGTTACGCGACGACCAGCTCCCGCAACACGTTCAGCAGCAGCTGCAGCGACCCGTGCAGCTCGTGGTCGTCGTCGACCTCGTGGTACACGGCGTGCGGGCAGCGCCGCACCAGCGCCCGGCTCACCGTCACCGGGATCACGTCGTCGCGCCGCCCGTGGATCACCACCATCGGCAGCGACGGCGGCACCACCAGCGCATCCGGCTCCATCACCGGCCGCTCCCGCAGCGACAGCGCCGGCGCCAGCAGCACCAGCGCCGACAGCAGCCCCGGCTGCGCCACGGCGTACTCGCTCGCGAGCGCCATCGCCGCGAGCCCGCCGTAGCTCGACCCCACGAGCACGGACCCGGGGTGCGCCTCGAGCTCGATCCGCAGCGCGTCGATCCGCGCATACAGCGGCCGCCCGCGCCCGTCGGGGACCACCAGCGGCAGGCCCGCCGCGCGCAGCGTGGTGACCTTGGTGCCGTCGGGCGAGCCCGACAGGCCGTGGGCGAAGAGGACGGTCCGCATGGCGCGCTGGGTATCCGGCTGCGACTCGCGCTTCAACGCAGCCGCGGTCGTGCCGAGGAGCCCGGGGAGCGAGGTGACCATGGACATCGGGTTCGCCCTGGGCTGGCTGTGCGCGAGCGCCGCCGCGGTGGGGCCGGTCGAGGGCGAGGGCGTCTACACGCTCCCCGAGGCGCACGAGGCCGTCCACGAGGAGGCCCTGCACGAGGAGGCCCCCCACGAGGCAGAGGAGGAGGGCGGCGAAGCCGTCGTCGCCGGCCGCGCCGTCGGCGCGATGGCGTTCGAGGCGGAGGGCCAGGAGATGCTGGCCGGCGGCGGGCTGGCCATCGAGGGCAGCCTCGGCCACCACCTGGCGGTCGAGGTCGCGGTGAGCGGCACGGCGGGGCGCGAGGTGGTCGAGGTGCCGTTCGAGATGCTGCTGGTGCGGCCGTTCCACGTGGGGCGCGCCTTCGAGCCCTACATCGGCATCGGCCCCACGCTCATCCTGCGCAGCGCCCGCGAAGAGGCCGCCCGCACGGCCGACGACACCGAGGCGCGCCTCGGCGGCGTGGCGGTGCTGGGCGCGCACGTGTGGGCCTCGGAGCACTGGGGCCTGCTGCTCGAGGCGGACGGCGAGATCACCGGCCCGGGCCACGCCACGGTCGCGAGCGAGGTCATCACGGGGGTGGCGGCCCGCTGGCACTGACCAGCGACGCCCCCGGCGCCAGCCGCGCCAGCACCACCACGCTCAGCGCCGCGAAGGCGACGATCCCGGCGCCGACCGCGCTCGGCAGCCAGCCGCCCGCCGCCAGCCCCGCGCCCGTGGCGGCCACCGCGCCGAGCCGCAGCGCCTCCGACGGCACCGCGGCGGGGCGCCGCTCGAACAGCGCGCCCCAGCCCCACACCGTCCACACGACGAGGCCGGCGGCGAGCGCGAGCAGCCAGGCGGGCGTGTCGTGCTCGACGAGCAGCAGCAGCGTCACCGCGACGACCACCGGGCCGAACTGCAGGGCGACGTAGCGGCCCGAGCCCGGCAGGCGCGTGGGCGCGTACTTCGCCTGGGCCGCCCGCGTGATCGGCGTCGGCTGCGGGTAGGGCGGCAGCCCCGGCGGACGCCAGCCCGGGTGCGCCGTCCACACGCGGAGCTTGTCCACCACGCGATCAACCCCGAGTACATCGACAAGAACTACGCCGGCGTGCTGATCGTGTGCGCCGCCCGGGTGTCCTTCGCCAGGGCCGCGAAGGCCGCGGCGTTGGCCCACACGGGGTCGAAGCTGCGCAGCGGCACCACCGTCCCGTAGACCGGCTCGGCGACCTCGGGCGCGAACGTCCCGAACATCCGGTCCCACACGATCAGCACGCCGGCGTAGTTCTTGTCGATGTACTCGGGGTTGATCGCGTGGTGGACGCGGTGGTGCGACGGCGTGTTCAGCACCCACTCGAGCGGCCCGAGCCGGCCCACGGCCTCGGTGTGGATCCAGAACTGGTAGAGCGTGTTCAGCGCGCCGTGCAGCCCGAGGACCTCCGGCGGGACGCCGACCAGCAGCAGCGGCAGGAAGAACGGCCAGCTCGACAGCCCGCTCGTCACGCTCTGCCGCAGGGCCACCGAGAGGTTGTACTCCTCGGACTGGTGGTGCGGGACGTGCGTGGCCCAGCCGAGGTTCGTCACGTGCGACCAGCGGTGCCACGCGTAGTAGCCGAGGTCGTAGCCCAGGAACGCGACGAGGTGCGTGACGGGCGAGGCCGGGTCGAGCGACACGAGGCGCAGCGGCGCCACCACGGCGAACGCGGCCAGCGGCAGCAGCTTGACGAACAGCCCGGTCACCTGCTGGGTGATGCCGCAGGCGAGGTCGACGGCGGCGTCGTCGAGCCGCACCGCCTGCCCCTGCCACCGCAGCACTGCCCACTCCGCCGCGATCAGCAGCAGGAAGAACGGGATCGCGAGGGCGATGGGGTTCAGCACCGCGGCACGGCGTCTACGGGCAGGTCTTCGAGACCACGTCGGCGTTGTTGAACGTGAGCGTGGTGCCGCCGAAGCGGATGATGTTGCCCGACGCCGTCTTCTCGTCGAACCAGACGAGGTAGTCGCCGGTGGTGAGCTTGTGCACGTCCCAGTGGCGCCAGGTGTCGTCGCCCGTGAACTCGACCTGGGCCGTCGCGTCGAGCGCGAAGGTCGCGCCCGTGCCGAAGGTGTTGGTCACCGCCTTGCCCCAGCCGCCCGACACCACGCCGGTCGCGTTGGTGAGCCGGCCGCCGATGAAGCCGGCGTAGGACATGCCCACGGCGTCGTCGCAGACGAGCGACGGGTTGAACAGCTCGTTGCGGACCCAGGGGATCACCAGCTTCACGTCGTTCTTGGCGATCTCGAGGCGCTGCTGGTTGTCGGGGAAGTTGGTCAGGTTGCCCGTGTACGCCGACCAGATGTCGGGGTAGACCTGGTAGAGCACGCGGTAGACGCCGCCCTTGCGGACGACCTTCGGGTAGCCGTAGTACGCGGGCGCGCCGGCGGCCGGGGGCGGATCGAGCACCGGGGTGCTGCGCGCGGCGACGACGCTCGGGCTGCCGCCGGCGTCGAGGTAGATCTGGAGCCAGCCGATGCCCGTGATCTGGTCGCAGCCCCACGAGGGGGTGGTGACGGCGCAGGCGTCGGTGTCCTGCTCGCCCTTGGCGAACAGCGTGATGACGCCGTTGCCGCCGTAGGCCGTGGGGTTGTAGACGGCGGTGGGGTGCGACAGCGCGCAGCTGTAGAACCGGCCGTTGCCCGGCTGCGGGTTGACGAGCGGGGTGGAGCGCGGGGTCCAGGTCACGCCGTCGGGGCTCGTGGCGAAGCCGAGGGCCCACACGCCCTGCGGGCAGCGGGCGTCGTGGTTGTTGGTCTTCGCCTCGAAGATCATCATGAACCGGTTGCGGTTCGCGTCGTACATGACGGTGGGCGAGCTCACGCTCTCGGCCATGTAGGACAGGCCGGGGTTCGGCGAGAGGACCGCACCGGCGACCTCCTGCCAGGATCCCGGCGTCTGGGCGTGGGCAGCGGTGGACACCGCGGCGAACAGGCCGACGAGGACCAGGCGGGCCACCGCGAGCAGAACGGACAAGTCGGCCTCCGAGGGCAGGGACGGATCTCACCGGAGTCTATCCTCCGCAGCCGAGCCCTGCAGTTACCATGGGGGTGCCGTTCGCCCGCCTGCCCGGCCCTGCGCCTGTGTTGCTGGCACGACCACGACCACTACCACGACCACCACCACGGCCTGGTGCCCGGCCAGGCCGCGTGCCCAGCCAGTGGCTGCCGGCGTGGTCGTGGTGGTGGTGGGGTGGTCGTGGGGCGTACCGCCTCGCCCGAGCACACCCCCATGAACGAGGACGGAACGACGCCCGACGCGTTTGCGTCATGAGCGCCGCCTCGCCGCAGCGGCCCCTGCCCAGCCAGAGGCGCGCGGGGCCGGGGTGCGCGCAGGGTCGGGGGGCGGGCGGGCGAACGTCACGTCTCGGAGCGCATCGCTCCCGCCCGCACGTTCGGGTGCCCGCCCCCCGGCCCGAGCACACCCCCATGATCATGCTCACGCCTGGCGGTCGAAGCGGACGCCGCCGAGCCAGAGCCGGTCGGGGTGACGGGAGCTCGGCGCGAGATCCGTGAGCAGCGAGGTGAGCTCTCGGCGTCCGCCGTCCCAGGTGAAGGTGATCCGGCCGATCCCCAGGGCATAGCTGCCGGTCCGGGTGCCGAGGCGGGCCCGGCCGTCGGTGCCGAGCGCCAGGATGGTGGTGCCGGTGCCGTCGGCGCCGGGGCCGTGCCAGATGCCGTCCATCTTGCGGCCGGTGAGGTCCCAGTCGGCGCGGGGCCAGCGCGCGCCGTCGACCGTGAGGGCGAGGCGGTCGCTGCGGTCGACGTCGTGGTCGGTGGTGCTGCCGTCGAGGAGCACGATGCGCAGCCGGTCGCCCTGGCGCCGGTAGGTGCCGACGCGGTGGCCGGCGGCGTGGTGGGCGTCCCAGTCGACGGTGTCGGGGACGGCGGGCGGCGCGTCGCTGAAGACGCCGTGGAGCGTGAAGACGAGCCAGCGCGGGGCGGGGCCGGGGGCGTCGAGGTAGACGCCGCGCAGCCGGACGGCCTCGGGCAGCGACGCGGTGGGCCAGGCCCCAGCGACGGGCGGCGGGACGGTGGGCCCGGGCGCCGGCGCGGCCGGCGGGTCGGGCGGGACGGGGGGCTCCTGCGGGGCCTGCGCGTCCTGCGGGACGGGCTCGGGGGCGGGCGCCTGGACGGGCGGCAGCTCCTGGGCGGGCTCCTGCTCCTGCTGGGCGGCCGGCGCCTCGGGCTCGGCCTCCTGGAGCGCCGGGGCGCACGGCTCGGGCTCGCGCTGTGGCGCCGGGTCCGGGACGTCGACGGGCGCGGGCTCGTCGGGGACCTCCGGGACGTCGGGGACGTCGGGCTCGGGCTGCGGCTCGGGCTGCGGCCGGGGCGCCGCGAAGGTGTCGTCGTCGAGCTCGACGAGCGGGCGGACGCCGGGGGCGGCCTCCTCGTCGCTGTCGTCGTCGTCGCCGTCGAGGGCGCCGGGGGGCAGCGTGAACCAGGTGGTGCTGTCGCGGTCGGCGGGGGCCGGGCTCGCGAACTCGCCCTCGGGCAGGGGCGGCGGCAGCGGCTGCACCAGCGGCGGGGGCAGCTCCTCGCCGGTGGGCTCCTTCGGCAGCGGCGGCGGCTCGGGTGCCGGCGCGGGCATCGGGGGCGGCGCGACCTCCGGCTCGGGCTCGTCGTCCCGCTCCTCGTCCTGGGGCTCGTACATGAGCGTGATGGGCGCGGCCGGGCGCGGCAGCGGCGGCGGCGCCTCCGCCGCGGGCACCGGGGGCGGCGCGGGCGGCGCCTCCGGCGGGCGCTCGGGCGGCACCGCGAACATCAGCGTCTCGGGCGGCGGCCCGGCCGGCGGCGTCGCCACGGCCTCGGCCATCGGCGCGGCCACCGGCGGATCGAGCGGCTCCTCGTCGTCCTCGGGCGACAGCAGGTCGACGCTCTCCTGCGCCGGCCGCCCCGCCGGCATCGCGAACATCAGCGTCTCCGGCGCGGGCTGCGCCGCGGCGGGCGCCTGCGACGGCAGCGAAGCCGGGTCGAACCCGTCGTCGTCGTCGGGGCCGTCGAGGGTGCGGGTGGGCTGCGCGGCCGGCTCGGGCTCGGGCTCGGGGTGGATCGGCGCGGCCAGCGCTGGGGGCAGCGCCTCGTCGTCGTCCACGGCCACGGGGGCAGCGCCCTGCGGGCTCGGCATCGCGAACATCAGCGTCTCGGGCGGCGACCCGCCGACGGGCGCCTCCACCGGCGCCATCGGCGTGGCGACCGCGCCCGGGAGCGGCTCGTCGTCCTCGTCGTCGTCGCTCGGCGGGTCGAACAGCTCGGGCACGAGCTCGTCGTCGGGGAGCACCGAGCCCCCCAGCAGCGACGGCGGCAGCGGCGGCGGCGGCGGCACCGCCACCGGCGCCCCCGCGCGCGGCTCGGGCAGCGGCACGTCGGGCATGGCGAGGTGCTTCGCCCACGCGAGCGACGTCTCCGCCGCGAGGCGCGCCACGAGGTAGCGGTAGCACGGCAGGGCGTCGGCCCCGGCCGCGACCAGCGCCACCACGTCGTCGATCCAGCCGGCGGCGTCCGCGCCGGGCAGCAGGCCGCGGACCCGCTCCGCCAGCGCCGTCGCGTGGGGCGCCGCGGCGGAGGCCTCGGCGTCGAGCGCGCCGAGCAGGTGCTCCAGCGTCTCCTGCGCGGCGGCCACCCCCTCGCGCCCGATCACCGCGAGGAGCTTGTCGCCCATGGCGCGGCCCTGCGTCCGCACGAGCTCGGCCACGAAGCGCCCGCCGCCCGCCGCGACCTCGTCGGCGAAGGGCAGCCCGACCTCGAACGCGCCGTAGTACCACCAGGATCTGCTCGCCCGCGGGCACCGAGCGGATGAGCGCCACCCCTCCCGCCGGCGGGCGGAGCACCAGGCAGGTCACGATGCTGGGCAGCGCGAGCTGTCGACCGCGATGCGCGCTGCTGTTGCGCCAGGGCGGCGAGCCGGTCGTCGCCGCGCGCGAGCACCAGCGCCACCGCGCTGCGCACGCCGCTCACGATGGTGAGCCCGGTGTCGCCCGTGTCGATGGACCGCGCCGCGAACATCGCCCGCGCGACCCGCGGCTCGGCCGCGACGTCGTGGGCCGCGCGCCGCAGGTCGTCGGGCAGGCCCCCGAACACGAGATCGGCCGCCTGGTCGATCGTGCCGTACGGCGGCAGGACGTCGGGCCCCGGCAGGACCAGCATCATCCCGGCCAGCACCCGGCAGGTCACCGACGTGGGCGGGAAGGCCGCGAGCTCCTGCTCGATCCCCGCGCCGTCGCCCCCCTCCGCTGCGCTCACGCGAGCCCCCACCCCGCCGCCGCCGCGGCGAGCACCCCGGCGAGCAGCAGCCCGCCGAACAGCCCGAAGCACCCGCCGCGGCGCGCCGGGGCGTCGGGCAGGTCGTTCGCCGACCGCGTGTACTTCACCTCGACCGCCGCGGGCGACTTCGCCTCGCGCTCTGGCTGGTCGGCCTCCGCCTCGGCCAGCGCCTGGCGCAGGCACTGCTCGGCCACGAGCCGCGCCCCGAGGAACCGGTAGACCTGCAGCAGGTCGGCGCCGGTGGCCGCGGCGCCGGCGACCTTGTCGCCCACGTCGAGCGCGGTGGCGAGCACGCCCGTGGCCGCCGACGCGATCGGGAGTCAGGTGCTCCTTCGCCATCCCCGCCATCGTCTCGATGGGCCCCATCAACTGGCCCATCATCGTGACGGCCTGCTCCACCTCCTCGGGGCCGGCCACCGCGGCGAGCTTCGCCTGCTGGTCAGGGCCGAAGCGCTCGAACAGCGACTTCACCATCGCGCCGCCGCCGAGCAGCGCGTTGTCGGCGAACGGCAGGCCGACCTCGAGCGCCGCGTAGTAGAACACCAGCGCCTGGCCCGTGGTCGTGGCCCGGAACGCCGCGACCTTCTCCGTGAGCGAGCCCGGGAACTGGCTGTAGACGACGAACGCCAGCGCGAGGCCCTTCATCACCGCGTCCACGCCCTGCTGCGTGTCGATGCCGAGCGCGTCGAGCCGCTCGCCAGCCGTCTTCGCGCGGTACAGCTTCACCGCCGAGCTCACGCCGCTGAACACGCTGATCCCGGAGTCGGCCGTGTCGAGGGCGCGGATCATCCACAGGGCGCGCTGCGCGTCGGGCTCCCGGACCAGCGCGCGGGCGCGGTCGAGGACGGGCTTCTTCGCCTCGGGATCGAGCTCGCGCAGGCCCTCGACCAGCGAGAACCAGTCGGGGAAGATCCGGGGCGAACGGCACCACCCGGCAGACGGTGTGGACCAGGCGCACCGAGTAGTCGCGCTCGTCGAACGCTCCCAGCAGCTCGTCGATCTCCACCGCCATCGCGCCTCCCCAGTCGCGGGTGACCAACTACACCGACGCGATACTGCGTCGATGCCCGGTCGAGACACCCCCGCGCATGCCGTCGTTCGGCGAGGCCCTGGAGACCTGGGCGGCGGTGGCGGCGCAATCTTCGGCGGTCCGGCCGGGCAGATCGCGGCGATGCACCGGGTGTGGGTGGTGGAGCGGCGGTGGCTGTCGGAGGGCGGTTCCTGCACGCGCTCAACGTCGCGGTCCTGCTGCCGGGCTCGAGGTGCAAGCAGCTCGCCACCTACGTCGGTGTCGCACGGCGTGCGCGGCGGAGCTGTGCGCCGGGCACTATTTCGCGCTGCCCGGGATGGTCTCGATGACGGTCCTGGCGACGTTGTACCTGCGGTTCGGCGCGCTCCCGCCCGCGCGGCGCCCTGGTGGGCATCGAGGCCGCGGCGATCGCGATCCTTTCGAGGTCGCTCCACATCGGCCGGCGGGTGCTCGATCGGCCGGCGACGGTGGCGGTGGGCCTCGGCGTTCGCCTGTTGGCGGGGCTCGCGGCGCGCCCGTCCCGGCCGTGATCCTCGCGGCGGGCGGGCTCGGCGCCGCCGCGCAGCGCTGGTTTCCGCCGCCGCCGGCGCCGACCGCCAGGCGATCAATCGCCCGGCCGGACCCTGGACGCGCTGCTCGCCGCGAGCCTGCCACTTACCGCGCCGAGCCGCCGCCGCCAGCTCGGCACCGCCGGCGGCCTGCTCGCGGCCTGGCTCGCGCCCGGCCCTGCTGGCTGGCGGTCCTCGGCCCCGGCGCCCGTGGACCCGCCTGGCGGCGCTGCTGTCGGAGGCTGCCCTGTTCTGCTACGGCGGCGCCTACGCCGTGGTAGCCCTGCTCGTCCAGCAGGGCCCCGCCTGGGCGCCCCACGAGCTCCTCGACGCGCTAGGCCTCGCCGAGGCCCCCGGCCCGCCCATCCAGGTGGCGCAGTTCCTGGGCTACCTCGCCGCGTCGCGCGATCCGGGGGCGCTGTCGCCGCAGGTGGCCGGCGGGCTCGGCGTGCTGCTCGCAGCGTGGGTGACCTGGGCGCCGAGCCTGCTGCTGACGCTGGTGAGCGCGCCGCATGTGGAGCGGATCCGCACCAGTCCGGCGCTCGCGTCGGCCACCCGGGCGATCACGGCGGCGGTCGTGGGCATCGTGGCGAGCCTCGCGCTGTGGTTCGCGCTACACGTCGCGTTCGCCCGGGGCGCGGGCGTGGCGGTGGGGCTCGGCCTGCTGGCCGCCCTGCTGCTGGCGCTGCGCCTGCCCCGGCTGGTGGTGCTCGTGGTGAGCGCGCTGCTCGGCGCGCTCGTGGCCTGGGGGTTCGGATGACGCAGGTGCGGTGGCGGGCGCGGGTGCTGACCCCGCGGGACCCGAGCCGGGTCGAGCTCGTGCCCGACGCGCTGGTCGAGCTGCAGGGCGGTCGGATCGCCCAGGTGCGCGCGTACGCCGGGGAGCCCGTCGACGAGGACCTGCGCGACGGTGTCCTGGTGCCGGGCTTCGTCGACGCGCACCTCCACTACCCGCAGACGCGCATCGTCGGCAGCGCGACCGGGCCGCTGCTCGACTGGCTCGAGCGCAGCACCTTCCCCGAGGAGGCGCGCTTCGCCGACGAGGCCCACGCGCGCGCCGTCGCCGAGCGCTTCTGCACCTCGCTCGCCCGCGCCGGCACCACCTGGTCGCTGGTCTACGGGCCCGTGTTCCCGCGCGCCACCGACGTCCTGCTCGAGGTGGCCGCCGCGCGCGGGCTCCGGATGATGGCCGGCCCCGTGCTGATGGACGAGCACTGCCCCGAGGCACTGCGGCTGCCGCAGGAGCCCGCCATGGCCGCGCTGCGCGACCTCGCCCGGCGCTGGCACGGTCGGCAGGGCATGCAGATCGCGGTCATCCCGCGCTTCGCGCTGTCGTGCTCGGCGTCGATGCTGGCGGCGGCCGGTGAGCTCGCGGCGGACCTCGGCCTCGTCGTCTCCACGCACCTCGCCGAGACCGTCGACGAGTGCCGCATCGCCTGCGAGCGCTTCGACGCGCCGGACTACCTCGCCGTCTACGAGCGGGCGGGGCTCGTGCGCGCGGGCAGCGTGTTCGCCCACTGCATCCACCTGTCGGACGCCGAGTGGGACCGCCTCGCCGAGGCGGGCTGCGTGGTGGCGCACTGCCCCGACTCGAACGACTTCCTCGGCTCGGGGGGGATGCCCGTCGGCGAGCCGGTGCGGCGCGGCGTCCAGGTCGCGCTCGGGACCGACCTCGCGGCGGGGCGCACCTTCCGGGTGCCGCGGATCGCGTCGTCGGCCTACGACAACGGGCTGCGGCGCGGCCACCCGCTGCCCCCGGCGCAGGTGCTGTGGTGGGCCACGCGCGGCGGCGCGCTGGCGCTCGGCCGGCCCGACGCCGGCTGGATCGCGCCGGGGCACGCCGCCGATCTCGCGCTGTTCGCGCCGCCGCCGTGGGCCGAGACGGCTGACGACATCGTGGCGGCGCTGGTGTTCGACCACGACGCCGAGCCCATGCGCCGCACCTGGGTGGCCGGGCGCACGGTCTGGGAGGCGTGATGGCGGCGGAGGACCGGGCGCGCTGGGACCGCAAGCACCGGGCGCGGCAGGCGGCGCTGTCGCCGTGGCTCGTGGGTGCGGCGGGGTTCCTGCCCGATCGCGGCACGGCGCTCGATCTGGCCTGCGGCACGGGCGAGGCCGCGGTGTGGCTGGCCGAGCGCGGGCTCGACGTCACGGCCGTCGACATCAGCGACGTGGCGCTCGACAAGGCGCGGGCGCGGGCCGAGGCGGAGGGTGTGCACGTCGACTGGGTCGCCGGCGACCTCGACGGGTGGGAGCCGGGGGAGCGGGCGTGGGACGTGGTCCTGTGCCTGCGCTTCCTCGACCGCGCGCTGGTGCCCGCGATCCGGCGCGCCGTGGCGCCCGGGGGGCTGCTCGTCACCGAGGTCCTGACCGAGGCGGTGTCGCGGCGGTTCGGGGCGGCGCCGGGCGAGCTGCTGCGGGCCTACGTCGACTGGGAGGTCCTGCGGTACGAGGTGCACCCGCGCACCGCCGCGCTGGTGGTCCGTCGCCCCGGGTGAGCGGAGTGT
>JAWKRQ010000116.1:0-15711 GCA_041389545.1 Myxococcota bacterium | reverse complement strand
GCCGTGGACGTGGTGCTCGCGCCGTCGTGGGTGGAGGCCCACCCGGCCGAGGTGCGCGAGGCGGCGCGGCTCGGCGTGCCCTGCATCGGCACCGACCGCGCCGGGGCCGGTGTGCTCGTGCCGCCGGGCGACGTGGCGTCGCTCACGCGCCAGCTGCGGGCGGTGCGAGGCGCCGTCAGCGCGCCGTGAGCCAATGCGGTGGCGCGCAGATCGTCGCCTGGCCGGGCGGGCTGCCGAAGCGGTCGAACGTCGCGGGGACGGTGCCCGGCAGCGCGTCGCACCCGTCGTTCTGCGACGCCTGGCGGCCCGCGCACTGTCCCGCCCCGCCGAGATCGGCGCAGAAGGTGGTCGCCGCGCCGTCGCGGTCGAGGCAGTAGCCCTCGCAGGGCAGCGTGCAGACGCCGTCGGTGCTGCTGGGGTCGTCGGGGTCGGTCGGCTCGCACCAGGCGCGGAACTCGACCTGCCAGCACTGGTCGTCGGTCGGGTCGCAGCGCTCGCCGAGGTAGGGCAGATCGGCGGGGGTGCCGGCGTTGAGGTTCGGCAGCAGCCCGGCGTCGTCGAGGGCGCCGAAGGTGTAGCCCTCGTCGAGCAGCTGGTCGAGCAGCGGCGCGAGCTCGTCGGCGGTGAAGGTGTGGATGTCGTGGAACAGGATGACGCCGCCGTCGAAGCGGCGGATCTGCTCCATCGTCCAGCCGATCATGTCGGTCGCGTACTCCGGGGGCACGCGCCAGTAGTCGGTCTCGGTGCACACGCCGCCGCCCGAGGCGTAGCACCAGTCCGCCGGGTCGATGTGCCAGCCCGCCACGCGGTAGCCGCGATCGGTGACGAAGTCGTGGTCGGCGCAGGTCGAGTCGCCGTACGGGAAGCGGAAGAAGGTCGGCCGCGGGCCGAAGGTCTCGATGAGGTCGGTGGTGTCGTCGATCTCCTCGGCCTGGACGGTCGCCGAGACGGTGGTGAAGTCCACGTGCGTCCAGCTGTGGTTGCCGATGTCGAACAGCGGGTCGGCCTCCATCTCCTCGGCGAGCGGCCACACCGCGGGATCCGACAGCTGGGAGCCGAGCACGAAGAAGGTGGCGGGCGCGTCGTAGGCCCGCAGCGTCGACATCACCACCGGCGTGTCGACGGGATCGGGGCCGTCGTCGAAGGTGAGGAACACCACGCCGCCGAGCGGGGCGGGGTCGGCGGGATCGAGGCCCGCGCAGTCGTAGCGCCGCTCCGGCCCCGCCGTGGTGCCCCCCGTGCCGGTGTCGGTGTCGGTCGGGACGGTGGTGCCGCCGGTGTCGGGCGGCGGGTGCGTCACCGTGTCCGTGGCGCTGCCGTCCCCCGTGTCGGACGGGTCCTTGCCGCCGCCGCACGCCGCGAGTCCCAGCACGAGTCCCAGCCAGCGCATCCCCACCTCCTCCCGACCGATAACGAGCGCCGCCCTACCAGGTGCCCACGTTGGGCATCGACGCCCACGGCTCCTGCGTCGGCAGCGCCCCGCCCCGCTGCAGCAGCTCCACGCTGATGCCGTCGGGCGAGCGCACGAAGGCCATGTGGCCGTCGCGCGGCGGGCGGGCGATGGTCACGCCGCCGTCCTGCAGGCGCTGACACGCCGCGTAGATGTCGTCGACGGCGAAGGCGACGTGCCCGAAGTTGCGGCCGCCGCCGTAGGCCGCGGCCTCGTCCCAGTTGTAGGTGAGCTCGATCTCGGCCGGGTCGCCCTCGGCGCCCGTCGAGAGGTACACGAGCGTGAACCGCCCGCGCTCGTGCTCGCTGCGCCGGACCTCCCGCAGCCCGAGCAGCTCGCACCAGAAGTGCATCGCGGCGTCGAGGTCGAAGACCCGGATCATCGTGTGCAGGAACCGCATCTGTGCCTCCCGCGCCAGGGTATCCCTCACGCCAGGCCGCGCGAGCGCTGATCCACCAGCCGCAGCAGCGTGGGCACGCGGTGGGGCCCGTGCATCGCCAGGATCCGCGCAGCGGCCTCGTCCGCGTCGATCCCGACCGCCGTGACGTACAGCGGCCGGGCGCTCTCGCCGCGGTGGACCTCCACGGCGTGGGCCGAGCCGCGGAACGGCCGCTTGGCGACGCCCACCACCGGCAGCGCGAGCGCGTCGTGCAGGTGGGCGCCGAGGCCCTTCCGCCCCTCGGCGTCGAGCCAGACGTAGCCGTCCACCACCACGACCCCGAACGGCACGCCCGCCTCGCGCACGCGCGCCAGCACGGCCAGCACGGGCCCCAGCTCCCGCTCGTAGAACGCGCCCGGCCGGTAGTCCGCCACCCCGGGCACCCGCTCGACGCGCGCGTCGATCGGCGCCGGCGCCGTCCAGTCCGCGGCCACGACGCAGGCGGCGTTCGCCACGTCGTCGTCGCCGTACCCCACGTCCACCATCGCGATCGTGCCGCACCCCGCGAGAGCCTCCCATGGTACGCCGGCACGTGGGAGGCCCCATGTTCCGCGCCGTCGACGATCCCTACCTCGTCCCCTTCGACGAGTCCTTCGACATCGCGGCCGCCGCGACCGATCCGCCGAAGGGCGCGCCCGGGCGCAAGGACCTCGCCAAGGAGCTCGAGCACGCCGTCCAGGACCTGCAGGATCTG
Source organism: Myxococcota bacterium (assembly GCA_041389545.1). Lineage (GTDB taxonomy): Bacteria > Myxococcota_A > UBA796 > UBA796 > JACKER01. The sequence continues at coordinate 13,128 of JAWKRQ010000116.1, read as the reverse complement.
CAGCGCCGCCTGTTCGCCAACGACGAGATCTCGGTCCTCACCGTGTTCCAGGGCATGGACACGGCCGGCAAGGACGGCACCATCCGCGCCGTGTTCACGGGGGTGAACCCCGCGGGCGTGCACGTGGTGCCCTTCGGCCCGCCGAGCCGGGAGGACCTCGACCACGACTTCCTGTGGCGCTGCGTCCGCCACCTCCCCGAGCGCGGTCGGATCGGCGTGTTCAACCGCTCCTGGTACGAGGAGGTCCTCATCGCGCGCGTCCACCCGAAGATCGTCGAGGCGCAGCGCCTGCCGTGGCGCCCCGAGGGCGACGCGCTGTGGGACGAGCGCCTCGCGTCGATCCGCGACCTCGAGCAGCACCTCGCGCGCAACGGGACGGTGATCCTCAAGTTCTTCCTGAACCTGTCGCGCAAGGAGCAGCGCAAGCGGCTCGAGGCGCGACTCGACGACCCGAGCAAGCGGTGGAAGTTCGACCCCACCGACCTGCGCGAGCGCACGCTGTGGGACGACTACGCGGGCGCCTACCAGGCGGCGCTGCGGGCGACGAGCCGCCCCTGGGCGCCGTGGTACGCCATCCCCGCCGACGACAAGCGCTACATGCGGGCCACCGTGGCGCGCCTGCTGGTCCACACGATGAACGAGCTGTCGCTGCCGTGGCCGGAGGCGCTGCCCGAGCAGGAGCTGAAGTCGCTGCGCGAGGTGCTGGAGCAGGAGGAGCGCTGAGCGGGTAGACTCTGGGCCTGCATCCCGAGGTTCGCACATGAGTCCGGTCCGCCTTGCGCTCCCTGTCGCCCTCTCCGTCGACCTCGCCGCCTGCACCGGCCCCGACGGCAAGGACCCCACCGGCAGCGACGGCACGCACCACACGACCGACATCGACACCGCCGGCATCGACACGGGCGGCGGCCCCACCACCACCGCCCCGCGCCACGTGCTTCTCCGACGTCGACATCGACGACGGCTCCGACGGCACCACCGACGGCACGGGCTACGACGGCTACGACACCGACCACCCGACCTGGCTGCTGTACACCGAGCGTGACAGCAACGGGAACGGCACCATCGACCAGACCGCGTCGTGGGTGCGCGACGAGGCCGGGCGCATCACGCACTACGAGGCCCAGGGCTCAGCACCGGCGCCTACGACGCCACCTACGACGCCGACGGCAACCGCCTGACGCTCGACGAGGACACTCGACGGCGACGGCGTCATCGACACGAGCCACCGCTACGTCTACACGGCCGGCCAGCTCGTCCACTACGAGCGGGACGACGGGCAGGACGGCCTGCTCGACTACGTCATCGACTACCTGCGCGACGGCGACGGCAACCGCACCGCCGCCGAGGAGGACAGCGACGGCGACGGCGTGGTGGACGTCTGGTACACCTACAGCCAGGACGCCGAGGGCCGCGACGTGGAGATCGTGGTGGACGAGGCCAACGACGGCGTCATCGAGCTCGTCGTGACCTACGACTACACCGACCCCGTCCTCCGCGTGGGCACCGCCAGCTACGACAACGACGACGACGGCGTCGTCGACCAGCTCGTCGGCTTCGCCTACGACGCCGCCGGGCTCGAGACGTACTACGCGCTCGACGTGCCGCCCTCCGACGGCGTCTTCGACTACGAGCGCTGGACCGAGCGCGACGCGGAGGGCAACACGCTGCACTACCGCCGGGTGAGCGCGCTGTACACGACCCCCATCGAGATCACGCAGGACTTCACGCGCGACGGCCTCGGCCGCACGGTGTCGCTGCACGATCGTGGCCGAGGCGGCCTCGGGCGCCGTCGACACCGACATCACCTACTCCTACGCCTTCGTGGGACCTGCCCTCGCCGTGACGGCGAGATAGGGCGATGGGGGAGGGCCGCCTGTACTGTCCGGCCTGCGGCACGCCCGCCGAGGGGGAGCCCGCCCAGTGCAGCCGCTGCGGTGCGCCGCTGCTGCTCGCCGGGCGCTACGCGCTCGTGCAGCCGATCACGTGGGACGAAGCGCGCGGCACCGCCACCTGGCAGGCCGTCCGGGTGCGAGACGGCCACGCTACGCCATCAAGCGCCTGCCGGCCGGCTCGCCACACGACGCCGCGCTGATGCAGGTGATGCACCCGCGGATCGCGGCGTTCAGCGATCTCGTCGACGAGCACGGCGCGCGCTGGCGGGTCCAGGAGCTGGTCGAGGGCGCGGACCTGCAGGTGGGGCTCGCGGAGCAGCGGTTCGGCGAGGACGAGGTGCTGCAGGTGCTCGAAGAGCTCTCGAGCGCGCTCGAGCACCTCCACGCGCTGTCGCCCCCGCTGGTCCACGGCGACATCAAGCTCGTGAACGTGCGGCGCGGGCGGCGCGGTGTGGTGCTGGTGGACTTCGGCGAGGGGGCCCGGCGCTCCGGCTTCGCCCCGCCGGAGCTGCGGCAGCGCGGGCGCGCGCCACCCCGCGGTCCGACCGTACGCGCTCGGCATGCTGGCCGTCGCGCTGCTCACGCGGGAGGACCCGCGCGGCTCGTCGGCACCGACGGCGGGTGCGCTGGCGCGGCAAGGCGAGCGTGCGCGGAGACCGGCAGCTCGTCGACGCGCTGGTCGAGCCGGATCCCGGCGAGCGGCCGCCCTCGGCGCGCACCGTGCGGGAGCGGGTGCGCGCCATCGTCGACGGCGAGTGGGCCACGGTGCCGGTGCAGGCGCGCCGCGCCGACGCGCCCGCGGCTCGCCGACGGCCTGGATCGCGGTGGGCGCGCTGGCGGTGGTGGGGATGCACCTGGTTGCGGGCGCGGTGCTCGGCGCCGCCGGGTTCGCCGTGTCGGCGCTGCAGCTGGCCACCGACTGGCCGAGCCGGGTGACGTGGGCCTGGCTGGCGGTGCTGCCGCTGGCGCAGCTCGTCTACGTGGGCCCGGTGTTCGGGCTGGCGTGGCGCGCGAACCGCCCGCTCGCTCAGGGCGTGGGGGTCGGGGCGGCGGTGACGGTGGCGGCCTACCTGGCGGCGGCGCTCGCGTCCCTGGTGTAGGAAGGGAGCGGGCAACCGGACGTTGGGGGTCGGATGGGACGAGCGCGCACGGTGGTCGGAGGGGTCCTCCTGCTCGCGGCGCTCGGGTGCGCGGGCATCTGGCGCGAGGCGGTCTCGGAGCAGTTCAGCGAGATGACGGTGGAGCTCGATCGGGCGGTGGCCACGGGGGCGCACAACCGCGACGCGGTGCAGGACCTCATCGACGACGGCTGGATCGCCGCCTGGCAGGGCGACATCGGGCTGTTCGGCGCCATCCCCTTCGCCATCGAGCTCGACGACGTGCTGCTCGACGGCGCGATCGAGGACGGGGAGGTCGCGCTGCTGCGAGAGAAGGGCAAGGACTTCCGGGCGAACCTTCCCGATCCCGACCGGCGGCGCGAGCTGCTCGCCATCAAGGCGGTCAAGGACGACCACAAGCGGGCCGAGATGGGCGACGCCCCGGCGGGCGACGACGACGGCGCGTCGCGCTCCCCCGTCGAGGCGTGGGCGCTGCCCGACGGGCTGCGGAGCGGGCTCACCGGCGCCGGGTGGACGGTGACGCGCTGCGCCGACGGCTCGGAGGACGACGTGCGGTGGGCGCAGTGCGACGCCGAGAACGGGGCCCTGTTCGGCTCGGTGACGGTGGAGCGGTACGCCACGGCGGCCGCGGCGCGGGACCAGGAGGACGGCTCGACGGTGCGCGCGTTCGGGGACACGCTGCTGGACGTGGAGGTGACGGACCCGTCGGCGGCCGAGGGCCTGCTCGACGCGATCATCGGCGGGCGGCGCGACCTCGATCTCGCCGAGAGCGACCTGCGGAAGCTCGCGAGCGACGCGGGGTGGCCGGTGACGGGCTGCGAGTCCGAGGGCGCGGGCGAGGAGCGGACGAGCTCGTGCACGCTGGCGAAGGCGGGGCGCGAGGGCGACGCGTTCGTGGTGCTGATCACGGCGCCGGGGCGGGGCGCGGTCGCGCGCTCGTCGGACGACGGGGTCGCCTGGGCGCGGGCGGGGGCGAGCTCGCTGTCGGTCTCGGTGGACGATCCTGCTGCGGCGCGGGCGCTGCTCGCGGATCTCACGCGCTGAACACACTTTCCCGTGTACGCACTTTCTTCTGGACGTGCGTTCAGTATTCGCGCTACCTTCGCCACGGAGGCAGTGCATGGACGACCGCGGCAGGCGGGGCCGGGTCGCGCGCCGCGGGCGCGAGCGGGCCGACTCGCAGCTGATGTTGGTGGCGTCGGCGTCGGCGGAGGTCCCGCGCGGGGCGGCGCGCGCTGCCAGCCGCGAGGTGCGGTCCGCGCCGCGGACGGAGGGGTCGGGCGATCGCCAGGGCGTGCTGTTCGGCCCGCCACCGCCGCCGCCGCGCTTCGCCCCCGTGCTGCCCTACTTCGGCGTGCTGCTGCGGGGGCGCGACGCGCCGCTGCTCGCGCCCCGGGCGCCGGCGTACCACCCGAGCGTCGGCTACGCGCGCGACGTGTACCTGGCGGTGGCGATGAACGCCGGCGTCGATCTGGTGGGCTTCGCCGTGCTGTTCCACGGCTACGTCGCGGGCCGGGGCCCCGGCTGGGCAACGGCCGCGGTGGCGGCGGCGCTCGGCGCTGCATTCTCGGCCGCGTTCGCCACCTTCGCCGTGAGCCTCGTGCGCAAGCCGCTGTCGAAGCCGCGGCTCCGGCCGCGCGCGCTGGCGCTGGGCGCAGTGCTGCTGGGCTGTGGGGCGCTGGCGCTGGGCGCGGGGCGCGCGGGCTCGGCGGCGCGGCGCTGGCGGCGGGCATCGCGGCGGCGGCGCTGTCGGCGTTCGGCGCTGCCGATGGCGCGCTCGTGGCGACGCGGGCGGTGGTCATGCTCGGCGTGGCCTGGCTCGTGGCCGAGCCGCTGCACGAGGCCATGTTCAGCGCCGAGATCGACCGTGCCTACCGGGGAGTGGCCCAAGCACGGGTCGACGAGCGGATCGCCGCGCTCGAGGGCCAGCTCGAGGCCGCGCGCGGCGGTGCGGTCGCGCGCTGCCTGCGCGAGGCGGAGGTGGCGGTGGTGGGTGCGCCGGAGCAGGCTTGCGCTGCCGCGCAGGGCGAGGTCGAGCGGGCGGAGCTCTGGGTCCAGGCGCTGGCCTACGTGCGGGGCCAGGAGCTCACAGGCGCCGCCGCCGGGGCCGACGATCGCGCCTTCCTGCTGCAGCGCGCGCGCGCAGTCGAGGCGACCGCGGCCGTGGCGCTGCTCGCGTCGGGGCCGACGGGGCGCAAGGGCTCGGGTCCGCGGTACCGCGAGGCGGTGGAGCAGGCGCCCGTCGCCGAGCGCGCCGCGGCGCGGGCGCGCAGCGCGCTCGCCGCGTGCACCGCCGCGCAGGCGAGCTGCGAGGCCGGGGCGGCGCAGGCGCCGGAGGTAGCGGCGGCGCGGGCCGAGGCTCGCCGATCTGCGGGAGCGGGCCGCCGCGCTGCGCGATGGCCAGGCGGTGCCCGGGCCCATCGAGCGGGCGCTGGCGCTGGAGGCGCTGACCGAGGGCGCCGTCGGGGTGGAGGCGGCGGTCGCGGAGGGCGCGGTGGCGCAGGGGACGGTGGGCGACGCCGTGCGCGCGGCGCGCCGCGCCGGCGTGGTGCAGGCGAAGCTGTTCGCGGCCTGGTTCCTGGCGGTGGCCATGCCGGCGCTGGTGCTGGTGATGAAGCTCACGGCCGGGTCGCGGCTCGAGCCCTACCTGCGGCGGCGCTGGGCCGGGCGCGACGGCGCGGGCGCGTGACCCTACAGGCCCAGCACGCCGGGGTTGAGCACGCCGGCGGGATCGAGGGCGGCCTTGGCCGCTCGCAGCGCGCGCGCGAACGGCTCCGGGCGCTGCTCGTCGTACCAGGGGCGGTGAACGCGCCCCACGGCGTGGTGGTGGGTCACGGTCGCCTGGTGGCGCATCAGCGCGTCGCCCGCCGCCTGCTTGGCCACGCGCCAGCGCGCGAGCTGGTCGCCGTGGGTCGCGGGGGCCACGAAGGTGTAGTAGGGCGCGGGCCCATCGGGGTAGACGTGGGTGAAGCGGCAGCTCACGAGGGCGGGCTTGCCGAGGGCGGCGCGCACGGAGCGCACCACGTCGGCGTGCAGCGCCTCGAAGGCCGACCAGGTGCAGCAGGTCTCGAAGGTGTCGACCACCGCGCCGGTCGTGAGCAGCGCCGTCTGCAGGTAGGGGCCCTCGAAGAACGCCTCGCGCCAGCGCTCGCCCTCGCGGTCGCCGGTGGCGCGCTCGGCGTCGGTGTGCTGCGGCTCGCCCGCGCGGCGGCCGCCGCAGTCCTCGGCGGCCTGCAGCGCCAGGTCGAGCAGCGGCGCCACGGGGTGGTGGGCCGACTCGAAGCCGAGCAGCAGCACGGCCCGCCCGTCGGCGGTCACGCCGTGCAGCCTGGCCTCGCGCTCGTCGAGCAGGCGGCAGTTGGCGGGGGCCAGGCCCGACTGCACGATGGCGCGGCAGGCGGCCACGCCGGGGGCGAAGGTGTCGAAGCCGACCGAGACCTTGCTGCGGAAGCGCGGGCGGCCCTGCAGGCGCACCACCGCCTCGGTGATCACGCCGAGCGCGCCCTCGGAGCCGAGCACCAGGCGGTCGGGCGAGGGCCCCGCGCCGCTCGCGGGCAGCGGCCGCGAGGCCCAGGCGCCGACGGGCGTGATCATGCGGATGCCCGCCACCAGGTCGTCGATGTGGGTGTAGCGGGTGGCGAAGTGGCCGCCGGCGCGCGTGGCGATCCAGCCGCCGAGCGTGGAGAAGGCGAAGGACTGCGGGTAGTGGCGCAGGGTCAGGCCGAGCGGCGCCAGCGCGGCCTCCAGATCGGGGCCGAGGGTGCCCGCGCCGATGCGCGCGGTGCGGCTGACCGGGTCCACCTCGTGGACCCCGCTCGTCGCGGCCAGATCGAGCGACACCACCCCGTAGGGGGGCCCCCGCCCCGCGAGCGCTGCACCCGCGCGGGTGGCGGCGTCGCAGGTCACCCCGCCCACCACCGAGGTGCCGCCGCCGAAGGGCACCACGGCGACGCCGTGCTCGCCGGCCCAGGCGAGCGCCTGCTCCACCTCGGCCTCGGTGCGGGGCCGGGCACCGCGTCGGGCGCCGTCGAGAAGTCGCCGCCGAAGCCGAGCACCAGGTCCTCGAAGCCCTTGCCGCGCGCGTGGAGCGCGCGGTCGCCGGGCTCGGCGCTGGCGAACGGCAGCGCGCAGCGCACGCGCGGGTCGGGCAGCCGGGGCGGCGACGGGTCGCGCACCTCGGGCGGGCCGGGCGCGCCCAGCATCGCGGCGAGCTGCGCGCCCATCCCCTGCCGCACCTCGCGCTCGGGGAGGCGATCCGCCCAGCCCCACCCCCACACCGACCGCGCTCGCGCCATCTCCGGCCTCCGGCGCCACGTAACCGGCGCCGCGCCCGGCGTTCGTCCGCCGCGATACCAGGCCCGGCAGGAGGCCGCGTGGCGATCGTCTCGAAGATCGAGCCCGTCCCGCTGCAGGTCGAGCTCGTCGACCCGTTCGTCATCGCCTCGACCCGCCTCGACCGTGTCGACAACGTGGCCGTGAAGCTCGTCGTCCGCGACGGCACGACCGGGTGGGGCGAGGTCGCCACCCTGCACCCCGTCACCGCCGAGACCTACGACGACGCGCTGGGCGCGGTCCGCGCCGCGGCCGACGCCCTGTGCGGCACCGGCGTCGACCGCGCCGAGGCGCTGGCCGAGCGGCTCGCCGACCTCGGGCTCCACGGCGCCTCCCGCTGCGGCATCGAGCAGGCCTGGTGGGACGCCGTGGCGCGCGAGACCGGAGTGCCGCTGTTCCGGCGGATCGCCGGCGAGGGCGGGGCGCCCAGCGCGGTCACCACCGACGTGACCCTGCCCATCTGCGCGCCGGAGCGCGCGCGGGAGCTCGCCGCCGGCTACCGCGAGCGCGGGTTCGAGACCCTCAAGGTCAAGGTCGGCGGGGAGCTGGCCGCCGACCTCGAGCGCGTGCTGGCGGTGCTCTCGGCGCACCCGATGGCCGCGCTGGTCCTCGACGCCAACGAGGGCTGGTCCGTCGAGCAGACGCTCGAGGCCGTCCGCGCGCTCCGCGAGCGCGGGGCGCGCATCGCGATGCTCGAGCAGCCGGTGCCGCGCGCCGACCTCGAGGGCCTCGCGCGCCTCACGCGCGAGGCCGGCACCCTCGTCGCCGCCGACGAAGCCTGCCGCACCCTCGACGACGTGCGGCGCATCGCGCGCCACCGCCAGGCCTCGGCGGTGAACGTCAAGCTCGCGAAGTGCGGGGTGCTGGAGGGCCTGCAGATGCTGCGCGAGGCGCGTCGCCACGGCCTGGCCACCATGATCGGCGCCATGGTCGAGACCCGCCTCGGCACCGGCTTCTCGGCCCACGTCGCCGCGGCGCTCGGCGGGTTCGCCGTCGTCGACCTCGACACGTCGCTGCTGCTGCAGCGCGACCCGATCACGGGGGGCCCGGCGCTCGACGGGCCGCGCTGGCGCATCGACCCCACCGTCACCGGCCACGGCGGGGGCGTCGGGTGAGCGAGGAGCTCGACCTCGAGGCGCTGGAGCGCCCGCCCGGGCCCTGGCCCGCCATCCGCGCCTGGGCGGTGAACCTCCTGGGCTTCGTCGCGCTGGCGCTGGCGGCGCTGTGGGTCGGCGGGTGGCTGCGGGCGCCGGCGCTGCCCGAGCGCGCGCCGGACTTCGCCCTGCGCGACCTCGACGGGGTGACGGTGACGCTGGCGGAGCTCCGCGGCCGCACCGTCGTGCTCAACTTCTGGGCCACCTGGTGCGGCCCGTGCCGGATGGAGATGCCCACGTTCTCGGCCTTCGCCGCGGCCCACCCCGAGATCACCATGCTCGGCATCGCGGCCGACGGGCCCGCCGCCAGGGCGCGGGTGGAGCAGGTCGCCGACGGGCTGTCCAGCCGCTACCGGGTCCTGCTGGCCGACCCGCAGGTGCTCGAGGCCTACCGGATCGGCGCCTACCCCACCACCGTGGTGGTCGACCCCGAGGGCCACGTCCGCAGCGCGCACGGCGGGCTCGTGCTCCGGCCGCAGCTGGCGTGGGCGGCGGGCGTCTGGTGGTGAGGGACTGCCCCCGGCGGCACCTGGAACAATTGCGCGAGCGGAGCCGGCGGGAGCGCGATGCGGCCGCCTGCCGAGGTTCAACCGCCATGAGCTCGCGGTCGCATGGCGCTCCCGTCGTGCGAGCACGCGCCGTGGTGGTGGGAATTGGCGTTCGCCCGCGCGAAGCCGGGCGGACGACAATTCCGTCCGAACCGAGCGGGGGGCGCCGACGTCGCGGACCTCCTCGCCCCGCGCACCGCCGGTGGGCGACCGGCTCGGTCCTCCGGGAGGACAGCGGGGCTGAACCGGACACCCCGCCGAAGCGAGCGCCACCGAACCGGACCGTTCGGGCCGGTTCGGGGCCGGCACCGGGAGGCGCGTCACCGAGAACGGAGTTCCTCTCGTGGACGGCGCCGGCGAGTGTCCGGTTCGGTGGCCTTGTCTTTCGGGCGGTGTCCGGTTCGGCCCGGCTCTCTTCGTCCACCTGCCAACCGCGGGCTCGTCGCGCCGCTGCTCCCCGCTGCGGAGCCGACGCCCCGGACGTCACGCCGTCAGGATGCTGCCGCAGTACGGGCAGTCGGCGTCGCCCCGCTCGTCGAACCGCAGATCGCCCGCGCTGACGGGCGCCCCGCACGCATCGCACGCCGTGGGCAGGTTCCGCCGCTGCGAGCGCCCCAGCCCCGACGCCTCGGGGGTCGGCGCCGCCGCGGGGCTCACCCCGAGCGCCTGCCGGATCGCCCCCTCGATGTCGGGCGCGGCGGACGCGAACGACGTGCCCCCGAGGCTCCCCACGAGGTCGCCGAAGGTCCGCGCGGCGTGGCCGGCGTCGCCCTCCTGCTTGGCGTCGCCGATGGCGGCCTCCGTCGACGCGACGAGGCCCTGCCGATCGCCCGCCTTCGCGTGGTTCTGCGCCGCCTTGGCCGACAGGGTGGACGCCATCCGCGGCATGTCCCGCTCCCGCGCGATCCCGGCCATCCGGTCGTACGACGCCGCCGCCTCGGCGAACTTCCCCGCCTCGGCGAGCGCCCGCGCCTGCTGCAGCTGCTCGCGCGCCTTCTCGCCGAGCCCTCCGCGCTGCTGGCGGCGGCCGCCCCGCAGCGCCGGCCCGGTGCGCATCCCCATGCCCGGTCGGCCTCGCCTGCCCATCGTCACCTCCTGAGGCGCGGGGCGTAACCGTCCGGCGGACGCCGCGCCCCGTGGTCGCGCGCGGCGGCGGGAGGATAGGGGGACGGGATGTCGGCACCGGGCCTCTCCCTGATGACCCTCGCGGTCGCGCACGCAGCGCCGCAGGCCGCGCCGTTCGCGATCGAGACGCCGAGCGGGCGCTTCGAGGTCGCCGAGTTCCCGTCGCCGCCCGCCCGCAGCCTGCCCGAGGGCGACCGCATCTGCGCCGTGCGCCTGGCGTGGAACGGCAAGGCGCTCACGGCCCACGACGCAGGCTGCCCCGACGTGGTCGAGCCCGAGGTGCTCTACACCGTCGAGCAGTGGCGCGTCACCGGCCCGGCCACGGCCTCGGAGCTCGCCGAGGTCTGGTTCGTCTACCCGTTCGACCGGATCGCGCCGCCACGGGTCCTCGTCCGCCAGTCCCCCGAGCGCACGCTCTCGCTGCCGCCCGACATCGACGCCGTGCCCTACCTCATCCGCGCCTGGTCCTTCCTGCGCTACCCGACCGCGGTCCACCACGAGGCGCAGCCCGACGTGAGCTGCATGGTCCACGTCGAGGCCGACGCGCGGGGCTTCACCACCGAGGTCGTCGTCGAGGGCTGCGAAGAGCCCTACGTCGAGGCGGCCCGCAGCGCGGTGCAGGCGTGGCGCTTCGCCCCGATGGAGGTCGACGGCGGGCCCATCGCGACGGCCCTGTCGCTGCGGACCACCTTCGTCGCGCGGCCGCCCGCCGTCGAGCCGGAGTACGTCCCGAGCGAGGAGAGCGCCCGGCTGTGGGCCAACCGCCAGTTCGACGCGATGAGCCGCACCGACCGCATCTGGTTCATCCGCGCCGCCCTGCTCGGGCCGAGCGAGGCCGTCGACCTCGGCCCGGGCCAGGTGCGGGTCGCGCTGCCGCGGGCGCCGGACCTCGGCGGGCGGCCCGCACCCACGTTCGACCGGGGCACCTTCCTCCCCCCGCCGCCTTCCTGCCCGACCGACCCGATCCTGCGCCTCGGCGAGCCCAACCACGACGAGATCCGCGCCTACACTTTGATCTCCCCGGCTCGGGCTCGACCGCGAGGCGCGCTGCCCCGTGCTCGTCCAGGTCGACGGCGACCGGCAGGTCTTCCCGGGTCGAGCCCGGCTGCGACCCCGAGGTCTACGAGCCGTCGCTGATGGCCGCCGACGGGTGGCTCCTCGCGCACGACGGCCCCCAGGATCACGCCACGCGCCGCCGCTTCCGCGCGACCTTCCGCTACGGCCCCGAGGGCACCTCGCTCGTGCCCTGGCCGACGAGGTGCGCACGCCCCAGGCCGAGCCCTGCCGGGGGTCCACACGCAGTCGGCGCCGAAGCCCATCCGGCGTCCGCCGCCGAGGGTCCCCCACGACGAGGCGCTGCCGTCGGGCGTGTGCACGCTGATCGTGCGCGTGTCGGTGAAGGGCCGGCCGCAGGACGTGCGGGTGGCGGCGTGTCCGGAGGAGATCGCGCCCCTGGCGCTGCAGTCGGTGCGCCGGTGGCGCTGGGCGCCGGCCGAGGAAGACGGGGTGCCCGTCGCCGCCGACACCGACGTGTCGATCCAGTTCCGACCGTGAGGGCGAGCCGATGACGCCGACCACCGAGCCCATGATCCTGCGCACCCGCGACGGCAGCGAGACCCGCGCCTCCGGCGAGGTGGCGCGGGTGTCGGGGACGGGGCGCATGATCCGCGCGGGGGTGCCCGTGGCCGGCGGGCTCGTGCTCGGGGCGATCACCCTGCCGATCCCCGGGCTGCACTTCTTCGCGCCGTGGTTCCTGCCGCTGCTCGGGATCGGGATGGGCGTGTACCTGTCGAAGGTCAAGGCGAACGTCGCGCACATGGAGGGCCCCTGCCCGAAGTGCGGCGCGCGGGTCTCGGCCGACGGCCTGGGCTCGCTGGGCGCCGATCCCGTCTGGCTGCGCTGCGACACCTGCGGCGCGCCGCTCGAGCTGCGGCTGCCGCCGGCCGAGGGGTAGCGTGCTGGCGCTGTGGGCGGCGGCGTGGGCGTCCGACGTGGACGCGGTGTTCGCCGAGGCCCGGCGCGCCGAGGCCGACCAGCGCTACGCCGAGGCCGTGGCCCTGTGCCACGAGGTGGTGGACGCCGCCCCGGACGGCGGGCGCGCCCCCACCTGCGCCCGCCGCATCGCGTTCCTCGAGCGCCGCCGCGACGCCGACGGCGCGTTCGCCGGCTGGACGACCCTCGAGCGCGTGCGGGCCACGTGGCGGGGGGCGGCGGAGCGGGCGGCGCTGCTCGCGCAGGTGGCGGCGGTGGCGGACGATCCCGGCGTCGCGGCGGTGGTGCGGGCCGAGGCGGCGGGCTGGCTCGCGCAGCAGGCGCTGGACGCGGGGGACGCCGCGCGCGCGGTGGCCGTCACCGACGGGATCGTGGCGCGGGGCGGGCTCGGCGACGACCCCGCCGTGGAGCGGCAGGTGCGGACGGTGCGCGCGCTGGCGCTGGCGACGCTCGGCCGCGACGCCGAGGCCGTCGCGACGGAGGCGCCGATCCGGGTGCCCGTCGACGATGCCGCCCACCGGCCGACGCCCGTGGAGCAGCTGGTGGCGGAGCGCCGCCGGCGCTGGGCGGCCTGGGCGGCGGGGGCGGTGCTCGCGGGCTTCGGGGTCGCGGCGGCGGCGGCGGTGGCGCGGGCGCCCCGGGTGCGGACGCCGTGGCCGGCAGGGCTGGCGGTGGTGCTGCTGGGGGTCGGGGGCGCCGGCGCGCTGGCCGCGGGCTGGGACGCCGCGGCGGGCGCGCCGGTGCCCTGGCTGGCGGCGGGGCTCGGCGGCGTGCACGTGGTGGCGCTGCTGGCGCTGATCCGGCTCGAGGGGCGGGCGCGGGCGGCGATGCGGGTCGGCGCGGCCCTGGCGACGCTGGCGGCGGGCTGGCTCGCGCTGTGGTGGACGGGCAGCACGGCGTGGGTGGGCCTGTGACGGTGCTGTGGGTCCGGCGGGGGCGCGCCCCCAACTGCTCGGCGACGGGCGTG
>JAWKRQ010000115.1:0-16987 GCA_041389545.1 Myxococcota bacterium | reverse complement strand
CGAACAGGGGCGGCGGGGGCAGCTCGAAGGCGGCGGTGGCGAGCGGCTGGCCGTGGGCGCAGCAGGTGCCGGTGCAGGCCTCGGCGCCGCTGTGGGCCGCGGTCGCGGACTTCGGGCAGCAGGCGTGCTGCTGCGGGGCGGACGGCGCGGCGTGCGAGCACCGCGCGCCCGTGGGCGCCGTCTGCAGGACGGCGAGGACGAGCGCGAGGGCGGCCAGCAGCGCTGTCAGCGTCCGTCGCACGAGAGTCCCTAACACGGGGGGGCCGGCGGCGGCGGTTCGGCCGGGCCCGGCACCGATCTGCCTCCGCACCAGGATGAAATCGGGTCGGGCCGGATCCGCCTCCGGTTGGACGGTTCGTCAGGAACCAGGACAGCAATGGCCCGCCGAGGCGTCGAGGCCCGGCACCGATCTGCCTCCGGAACAGGATGAAATCAGGTCGGGCCCGATCTGCTTCCGGGCCCGATCGGCCTCCGGGTTCGGTGAGCATGGTTCGCAGGTTCGGGGTACACCAGGGGGCACCGGGAGGACTCCTTGCTCTGGCTCGCCGCTGCCGCCCTCGCCGCCCCGCCGACCCACGCCCAGATCGAGTCCGCCACCTGGCGGCCCCTCGGCGAGCGCAGCCACGACGACGCCGGCACGGTCACACTCTCCGGCGCCACCCTCGCCGGCGTCGACTGCTACCGCGCGATCGCCGAGGTGGCCGACGTGGCGCCCGACGTGTTCCTCGGCATCCTCTCCAACCCGGTCGCGGCCAAGGACTGGGCCTCGGCCGACATCACCGAGGCCGAGATCCTCTCCCGCTCGGGCGACCAGGTCGACTACTACCAGCACCTCCACGTCCCGGGCTGGACGCTCGTCTCCGACCGCTTCTGGTTCTCCCGCGGCACCATCGACCGCTCCCCCGACAAGCTCGCCTGGCGCTACCAGAAGCTCCCCGAGGGCGGCCCCTACCACGACCGCTGGCTCGCCCACGTCGACGCCCACCCCGGCGCCATCGAGCCCGACGTGAGCGTCGGCGGCTGGTACTTCGAGCCCCTGGGCGCGGGCACCCGCATCACGTACTGTGTGTGCGCCGACATCGGCGCTCGGTCCCAGCCGCCGTCGAGAAAGTACGCCGCGCCGCACCCTGCCCGACACCGTCGGCGACGTCGTCCGCGAGGCCCGTCGGCGCAACCGCTGACCCTCGGAGACACCCCATGGAGCTGCAGATCCGGCGCTCCGACGCGCGCGGCCACGGCGGCGGCGGCGGCTGGCTCGACTCGCGCCACACGTTCTCGTTCGCCGACTACCACGATTCCCGCGGTTCATGGGCTTCGGCCCCTGCGCGTCATCAACGAGGACCGCGTCGCCCCCGGCGCCGGCTTCGGCACCCACCTCACCGCCATGGAGATCGCCTCGTCTACGTCGTCTCCGGCGCCCTCGGGCACCGCGACACCATCGGGAACGGCTCCGTCATCCGGGCCGGGCGACGTCCAGCTGATGAGCGCGGGCAAGGGCATCGCCCACAGCGAGATGAACGCCAGCCAGGCCGAGCCCGTCCACTCTCCAGATCTGCTGCTGCCCACGCGCAGCGGCCGAGCCCGCTACGAGCAGCGCACCTTCGGCGACGACGCCCGCGGCGCGCCTCGTCGCCAGCCCCGACGGCCGCGACGGCTCCGTCTCCATCGGCCAGGACGCCGACATCCACCGCCTCCTGCTCGACCCCGGCGCCACCGCGTCGATCACGCCCCGCGGCAAGCGCGCCTGGGTGCAGGTCGTCCGCGGCCGCCTCGACGTGGCCGGGGCCGCGCTCGAAGCGGGCGACGGCGCCGCGATCACCGCGCCGGAGGCCCTGACGCTCACGGCGCGCACCGACGTCGAGGCGCTGCTCTTCGACCTGCCCTGACCCTACTCCCGGTAGTCGAGGACGGCCCGGACGCGCTCCTTGAGCTCCGACGGCGCGAACGGCTTCTCGAGCACGTCGAGGACGGCGCCGGACGGCCGCACGGCGTACCGCGTGGCCCCGGACAGGTACAGCACCCGCAGCTCGGGGAGCTGCTGCTTCGCGGCGGGCACGAGGTCGACCCCCGCCACGTCGGCGACCACCGTGTCCATCACGAGCAGGTCGAAGGGCTGACCCTCCGCCAGCAGCGCCGTGAACGCCTCGGGGCTGTCGGCGGTGCGCACGGCGTACCCCGCATCGGTCAGCACGCGGGCGATCACCTGGCAGAGCGTCTCGTCGTCGTCGACCACCACGATCCGCTCCGTGCCGCCGTCGGTCGTGGTGGCGGGCAGCGCCGCCACGCCGCCCGCGCCGTCGACCGGCAGGTACACCCGGAAGGGGCAGTGCCGCGGCCGGGGTCGGAGTACACGCGGATGGCCGCCGGCCTGCTCGGCGATGCCCCAGCCAGGTGGCGAGGCCGAGGCCCGTGCCCTCCGCCTTGCGCGTGTAGAAGGGCTCGAACAGGTGGGGAGCGGACCTCGTCGGGGATGCCGGCGCCGTCGTCGGTGACCGCCAGCACGGCGTACCGCCCCGGTGGCAGCCGCGCGGCGTCCGACGCCCACCTGGTCCTCCGTGACCGCGATCGAGCGGCACTCGACGGTGACCCGCCCTCCTCCTGCGCCGCGTCGCAGGCGTTGAGCACCAGGTTCATGACGAGCTGCTGCGCGGCCCGCCCGGCAGGCGGGTGGGCGCCGGGCTCGACGTGCTCCACCAGCGTCACCCCGCCGATGGTGCGGCGCAGGATGGAGAGACCTCGCCGACCGCATCCGCGAGGTCGACCCGCTCCGAGGTGAGCGGTCGCGCCCGCGCGAAGGTGAGCAGCTGCTGCGTGAGGCTCGCCGCCCGCAGCGCCGCGGACCGCACCGCCTGGAGCTCCCCGCCGAGCTCCGCGGACGACCCCGCCAGCTCGGCGAAGTCGACGTGCGCGAGGATCGCGGTGAGCAGGTTGTTGAAGTCGTGGGCGACGCCGCCCGCCATGCGCCCCAGCGCCTCGAGGCGCGACGACTGCTGCTTGCGCGCGTCGATCCGCCGCTGGTCGGTGACGTCGATCGACATGATCATGAGGCCGATCGGCACGGGCGTCATCCGCAGCTCGAACCAGCCCGTCGAGCCGTCGGGGAACTCGAACGCGTTGAGCATGCGATCGGCCCGACCGCTCGCCACGCAGGCGGCCATCTTCTCGAACAGCGGCGTGTTCTCGATCCCCGGGTAGCACTCCGGCATGGTGCGCCCCAGCAGGGCCTCGGCGGTGGAGCGCCCCTGCCTCGCGGCCGCCGGGTTCAGGTAGACGTAGCGCCACTCCCGATCCACCACCTGGACGCCCTCCAGCAGGTGATCGAGGATCTCTCTCGGTTCTCCCCAGGTTCCGAACGGCACGCCCCGGCTCCCTGTCAACGCAGTACCACTGCCTGGCCGTTGCGTCACGTTGTGATCGAAACCTGCCTCGATCCGTGATGGTTCGCGTCACCGCCGGGCATGCCCGAGCGGGGGCCCGGCACGGACCCCCAGGGGGATCCATGCACCGGTACGTTCCGTCGATCCTGGTCTTCGCCGCGCTCGCGGCCTCCTGCGGGGGCGATCCCGCGCCCGGCGACCCGCGAGAGGAGGCCGCCGCGCGGGCGCGAGCCTGGGTCGACCAGGCGAACCTCGCCGCCATCGACGGCGCGGACGAGCTCGCCGCCGTGCGCAGCGTCGTGCTCGACCCGTCGGGCGCCGCCCACGTGCGCCTGTCGCAGTCCTTCGAGGGGATCCCGGTGTTCGGCGGCGAGGCGATCGTCCACCTGGCGCCGGACGGACGCGTGACGCGCTGGACCGACGGCCTCGTGGCGCGGCCCCGGGTCGACACCGTCCCGCAGCTCGATGCCGCCCGCGCGGCCGGGCAGGCCGCCGCGCTGGCCGCCGGCGTGGTCTCGGAGGATCCCGAGCTCGTCGTCCTGCGCCACGACGGCGCGGATCGCCTCGCCTGGCGGGTCCAGCTCGACGACCTCGCCGGCCCCGCGCCCGCGCGCCCGGTGGTGTTCGTCGACGCCCACACGGGCGCCGAGGTGTGGCGCTACGACAACCTGCAGACCGCGCGCGACCGCCGCACCTACAGCGCCAACAACACGGGCAACCTGCCCGGCACGCTGATCCTCGTCGAGGGCGATCCCCCCTCCGGCGACGTGCCCGTCGACGCCGCCCACGACAACGCGGGCTTCACCTACGACTACTACTTCGACCTCCAGGGCCGCGACAGCTACGACGACGCCGGGCACACGCTCGTCTCCAGCGCCCACTACAGCGTCAACTACGACAACGCCTTCTGGGACGGGACCCAGATGGTCTACGGCGACGGCGGCTTCTACTTCCGCCCGCTGTCGCTCGCCACCGACGTCGTCGCGCACGAGCTCACGCACGCGGTGACGGAGTACACCGCCGGCCTGATCTACGCCGGCGAGAGCGGCGGGCTGAACGAGGGGACCTCCGACATCATGGGGGCGGTCGTCGAGTCCTACTCGCGCGGGTGGGCGGTCGACACGGCGACCTGGATGGTGGGCGAGGACATCACGCTGCCCACGCTCGGCGACGCGCTCCGGTACATGGACGATCCGCCGCTCGACGGCATCAGCATCGACAACTACGACGACTACTACAACGGGCTCGACGTCCACTACAGCTCGGGGCTGGCGAACAAGGCGTTCTACCTGATGGCGACCGATCCGGCGCTGGACATCCAGTCCGCCGGCGACCTGTGGTACCGCGCGCTGTCCGTCTACATGACGCCGAGCACCACGTTCGAGGAGGCGCGCCAGGCCACGGTCGACGCCGCGACCGACCTGTTCGGCGCCGGCGGGCCCGAGGTCGACGCCGTCGGGCGCGCCTGGGACGGCGTGAACGTCCGCAGCTACACCGTGTTCGACCAGCTGACCGGCCTGTCGGGCGCGGCCGGCACGCACACCGAGTACACCTTCACGCCGCCGGCGGGGGCGAGCGCGGTGCGCTTCTCGACCTCGGGCGGCAGCGGCAACGTCAACCTGTACGTCCGCTTCGGCAGCGCGCCGGCGCCGGGCGCCTTCGACTGCAGCGACGGCGGCCCGGGCAACGCCGAGAGCTGCTCGGTGGACGTGACGGCCGACGGGACGTGGTGGGTCACGCTGCGCGGCGTCGCCGCCTACGCGAACGTGACGCTGACGGCGAGCTACGCCGGCGGGACCGGCGGGCCGGTCGAGGTCTGCGACGACGGGATCGACAACGACGGCGACGGCGCCGTCGACTGCGCCGACAGCGACTGCGCCACCGATCCGGCCTGCGTCGTCCCCGAGGTCTGCGACGACGGGATCGACAACGACGGCGACGGCGCCATCGACTGCGACGACCTCGACTGCGCCGGCGATCCCGTGTGCGCGCCCGTCTGCGGCGGGGGCACCTACACGGGGACGCTCGACAGCACCAACACGCGCGACTTCTACCTCGACGCCGCGGCGCGGGCGGGCCACTTCGGCGCCACGCTGTCGGGCGACGCGGGGACGGACTTCGATCTCGCGCTGCAGGCGCAGATCGGCGGGGCCTGGACGACGGTCGCGGCGTCGACGGGGACGACCTCCGACGAGCGCATCGACTACGAGGAGGCGAGCGTGGTGCTGCACCGCTGGAAGGTGCGCCAGTACGCGGGGAGCGGCGACTACTCGCTCTGCGTCGACTGAGCCAGTAGACTCGGCCGGGTGGTCATGGCGACGCCACCGTTCGAGCGCGCGCCCGCGGGGCTGCGGGCGCGCCTGTCCACGCTGAACCGCACGCGCCAGGTCGTCCAGGCGCTCCTGCGGCACGGGTTCGGCTCGCTCGTCGACCAGCTCGGCTTCTCCGACGGCGCGCTGAGCGCCGGCGCCGGCCCGCGGGTGAGCGCGCGGCTCGGGCGCCGGCTGGCGCTGACGTTCGCCGACCTCGGCCCGACCTACGTGAAGCTCGGTCAGCTGCTCGCCACCCGCGAGGATCTGCTGCCGCCCGAGGTCGCTGCGGAGCTGGCGCCGCTGCAGGACCGTGTGGCGCCGCTGCCCGAGCGGGTGGTGCGCCAGCAGATCGAGGCCTGCCTGGGGCAGCCCGTGTCCGTGCTGTTCTCGCGGTTCGACGGCGAGCCGCTCGCGTCGGCCTCGATCGCGCAGGTGCACCGCGCGTGCACCGCCGACGGGCGCGAGGTGGTGGTGAAGGTGCGGCGGCCGGGCATCGAGGGGGTCGTCGCGGAGGACCTGGCGCTGCTGGAGCAGCTGGCGGTGCTGCTCGAGGACCGGGTCGAGGAGCTGCGGCGGCTCGATCCGCGCGGCGTCGCGCGGGCGTTCGCCGAGAGCCTGACGGGCGAGCTCGACCTGCGCCGCGAGGCCGCGGCGTACGCCCGGATGCGGCAGGCGGTGGGCGCGACGGGGCGGCTGCCGGAGGTCCTGGAGGCGCTGTCGGGCGACGCCGTGCTCACGCTCGAGTACCTGGCCGGGCGCAAGGTGACCGGCGTGGCAGGGCCGGCGCGCAAGGCGCTGGCGCGGGCCGTGCTGCGGAGCTTCGTCCGGCAGGTGCTGGTCGCCGGCTACTTCCACGCCGATCCGCACCCGGGGAACCTGCTCGCGCTGGACGGCGGCGGGATCGGGCTGCTGGATCTGGGCGCGGTGGGGGTCGTGACGCCGGCCACGCGGGAGGCGCTGGTGCGGCTGGCGGCCGCGGGCGCGGCGCGGGATCGGCGCGCGTTCGGCGAGGCGCTGCTGGCGCTGACCGAGGGCGGCGACGCCGTCGACGTGGAGGCGTTCCACCGGGACGTCGACCAGCTGCTCGACGGGATCCTCGGGCGGCGGCTGCACGACGTGGCGCTGGCCGAGCTCACGGCCGAGCTGTTCGCGCTGCTGCGGACGCACGGGCTGCGGGTCCGCGGCGACGCCTTCGTGCTGGTCCGCGCGGTGACGCTGCTCGACGGCGTGCTGCGGTCGCTCGATCCGCAGATGGAGCCGCTGCGGGCCGCGGCGCCGCACGTGCTGTGGGCGACGGTGCAGCGCGGGGAGCTCGCGCCGGCGGCGCGCCTCGGCGGGGCGCTGGCGCGGGCGCGGTGGCGGGCGGATCGGCGGGTGCGGTCGGCGGCAGCCGCCGCGGGGGTGGGCCTCGTGGGGCTCGCGGCCGTCGCCGCGGCGGTCTGCGCCGGCTGGTTGTAGGATTCCAACCCGGAGGGCGCGGCGGGCATCCGAGGGAGCGACGGGAGGATCCGATGCTGCTGCTGTTCGCCACCCTGGCCGCCCACGCCGGCGTGTCCGCCGCCCACCCCGCTGCCCGCAGCGCGCGCCACGAGGTGCCGCTCGGCGACGCCCGCATCACGCTGGCCGAGATCGACGCCGGCGCCGGATCGCTCGACGTCCGCGGCGTCCCCGGGCTCGACAAGGTGCAGGTGACGGGCACCGCCTGGGCGTCGAACGACGCGCTGCTCGCGCAGATCGACGTGCAGGTGACCTGCCGCGACGACCGCGTGACCATCCGCACCGTGATCCCCGACACGAACGGGCGGGAGGAGGCGGGCGTGGACCTCGTCGTCGAGCTGCCCCCCCGCTTCTCCGCCACCATCGACGACGGCTCGGGCGACCTCTCGGTCACGGGGATCGCCGGGGTCGACCTGGACGACGGGTCCGGCAACGCCGTGCTCACCGACCTGTCGGGCCCGGTCCGGATCGACGACGGCTCCGGGGACCTGCGGATCGAGCGCGTCGCCGGCCCGGTCTCCGTCGAGGACGGGTCCGGGGACCTGCGGGTGCGCGAGGTCAGCGGCCCCGTCTCGGTCGACGACGGCTCGGGCGACGTGGA
Source organism: Myxococcota bacterium (assembly GCA_041389545.1). Lineage (GTDB taxonomy): Bacteria > Myxococcota_A > UBA796 > UBA796 > JACKER01. The sequence goes on along the minus strand of JAWKRQ010000115.1, from coordinate 9,200 downwards.
CCTCGCGCAGATCGCCGGCAGCGTCGAGGTGGACGACGGCTCGGGCGACATCGCCCTGACGGACGTGCAGGGCGCGGTCGTGCTGCACGACGGCAGCGGCGCGCGGCGCATCACCCGGGTCCTGGGGCCGGTGACGGTCGACGAGGACTAGAGAGATTACACCGGTCGCCTGGAGGCGACGGTGGTGGTTTGGCTCGCCCTCGGCTGTGCACAGCGAATGCCTCGCGCCCGACGGCGACCCGCTCGTGGCCGTCACGTTCAACACGGGCACCACCGCCGGCCTCGACCACGACGCGCCGCCCGACGACGGCTACGGCGACGCCCAGGCCGCCACCTCCGACGCCTGGTACGGCGACGGCCTCGCCTGGCAGGCGGCCATCGACGACGCGACCGACTGGTTCGCGGCGCTGCAGCCCGACCTGGTCGCGTTCCAGGAGGTGTACGACCCCACGACCCGCCGTGCGCCGAGATCCCGACCGAGGCGCGCGCTGGCTTCGTCTGCGAGACCTGGGTGGCGGGCGATCCCACGGTCGCGGAGCAGGTGCTCGGCCCGGACTACGCGGTGGCCTGCCACCCCGACCACCCCGACAAGTGCCTCGGCGTGCGCCGCGCGTTCGCCACGCTCCGCGGCCCGCTGCAGGGCACCGCCGTCGACGGCTGCGGGAGCGGCGCGCGGGTCGCGCGGGCCGAGCTCGAGCTCGCGGACGGCGGGGAGCTCACCGTCGTCTCCGTCCACGGCACCTCCGGCCTCGCCCCCGACGACCAGGACTGCCGCGCTCGCCAGGTCGACCAGGTGTTCGTCGACCTTCCAGTGGATCACCGAGGTCGGCCCCGACGCGCCGCTGACCTACGGCGGCGTCGCCACCATCGACCACGTCGCGAGCGACGCCTTCACGGGCACCTGCTGGCACGCGGGCCTCACGGAGGGCCACCCCGCCGTGCGCGACGCCGTCTACTTCGACCACCGCCCCGCGGTCTGCACGCTCGCCCCCTGAGCCCCGGACATCGACGCCATGGACTTCCGCACCCTCACCTACGAGGTCACCGGGCGCATCGCCCGCATCACGCTCGACCGCCCGGAGCGCGGCAACGGCATCACCCCCGAGATGCCGCAGGAGATCGCCGCGGCCGTCGAGCGCGCCGACCTCGACCCCGGCGTGCACGTCATCGCGCTGTCGGGCCGCGGCAAGGGCTTCTGCGGCGGCTACGACCTCGTCGAGAGCGCGGAGCAGCTCACCGTCGACCCCGCCGTCGGGGCGGGCGCGCCGACGGATCCCGCCGTCACCGCGCGCAACCACGACCCGTCGCGCGTCTGGGACCCGGTCGTCGACTACCAGATGATGTCGCGCAACGTGCGGGGCTTCATGCGGCTGTTCCACGCCGACAAGCCCGTGGTCTGCAAGGTCCACGGCTTCTGCGTGGCGGGCGGCACCGACCTGGCGCTGTGCTCGGACCTGCTCGTCATCGCGGAGGACGCGAAGATCGGCTACCCGCCAGCCCGCGTGTGGGGCGCCCCGACGACCGCGCTGTGGGCCTTCCGCATCGGCCCCGAGAAGGCCAAGCGCCTGCTGTTCACGGGCGACTGCCTGTCGGGCGCCGAGGCCGTGCAGTGGGGGCTCGCCAGCGAGTGCGCCCCGGCCGACGCGCTCGACGAGCGCTTCGAGGCGCTGCTGGCGCGGATCGCGCAGATGCCGCTGAACCAGCTCGTGATGATGAAGCTGCTCGTGCACCAGTCGCTGCTCGGGCCCATGGGCGGCAGCCAGGTGCTCGGCACGCTGCTCGACGGCATCACCCGCCACACCCCCGAGGGGTACGCCTTCCAGCAGCGCGCCGCCGACGTGGGCTTCCGCCAGGCCGTGCGCGAGCGCGACGCGCCGTTCGGCGACGCCGGGCCGAGCACCTACAAGGGCCGGCCGCCCCGGGAGTAGACGCCGCCGCGCTGGCGCGTTCTTCTCCCGACATGGTCCGCCCTCCCCTCGTCGTCGATGCCTGGATCGACCGTGATCTCACCGCCCTCGCCCGCGACGGCGCGCTGCCGCCCGCGTTCGAGGTCGACGACCTCGTCGCCCAGTGCGAGGAGGTGCTCCGCGCGGCGGGCACGCGCAGCCCCGTCCTGGTGGGGCCGCCGGGCGTCGGCAAGACCGCCATCGTCGCCGAGCTGGTCCGCCGGGCCCACGAGGGCACCGGCGCACCGCTGCTGCGCGAGGCGCGCGTGGTGCAGCTGTCGCTGCGCGCCATCTCGGCCCGCTTCAAGGAGCGCGCCGACGCCACCAACTTCTTCGGCGAGCTGTGCGGTGCGCTGCTGGCGTCGCCCGAGCCCGTGGTCCCGTTCTTCCGCGACCTGCACCTGGCCTACGCCCTCGACTGGGAGCCCACCCTCCACCGGTTCCTCGACGCCCTCCCCCACCCCGTCCTCGGCGAGGCGCTGCCCCGCGAGCTCGACACGCTGCTCGAGTACTGGCCCGACCTCAACGAGCAGCTCGTCCCCATCCCCGTCGAGGAGCCCGACACCGACCGGCTCGGCCGCCTGCTCGAGCGGTGGTGCGAGCACCGCGCCGCGCAGGGCGGCCGCAGCTTCCGCCCCGAGGCGCGCCGCGCCGCCATCGAGCTCACGGCGCGGTTCATGGGCGACCGGCCCTTCCCGCGCAAGGCCGTGGAGCTCCTGCGCCAGACCGCCGACTTCGTCGGGGAGCCCGAGGGCGACGACGACCGCGCCGTGGGGCTGCGCGACGTGGTGCGGCGCTTCAGCCAGCTCACGCGCGTGCCGCAGCGCCTGGTCGACCCCGACGAGGCCCTCGACCTGTCGGAGGTGCACGACTTCGTCTCGGAGCGGCTGCTCGGCCAGGAGGAGGCCGTCGACGCCGTGGTGCGGATGATCGCGCTCATGAAGGCCGGCCTGTCCGACCTCCGCCGGCCGTTCGGCACCTTCCTGTTCGTCGGGCCCACGGGCGTCGGCAAGACGTTCTGCGCCCAGCTGCTCGCCGAGTACCTCTTCGGCGACCGCAACCGCCTCGTCCGCCTCAACCTGGCCGACTACGCGGAGCCGTACCACGTCGCCACGCTGTTCGGCGACCCGAACGCCCACGCCCTGTCGGCCCAGCAGGGCGTGCTCGCGCGTCGCCTCGCCGGCAACCCCTTCGGCGTGCTGCTGCTCGACGAGTTCGAGAAGGCGGACGCCAAGGTGCACGACGCGTTCCTGCAGCTCGTCGACGAGGGGCGCTACATCAACGGCCGCTCCGAGGTCGTCTCGGCGAGCTCCCTCATCGTCATCGCCACCAGCAACGGCGGGGCCGAGGTCTACCGCGAGACGGGCCTCGGCTTCGACAAGGCGCCCGGCCTGCGCGACCTCGACCGCGAGCTCGACCGGCGGCTCGGCCAGCTGTTCCGCTTCGAGCTCCTCAACCGCTTCGACCGCGTCGTGCACTTCCACCCGCTCGACCGCAACGACATCCGCTCCATCGCCCGCCGGGAGCTGGCCGAGCTCGCGCGCCGCGACGGGCTCGTGGCCCGGGAGCTGCGGGTCGAGGTCGACGCCGAGGTGCTCGACTGGCTCGTCTCCCACGGCTACCACCCGCACTACGGCGCGCGGTTCCTGCGGCGCGAGATCGAGCGCAGCGTGGCGGGCACGCTCGCCGAGCACATCGTCCGCGACAACCCCGCGCGGGGCACCCGGCTCGCGCTGGGCGTCCGCAGCGGGCGCATCGAGGTCCGCACGGTCGTCGGCCCGCCCGAGCCGCCGAAGGTCGCCGTGGCGAGCCGCAGCGGCAAGGCCGTGTCGCTCGACCCGGAGGCGCTGCTCGACGAAGCGCGCGCGTGGGTCGCCCGCTGGGAGCCGCTGTTCGCCGAGTCGCGCCAGCGGGAGGTCGAGGCCAGCGCGCTCATCGACGCCTCCGCCGAGGACGGGTTCTGGGACGACGGCGCCCGCGCCCAGGACGTGCTGCGCCGCTACAAGCAGCTCGACGCGCGCCTGCAGGCCGACCGGCGCCTGCTGCGCGCGCCCGCCCGCCTGCAGCGGGCCTTGGAGCAGGAGGCGGACCTGTCGGCCGACGAGCTCGGCCAGCTCGTGAACCAGGCGGCCACCTCCTACCGCCGCTGGCTCGACATCGGCTCGGAGACGGGCCCCGGCGCGGCCTGGATGGTGCTCGGGCCGGCGGACTCCGTCGCGGGCTGCCCGAGCTGGCTCACCGACCTCGTCGCGATGTACCGCGGCTGGTTCCGGCGGCGCGGCCTGCAGTACGAGCTGGTCGCCGAGGAGGTCGAGCGCGGCCAGCCCGTGCGGCTCGTCTTCGAGGTGGAGGGGCCTGGGGTGCTCGGCCTGCTCGAGATGGAGGCCGGGGAGCACCGCCGGCGCGGGGCCGAGGGCGAGATCGAGCGCGCGCTGGTCGAGGTCGTGCCCAAGCGCGACGGCGCCGTCGACGACGCCGCCGTGGTGGAGGACGCGCGGCGGACCTGGCGGGTGGCGATCCCGCAGCGGGCGGCGCGGGTGCGGCTCGAGCGCCGCGCTGGCTGCGGCTCAAGCTGTACGGGACCTCGCGCGACGTGCTGTCGGAGCTCGCGCGGGACCTCGGGGCGGCGATGGCGGCGCCGTCGGAGGGGGGCGGCGAGATCGTGCGGACGTACGGGCTGCGGGGCGGGACGGTGCACGATCCGCGCACGTCGGCGTCCACCGGGAACCTCAAGGACGTGCTGCGGGGCAACCTCGAGGTCTTCCTGCGCGCCTGGGAGGTCCGCTAGCTAGAGACGCGACCAGGCATCCGCGCCAGCGATGCCCGGGCGCGTTCCGCAGGAGTCGTGGAGGACGCGCGCCAGCGCGTTCTCCGACGTATTGAGCGAGCAGCTGCCGAATGCCTGCCCGACCGGGGTGCGGCGAAGCCGGACCCGCGATCGAGGCGGTGCATTCGGCGAAGCTTGCTGCGAGGTGACCCACGTCCACGGATGGTTGGTCGAGTCTCTGGCGGTTAGCGGCGGGCATGCCGTCCGCCCGTGTCTCCGCCTACGTCGCCCGCCAGAAGCTCGGGGCCCTGCAGTCCACCCGCGAGCGCCTCCTCGCCGCCTACGAGTCGCTGGAAGCGCGCGCCCGCAGCCTCCCCCCGCGCGAGGCGCTCGCCGCGCTGGCCGAGGGGCTGACCGCGCTGCGGGCCGGCAACGAGGCCGTGCACCCCGAGGTGGTGAACCTGCAGATCGTGCTCGGCGATCCGCACACCGACCCGGCGCCCTGGCTCGCGCGGCCAGGACGTCGCTGCGGCAGGGCGCGCCCGCGCGACGCCATGGCAACCACGGCGGCGCGCGTCGGGGAGGAGCCGCCCCTGCCCGACGCCGTCACCAGCCGGACGCCGACACGCTCGCCGCGCTCCGCGCCGCCTGGCGCGAGCCGAGGCCTCGCCGGGCCAGGGCCGTGGTGGCGGCGCGGTCTTATCCTGACCGCGTCGCGCGCGCCCGGCGCTGGTCGACGCAGCGTGCACGGAGCGGCTCGACCGCCTGGGCCGAGCTCGCGCGGCCGGCGCCGGCGCTGGTCACGCCCGCGGGCCGGGCCGACGATCGGTCGCTGCGGTGGAGCACCCACGACGACCCCGACCTGGTCGAGCTCCGCGCGGCGTTCCGCCTGTCGTGGGCGGAGATCGCGGACTGGGACTGGCCGTCGCGCACCAGCCTGCAGCCGTTCTGGGCCGGGCAGCGGTTCCGCCTGCGGTCAGGTTCGACTCCTGAGCGCGGCTCTACCGCGTCGATCGGCGCCGACCTGGCGGAGATCCCGCGGCCCTGGTCGGGGCTGGAGGCGCTGCGGCGACAGGTGCGGCTGCACCGCTTGGAGGAGCTGAACGCGCCCGCCGTGATCGTCGACCACGAGCGGGAGCAGCTCGCGGCGCAGCCCGATCCGCTCGGGCTCGGCGGCCTCCCCGACGACCGGCTGTCGCGCCGCCGCGCGCTGCAGGAGGTCGGGACGGACGAGGACGAGCCGCAGGGCTACGGCTACGGGCGGATGGCGCGCCAGATGGCGGCGCTCGCGGCCGACGTCACCCTCGCCCGGAGGAGCGGTCGCCCGCTGCACGTCTACAAGACCGACCTCGCCGACTTCTTCCCGGCCGTGTCGCACGCCGTGGTCGAGGAGCTCCTCGCGGGCGTGGGCGTGAGCGCAGTGTGGCGGCGGATGGTGCTGCGGGTCCTGGCGATCCCGCTCGGCGGGGGCGAGCGCGCCACCCGCGGGCTGCCGCTGTCGCTCGAGGCCTCCGAGGCGATCGCCCGGTTGCTGGTGGACGTGCTCCTGAGCGAGGCGCGGGCGGCCGGCGGTCCCGCCGTGCGGGCGTGGGCGATGGTGGACGACATCGTGCTCGCGAGCGAGGACGCCGCCGCGCTGCAGCGCGCCCGGGCCGCGCTGGAGGCGGCCGTGGGCCGCGCCGGCCTGGCGGTGCAGCCCGCCAAGACCGGGGCGCTGTCGATCGGCGCGCCCCCCGCCGCGCCCGACCTCGGCCCGATCGCCTGGGGCCTGTGCACGCTGACCGAGGCGGGGTGGCGGCTCGCCGGTCCGCCCGTCGCGCTGCTGCTCGACGCCACGCGCCAGCACGTGGAGGCTCAGCAGGCCGTCCTCGACCGCGTCGCCGCCTGGCGCGCCCAGCTCACCTACGCCTGGACCCTGCTCGCGCCGCACGCCGCGCTGGCGGAGGACCACCTGGACACGGTGCGCCGCGGGCTCGACGCGCTGCGCGAGCTGCCGCTCACCGCGCTCGACGGCACCGTCCACCCGGGCTTCGGGCCGCTCGTCCGCCTCGAGCTCGCCACCCGGTTCCGCGGCGGCGAGCCCGCCGCGGTGCCCGACGCCTGGCTCCACTGGCCCATCAGCGCGGGCGGGCTGGGCCTCGCCTACCCGCTGGCCGACCTCGTCCCGCTGACCCTGGCGGAGCCGCCCTGGCGCCCGGCGCCGGACGCCCCGTTCGACCCCGACGACGCCGCGTGGGCCGACTGGTACGAGGCCCAGCTCCAGGCGCTCGAGCCCGTGACCCCCGGCCCGTCGCCGTCGGACGCGCTGGTGCAGGCGTTCGTCGTGCGGGGCGCGCAGCGGGGGCAGCCGGCGGGCCTGTCGCCGCGGTGGCGCTGGGTGCTCGCGACGTTCGGGCCCGACGTGCTCGATGCGTTCGGCACCTACGCGTTCGTCGCGTCGGATCTGGTGCCGGCGTCGCTCATCCGCGAGGCGCGGAGCAGCGCCCGGCGCTCGGCGCGGCCGCCGCGCCCCGAGGAGGACGACGACATCGCCTTCTAAGGCTACGGGCAGCCGATGGCGACGCTGCCCGGCGGCTGCACCTCGGTCTCGACGAACAGCTCGGCGACGAGCCCCGCGCCGAGCTTGCCCTGGGCGTTGTCGCCGAGGCACCACAGCGAGCCGTCGCGCAGGGCGGCGCACATCGTGAGGACGGGGCCGGTGTAGGCGTCGTAGGCGACGGCGAGGACCTCGCCGGGCGGGAACAGCTGGCGGCCGTCCTCGCAGGAGACGGTGCCGGTGTCGTCGAGCCAGCACCAGGCGTCGTCGTCGTAGTAGCCGGTGGTGGAGGTGCCGACGCCGAAGAGCACGCCGCCGTCGACCACGTCGCCGGCGGGGCCGTGGGCGGTGCCGCGACAGTCGACGCCGGCCGCGGCGACGCCGCACTCCGCGCGGACCTGCTGGGCACGCCAGAGGCCGGGCTCGTCGACGTGGAGCGAGCCGAAGGTGTCGATCCAGAAGTGGTCGGCGCCGTTGGCGACCACCGTGGGGTTGGGCGTGTAGTCGTAGCCCGAGCAGCGGATGTCGCCCCAGCTGTCGATGGCGCACAGCTGATCGAACGTGCCCGTGCCCATGCGGACGAGGTCGCTGCGGTTGCCCCACTGCGCGAAGGCGGCCACGTCGACGGTGGTGCCGGTGCCGTAGACGCCGAAGGTGTTGTTGCGGCCCATGCAGTGCACCTCACCGCGGCGCAGGATGCACATGCCGTTGCCGTCGGCGCTGTTGGCGGTGGAGCGGATGAGGACCTGCTCCACGTCGGTCTCGCCGGTGGCGAGGAAGCTCGCGCCGAAGTTGCTCTGGAACACGCGCCCGGCGCACATCAGGTCGCCGGTGGCGGCGGTGTAGCAGGTGGCCTGGTCGGACATGCCGAGCGTGACGCGTCCGGTGCAGGCCGCGCCCGAGGCGGCGTCGACGAAGTCGGTCTGGACGGACTGCCACATGAAGGTCGACGCCGTCGGCGCGACGGGGAGCAGCTGCGACGGGGGGCCGGTGCCCGTGTCGGTGTCGGTGTCGGTGTCGGTGTCGGCGTCCGCATCGGCGTCGGCGTCGGCGTCGGCGTCGGCGTCGGAATCCGCGTCGGTGTCGGTGTCGGTGTCGGTGTCGGGGGTGTCGGTGACGCCGGTGTCGTCGTCGCCCTTGCCGCCGACACAGGCGAGCAGCCAGAGGACCATGGGCTCCTCCTGTTCAGGGGGGTGCCTCCAGCGTAGTCCGTCCGGCCCGGTCCGGGGCGACGCTTCACGGCAGCCGCCGCGGATTCACGCAGCGGGCTACGAGGAGGCGTCGAGGTCCGCCGATGCCCGAGCCCGTCCCACCGTCCCTCGTCGACCGCCTGCTGCGCCGGTGGAGCGTGTTCCGCGGCTCCACCAGCCGCGATCTCCCGACCGCCATCGGCCCCGTCCACGTGCTGTCGCAGGCGGGCCAGGGCGAGCTGCCGCCGGTGCTCCTGGTCCACGGCTTCGGCGCCAGCGCGCTGCAGTGGGCGCCGCTGGCCCGCGCGCTGCTGCCGCACGTCCGCCGCGTCACCGCCGTCGACCTGCCGGGCCACGGCTTCTCCGTCCGCCGGCCCGACCTGGCGCTCGACCTGCTGCGCGACGGGCTGCTCGTGGCGCTCGACCAGCTCGACGACGGGCCCGCCGTCGCCGTGGGGAACAGCCTCGGCGGCGCCGTGGTCGTCCGCTACGTCCACGCCCGGCCCGAGCAGGTGCTCGGCGCCCACCTCATCTCGCCCGGCGGCGCGCCCATGACCCCCGAGGAGCTCGACGAGGTGCGCCGCCTGTTCCGCATCCGGTCCCACGGCGAAGCGCTGGCCTTCCTCGAGCGCCTGTTCGGGCACTCCGTGGGCCCGATCCGGCACCTGCTGGCGCCCGGGCTGCGGCGCACCTTCGGCGACGAGGCGCTGCAGGGCGTCCTGGCCGGGCTCACCGACGCCGACTGGCTCACGACCGAGGAG
>JAWKRQ010000114.1:0-17013 GCA_041389545.1 Myxococcota bacterium | reverse complement strand
CCGCTCGTAGTGCAGGGGCAGGTGCCAGACGAAGACGCCGGCGTAGCCCAGCACCACGGCGCCGAGCACCGTCAGCGCCATGCGGGGCGGCAGCATGACCGCGGCCATCGCGGCGTGGACCAGGTACAGCGGGGTGAACGGGTTGTCGGGGCCGCCGCCCACGGCGAAGAACGCGGTCAGCGCGCCCACGTCGATGAGCAGCTGCGCCAGGATGCTGGCCGGGTCGACGACCTCGTTCGCGGCCATGCGGCCGGTCGTCCACAGGTTGGCGGCGACGAGCACCGCCATCGCCACGCCCCACACGACGAGCGCGGGGACGCCGTCGAGCAGGCGGAAGACGAACGACAGCGTCACGGCCTGGGCGAACAGGGCGAGCCAGCGCAGGCGCACCAGCCAGGCGAGCCAGATGCGCCCCTCGTCGAGCGCGGTGGGCAGCAGCGCCCAGTCGTCGACCTCCGGGCCGCTGCGCCGGCGGCGGGAGGGCGGGAGGTGCTCCTCGGTGGGCTCGGTGTCGGGCTCGGCCATCGCCGCTGCCTAACCCGCGGCCCGGGCGCTGGCGGGCTACGAGGCCCGATGGCCAGCGTCTATCTCGTCCCCGGCTTCTTCGGCTTCGCCAACCTCGGCGACGTCCGCTACTTCGGCCACGTCGAGCGGTGGCTCGCGCGGCGGCTGCCCGACCACGCGATCCACGTCGTCGTCACCCGCCCGACGGCCTCGCTGCCGCTGCGGGCCGCGCGCCTCGCCCGCACCGTGGCCGAGACCAGCGCGCCGGACGAGCCCGTGCACCTCGTCGGGCACTCGAGCGGCGGCCTCGACAGCCGGCTGCTCGTGTCGCCCGGCGTGCGCCTGCCCGACGTCGACGACCCGGACCGCCTCGCCCGCCGCGTGGGCGCCGTGGTCACGGTGGCGACGCCGCACTGGGGCACGCCCTCGGCGCGGTTCTTCACCACCCTGCAGGGCCAGCGCGTGCTCCGGCTGCTGTCGGTGGCCACGCTCTCCATCGTGCGCCACGGCGAGGTGCCGCCGGCGCTGATCCTCCGCCTGGCGCGCCGGCTGGCCGGCCAGGCCGCCGAGCCCGACCTGCTCGACGAGCTCTACACGTCGCTGCTGGCCGAGTTCTCCGTCGACCGCCGCGCCGCGGTGGAGCGATTCTTCGCCGAGGTGGGCGACGACGTGGCGCTGCTCGAGCAGCTCACGCCGGGCGCCATGCAGGCGTTCAACGCCGCCCTCTACGACCGCCCCGCCGTCCGCTACGGCTCGGTGGTGACCCGCGCGCGGCGCCCCCGCCTGTTCGACGAGGCCCTGCGCGCCGGGCTCAGCCCGTATCGTCAGGCCACGAGCCTGGTCTACCGGGCCTGCTGGCACCTCGCGAGCGGCGACACGCCCGTGGCGCCGCTGCTCGCCGCGCAGGCCGACGCGCTCCGCCGGGCCTGGGGCGAGGCGCCGCTGCCCGCCGCCAACGACGGCATGGTCCCCACCCTGTCGCAGGTCCACGGGCGCGTGCTCCACGCCGTCGACGCCGATCACCTCGACGTGCTCGGCCACTACGGGGCGGCGGCGGCGCCGGTGGCCCACCACGACTGGCTCGCCACCGGCACGGGCTACGACGACGCGGCGTTCCGCGACACCTGGGAGGCCGTCGCGGCCTTCCTCGAGGCGAGCTGACTGCGGGCAACCCGGGTCAGCGGATGTAGCGGTCGCGCTGGTGCTCGGCCCGGCCGGCCCCGATCATCGTCTCCACCTCCTTCTCCTCCTCGGGCGGCGGCAGCGCGGCGCCGAAGCCGAGGTGCTGCATCCACAGCTCGCGGACCCAGCCGCGGGTGTGGAAGACGTGGTGCGCCTCCTGCTCGAGGACCTCCTTCACGGGCTCGCGCAGCGCCTCGGCGAACGCCTTCGGCCCGTCCTGCACGACGTGCTCGAGCAGGCTCCAGTTCAGGTGGTCCTTGTTCTCCGCCTCGACCACGCACTCCCCGGCCACGAGCTGCGCCGCCTCGGGCGGCAGCGTGGCGATGGCGTTCTCGATCGCCTCCACGAGGCCGCTGGCCTTCGCCCGCAAGATCGCGCACGACGGCCGGTCGGGCTCGGGCTCGATCCCGAGGGCCTCGAACACCGCTTGCAGCTTCTGTTGGTGGGACTTCGTCTCCTCGAGGTACTCCTGCCACTCCTCGCGCAGGTCGTCGTTCGCTGCGGCGCGGATGGCGGCCTCGTAGAGCTTCTCGCCGCCCTTCTCCGTCTCCAGCGCCTGCTGCAACAAGTCCTCGGCGTGTGTACGCTTCATGTGGGCCTCCACGAGAAACGTGTACTCCGCCTGGTACGGATCATTCAACGGTGACGTCTGCAGTCCAGACGGTGACGCCGAGGGTCGGCAGGATCCGCCCGTCCGCGACGTAGTTCACCTCGGCGAAGACGACGAACAGCTGCGCGTCGCCGGGCTGGCGGGGCGCGTCCCACACGAGCTCGAGCTGCCCGTCGCTCAGCGTGTGCTCGACCTGGTCGAACGAGCCGCCGGTGGTCCAGGTGTACGCCACGGTCGCCCCGTCGGCGGAGGCCAGGTAGCGGTGCGTCTCGCCGACCTCGGCCTGGAGCGGGGGCTCGGCGCGGGCGGCCAGGGCGGCGATCAGGGCGAAGGGGGCCATGGATGGACGATGGCCGGCGCCGGGTCACGCGCGCCCTACACACTGTTGCGGACCGGAGGCAGATCGGGCCGGAGGCAGATCGGGCCCGACCTGAATTCATCCTGTCGCGGAGGCAGATCGGTGCCGGGCCCACCGGGGGACGCCGGGCGAGAGTCGCCCTGGTCCGCCGGATGTCGAGGCACCGGAAGCGGATCGGGCCCGACCTGAATTCATCCTGTCGCGGAAGCAGATCCGCGCCGCCCGGCTCCGCGTCGACCTCGCGCAGCGTCGACCGCGCCGCCCGCGAGCTCCGCTCGGCATTGCGGTCGTCGCCGGCGGACGCCGCCGGGAGCAAGCCGGGTCGAGTACCTAGCAGACAGGGCCGGCCTCGGACGCGTCGAGGCCACGGATAGCCGCTGACCCGGCCCTTCTGCTGATTGAACGAAGCCGGGCGGCGGCTGTCTCTGTAGGGCGTAGAGGGTTCTGCGCGGCGAGGAGTCAGGTCGGCGGAGGGGGGCGCCGGTGCACCGAGGGTGAGTCCGGGCCGGTGGAAAAGCTAGGAATTCTCAGCGGTTTGGTACGTGTTCCCGGTCGGAGAGCAGACCTGTGGAGGGCAGGACGCGTAGGCCGTCCGCCGTAAGGCAGGAAGTAGCCGATCAAGGCGGACCTCTGGGCCAGCCGGTGGGGTCGGGCGGGACGATGAGGACCCTGAGCAAGCTGTCGCAGACGGGGCAGGCGTTCCGGTGCGTCCCAATGATGATCGTGGCGGCGGGTGGCTCGTCGGGTGGTACGCCCTCAGGCTCACGTTGGCGCCGGAGATGCAGCGTGATGGCACGAGCCTGCTCGAGCCGACGACGGGCGCCGGGGGCGAGCAGGCCGTAGTGGCGCACCCTGCGGAAGCCCGTGGGGAGGAAGTGCTGCGAGAATCGACGGACGAACTCTGGTCCGGGGAGCGTGACCTGCTCGGAGCCGCGGGTTCGGATCGTCACGGTGTCCTCGTCGATGGCGAGGATGCGGTGGTCGGAGATGGCGCCCTGATAGACGTAGCGGGCGAGGTACTTGACCATCAGCGCCGGATCGCGGCCTTTCGGAGGCTCGACGTAGACGTTCCAGTTCTTGAGTGCAGCTTTCCGGCGCGCGTTGCGGAGGCGGATCCGCTCGGCGCGGTGGAGGTCAAGGCGGAGCGCTCGAAGTCCGCCGAGGAAGAGCCCACGGAACAGGCGCTGGAGCGGACGAACATGGAACAGGAAGTCGTTGGAGACGGTGACCCAGCCGTCGTCATCGGTCATCCCGCCAGCGGCGATGACACAGTGGACGTGGGGATGGAAGGACAGGTCACGGGCCCAGGTGTGGAGGACGGCGAGCACTGCGGGTGTGGCGTGCCACTTGGTCGCTGCGAGCTTCTGCAGGGCGCCGTATGACGCCTTGAGCAGGACGGCGTAGGCCTCGCGCGGGTACCGCAGAACGATGGGGCGCAGCTCGCTCGGAAGCGTAAAGACGACTTGGAAGTGGGGGACGGGCAACAGGAGGGCCTGCTGGGTCTCGACCCAGCGACGGCGACGGACGCCCTGGCACTGCGGGCAGTGTCGGTTGCCGCACGAGTTGTACAGGACCGCGGAGTAGCCGCAGTCGTCGCACTGGTAGCGGTGACCGCCGAGGGCGGGGGTCCGGCACCGCAACAGGAGGTTCAGGGTTGACCGCGTCGCCCCCGACACCCGCCGCTGGAGGAACGATGGCGCAAACCGACGCAGGGCGTCGATCACCGTCGGTCCTGTCGGTTCGACCTGCCGCCCTTGGAGGTGGGCGGCGACCACCGCGGCCTACACGGGCAACAGGTCGAGCGGGCTCGGCACTTGCTGCAGAATGTCCTTGCGCAGGTGCGTGTAGAACTGCGTCGACACGATCGAGGCGTGGCCGAGCATCACCTGGATTCGCCTCATCTCGACCCCGTGCTCCAGCAGGTGGGTGGCGAACGCGTGGCGCAGCGTGTGCAAGGTGATCCGCTTCGGGATCCCCGCAGCTACCTGCGCGTGTCGCAACGCGGCGTTCGCCGAGTCATTGGCGACGGGCCGATCGGTCCAGGGGCGTTCGGGGTGGGCCTGACGCGCGAAGTGGCCCAGCCAGAGCCTCGACGGGAACAGCAGCGGACCGGGCAGGCGGCACTGCTTCCAGTGAGCCCGCAGCATGTGGAGCAGCGCGTCGCTGAGCGGCACGAACCTGGCCCTACGGCGCTTCGCGAACTCGGCGGGGATGTAGATCACGCCCTCAGCGGCGCGGATGTGCTGCACACGGAGGTTCGTCACTTCGCGGGATCGCATCCCGGTCGCGTAGATGGTCTGGAACAGCGTGCGGTAGAAGGGATCGGCGGTGGCTTCGAAGAGGAACTTCAGCTCGAGCACCGTCGGGACGTCGGGCATCGGCCCCTTCCGACGGTGCTTGGGCCGGGGAACGTTCGCCATGACCTCGGGGCGCCCCAGCGTGTAGGAGAACCAGAACGACAGAGCGGCGTGGAAGCTGCCGATCGTCGACGTCGACCGGCCGAGCCCGTGGAGCTCGAGCAGGAACGCGCGCACTTCCTCGGCGTTGAAGCGTCGGTCGTCGCACCGGACCCGCTCCAGGAACTGCCGCACGACGTGCACGTACTGCTGGATCGTGGTGGGCTGCAGGTCGCGGAGGAGCAGGTCACGTTGCAGCGGTCCGAGGTACCGGTCCATGTTGTTCTCCGTGTGGGGCGGTTTGACGATTGGCCGCCCCCACGGATGATGACTTCTCCCGTCGCATTGCCGTCACCGACGCACAGGAGCGTGGCACAAACGGCGTCCGGGGCGGAGCCCCGGTGGGCGCTCCGCGCCCTCACTGCCGGCGGAGCCGGCTTCGTTCAATCGCACACCTCGCGGAGGTATGCCGCCCTCGATCGCACACCTGGACGGAGTTCAGCCCCGCGGCGGACGATGAAACCCTCACTATCGTCCGAGCCCGGCGACCCCGCGCCCGCTCGACCCCGCCAACTGTGCGATCGAGGGGGGCATACCTCCCGCAGGTGTTGCACTGGCACCGGCTTGCTTCCGGTGGCGGCCGACGGCGCCGGTGGTCACGCTGGCGGGCAGCCGGCCGGCCGAGGCGTCGTCGGCCGCGTCGGCGTCGCCGGGCTCCGCCGGATCCGCACGCGGGGCGATGCGGGCAGGCGCCGAGCTGATCGGCGACGACCGGCCCGTACCCCCCGTTGGGATGCGCCCTCGAAGCTCACCAAGGGGCACGGGCAAGGGGCAAGGGAAAGGGCAAGGGAAAGGGAAGGGTCAGGGACGGAGATCGGGGTACTGCTGGTACACCTGCCGCCGCGCCTCTCCCGGGTTGTCCGCCAGGTGCGTCGACGTGCTCGACCGCGCATCGCCCACCGACTGCCAGGTGTTCGGGTACCGCGTGTCGCTGTCGATGTACGGGTCGAGCCAGACCTGCTGGTCGGCGAACTGCCCGGCCAGGTCGAGCTGCTCGGCCAGGTCTGCCACCACCAGCACGTGCTCGGCGTACTCCCGCTTGCACCCGGCGTTCTGCAGGCACCAGCTCGCGGCGGCCCCGCCCGAGTACCAGGCCGACACGTTCGCGTCCCACGTCCACTCGACCCCGGCCGGCAGCAGCTGGATGAGGTGCGTGGTGCCGTCCACGAACACCCGCCAGTTGTTCGGCGCCCGGTACCCGTCGTTGTGCATCACGACGGTCTCCCACGCGAGGTAGGTCAGGAACGGCTCCTTGTCCATGACCTCCCAGAACGAGGCCACGTTCGCGTCGTTCGGCGCGGCCGCCACGAGCTGGTCGGCGCGCTCGAGCGCGTCCACCGTCAGCGGGTCCGGCGGGATCGGCCCCTCCTCGTAGTCCCAGTTCGTGACGTTGCCCTGGCCGAAGTCGCCCCAGCCCCAGCCGCTCCCCCGCGACTCGTTGGGCTCGAGGACCACGCCGATGTCGCGCTCGCCGGGCTTGTGGTACTCGATGAACGGGTCGTCGTGCTTCTCGACGATGATGTACAGCCCGTACGGGTTGCCGTTGACGGTCACCTCGGCCCAGCCGACCCGCGGCGCCATCAGCCCAGCCTCGCGCGCCAGCTGATACGACAGGTGGTCGCGGTTGCGCGTCGGATCCAGCACCACGCCGTTGTGCAGCTTGATCGCCTTGAGGTCGCGGAACTTCGTGCCCTCGACCCACTCGTTGAAGTCGAGGATGAACGCGGGCTTGCCCGACATCTGCTGGTAGCTGGCGGAGCCCTTGAGCTTCAGCCCCACGTCACCGTACGCTGTGACGCGGCGCGCCCGCGCGCGACCCGGCGTGGGTGTCGCTGTCGCCCGCCATCACCGAGACGGTGGTGGCGCTGGGCGCGACCGACGCCCTCGTCGGCCGCAGCGACCTGGTGCACCGTGCCGGCGGTCCAGGCGCTGCCCGCGCTCGGCTCCACCCTGACCCCCGACCTCGAGGGCCTGGTCGCCGTCCACCCGACGGGCATCCTCGTCGAACGCGACGCTGGCGCCGCCCTCGGCGGCCTGTCCGACATCGCGCCCGTCACCGCCCTTGCCGTGGCTCACCGTCGCCGACGTGGCGGCGTCGACCGAGCAGCTCGGCGACCTGCTCGATCGCGAGCCCCAGGCAGACGCCCTCGCCGAGCAGGTCCCGCGCCCTGGCCACGCCCCCGCCCCAGACGCCCCGCGCGTGCTGCTGGTCATCGGCGCCGACGGCCCGCAGGGCGACACCGGTACGTCAAGCGCGACAGCCTGCACGGCCAGGCGCTCCAGGCCGCGGGCTACCGCAACGCCGTCGCCACCGACGCCGGCGCCGCGCCGTCGCTCACCGGCGGAGCGCGTGATCGCGCTCGACCCCGACGCCATCGTCCTGCTCGGCCCCGCACCCTCACCGCGCCCGAGCAGGCCGCCGCCGTGGCCCGCTGGGCGGCCCTGACCCCGCTGCACGCGGTGCAGGAGGGCCGCATCTCCGTGCTCGCGGCGCCGGACGTGCTCTCGGTCGGGCCCGCCATCACGACCCTGCCGGCGCGCCTGCGCGCCCACCTGGCCCCGTGACCGCGCTCGCGCTGCGCGACGTGGGGGTGGGGCAGCGGCTGCGCGCGGCGTGTCGCTCGAGCTCGGCCCCGGGCCGCCCTCGCCGTGGTCGGCCGCAACGGCTCGGGCAAGACCACGCTGCTGCGCGCCGCCCTCGGGCTGCTCCCCGCCGAGGGCCAGGTCACCGTCGACGGCGCCCCGGTGGCAGCGCTGCCGCCCGTGGCCCGCGCCGCCCACCTGGCCTGGCTCCCCCAGGCGCCGCCCGTCCCGGAGGGCCTCACCGCGCGCGAGGTCGTCGCGGCGGCCCGGTTCCGCTTCGGCGAGCGCCACACCGAGGCCCTGCGCGCCGCCGACGCCGCCCTGGCCGACGCCGGGCTCGCCGCCCTCGGCCCCGCCGCCTGGACCGCCTCTCGGGCGGCGAGGTGCAGCGCGTGCGCATGGCCGCGCTGCGGGCCCAGCAGGCCGCGCTGTGGCTGCTCGACGAGCCCGGCAACCACCTCGACCCCGCCGCCCAGCTGGCCCTGTGGGACGCCCTGCACGACGCCGTGCGCGCCGGCCGCGGCGTGCTGGTGGTGACCCACGACGTCACGCTGCTGCCGCGCCTGGCCCCGCTCGACGTGCTGGGCCTCGCCGCCGGCACGGGCCGGTTCCGCCTCGCCGGCGACGATCCGGCCCTGCCCGAGGCGCTCGGCGACCTGCTCGGCCTGGACGCTGTCCGGGTCGACGTCCGCGGCCAGCCGCGCCTGGTCGTGGCGGGGCGCGCGTGAGGGCGGCGCTGCTCGTGCTCGGCGCCGCGCGGCCCTCGCCGCGGCCCGGTGGATTCGCCCCGCCCTCGACGCCGACACCGCGCGCTTCGTCGTCCCTCACTGCGCCTGCCCGCGCGGCCCTCGGCGCCCTGGTCGGCGCCTCGCTCGGCCTGGTCGGCGCCGCGTTCCAGGTGCTCTTCGACAACCCGCTCGCCGCGCCGTCCACGCTCGGCAGCACCGCCGGCGCCTCGCTCGGCGCGCTGGTGGTCCTGCTGCTGTGGCCCGGCGGCCCCGGGCGCGCGGCGCGTTCCTCGGCGCCCTCGCCGTCACCGCGGCGGTGGCGTCCCTGGCGGCCTCGCACCGGGTGGAGCTCGCGGACCTGCTGCTGGCCGGCATCGCCGTCTCGCTCGCCGCGAGCGCCCTGTCGCTCGGCCTGCAGGCCACGGCCGACGCCGCCACCACCTTCCGCGCCGTCCGCTGGTCGCTCGGCTCGCTCGCCACCATCGGCTGGGACGCGCCCCTGCTGCTCCTCCCGGCCGTCGTCGCCGCCGGGGCCGTGCTGCTCACCCAGCTCCGCGCCCTGCAGACGCTCGCCGCCGGCGCCCACCAGGCCGCGACCCAGGGGGTGAACGTGCGGCGGGTGCGCGCGGTGTGCCTCACCGCCGGCAGCGTGCTCGTCGGCGCCGTGGTGGCGGCGGTGGGGCCGCTCGCGTTCGTGGGGCTGCTGGTGCCCCACCTCGTCCGCCAGGTCCACGGCCACGCGCCGCGCTCGCTGCTCCCGCTGTCGGCCGTCGCCGGGGCGGGGCTGCTCCCGCTCGCCGACGGCCTCGCGCGGGTGGTGGTGCCCGGGCGCGAGCTCCCCGTCGGCGTGGTCACGGCGCTCGTCGGCGCGCCCACGCTGCTGGCGCTGCTCGTCGCCCGCCGCCGCGCGTGACGCGGGACAGAGTCACGCCTGTGGTACGCTGTGGATCGTGGGGACTTGGAGGAGCGATGCACGCCGTCAGCCTGCTGCTCGCGCTGGGCGCCTGCCACGATCCCGGCCCGCCACGCGCCGACCCGGCGCAGACGACCCCCGGCCCCACCACGTCCCCGCCCACGACGCCGCAGCCCACGACGCCCCCCGCGCCGTCCGAGCCGTCCGAGCTGTCCGGGGCCACCATCGAGGGCGACCGCGTCGTCTTCCGCATCCCGTCCGCCCGCGCGGAGCGGATCGAGGCCTGGATCTACGCGGCGCCGCTCGGCGCCGACCCCGCGCTCACCGTCGCCCTCGAGCGCGCCGCCGACGGCCGCTTCACGGGCGAGGTCTCCCGCGCCGACCTCGACGCCGCCGGCGTCACCGACGTCTGGTACGGCCTGCGCGCCTGGGGCCCCAACTGGCCCTACGACCCCGCCTGGACGCCCGGTTCGGAGGTCGGCTTCCGCGCCGACGTCGACGCCGAGGGCGACCGCTTCGACCCGAACAAGCTCCTGCTCGACCCCTGGGCCCGCGAGCTGTCGCACGAGCCGGGCGCGGACTGGGGCCCCTACACCACCGGCGGCCGCCGCGCCGAGGACACCGGCCCCATCGCGCCGAAGGGCCTGGCCCTGCCGCCGCCCGAGCCCGTCGGCGCCCGCCCCGACGTCGCCCTGCGCGACGCCGTGGTCTACGAGGTGCACCCCCGCGGCCTGTCGATGACCCACCCCGACGTCCCCGAGGACCTGCGCGGCACCTACGCCGGCGCCGCCCTGCTCGCCCCGGCGCTCGCCGACCTCGGCGTGACCGTGGTGGAGCTGCTG
This sequence comes from Myxococcota bacterium, assembly GCA_041389545.1. Lineage (GTDB taxonomy): Bacteria > Myxococcota_A > UBA796 > UBA796 > JACKER01. The sequence continues at coordinate 6,837 of JAWKRQ010000114.1, read as the reverse complement.
CCCGTCCACGAGACGTCCAACGACCGCAACGACGACGACCCGAACAGCGCCTCCGGCGACAACTACTGGGGCTACTCGACGCTGTCGTACTTCGCGCCCGACGCCCGCTACGCCGCCGACCGCTCCCCGGGCGGCCCCAACCGCGAGTTCCAGGCGATGGTGCGCGCGTTCCACGAGGCCGGCCTCGAGGTCTGGCTCGACGTCGTCTACAACCACACCGCGGAGGGCGGCACCTGGGGCGACGCCGACACCGCGCCGCTCCTGTCGTGGCGCGGCCTCGACAACGCCGGCTTCTACCCGGTCACCGGCGACGGCCGCGGCTACCGCAACGACAACGGCGTGGGCCCGAACCTCGCCGCCACCTCGCCGCTCGCGCGCGACCTGGTGATCGACTCGCTCCAGCACTGGGTCGCGATGGGGGTGGACGGCTTCCGGTTCGACCTCGCGTCGGTGCTCGGAAATGGCTGTGAAGGCGACTGCTTCGAGTGGGATCCGAACGATCCGGAGGGCATCCTGGTCCGCGCCCGGGAGGAGGTCGACGCCGACCTCGTCGCCGAGCCCTGGTCGGTGACGGGCTGGCAGGGCGGGCAGTACCCCGACGGCTGGAGCGAGTGGAACGACGGGTTCCGCGATCTGGTCCGCGCCGACCAGAACCGCCTGGGCACGGTGGACGTGACCCCGGGCCGGCTCGCCGACGCGCTGTCGGGCAGCTGGAGCCGGTACGGCGACGACGGCCGGCCGCCGTGGGCCTCGGTGAACTACCTGTCGGCGCACGACGGCATGACCCTCGGGGATCTGTACCGCTGCAACGTCAAGGACAACGACCAGGACTGGCCCTGGGGCCCGTCCGGCGGCGGGACCGACAACGATCTCGCGTGGGACCAGGGCGGCGACCCGGTGGCCCAGCGGCGCGCCGCCCGCACCGGCATGGGGCTCCTCCTCGTCTCCGCCGGCGTGCCGATGTTCGTCGGCGGCGACGAGTTCCTGCGCACCCAGCAGTGCAACAACAACATGTACAACATCGACTCGGTCGGCAGCTGGCTCGACTGGGACGCCGCCGCGGACGCCGACGACTTCACGCACTTCGTCCGGACCCTCCTCGCCTTCCGCGCCGCCCACCCCGCGCTGCGGCCCGACACCTGGCGCCCCGACGACCAGATCGCCTGGTACACCCCGCAGGGCACCCTCGCCGACGCGGGCTACCTCGACGACCCGCACAACCACGCGATCGCCTTCCGCCTCGACGGCCCGGCCGCGGGCGACCCGGCGAACGCCGTCTACGTGGCCTACAACGGCTGGACCACGGGCATCGACTTCGCGCTCCCCCCGGCCCCCTCGGGCGGCCGCTGGCGCATCGTCGCCGACTCGCACGAGTGGCTCGAGCCCGACGGCAACGCCTTCGCCGCGGGCACCGAGCCCCCGCTGCCCGACGACCGCTACCTCCTCGGCGCGCGATCCCTCGTGATCCTCGTGGACTGACGCCGGGCTCGGCGCACCGCGACTCCGTGCCGTTGCATGTATGCAAACTGGTGCATACGGTGGGAGCGTGGAGGCGGACGTGGAGCTCGGGCGCGCGGTGTGGGGAGGGTTGGTGGCCATGGCCCTGCTCTCCGGGGGCTGCGCGGCACGCCACGCGCCCGTTGGCACCGCCGTCCGGTCCATCTCCTTCGAGGGCAACGGCCCCTGGCTGTCCTCCCGCAGCGACGCCGCGCTGCGCCAGGCGATGGGGCACCCGAAGCCGAAGGGCATCTGGCCCCTCCGCAAGAAGGTGGCGCTCGACGAGAGCCTGCTCGACAGCGACGAGAAGCGGCTGTACGTCCACTACGCGCACCTCGGCTACTTCGACGAGCAGCTGGTGCGCTGGCGCATCGACGAGGTCCGGCCGGGCACCGACGAGCGGGCGCCCGTGGTCAAGGTGGTCGGCGTCATCGACCAGGGCGACCCGAGCCCGATCCGCGAGATCGGCTGGGACGGCCTCGACCCCGTCTCCGGCCCCCTCGCCCAGGCCATCCGCAACGAGGCGTCCGTCGCGAAGGGCGACACCTTCACGCTCGCCGCCCACCAGGCCACCCTGCAGCGCGCCGCCCAGCTGCTGCACGAGCACGCCTACGCCCACGCGAAGGTCGACGGCGAGGTCGAGGTCACCGCCGACGGCGTGCGCCTGCACTACCACGTCGATCCGGGTGTGGTCGCGCGGTTCGGGCCCGTGACGTTCGACGGCGGCGAGGACGTGCCGCGCAAGTTCGTCGAGCAGAAGCTCGAGGTGGCCGACGGCGAGGCCTACCGGGCCTCGGAGCTGCAGCAGACGCAGCAGAAGCTCTACGGCCTCGGCGCCTTCGCGGTCGTCGAGGTGAAGCCGCAGCTCGACGCCCAGCCGCCCGACGTCGTGCCCGTCCAGATCTCGCTGCAGGAGCGCGCGCCGCGCTCCATCGGCCTCGGCGCCGGCCTGCAGGCCCAGAGCGGCCGCCAGGAGCTGCTCGGCCGGGTGCAGTTCGGCCACGTCAACGCGCTGCACCGCCTCGTCTCCGTGGACCTCGAGGCCGAAGGCGGCTATGCCGCGCTCGCAGACGGCTTCCCCATCGGGAACCCGTTCACCGACGTCCGTGGCGGGCCGATCGTCGACTCGGCGCTCACCGTCGGCATCCCCGGGGTCCCGTTCCCCAAGTGGCGCCACGAGGTCGAGCTCGGCTTCGAGCGGCAGGTCACCGAGGCGTACCAGCTGAACCGGCCGTCGATCACGCCGTCCATCAGCGGCCCGTTGGCCAAGAACTGGCTGCTCACGCTGTCGTACTGGCTCGAGTACACCCAGTACCTCGACATCCAGGTCGATCCGCAGCAGCTCGCCGCGCTCGACGGGTCCCCGGACCTCGTCAACGGCAGCTACATCGGCGCGCACCTCGAGCAGACGCTCATCTGGGACACGCGCGACGACCCGCTGATGCCCACCCGGGGCCACCGCCACCGGGTCACGCTCACCGAGGCCGGCAACTGGCTCGGCGGCACCTACGACTACCTCGGCGTCGACGGCGAGCTGCGCGGGTACTGGTCGCTGCCGCGGCGGTGGGGCGGCTGGTCCGACGGGTTCGTGCTCGCCGGCCGCATCGGCGGCGGCATCCTCGCCCCGTACGGCCCGCCCGAGCGGCGCGCGGTGCCGGTGGCCGATCGGCTCTACCTCGGCGGCTCGGGCAGCGTCCGGGGCTGGATCTACCAGCACCTCGGCCCCTACGTGTGCGTCGTCAACGGCATCCCGTGCTCGAGCGCGACCGGCGCGACCACGCAGGCCGACACCGTCCCCGTCGGGGGCCGCGTGCAGAGCTTCGGCACCGCCGAGGTGCGCAAGGACTGGGCCAACTTCGGGCTGGTGAGCTTCGTGGACGCCGGGATGGTCTGGGCCACCGTGGACGACGTGCCCAAGGTGCCCATCCTGCCGAGCGTCGGGCTCGGCGGCCGGGTGCTGACGCCGGTGGGCCCGTTCCGGCTCGACGTGGCCGTCCGCACCGACAACCTGCCGATGTTCGAGCAGGAGCCGCGGGTGTGGTTCCACCTGGGCCTCGGGGAGGCGTTCTGATGCGCGCACGCAAGGTGCTCGGGTGCATGGGGGCCTCCGTCGTCGCGCTGCTCGCGCTGGGCGCGGTCGGCGGGGCGGTGGGCATCGTCTGGGTCGGCACGGACGGCGGCGAGCGGCAGGTCGTGCGCTGGGTGAACCGCGCCCTCGACAACGCCGTGGAGACGGGTGCCGTGCGGATCGGCGACCTCGACGTGGGCTGGCACCACCTGGTGCTCCACGACGTGGAGATCGACGGCGCCGAGCACCACGGCGTGGTGGTGATCCCCGAGATCGCCGCGCGGTTCGAGCTGCGGCCGCTGCTGCAGAAGCTCGTCCACGTCACCGAGCTCGACATCGTCCGGCCGCGGGTCGACCTGCAGGAGGGCGCCGACGGCCTCGACCTGCCCACGTTCGCCAGCAGCGGCCAGCCCACGCCGCCCGACCAGCCGACGACGTACCTGCCGGCGGGGCTCGCGCTCACCGTCGACCGGGCGCGGATCGTGGACGGCTCGATCGCGGTGCCGTCCGCCGAGGTCGCGCTCGACGGCCTCGACGTCGAGGCCGCGCTGCGCGCCGACCACAAGGCCATCGTGCTCGACCGCCTCCTCGCGATGTGGCAGCAGCAGCAGCCGTCGCTCGGCCCGGTGCTGGTCTCGCTCGACGGGGCGGTGGTGAACGACGACCTCGAGCAGCTGCGCGCCGAGATCGGGGTGCGCGGGGCCCGCGCCCGCCTCGAGGGGTCCGCCGACGGCGTGACCGACCCGGTGAACGCCGCGCTCGACCTGCGCGCCGCCGTCACGGCGGACGCCGCCAGCCGGGAGGCGCTGGCCGACGCGTTCGGCCAGCAGATCCCGGCGTCCATCGCCGACGCGCCGCCGTTGACCGTCGCCGTAGACCTGGGGGGAGGTCCGGCCGCGACGACGGCGGCGTTGTCGGCCTGGTGGGTCGACACGCCCACCCTGGCGACCGAGGCCCTGCTGCAGCCGGTCGTGACGGCCCGGGTCGACGGCGCCCGCCAGACCCCGTGGAGCGCCGCCTTCGACGTGGACGTCCCGTCGCTGGCGGAGCTCGAGCCCCTCCAGCTGCCCGTGAGCCGCGGCGACCTGCACGTCAGCGGCGCGGCGGGCGAGGGCGACGGCGGCGCCATCACCGGCCACGCCACCGTCACCGGCCACGACGTGGTCGCGAGCGACGTGCGCGTGGCGTCCCTCTCGGTGCCCGTGCGGGTCACCCTCCCGCAGGACGGCGCCCCGCAGGTCGTCGGCTCGCTCGCGGTGCAGGGCGTCCGCGCCACCGACGCGGCGCGGATCGCCGAGCTGTCGGGCGACTACGACCTCGCGTTCGGCGATCAGATCCTCGGCACGGCGTCGCTGCGCACCCGGTCGCTAGATCTCGGGCATGACGGCCAGATCCAGCTGCGGGGCGACCTAGCCGTCCACCTGGCGCCCGACCAGGTGCGCCTCGACAGCACCTGGATCGACCGCCGCAGCGACGACCGGCGGATGGACGTGATCGGCCGCATGAACACCGTGAGCGGCGACGTGCAGGTCGACGAGCTGATGATCCGCACGTCCCCCGACGTGGTGTGGCGCAACCCCGACCCGATCACGACGACCTACACCGACGGCGGCCTGCGCGACCTGCACCTGGTCCTCGAGAGCCCCGAGGGGCGGCTGCACGTCGAGGGCAAGCGCATCGCGAGCGGCGACATCGATCTGGGCGCGGAGGCGAAGGTGTCGCTCGCCCACGTGCGCGCCGTGGCGCAGCCGTTCGTGGCGCAGGACCTGCCGAGCCTCGCGGGCGAGCTGTCGGCCCGCGCGGACGTGTCGATCGGCGACGGGCGCCCGCCGGCGCTGCTCGCGTTGGTCCGCGGCGAGGGCCTCACCGTGGCCGACCAGGTGCGCGACGCCGACCTGGTGGTCCACGCGCGGGTGGCCGGCGACCGCGCGGAGGCGACCGCATCGGTCGCGGCCCAGGGCGACGACGCCGCCGGGCCGCTGGTCACGGCCGAGGTGGCCGTGCCGCTGGCGCCTGGCGGGACGAGCGTGCAGTGCGACGGCGACCTCGCGGCCTTGGTGGAGCTGCCCGGCGCGGGCTGGGACGCGCTGCGCGGCGTGGTCCCTGCGCTGCCGGCGCTGCCCGAGCAGCTGCAGGAGCTGTCGCTCGGCGGCAAGGCCTGGGCGGTGGGGAAGGCCTGCGACCCGAGCACGTCGCTCGTGGCGAACGTCGACACGGCTCTGTCGGACCGCCCGGTGCACCTGACCCTCGGCCTGCACGACGACGCCGCCGCCGACGCCACCGACGTGGGCATGGTCGCCGCGCTGGCCGGCAGCCCGGCGTTGCAGGCGAAGGCCACGGCCGCGCACCCCGACGTGGCTGCCTGGCTGCAGTCCGACGACCCGGCCGGCCAGATCGGCGCGTGGACGGCGCAGGCGCGGCTGCTGGGGGTGCCCGTGGACGTGGCGCTCGACCAGGCGAAGGGCCAGCTGTTCGGCCACGCCGCGGCCGAGGGCGAGGGCACGCGCCTCGGCCGCACCGACGGCGGCGTGACCTGGTACGACGCCGTGGTCAACGACCTGGCGCTGCACGACGCCCACGCCACCTGGGACACCTCCGACGACGCGCTGAAGGCCGAGCTGAACGTCGCGCTCGACCGGACCGACGGGCTCGCCGCCGAGGCCGAGGTCGGGCTGTCGGCGCTGCAGGACCTCGCCGCCGACGCACCGGTGAAGGCCCGCATCACCCGCGGCGAGCTGCCGCTCCAGGTCGTGGGCGCGCTGTCGGGCGGCGCCATCGTGGACGCCTCGGGGATCGCCCGGGTCACCGGCACCGTCGACGGCACGCTCGCGGACCCGCAGGCCGACGTGGACCTCGCCGTCCGCAACGGCGCCTTCACCGTCGCCGACACGGGCGTCCGCTACAGCCGCCTGCGCGTCACCGGCAAGGTCGACGGGCGCACCCTCACCCTCGATCACGGCCGGATGGCGTCGCGGCCGCGCTACGGGCGCTTCGCCGTCACCGAGGGCGACGACATCGACGCGCGGCTGTCGGGCACCGTCACCATGGACGCCGAGCACGGCATCGCCCCCGACCTGCGCATCCGCCTGAACGAGTTCTGGGCGCTGGCGAACAACACGGGCCTGCTGAAGACCTCGGGGGACCTGCACGTCGGGGGCTCGCTCACCGACCTGGACGTGACCGGCAAGGTCGCCGTGGACGAAGGTCGCTTCGACCTGCAGCGCAGCCTGTTCCTGTCGAGCGGCGCGTCGAACCTCGACCCCGACATCGTC
>JAWKRQ010000113.1:0-17533 GCA_041389545.1 Myxococcota bacterium | reverse complement strand
GAGGACCGCGAGCGCGACGTCGACCGGAAGCCGTCGGACGTCCTCGACTTCTTCGGGATCGAGCCGTCGTCGCGGGTCGTGGAGCTCATGGCCGGGCGCGGCTGGTACACCGAGATCCTCGGCCGGCTGCTGATCGACGGGCAGCTGGTCGTGCAGAACAACGCCTACGTGCTGGAGCGCTTCGCCGAGGCGCCCCTGTCGGAGCGGCTCGCCCGGCTCGACGCCAGCGACCGCATCGTCCGGCTCGACGCCGAGCTCGACGCGCTGCCCTGGCTCGCGCCCGACGCGCCCGACCGCGGCACGTACGACGCCGTCCTGATGGTGCTGTTCTACCACGACACCGTCTGGATGGAGGTGGACCGCGAGGCGATGAACCGGGCGATCTTCGAGGCGCTGCGGCCGGGCGGGGTCTACGCCGTCGTCGACCACGTCGCCGAGGCCGGCTCGGGGCTGCGCGACGTGCAGACGCTCCACCGCATCGACCCCGAGGTCGTCCGCAGCGAGGTGCTGGCCGCCGGCTTCGTGCTCGACGGCACCTCCGACGTGCTCGCCCACCCCGAGGACGACCACACGCTCAACGTGTTCGACGACGCGATCCGCGGGAGGACGGACCGCTTCGTGATGCGCTTCGTGAAGCCGGGCGGGTAGGCTCGTCCCAGGAGGTCCCATGCTCGCGCGATGGCTGCTCGCCTCGTCGCTCTGCGCCTGCGTCGGCGACATCGCCGGCGACACCGGCACGCCGCTCGAGACGGACGCCGACACCGACACCGACACCGACGCCGACGCCGACACGGACACGGACGCCGACGCCGACACCGACACGACCTCGCTCGCTTGCGCCGCTGCCGCCACCGAGGCCGACTGCCTCGCCGCCGGCTGCGGCCCGGTCTACGGCTGCGCCGTCAACGAGACCGGCGGCGACTGGTGCGTCGACTTCGGGGACTGCAGCTATGCCGGGTGCCTCCCCGAGCAGACGTGCACCGACTACCCGGTCACCGCCCGGCCCGAGGGAGGCGACTGCGAGTGGTTCGGCTCGAGCTGCGTGCCCGAGGGCTGGACGCTGTGCGACCTCGGCTACCTCGTCGACTGCTGACCCGGCGAGGCGTCCTCGATCCCCTTCGCCTGCGCCCGCTCGAACTCCGCCTTCACCGACCGCGACAGTGACTTGCCGACCACCAGCAGGTACAGCGTGTCGCCCGACTTGATGCGGAACTTCGACGCGAGGGCGCCCGACCGCGCGATCGACACGCTGCCCGCCGGCACCGGCAGGCACGCGAACTGGCGCGCGCCGACGCGCAGCGACTGATCCGCCACGTCGAACGTGGTCTGCGGCCCGCCGCCGCGCCGGAACAGGCACACCTGGGCGTCGCGCGGCGCGACCGGCGGGTCGGGCGTGTCGGTCACCGGGCCCTCGGGCGCGGGCGCTTCGGGCGCGATCGTCGGCGCGAACGGGTCGGAGCGCTCGCCGAACTGCAGCCCGAGCCACCGCTCCACCGCGCGCACGGGGATCGCGACGGTGCCGGCGGCGCGCCCCGCGATGCGGTCGCTCAGGATGCCCACCAGCCCGCCCTGCGTGTTCAGCAGCGGCCCGCCGCTCGAGGACGCCGCGGTCGCGATGTCGGTCTGCAGCAGGTCGGTCTCGTCGACCACCCGGATGCCGCTCACCACCCCGCTCGCCACGCCGCCCTGCACCTTCGCGCCGGCGCCGATCTGGTACACGGGCTGCCCGACCCCCGGGGTGGCGCCCGCGACGGGGGTGCACGCGAAGTTGCTGCCCTGCATCCGGACGAGGGCGAGATCGTGCGCGGTGTCGTACTGCAGGACCTGAGCCTGCAGCAGCGGCCCGCGGTGCAGCGCCACCTCCACGGCGTCGGCCCCCTCCACCAGCTGCGCGGAGGTCACCACGAACCCGTCGGGCGACACGACCGTGCCCGTGCCGGTGGCGGCCCCGTTGCGCAGGGCGACGACCGCGGGCAGCACCTGGTCGAAGCCGTCGGGCAGGGAGGTGGTGCGGGCGGGGCAGGCCCGCAGCCGCGCGAGCCCGGACGGGGGCAGGCTCCCGCCGTCGTGCGGCGCCTCCAAGGCCTCGAGGAACCGCTCCCGCGACAGCACGTTGTACAGCGCCAGGCGCACCAGCCCGAGCGACCAGCTGCGGTCGCCAGCGGGGGTGCCGGCGAGCCAGCCGCGGGTGACGACCTTGTAGACGACCTGGTCGGTGCGGCGGTCGAGGAGCTCCCACCGGATGTCGACCCCGGTGCCCTCGCGCCGCTCGCGCGCGGCCTCGTACAGCTCGCCCACCTCGCCGCCGAGCACGTACCGGGCGTCGTCGGACTGGTCCTGGCCGAACAGCGGGTTCTCGGCGCCGGCGACGGGCCAGCCCTCGGCGCGGGCCTGCTCGATCAGGTGCACCCGCAGCTCGTCGGCCGTCACCGCCAGCTGGCGCGCCGCCCGCTCGTCGAGCACGAGCGGCGCGACGGTGAAGCGGCTCGGGTGCCGCCCCGCGAGCGGCAGGGGCGCCTCCGCCGACCACACCGCGTCGGCGTCGTCCGCGGCGCGCGCCGGCGGCGCGAGCGCGACCCCCAGCGCGACGAGCGCGGCGACGATGCGGGCCAGGCTGGGCGCGAACACTCTCGTCATCGGTCCCCCGGCCCGGTTTATCACGGCCGGGCCGGGGGCCTCCGTCAGCCCTCGCGCTCGGCCTCGGGGTCGAACTCCCTGGCGCGGCTCTTCCCGGCGCGCTCGGCGTCCTTCAGCTCGCGCGCCTCGCGCTCGTCGTGCGGGATGGCGTCGCGGCCGAGCTTCTGGGTGTCGTGCTCCTCGACGAACTGCTCCGTGCGCTCTCGGTAGCGCCGGTCGGCGGTGCGGTTGCCCTCGCCCTCGTTGCCGTCGCGGTGGGCGGCTTCCTTGCGGTCGGTGGGATCGTCCTTGCGGGTGTCCACGAGTCCTCCGTCGATGTGAAGTTGCATCGACGTCGTATCCAGCCCGCCGCGGCTCGAACAATTATACATGCAACTGTACGGCATAGAGGAGGGAGCATGGACGAGGACACGGACGACGGACGCTTCGGCGGCGTCACGTACGACCGGGCGACCCCCCGTCGAGAGCACGTCTGGGAGCGGGTCTCACCGGATGGGCCGTACGGCGTGGTGTCGTCGTGGCAGGAGGACCGCGACGACCGCCCCCTCGACGACCGCGACTACTACGGCGACAGCTTCCGGGGCCGGCACCCCCCCGTCCGGCGCTGGCGCGAGGCGCCCTACCGCGGGGTCGGGCCGCGAGGGCACCGCGAGCGGCGGATCGTGGCGGCGGTGAGCGAGGAGCTGGCCCGCGACGGCCACGTCGACGCCCGCGACGTGACCGTCGCCTGGCGGGAGGGCGTGCTGACGCTGCACGGCACCGTCGGGGATCGCGCGCAGAAGCGCCGCGCCGAGGCGCTGGCCGAGCGCCACCCCGGCGTGGAGGACGTGGACAACCGCCTCACGCTCCGCCCGGCGCGTCTCCCCTGAGGCGCTGCCCCGCGATGCGCGCCACCAGCGCCCGCAGCCGCGACGGGTCGAACGGCTTGAGCAGGCGGTGCGTCGGGAGCGGCTCCCCGGCCGCCGCGGCCTCCTCGAAGGTGGCGCCGCCGGTCACGAGCACGAAGCGCTCGGCGAGCTCGGGCTGGCGCTCGCGGATGGTGCGGAACACCTCGAGCCCCGACAGCTCGGGCATGAGCGCGTCGCACAGGATCACGTCGTAGGGCCTTCGCGCGAGCCGCTCCAGGGTTGCCTGCGCCGAGCGCTCCGTGGTCACGTCGGCAGCTTCTGCAGGGTGCGGGCGAGCAGTCCGAGCACCGCGGCGTCGTCGTCGACGACGAGCACGCGGCCGCGCATTCGGCAGCTGCCGCGGCTCGGCCGACGGCGGGGTGGAGACGCCGCGCCGCGAGCGGGGGAGGGTCACCACGAACACGGAGCCGCTGCCCGGGGTGCTGCTCGCGGTGATGCGCCCGCCGAGCGACGCCACGATGGCGCGGCACACCGAGAGGCCCAGGCCCGTGCCGATGCCCGGCGGCTTGGTGGTGTAGAACGGGTCGAAGATCCGCGACAACACGAGCTCGTTCATCCCCACGCCCGTGTCGGACACCGACACCTCCACGTCGCCCTGCGGGTCGGTGCGGGTGAGCACCTCGACCCGCCGCACGCCGCGCTCGGGCAGCGCCTGGACGGCGTTGGTGAGGAGGTTGACGAACACCTGCCCGAGGCGCGTCTCGTCGGCGCGCACCGGCGGCACGTCGCCGAACCGGTGCTGGATCTCGGCCCGCCCGAGCGCCACCTGGCTGCAGACGTCGATGGCCCAGGTGAGCGGGCGGTGCACGTCGACCCGGTCGTCGACGGGCGCGTCGGGCCGGTTGAACGACCGCAGGTCGCGCGTGATCCGCGCGATCCGATCGCAGCCGTCGACCGCCTCGCGCAGGGCGTCCTGCACCTCCGGCGGGGTCGAGCTCTCGCGCCTGAGCGCCTCGAGCGAGTACTGCAGGTTGCCGAGCACGTAGGCCAGCGGGTTGTTGATCTCGTGCGAGACGGCGGACGCCATCATGCCGAACGTGCTCAGCCGATCGGCGACCTCGAGCTGCTGCTGCACGTCGCGCTCGCGGGTCAGATCGCGGATCACGAGCACGGCACCGAGCAGCTCGTCGTCGTCGACCACCGGGGAGAGCTGGATCGACACCACGCGCTTGCCCGTGCCGATCCGGGCCCCCGCCACCTCGTGGGCCCCGCGGAGCCGACGCGGCGGGGGGAGGTGGATCGGGTCGTCCGTCCACTCCTCGCGCAGGTCGAGCACCTCGGTGAGCGGTCGGGCGAAGACCCGGTCGGGGTCGAGCAGGGCGAGGGCCGCGGGGTTGGCGGTGGTGACCCACCCGTCGGGGTCGATGGTGACGACGGCGTCGCCGATGGACTGCAGGGTCGTCGACAGCAGCCGCTCGCGCTCGCGCAGCCGCCGCTCGATGGCGTGCCGGTGCAGCGCCATCTCGAGCACGCTCTGCAGCTCGCCGCGGCGGAAGGGCTTGAGGAGGTAGGCGAGGGGCTCGGTCTGCTTCGCCCGGTCGAGCGTCTCGCGGTCGTTGTGCGAGGTCAGGTAGACGATGGGCAGATCGAGCTCCCGCCGGATCTGCAGGGCGGCCTCGATGCCGTCGCCCTTGCGCTGGAGCCGGATGTCCATCAGCACGAGGTCGGGGCTCGAGGCGCGCGCCTTGATCACGGCGTCCTCGGCGGTGCCCACGATGCCGCACACGCCGAAGCCGAGCTCGACGAGGCTCTGCTCGATGTCCCAGGCCGTGATCCCTTCGTCCTCGACCACGAGGATGTTCGGCTGCGCCTTCACCGGTGCACCGGGACGAGGAGGCGAACGGCCAGGCCGACCGCTCGGGGAGGGTGTTCGAGCCGGGCCGACAGCTGGCGCGCCAGCGTCTCGACGAGCCGCAGGCCCATCCGCGAGGGCGCCGGACCGCCGGGCGGCAGGCCCACGCCGTCGTCCGCGATCTCGAGGACCAGGTCATCGGCGCTGCTGCGCGCGCTGACGGTGACGGTGCCCGGATCCGCGCGCCCCGCAAAGGCGTGCTTGAACGCGTTGGTGACGAGCTCGTTGACGATGAGGCCGCACGGGACGGCCACGTCGCTCGGCACCTCGAGCGCCGGATCGGCCTCGATGCAGGTGCGAGCGACGCTCTGGCCCCAGGTGCTCGCCAGCTGCGACACCAGCACCCGGAGGTAGGTGCCGAACGCGAACTCCGAGAAGTTGCCCTCATGGTACAACGTCTCGTGCGCCAGGGCGATCGAGTGCACCCGTCCGTTGGCCTCCGCCAGCACCGAAGCGGCGCTCGGTTGGTCGACGTAGCGGGACTGCAGCGCCAGCAGGCTGGAGATGACCTGCAGGTTGTTCTTGACGCGGTGGTGGACCTCGCGCAGCAGCGTCTCCTTCTCGCGCAGCGAGCGCTCGAGCCGCTCCGCGGTGCGCTTGCGCTCCGTGATGTCGACCACGGTGGCGATGACGATGACCTGGCCGTCGTCCACCGTCATCGGGCTGAGGCCGATCTCGATCGGCACCTCGCTGCCGTCGCGCCGCAGCCCGTACAGGTCGCGGCCCGCCCCCATCGGCCGCGCCTCGTGCGCGTCGGCGACGAAGGCCTCCCGCAGGCCGGCGTGGGCGCCGCGCAGCCGCTCGGGGACGAGCTGGTCGACGCTGCGCCCCACGAGGCCCTCCCGCTCGTACCCGAAGAGGGCGGCCACCTTTGCGTTGGCGAACAGCACCCTCCCGGCACGGTCGACCATGAGGATGCCGGTCGGAGCGGCCTCGATGGCCAGTCGCAGGAGGGGTTCCGCAGACGTGGGGTGGGGCACCCGGGGAGTGTAGCGTAAACCGCCGCGATCTGTCGCGCTGGCGAGGGGAAGACGTGCCAGCGGGGCGAGCGCGACGTTCCTCGCCCACTCAGAGGGCCAGGCCGATCCCGAGGCGCGCCATCATCTGCGCATCCGTCAGCGTCCCGCGGGCCAGGCCGCTGTCCTGCCCCTCCAGGGTCACGGTGCGCGACATGACGGAGAAGCCGAGGTTCGCCGTGAAGTGGTCGGCGACCTCGAAGGCGCCGTCGAGGTCGGCGAGGCTGGCGTAGGGCTCGGTGCCCCGAGCGAAGCCGTGGGTGTAGCTGCCCACGACGGACAGGCGGCCCACGTCCGCGCCGAGCTCGCCGCCCACGCCGAGCCCCGGCACGGGCACCGCCTGGAAGGTGACGGTGCACGACGGCTCGAGGCAGCCGGTGAACAGGATGAAGTCGCCGTACAGGAAGCCGGCCTTCGCGCCGATCCAGTAGCGGTCGTCGCCCACGTCGAGCGGATAGCGGCCGTGGACGCTGAGGTCCACGTTGGTGAGGACGTCGTTGGCAGGGCCGTCGAACGCGCTGGAGGTGATGGCGTAGGGGGCCATCCGCACCGTGCCGCTGACGCCGAGGTAGGGCAGGTCGAGCGGGTCGCCCCAGGCGCGGACGGCGAGGTCGCCGCCGAGGGGCTTCGCGGCGCTGCCGCCGTCGGGGCCGCCCACCGCGAGGCGGCTCGGGAGGAGGGAGCCCGGGATGTCGGTGGGCGCCTGCTCGTAGCGGTAGAGCGAGGCGAGGCCGGTCAGGCGTGCGCGCAGCCAGCGGAACGAGCCCGCCGGCGCCGCGGCGGGCGGCGGCGGGGTGACGGGGCCCGTGTCCGCCGCTGCGGCGGGGGCGGGGACGCGGCGACCGCGTCGGCCGGCGCGCCGGCCCACGGGTCCTCGGGCGCGGCGACCGCCAGCTCCAGGGTGCGCTCGAGGTCGCCCGCCGTCGCGACGATCTTGACGGTGCCGGTGGCGTCCGCGGGGATCTCGAGGGTGGCGTCCAGGCCGCCGCCGTCGAGCGGGGTGACGGAGGCGACCACGGCGCCGTCGACCGTCAGATCCGGGGTCGGGGGGGGCTCGGCCGCCGGCACCGCTCCGGCCTCGCTGCTCGCACCCTCCGCGCCCGCTTCGGTCGCGGCGGGTGGCGGCCCGCCCGTGCGCGACACGTGGATGGCCAGCGTGGTGCCGGGCTTCGCCTCGGCGGGCGTGGCCGAGATGGCGAGGGCGAGCGGGGGGGCCGGCTCCGGCTCGGCGTCGGCGACGGGCTCCGCGGGCTCTGCAGGCTCCGCGGGCTCGGCCGGTTCGGGTGCCGCCTCTGCAGGCGCGTCGCCCCACACGCTGCCGCCCGGCGCGCTGGCCCGCGGCAGCGCCAGCGGCAGCCCGGCGCCGACGAAGGCGCTGGCCGTGAGCCCGCCCGGCAGCGCCGCGCCGCGGGTCGCGCCCGCGGGCAGCGCCACGGCGGCCACCCCGGCCGGGGCCTCCCCCACGAGCCCCGCGCCCGCCGCCGCCCCGACGCGCCCTTCGATGCGCGCCACGTCGGCGCCATCGCTCGGCGCGAAGCGCACGACCGCGGTGCCGTCCTTGCCGGTGGTGACCTGCGCGGGCTCCACCGTCCCCGCCCCCGTCACCGACAGCGACACGGGCGCCTGCGCCACCGGCAGCCCCACGGCGTCGAGCGTGGCGACCACGACCTCGGTGCCCCCGCCGTCGCCCGCGTCGATCCAGCCGGTGCGCGGCACGACCGCCACCGCCGCCACCGGGCTGCGCGAGGTGCCCGACACCACCGTGACCCGGGCGCTCACGTCGCCGTCGTCGGCGGGATCGAGCGTGAAGGCGTAGTCGCCGTTGCCCCGATCCTCGATCTCGCCGACGAGCTCAGCGTGCTCGAGCTCCACCTCGAGGCGCGCGCCGGCGATGCCCTGCCCGGCGGCGCTCGCGACGTGCGCGACCACCGGCAGCGTCTCGGTGTCGGGCTGCAGCTCGCCCTGCGGCGTGACGACCACGACGGCGCGCGGGTGGAGGAAGGTCACGTCGAGGGTGTCGGTCTGCAGCTCGGAGCCGAGCGTCACCCGGACCGTGCCGGTGCCGGGCGCCTCGGGCAGCGTCCAGGACGCCTCGTAGACGCCGTCCGCGAGGCGCGTCACCGCGCCGACGCTGCCCCCCGGCACCTCGAACTTGGGCGACGCGCCCGTGTCGGGCTTCCCGGCGGCGTCGACCACCACCACCCGCAGCGGCACCGTCACGGACGGGTCGGCCGGCAGATCGGCCGGCAGCGGCGCCAGCGCGAGGCGGCGGGCCTCGGGCACCTTCAGGTCCAGCGGGGCGCGCTCCTCCTTGCCCTCGACCACGGTGATCCGGGTCGCCGTCGCGCCCGGCGGCACCTCGACGGGGATCTTCGCCGTCCCGGAGGCATCGGCCGCCACGGGCCCGAACACCTTGTCGCCCACCTGCAGGCTGACCTGCGCGCCCGGCAGCGCCTCCACCGGGTACGACACGTTGCCCACGAGCGGCACCACCACGTGGCCCCAGCGCTCGAGCGGGCGCGCGGCGTCGGCGAAGGTGACGATGGCCGGCTGCGGGAACTGCACCCGCGGCGGCTCGTAGCGCACCGCTGCGCCGCCGCCCGGCAGCACGTCCACGTCGCCGATGTCGCCCACCGAGGCGCGCACGGCCGTGCCTGACTCCGTGGTGCCCGCGACGGTGATCGTGGTCTCGAGGTCGCGGCCGAGCAGCATGGAGGCGAGGTTCGCCTCGCCGGACACCGGCGGCCGCTGGGGGACGAGCTCGATGGGCTGGGACAGCGCGAGCCGGGTGTGCGAGGCCGGCGACTTGCCCTTCGCGGTCACGTCGATGGCGGAGGGGGTGATCACCGTGGGTGGGCGGAAGCCGATCTTGTAGACGCCGCCGCCCACCTCGGTCCACGTCTTGTCGAGCCCGACGGTGCGGGCGGCCTTGAGCCGCGCCCCGAGCACGGGCGAGCCGTCCGGCTCGAGCGCCACGACGTACAGCTCGACGGGGTCACCGCCGCCGACCACCGGCCCGGGCGGCACCAGCGCCAGCAAGCCGTCGCCCAGCGGCGCTTCGGCGCCGTCGGCAGCTCGCGCATCCGGCGCGCCGATCAGCGCCAGCACGACCCCTGCGAGTGGAACCCAGCGCGCTGCCTTGCTTCCCACGGACCCTCCCCGGAGGGGGAGTCTACCCGCCCCACCCCGCGAGGTGCCGTGGCTTGATGGAAGTTTTGCGCGCGCCGGGCGCCTACTGCGCGTACTCTGCGTAGTCGAGGCCGATCTGCACCACCGCCGAGCCGATGGCGGCGAGGTCGTCGGGCGAGCTCTGCGACGCGGCGCACTGCGGCGGCAGCGAGCCCTGGTCGAGCAGGTCGCCGCAGGGCACCTCGGCGAAGTCGACCAGGCAGTCGCGCGCGGCCTGGCGGGCGGTGTTCACGTCGGTGACGTTCTGCTCGGCCTTGTAGAGGTCGTTCGAGATGCAGTCGTTGGTGAACACCGGCGCCAGCGCCTCGACGCAGCGGTCGAACGGGGTGCCGAGCTGATCGGTCACGGCTGTCGGGATCTCGCCGCCGAAGTCGCCGAGGATGCACTCCTCGGCGCGCTGGCAGATGGTGTCGGCGAAGCGCTGGCAGAGCTCGGCGCCCGACTCCACCGTGGAGGACTGCGCCACCTCGAAGGTCTGCACGGCGTCCTGCGCCTGCGTGACGCAGGCCGCCGGCACCGTGCCCGTGAGGACCTGCTGGGCGGTGCCGGTGAACGGCTCGCACTCGCCCGCGGCCGCCTTGTCGTCGATGGCGGTGACGCAGGGGCTCAGGAGCTTCGCCGACGCGGGGTCGATCGTGCCCTCCTCCGCCTTGGCGCAGCTCGGATCGGACGCGCGCGTGGCGTCGAGGCACGCGGCCAGCTCGGCGTCGGCGTCGATGTCGCGATCGGCCTCCGCGCAGCCGACCGCCCAGTCGCACAGCGCCTCGCAGTAGGAGCGCTTCGGCTCGCCCTTGCACGCGAGCAGGCTCATGACCACCAGCAGACCCCGAACCAACATGTCTCCTCCACGAGCAGGCCACCATCGTCGCGCCGGGTGCCGGCGCCGCCCTGGGACGTCCACTGCACCCGGACATTCGAAGTGTAGCCGGAAGATCGCGGCGCGCGAGCGCTACGGCTCGCGGACGAAGACGAACCAGGCGGTGCCGAGCCCCGTCGCGCACTTCTTCGAGCTGTCGTCCTCGCCCCAGTCGGTGCCGTCGCCCTGGTTGCTGTCCATCCCGCGATCGTCGAAGTCGACGGTGAAGTCGCCCGAGTCGCTGCAGCTGTCCTCGCCCTCGAGGAAGCCGGCGTTCCACTGGTTGCCGGCGGCGAGCACCGTGCCCGTGAGGTTGTTCCGGCGCTCGGGGGGCGGCCCCGCGCCCGCGCCGTTGTTCTCGTTGAAGCAGGAGTCGGCGTCGTCGCCGGTGGTGATCTCGGTGTACCAGCCCACGTCGTAGAACGACAGGTCCACGTCCATCGCCTCGGTGGCGGCGTCGACCTTGCAGGTGAAGCGGATGTCGCTCGCGCCGTTCTGCACGACGGCGCGCATGCCCTTCCAGATGCGCGAGTGGCCCGTGGCCGGGAAGAGCGTCTGCAGGTCGTCGTAGTAGACCTGGGTGCCGGCGTCGTCGAAGGTGGTGTCGAAGGTGCTGCCCACGAGCGTCCAGCCGCCGCCGTCGGTGTCCATGTCGCACCAGACGTCGGCCACGAGCCCCGGGTAGGGCTCGATCGTGTAGACGCCCGTGGTGGGGGCGTCGCTCGAGGCCTGCCACTCCTTGCACGACGTGCACTGATCGGAGCCCGAGCAGTCGGAGTCCACGCCGTCGGCGCAGATCTCGGGCGCGCCCGGGTAGATGCTCGCGTTGCCGTCGTCGCAGTCGAGCCCGAGCAGCTCGGGCGCGAGGCCGCCGCCCGGGTTGAGGCACTGGAAGGTGACGGGCGCGCCGCTGCCGTGGCCGTCGCCGTCGCCGTCGGCGTACCAGTTCTGCTCGAGGAACGCTTCGGGATCGCTGTCGTCGCAGTCGTCGCCGTTGAGCGACGCCACACCGGGGGTGGGGCCGCAGGCGAGGATCAGGTTGCCGGCGTCGCCGTAGCCGTCGCCGTCGAGGTCGGCGAACAGCTCCTGCTGCGACGCCGGATCGACCGAGTCGTCGGCGTCGTCGACGAGGCCGTCGCAGTCGTCGTCGAGGTGGTTGCAGGTCTCCGCGCCGTCGGGGCTCACGAGCCCGCGCGTGTCGTCGCAGTCGTCGGCGTTCGCGACGGTGCCCTGGGGCGGCCGGCAGGACTGCACGAAGTTGAGCGGGTCGCCGTATCCGTCGTTGTCGGTGTCGTAGTAGAAGGTGCTGAAGGTGCCGGGATCGACGCCCGGATCGTCGTCGTCGACGAAGCGGTCGCAGTCGTCGTCGATGGTGTTGCAGATCTCGCGCTCGGCCGGGTTCACGTCCGGGTCGGCGTCGTTGCAGTCGCCCGCCAGCGCGATGAAGTCCGCGCCCGGCGGCTCGCAGGCCGTCTCCCGGGTGTCTGGGTCGCCGAACCCGTCCTGGTCGGCGTCGCGGTACCACGGCACCTTGAGGACGGCCTCGTCGACCTGGCCGTTGCAGTCGTTGTCGAGCTGGTCGCACAGCTCGGGCGCGTCCGGGTGGACGTCGGCGGCAGCGTCGTCGCAGTCGACGTTGTTGAGCGACTGGCCCGTCCCGACCTTGCAGACGTAGCCCACGGGCTCGTCGGAGCCGTAGCCGTCGCCGTCGTGGTCGGCGTAGACGAAGACCTCCTCGAACGTCGTGCACTCGGGGGCGTCGGGCCCCGAGCACGCGGCGACGCCGGTGAGCGCGAGGCCGAGCGGCGCGAACCAACGGTGCATGCAGTCGCTCCGGAGAGAGAGGGGGGCCAGGCGATGCCCCGCCGCCTCCTCCGCCGTCAGTAGATGTTCAGGGTGTAGGAGCCAGAGTTGGCGCCGTACCCGTCGACCACGATGAGGATCGGGACGCCGCCCACCGCCGTGAACTGCACCCGCGACTGCAGGCCGAAGTAGTCGTCGTTGCAGACCACGTCGCCGCCGCCGCAGCCCGTCTTCACGTACAGCACGGTGTCGTAGTTCGAGCCCTGCAGGTCGATCGTGTAGGTGCCGTCGGCCGGAGGCACCCACTGCAGCACGACGTCGGGCGCGGTGCTGCTCGCGACGCAGCTCGGCACGAGGTCGTTGCCGCGGTTGGTCGTGGAGCCGTTGGTGGTCTGCGGGAAGGTCGGGTCGAGCATCAGATCGGCGCACGGCGCGAGGCAGACCTGCGAGCAGTCGGAGTCGTCGCAGTCCACGTCGAGGTTGCAGTTCTGGTCGATGCCGTCGTCGCAGATCTCGGGCGTGGCCGGGCTGTGGAACTGGTCGTTGTCGTCACAGTCGAGCACGTCGGTCTCGGGGACGAGCCCCCCGCCCGGGTTCAGGCAGGTGTAGATCACGGGCGGGCCGGCACCGTAGCCGTCGCCGTCGTTGTCTTCGAGCCAGTTCTGGCTCAGCGAGGCCAGGGGATCGTTGTCGTCGCAGTCGAGGTCGTCGAACGAGGCGATCCCGGGGACGGGCCCGCAGGCGAGGATGGGGTTGTCGGCGTCGCCGTGGCCGTCGCCGTCGAGGTCGGCGTACATCGGCTGCTGCGTGGCCGGGTCGACGTTGGGGTCCTCGTCGTCGGTCAGGCCGTTGCAGTCGTCGTCGAGCATGTTGCAGCGCTCGGTGCCGAGCGGGTTGACCTGGCCGCGGGTGTCGTCGCAGTCGGAGTCGTCGCCGACAGTGCCCGCCGGCGGTGCGCACGCCTCGATCCAGTTGTAGGGATCGCCGTACCCGTCGCTGTCGGTGTCGGCGAACCAGCGGGTGTAGGTGCCAGGATCGACCCCCGGGTCGTCGTCGTCCGCGAACCGGTCGCAGTCGTCGTCGATGCCGTTGCAGACCTCGCGCTCGCTCGGGTTCACGTCGGCGTTGGTGTCGTCGCAGTCGCCGGCCAGCTGGATCCAGGTCGGACCCGGGGGCGCACAGTCGGTCACCCGGGTCTTGCCGGCGCCGAACCCGTCCTGGTCGGCGTCTTCGTACCAGGGCACCTTGAGGACGGCCTCGTCGACCTGGCCGTTGCAGTCGTTGTCGAGCTGGTCGCACAGCTCGGCGGCGTCGGGGTGGACGTCGGGCGCATCGTCGTCGCAGTCGACGTTGTTGAGCGACTGGCCCTCACCGACGGTGCAGACGTAGCCCACCGGCTCGTCGGACCCGTAGCCGTCGCCGTCGGCATCGACGTAGACGAAGACCTCCTCGAAGGTCGTGCACGCCGCCGGCTCGGGCTGCGGGCACCCTGCAGCGAGCGCGCCTGCAGCGACGGTGATCGAGGCGACGACCTTCCGAGCGATCCGCTGGGTCCCCACGGGCCCTCCATCCGCCCATCTTGACGCTCCCTTCACGAGCGCGCAACCTCCGACCCGACACGAGGCGGGCGGCGTCACAGCAGCCGGCGGGCCTTGACCTCGAGGTACCGGTGCAGGAGGGCGGGCGTCACCCCCTGCGGGTCGGCGTCGACCACCAGCGCGCCGCGCTTGCGCAGCCCGGCCAGCTGGCCCTCCCGCCAGGCGAGGAACGACGCGGCGGCGGCGCGCACGTAGCCCGCCCGGCCCGCGGCCTCGTCGGGTGCCACGTGGGTGAGCTCGTCGACGTCGGTGTCGCGCATCCACACGCAGATGGGCAGGTGCCGCGACCCGAGCGCGCGGACCACGGCGCCGGCGAACTCGCCGTTGACGCCGTCGACGATGGCCGTGAGCAGCACGACCAGGCTCCGGCGCCGCACGTGCTGGTCGAGCCAGCGGAAGGCGAGGGCGTAGTCGGGCTCCTCGAGCGACGGGCGCAGATCGTAGGTCGCCCGGATCAGGCGGTTGGCGGAGCGCGCGCCGCCCTTCGGCGGCAGCCAGGCGCGCGCACCTCGCGGTCGAACGCGAGCAGCCCCACCCGGTCGCCGTGGCCGAGCGCGACCTGGCCGCGCCGCACGGCGGCGTTCAGCGCGTGGTCGAACACCGCGATGCCCTGCTCGCCGTGCTGCGCGCCGGTGCGGGCGCTCATCATCCGCCCGCAGTCGAGCAGGAACACCAGGTTCTGGTTGGACTCCTGGCCGAACTCGCGGGTGACGAAGTCGCGCTTGCGGGCCGTCGCCTTCCAGTCGATGTGGCGGTAGGGATCGCCCGGGACGTAGGGCCGCAGCCGCTGGAACTCGTTCTCGCCGCCCGGCCGGCGCCGCGCGCGCACCGGCACGCGCTGCTCCGACGCCCGGCCGCGCAGCCCGAGCTCGCGCAGCCGCGCGAAGTCGGGGTAGGACCGCACGACGCCGGGCACCTCGAAGCGGACCTGCCGCTCCCACAGCCCGAGGGGGGAGCGCACGCGCGCGGTGAGGTCGCCGAAGGTGTGCTGGCCGCGGCGGGCGATGGTCAGCGGGTAGCGGACCTCGACCGCACCGTTCGGCTCGAGGACCCCCTCGGCGGGGAGCCCCTCGGCGTCTCCCGGCGGCGCGTCGGTCAGGCGGACCCGCCGCCGGCGGGCCCCCCCGCGCGAGGGCCCCGTGCTCCACAGCCGCAGCGTCACGTCGAACGGACGGCCCACGACCTGCACCGGGGCGTAGGCGCGCGAGGCGTGGAGCTCGCGGCTGCCGGTGGCGAGGAGGTCGGCGAGGGCGATCGCGACGAGCACGGTGTCGAGCGCCAGCAGGGGCACCAGCACGGCGCGGTCGGCGAGGATGCCGACCGACAGCGCCAGCGGCAGGATCGACCCGGCGACGAGCGCGCCGGTCGGGACGCCGATCCATCGCGCCCACCAAGGCGGGCGGCGCAACGTGCCGACGGTCTGCTGGGGCGCCGAGCTCACCCGCCGGGACTAACCGGTTGACCGCGGGCCGGGATCCGCGGTAGTCGCCCGGACCATGGACTTCTTCTTCTCCGCGCTCAACACCGTCAACGCGATCATCTGGCACGACGCCGTGCTGTACATCACCCTGGGCGTCGGGGTGCTGTTCACGCTGTGGTCGGGCTTCTCGCAGTACCGCGCCCTGACGCACGGCGTGCAGGTCATCCGCGGCGTCTACGACGAAGCGGGCGACCCCGGCGCCATCAGCCACTTCCAGGCCCTCTCCGCGGCGCTGTCGGCCACGGTGGGGCTCGGGAACATCGGCGGCGTGGCGGTGGCGATCGCGCTCGGCGGGCCGGGCGCGGTGTTCTGGATGTGGGTCATCGGCGCGGTGGGCATGGCGCTCAAGCTCACCGAGGTCGGCCAGTCCATGATCTACCGGAACACCGACGACCCCGAGGAGCCCCACGGCGGGCCGATGTGGGTCGCCCGGAAGGGCTTCGAGGAGATGGGGTACGGCGCGGCCGGCAAGGTGGTCGGCGGCGTGTTCTGCGTGACGCTCCTCATCTCGACGATCACCGGCGGCAACATGTTCCAGGCGTGGAACGTCGGGGTGGTCACCTTCAACGCGACCAACGGGGCGCTGCCGAAGGTCGGGGCGGGCATCATCCTGGCCGTGCTCGTCGGCGCCGTCATCCTGGGCGGCATCAAGCGCATCGGCGCCGTGGCCGGCAAGCTCGTGCCGTTCATGTGCGGTCTGTACCTCGTCTCGGCGCTCTTCGTGCTGATCACCGAGATCGGCGCGCTGCCCGAGGCGTTCCGGCTCATCTTCACCCACGCCTTCTCGCCGTCCCACGCCGAGGGCGCCTTCATCGGCGGCACGGCCGGGTACGCGTTCCTGTGGGGGATGAAGCGGGCGCTGTTCTCGAGCGAGTCGGGGCAGGGGTCGGCGCCGATCGCGCACTCCGCCGCGAAGACCACCGAGCCCGTCCGCGAGGCGGTCGTCGCTGGCCTCGAGCCGTTCATCGACACGCTGGTGGTCTGCACCCTCACGGCGCTGGTGATCCTGACGAGCGGCGCGTGGAACCGGCCGGGCGAGGCCGTCTACGACCACGTGCCGGAGTTCTCGCGCAGCGGCGAGGAGTGGACGATCGGCGTGCTCCCGCTGCCCCACCGCACCGACGAGGCGCGGGTGGTCGCGCGCGGCGACTTCACCGGCTACGAGCCCGTGTTCCTGATCGCGCGCTACGGTGAGGCGTCGGGCGACACGGGCGACCGGCTCCAGCGGGTCAACGGCCACCTGCGCGAGGTGACGGGCGGGGGCGCGCTCGAGGTCGTGTGGGACACGGTGCCGGTCGCGGCGTCGGCCGAGCCGCCCGAGATCGTCGACGGGCACGTGTACGTGGAGTACCCCGGGGCCGCGCTCACGACGTACGCCTTCGACACCGCCGCGCCGGGGCTCGGCACCTGGCTCGTGCTGGCGGCGTCGTGGCTGTTCGCGCTGTCGACCGCGATCTCGTGGAGCTACTACGGCGAGCAGGGCGTGGTGTACCTGTTCGGCGCGCGCGCCGTGCTCGCCTACCGCGTGATCTACTGCATCTGCATCATCGTGGCGACGCTGCCGATCATCGACTCGGACGCCCAGCTCGACGCGCTGTCGGCGCTGGGGACTGGCGTGATGCTGTGGGCGAACATCCCGATCATGCTGGTCTTCGGGCCGCGGATGATGCGCGCCTACCACGACTACATGCGGCGGCTCGACGCCGGGGAGTTCCACCCCCACGCCGCGAAGAAGCTGACGGAGCTGTGAGCGGCGCCGGAGCAGCGGAGGAGACGGAGCGATGATGCGACAGCTGATGATGGTCGCCCTGGCGGGGAGCCTCGGCGGGTGTGTGCTCGAGCTCGACGTGGGCGACTCGGGCAAGCAGATCCCGTCCACCGACGCCACGGTCGACACGGGGTCGTCGACGGCCACGACCACGACGACGTCGACGTCGACCGGGACGGACACGACCACCCCGACGGACACGACCACCCCGACGGACTCGACCAGCGCGACCGACGGCACGGCCACCACCGACGCCGACGCCGACAGCGACGCCGACACGGACGCCGACGCCGACGCCGACGCCGATGCCGACGCGGACGCCGACGCCGACGCCGATGCGGACGCCGACACCGACACGGACCCGACCTCGACGAACACGGGCGGGACCACGAGCACGGGCACGACCGGCTCCACCACCGACACCGG
>JAWKRQ010000112.1:0-17986 GCA_041389545.1 Myxococcota bacterium | reverse complement strand
AGTGGCTGCCGGCGTGGTGGTGGTGGTCGTGGTCGTGGCCCGCGTGATCGGTCGGCGCTGACCGCGTTGCCGATTCGGACCGTACAACCTCAATGCCCGACCGGTCAGCGGCGGCGGCGCCACCCGAGCGCCGCGACCAGCAGCCACCCGAGCCCCAGCGCCGGACGCCCGGTGTCGCAGCCCCCGCAGCCGCCCCCGTCCTCCGCCGGCGGCGCGCCCGTGTCCCCCGTCTCGTCGGTGCTCGTGGTGACCGTGCCCGTGTCGCAGCCCGGGTCCACGACCCCGTCGCAGTCGTTGTCGACGCCGTCGCAGACCTCGGCCGCGCCGGGCGCCACGTCGCCGCGCGTGTCGTCGCAGTCGCCCGGCACGCCGGCGACGCCCGGGTCGGCGCAGCTGGCGGACAGCGCGGTCTCGTCGGTGCCGACCCCGTCGCCATCGGCGTCGACGTAGCAGCGGTCGAGCCCGTCGCAGTCCTGGTCGACGTCGTCGGCGACGAGCTCGGTGGCGCCGGGGTAGCGCGCCGGGTCGGCGTCGTCGCAGTCGTCGCAGACGGAGGCGCCGTCGGCGTCGCCGTCGGGGGCGTCGAGGGTGGCGGGGTCGCAGTCCTGGTCGACGCCGTCGCACGCGATCTCGGAGGCGCCCGGGTAGATCTGCGGGTCGCGGTCGTCGCAGTCCCCGCTCAGCACGGTGATGCCGTCGCCGTCGTCGTCCGGGTCGATCCAGTGGGCGTCGCCGTTGTCGCCCGGCTGCGAGCCGGGGGGCGCGGAGGTCACCCCGGCGCCGCCGGCAGCGTCGAGCGTGCACCCGGCGATGTCGACGCCCGAGACGAAGATCCGCCCGCCGCCGCCACCGCCGCCGTCCTGGCGGGAGCCGTCGAGCCCCCGCCCGCCGTCGCCCCCCCGGGCGTACAGGGTGCCGCTGCAGGTGCCGCCCGCGAAGGCGTGGACCAGGATCCCGCCGCCCGCGCCGCCGCCCGCGGCGTCCCCCGAGCGGCCCGGCTGGTTCCAGTTCTCCCCGGCGCCACCCTCGGCCCAGATCTCGCCGTCGAGCGTGACGGTGCGCGCGCCGAGCTCGTCGCGCCGCCGCCGCCGCCGCCGTAGGGGTCCTGCAGGCGCCGCCGCTGTCCTCCGACCCGCCGCCGCTGCCGCCCTCCAGCGCCAGCGCCAGGTCCCCGTAGGCGGTGCCGCCCGCGACGCCGGCGTCGGACGCCCCGCCGTCGCCGCCGAATGCGCCCCCGCCGCCCTCGAACGAGCTGCTCCAGCCCCTCGCCGTCGACGCAGTGCCCGCCGGCGTACCCGCCGGGGCCCGCGTTCTCGCCGTCGGCGAGGCGATGATCGTGCCCGCCATCACGAGCAGAGCCCTGGGCGAGCAGCGCCGCGGGGCGGCTGCCCGTCACGGTGAGCGCGACCCCCGCCGGCACGTCGCCCTCGCCGAAGGTGAACACGGCGATGCCGCCGGCGTCCACGCCGTTCACCACCACCGCGCCTTCGGTGAGCGTGAGGGCCGAGGTGTCGACGACCACGTCGCCCTGCGGCGCGAACACGGCGTCGATCGCCGCGAACCCGTCGGGGTCGAGGGGCGTGGCCCGAGCGACCGACGCCAGCGCCAGCAGCAACACCATGACCGCACCCCCCGGTCAGGGTACCATGCGTCGGCGGGCAGCCCGCCGGGAGCGTGCCATGGCCGACGACGTCGACGAGCAACCGCTCGACGGGATGGAGATCATCGCGCTGCGGGCGACGTTCGACCTCGTCCCGGAGTGGACGAACACGCTCGAGCGCATCGCCACCCACCACGGCGCGCGAGTCGTGCTCGGGGTGGACGGCGAGGCGATGGTGGTGAAGGTCGCGCTGCTCCCCGCCAGGCGGGAGCACTTCCTGGCGGAGGTCCAGCGCTACTGGGAGCAGTTCGTCGAGCGCCGGAAGCGCGAGGGCCGCTGGCAACCCACCTGAGCCGGCGCTTCAGAAGCGCGTGACGAGCATCCACCGGCCCGCGCTGTAGCGCACCCGGCTCGCATCCCGCAGCTGCTTTAGCACGCCCGTGATCTCGAGCGGCGTGATGTCGGGGTACTGCTCCTTGGCGGCCTGGCGCACCCCCGCCACCAGCACCATCTCGGCGAGCCCCTTCTCGATCGATCGGCCGAGCCGCTCGATGCACTGGTCGACGACGAAGTCGCGCCGGTCGATGTCGACGACCGGTGCGGTTCGCGAGCCGGTGCTGCGGGACGTCCCGCCGCTGCTGCTGCGCGGGCGCGAGGTGCCGCTCGACTCGGTCTTCCGCTTGCCGGTGCGCTCCCGCGGCGCCGCCGACGGCTCGGGGGCCGGGGCCCGCGGCTGCACCATCTCGGCGCGCTGGATCCGCGCCTTGTGCACCCCGAGCGGGAACGGCTCGGGCGGCTCGGCCGACCACTTCTCGAGGATCTGGTGGATGCGCGGGCCGTTGCGCTCGGTCGACACGGCCTCCTCCACCAGCATCTGGCGGAAGCGCTCGGGCACGCGGCTGCCGGGCAGCTCGGCCAGCGCGTCGAGGAACTCCTCCCAGGAGCGCCCCTTCGGGATGTCCGAGACCTGGCGGCCCACGCCCTCTACGAACGTCTGCAGCCCACGGTCGAGCTTCTTCGGCCGACCCTCGGTGGCCGCGAGCTCGATGAGGTCCATCACGTTGACGGGCGCGATCTGGCTGATCGGGCGCCGGAACAGGTCGGGGAGCTGGACCTCGAGGAGGGTGAGGTCGGACCCGCGGAGCGGGAGCACGGGGACGCGGCGACTCAACTTGGCCCTCCGGTGGACACGGAACCCGGTCAGGGTAACGAGAGGGGCGCCGACAGGCACACCGGCACGATCGCGGCGGGAGGGGTGACATGCGCATCACGAAGGTCTACACCCGGACGGGCGACCGCGGGACCACGCGCCTGGTGGGCGGCGGCGAGCGTCGCAAGGACGATCCCCGGGTCGAAGCCTACGGCACGGTCGACGAGCTCAACGCCGTGATCGGCCTGGCGCGGGCGGCGATCGAGGCGATGCCCGAGGCACCGCGCACGGCCCTCGACGAGGTGCTGGGGGTCGTGCAGGACGACCTCTTCAACGTCGGCACCGAGCTCGCCACCCCCGCGGAGTCCCGGTGGGACGGGATGTATCGGGTGGGCAACGCCGACGTGCTGCGCCTCGAGGGCTGGATCGACCGGTTCAACGAGGCGCTGCCGCCGCTGAAGGAGTTCGTGCTCCCCGCGGGCGGCCCCGCCGGCGCGGCGCTGCACCACGCGCGGACGGTCTGCCGGCGCGCCGAGCGCCGCTCGCTGCCCGCCACCGACGAGCAGCCCGATCTGCTCGAGGGCCCGGTCCGCTACCTCAACCGCCTGTCGGACCTGCTGTTCGTGCTGGCGCGCTGGGCGGTCGTCCAGGACGGCCGGCCCGAGGTCGCCTGGCGCAACCCGTCGCGCCGGAGCGACGCGAAGTCGAGCTGAGGGCGCTACAGCGGCGCGAAGCGGCCCACGAACCGCAGGTTCAGCAGGTTGATCACGGCGTGGGCGACGATGGGCGCCAGCGCCGCACCGCTCCACTCGTACAGCCCGCCGAAGGCGAGGCCCAGCGCCAGCGCCATCAGCGGCCAGGGCCACAGATCGCGCTCCACCGGGAAGTGCGCGACGGCGAACAGCACGGTGGCGATGGCCAGGCCGAGGCGCTGCTGCAGCACGGCGCGGAACAGCAGCTCCTCCCCCACCGACGACGACGCCGCGATCACCGCGCACGACAGCCACGGCCTGCGCCCGATCATCCGGCCGAGCGCGGCGCCGAAGCGCTGGCCCACGTCGAACCGGGGCAGCGTGAACTGGGTGACGAAGACCACCCCGAGCCCGACCGCGGCCCCGGCGAGCGAGTCCCGGAGCGGGTGCTCCCCCAGCGTGCGCACGAACAGGGCGAACTCGCCGCCGCTCCAGAACAGGTACAGCAGGCTGCCGAGGGCGACGGGCAGGTAGAACAGCACCGTCAGCGCGTCGAGGGCCACGTCCTCCAGCGGGTCGGTCGGGTTCGCCACGGAAGGTCAGAACCGGACGCGGACGGCCGGCATGGCGGTGCCCCCGTCCAGGATCGCCCCCCAGGTGAAGGTCCCGCCGCCCACCGCCAGCACCGCCATCGCGGCGATCGCGAGCTGGTTCGTCTGGCGGTAGTTCTTCTCGAGCGCCCCCAGATCGCGCTGCTCGTCGTCGAACCGCTGCCGCGCGGCGTAGGACAGGTAGTACAGCGCGCCCGCGCCCACCACGACCGCGCCGCCGGCCACCATGATGGGGGTCTTCTCGGCGGGGCGCACCCGATCGATGCGCTCGGACTGGTCGGTGAGGCTCGGCGCCGGCCGGGGGCCAGGCGGCGCGCCGCTCGGCGGCTTCGGCGCCTTCGCCTCCTTCGGCCCCTTCGGCGGCTTCGGCTCCTTCGCCTTCTTCTCCTTGCCCGAGGCCACGGGCGCGGCCGCCTGCAGGATCGCCTCGGGGAACCGGTTCCCCTCGATCACCCACGACTGGACGCCACCATCGGCGCCCTCGTGCTGCAGCAGGTGCCACTGGTCGAGCCGCGCGCTCGGCGCCTCGATCTCCTTGCCGTCGAGCGTGGTGGTGCCGGCCGTCAGCGCGCTGCCCTCGCTCGCCATCACCGGATCGGTCTCGGCCGTGCGCTGCGCCGCCGCGTAGACGTCGCGGATCGGGTGGTCGGCGCGCAGATCCTCCAGGCCGAACTCGAAGGACGGCTCGAGCTTGGCGGCGGCGCGCAGCCAGTCCTCGCCCACGTCCTGCTCGCCGCCGGCCACGAGCCCCGCGCCCACCGCGCGCAGCGTGCGCCCGACGATCATGCGGGGCAGCATCTCGTTCAGGCAGCCGAGGCCGTTGCGCAGCGCGTCGGCCGCCTTCCCGGCGTTGGGCTCGTCGTCGTTGCGCAGGAACGTCTCGACGGCGACCAGGTCGTCGAGCATCGCGTCGACGGAGTACGGCGCCGCGCAATCCTGGGCGGCCGCCGTGCGGAACAGCAGGGACCACAGGGCGATCACCCTCTCCTCCCGCGCATCGGGGTGAAACGAGCCGCTGTATACCACGCCCGGCGCCGCAGGGCCCGGCGCGCGGCGCTCACATGGGCGCGCCGTCGGGGGGAGCGCCGAGCCACAGCGGCGCGCCCACGCGGATCAGCGGCCCGGCCCCGCTGCAGGCCACCACCTCGTAGACGGGCGCGGCGTAGGCCTCCTGCGCCACGACCCCCAGGACCTTCGCGCCCCCCTCGCACGAGCCGGGCCAGCGCATGCGGATCTCGTCGAACGGCCGGCCGTCGACGGCGATCTCGGCGCTCCGCACCTGCTGCTCGTCGCTGCCGGCCCAGCTGCCGGCGAGCAGGTCGGGCGAGGCCAGCTGCGCCTCGAGCGTCAGCGGCGCGTCGATCGGCGCGAAGGAGACGCTGTGCTCGCCCGCCGGGACGGTGACCCCGCCCGAGCCGAAGGGATCGTCGCCCGCGGTCGGCGCGGCGAGCGGCAGGCGGTGATCGTAGGCCAGGTGGGCCTCGTCGAACGCGGCGTGCGCGGCGGCGAGCGCCTCGGCCGCAGCCTCCTCGGTGGTGCACTCGCCGCCCACCGGGGTCGCGTCGTAGACGAGCCACTCGCCCGCGGGCTCGCGGTGGCCGGCGCGCAGGAGCTGCAACAGCAGGCCCTGCTTGGGGTCGACCCGCCCGAGCGCCGGGCAGTCGCGCCCGGCCGTGCCGGTGGCCGGGTCGGGTGCGAGGTCGAAGCGCACGGCCAGCGCCAGCAGCCCGCGCTCCAGGTCGGCGTCGAGGATCTCGACCTGCGCGCCCTCCCACGCCCGACCGTCCCGCCCCGCGACCGACAGGTGCGCGAACGGCAGGTCCTGCGGCACGCCGTCCACGTAGAGCACCTGGCGCTGCTGGTCGCCGAGGGTGAAGGTCCAGCCGCCGATGGGCACGCCGTCGTCGAACGCGCCCTGCGCCACGATGGTGTCGGCGTCGGCGCGCAGCGTCCACACGCCGGTGCGCTGGGACTGCTCGTCGTAGGCCCCCTCGAGGACGGTCGCGCCGTAGCGCTGGACCCGCACGGGCCCGACCGGACGGCCGGCGCCGTGGCGGTCGACGCAGGTCTCGACGGCGCCGCCGTCGGGCCAGCCGGCCGTGACGGGCAGCAGGTCGCCCTCGCAGGCCGGACCGTTGGTCTGCACGGCGGGGACGGTGTCGAACACCTTCAGCACGACCTCGTCGCCCTGCTGCTCGGCGATGACGAAGCGCACCCGCTCGGCCTCCCACCACGCGCCGATCAGCTTCTGCTCCTCGCGGCCGGTGACGGCGACGTTGGCGTGCTCGGTCCACCACGCCTCGAGCGGCTGCAGCGAGCGCAGCACGAGGTGGACCACCAGCGGGTCGGTGCCCGCCTCCACCCGGCTGGCCGAGATGCCCTCGGGCACGAGCAGCGACGCCGCCGCGGGCACGGGCACCATCCCCGGCTTCACGGGGGGACTGCCGGGTTCGGGCGCCACCGCGGGGTCGTCAGTCGCCTCCGGCGCGCCGCCCGCACACCCGAGGGCCCACCACAGCACCGTTGCGCCGGCCACCGCCGCGCTGCGCCCGCCCATGCACGCCTCCGGCGGCAGGTGTACCTCAGGTGGGCGGCCGGGTCCTACAGCCAGGAGCAGGCGCGCGTCTCGGTCGAGCAGTCCACGACGACCACGGTGCCCTCCTGGACGACCACCTCGCCGAGGTCGACGGGGCTCGCGTCGCCGAAGGCGGCCTGCACGCGGTACACGCCCGCCGCCAGCGCGCCGGGGGCGACCTGGCGCCCGCCGTCGAGCAGCCACACGCGGGCGTCGCCGTGGACCTGGACCTCGCCCGTCGACGGCCGCCGCGGCGCGGGGCGCGGCGGGATCCGCTCGGTGTCGGGGTCCCACTCGTCGTCCTCCTCCCACGACGAGGACGGGAAGCGCACCACCACCGGCGTCGCGACCGGCGCGTTCGGCTTGACGGCGTCGGCGAGCGCCGGGCCCGACGGCAGGATGAGCGACCGGTGCTCGCTCGCCCACTGCATGCCGGCGGTGACGATGGCCAGGCCCAGCAGGCCCACCAGGGTGCGCATCGTGCGCCGGCGGCGGCGCGGCACGCGCTGGGACGGCTCGGTGTCGGCCGACAGCGGGCGGTGGGGCAGCCGCTCGCGCCGGCCGGCGGGCGCGGCGGTCGGCACCGACAGCTGGTGCGGCGTGGGGCGCACCTCGAGCGGCGCCACCGACTCGATCGACGGCGCCTCGATCCGCAGCGGCACCACGGGCTTCGACGGCGCGGCGATCCGCCCGGCGCGGTGCTCGCTCGCGTCGTACAGCAGGTCGTACAGCTCGTCGCAGCTCGCCAGGCGCTGGTCGCGGTCCACGCGGAGCAGCGACCGGATGGCGATGGCGACGTTGCGCGGCAGATCCTGGACGAGGTGGCGCGGGTCCTCGTACTGGCCCGCCACGATCAGGTTGAACGTCGCCATCTTGTCGACGCCCGAGAACGCGCGCCGGTGGCAGACGAGCTCGTAGAGCACGCAGCCGAGCGCCCACATGTCGGCCCGCGCGTCGAGATCGCTCGCGTCGCGGATCTGCTCGGGCGACATGTACTCGGGCGTGCCGAGGCTCATGCCGGCGAGCGTGTCGCCGCGCTGATCGTACAGCGACTTCACGAGCCCGAAGTCGGTCACCTTCGGCACGAGGCCGTCCTCGCTGGGCGCGAGCAGCACGTTGGCGGGCTTCAGGTCGCGGTGGACGACGCCCCGCTCGTGGGCGGCGCTGACCGCGCGGAGGATCCCGCGGAACAGCCACAGCGCCTCGTCGAGGTTCGGGTGGTGCTCGCGGAGCCAGCTGTCGAGGGCGGGGCCGTCGACGTACTCCATGACGAGCGCGGGCGCGCCCTGGACGTGGAGCACGTCGGTGACGGCGACGATGTTGGGGTGGTTGAGGTTGGCCTGGACGCGGCCCTCGCGCAGCAGGCGGTTGATCACCTTCGGGGAGGTGATGAACAGGACCTTCAGCGCGTGGTCGGAGTGCAGCTGGACGTGGCGGACCCGATAGACCGCGGCCATGCCACCCTGGCCGACCAGCGCTTCGACTCGGTATCGATCGATGCTGTCGCCGATCCGGAGGTGCACCCGCCCCTCTCTCTCGCCTTCACTTACCCTCGGGGCGCGGGGGCAGCGGTTGCGCGGCGGTCACTCCGACCCCCTGCCAGGTGGGCGCAGGCGGGGTAGACTCGGCCGATGTCGGCGCACGACTTGCCGTATGCGATCATCGGCGACCGCTACCACCTCGAGCGACTCATCGGCCGGGGCGGCATGGCCGCGGTGTACCTGGCGCACGACGGGCGCGATCGGCCCTGGGCGATCAAGGTGCTCTCCGACAAGCCCACCGCCCGGGCGCGCACCCGCTTCCTGCGCGAAGCGCGCACCACGGCGCGGCTCGACCACCCCAACGTGGTCCGCGTGGTCGACGTGGGCGACGACGCGCCGCCGTTCTACATCGCCATGGAGCTCGCGGCGGGTGGATCGCTGGCGCAGCGCGTCCGGCTCCGGGGCCGGCAGTCGCCGCAGGAGGCGCTCGGGTGGACGCTGCAGATCCTGCAGGGGCTGCACCACGCGCACCGCGCCGGCGTCGTCCACCGCGACATCAAGCCGCACAACATGCTGCTGACGCACGACGCCGGGGCGGCGCCGTGGCGCGATCCCGGCCGGCTCAAGCTCACCGACTTCGGGATCGCCAAGTGGAGCGGCGACGGCTCCGCGCTGACCGGCGCCGACGACGCGCTCGGGACCATGGCCTACATGGCCCCGGAGCAGCGCGCCGATCCCCGCCGGGCCGACGCGCGCTCGGATCTCTACGGGGTCGGCGCCACGCTGTACCTGCTGGCCACGCGGCGGCGGCCGGTGGACCTGGCGCTCGTGCACCGCGATCCGGGGGTGCTCGACGTGCTGGTGGAGCCGATCCGCTCGCTGGTGGCGCGCGCAGTGCAGCGGGATCCGCTCGACCGGTTCGGCTCCGCCCGGGAGATGGGCGAGGCCGTGGTGGAGTGCCTCACCGCGTTCGATCCCGACGTCGACGTGGCTGCGGCGATGGCGGGCTTCGACTGAGTCAGTCCCAGGCGGACGCCTCGCGGATCCGGGGGACGGCGTCGGCGAGGGCCGCGAGGGCGGCGTCGACGTCGGCGTCGGAGGTGGCGGGCCCGAAGCTGATGCGCAGCCCGCCGGCCGGCTCGGGCTCGCCCATGGCCGCCAGCACGGGCGACGGCCCGACCGCGCCGCTGGCGCACGCCGCGCCGCTCGACGCGGCCACGCCGGCGAGATCGAGCGCCTGGACGACGGCGTCGCCGGCGATCCCGGGGAACACGACGGTGGTGATGGACGGCACGGCGCGCGCGGGGTCGCCCACCGGCCGGGTGCCGAGCGCGGCCAGCCCGGCCCGCAGGCGCTCGGCCAGGCGCGCCCAGCGGGCCAGCCGCTCGGCCTCGTCGCGCGCGGCCAGGCGGCAGGCCTCGCCGAAGCCGACGGCGCCCGCCACGTTGACGGTGCCCCCGCGGCGCCCGCGCTCCTGGCTGCCGGCGAACAGCGCGGGGAACGGCTCGCCGGAGCGCAGCGACAGCGCGCCGACCCCGGCGGGCCCGCCGATCTTGTGGGCGGAGACGGCGACGGTGTCGGCCTGGTCGAGGCCCGGGACCGCGCCCTTGCCGAGGGCCTGCGTGGCGTCGACGTGGAGGCGGCGGCCGAGCGCGGCGGCGGCGGCGATGGGCTGGCGGACGCCGGTCTCGTGGTTGACGGCCATGAGGACGAGCGCGTCGTCGGCGCCGGGGGCGGGGTCGAGGCGGACGACGCCGTCGAGCCCGACGCCGAGGGCGTGGACGGGCGCGCCGGCGGCCTCGAGGGCGGTGCGCACGCTCGGGTGCTCGATGGGCGCGGCCCAGAAGGCGGCGGCGCCGGCCGCGCGCAGGCCGCGCAGGGCCGTGTGGTTGGCCTCGGTGGCGCCGGAGCACAGCACGATCCCGGCGGCGGGGCGGCCGAGCAGCGCCGCGATCTGCTCGCGCGCGCCGTCGACGGCGGCGGCGGCGCGCCGCCCGAGCGCGTGGACCGAGGCGGGGTTGGCGGGCGCGCCGAGCCAGGGCCCCATGGCGTCGAGGACCTCGGGGAGGAGCGGGCTCGTGGCGGCGTGGTCGAGGTAGATCACGGCCCGCACCCCGGGGTCGTGGCGGCGGGCGGCGCCCCCACCTCGGCGAGGCCGGCCAGCCGCGCCACCGTGGCGGGGCCGATGCCGGGCACCCGCGCGAGATCGGCGCGATCGGCGACCGGGCCGCGCTCGCGCTCGGCGACGAGGCGCGCCGCCAGCGCGGGGCCGATGCCGGGGAGCGTCTGCAGGGCGTCGGGCGCGGCGACGTTGGGGTCGAGCGCGGGGCGGCGGCCGACAGCCAGGGCCCGGCCTCGGCGAGCGGTGGCCCGGCCGACGCCGCAGGCCCGCCGCAGCTCGTCGGGCGCGCGGAACGGCGCGGCCGCGCGCGCGGCGACGATGGCCTCGGCCGTGGCGGGCCGAGCCCGGGCACCGCCGCCAGGGCTTCGGCGGTGGCCGCGTTCGCGTCCGACGGGGCGGCCGACCAGGACCGGGTCGGACGGCGGGCACAGCGCAGCGAGCCCGCCCCGCAGGACGACGCGCTCGCCGGCGGCCACGGCGCGGGCGTCGCCCAGGGCCGCGCCGGCGGCGCGCTGGGCGTCGTCGACGGTCGGCGCAGCCGAGGCCGAGCGCGAGCCAGTGCAGCCCTGGCCGCCAGCTCGCCGCCGACCTCGACGAGCTGGCCCTCCGGCAGCGACGGCGCCGGCCGGAGCCAGGCGAGCCCGACGGCCCCGAGCAGCAGCCCGCCAGCGAGGCGGCTCGTGCCCGGCAGGCTCGCGAGCGCCCGCAGGAGCGCCTCGTGGCGCAGGCCGGTGGCGCGGAGCGTGGCGTCGCGGCCGTCGTCGCCGTCGAGCAGGATCTCGAGGCGGTCGGCCGGCAGCACCTCGGGGAAGCGCTCGGCCCACTCCACGGCGAGGATGCCCGCGGCGGCGGACCTCCACCAGGGCCAGCGCCTCGGCCTCGCCCAGGTCGCGCAGGCGGTGAACGTCCGCGTGCCACAGGAGAGCCGGCCCTCGTGCGGGGTGACCAGCACGAAGGTCGGGCTGTTCACGCGGCTCGTGACGCCGAGGCCGGCGCCCAGCCCCTGCACCAGCGTGGTCTTGCCGGCGCCGAGGTCGCCCGTGAGCGCGAGCACGGTGCCCGGCGCGGCGTGCTGCGCGAGGGCGGCGCCGAGCGCGCGGGTGTCGGCGGCGGTGGGCAGGTGCAGGCGCATGGCGTACCCGGTGCCCCGCAGGGCGGCGCCGTCAGGAAGCGCAGCGCCGCTGGCCGCCCAGGGCACCGCGGCGGCGATGTCGACGGCGGTCCAGCCGTCGAGGGCGCTGCGCGGTCAGGCGCTCGCCGGCGCGCCCGTGCACGAAGGCGCCCACCCGGGCGGCGTCGCGGGCCGGCAGCCCGCGCGCGAGCAGCGCGCCGACGAGGCCCGTGAGCACGTCGCCGGCGCCGCCCGTCGACAGGGCCGAGGATCCGCTCGGGTTCAGGCTCGGCAGCCCCTCCCCTGCACCACCGTGTGCAGGCCCTT
The DNA here is from genome assembly GCA_041389545.1 of Myxococcota bacterium. Lineage (GTDB taxonomy): Bacteria > Myxococcota_A > UBA796 > UBA796 > JACKER01. The sequence continues at coordinate 6,317 of JAWKRQ010000112.1, read as the reverse complement.
GAGCAGCACCACGCCGCGCGCCGAGGCGCTGCGCCGCGCCCAGCCTGTCGGCCTGGACCTCGCGGCTCGACGAGCCGAGCAGGCGCCCGGCCTCGCCCGGGTGCGGGGTGAGGACGCGCGGGCCGGCGGCCTCGCCAGGCGGCCCCGTGCACGTCAGCGCGTCGGCGTCGAACACCCAGGGCGCGGGTCGCTCGCCCAGCCGCGGCGCAGATCCTCGGCCAGGCGCTCGGGCAGGGCGTCGCCCCGCCGAGGCCCGGCCCGGCCGCCAGCGCGTCGAAGCGCCCCGTGTCGGGCAGCGCCGCCGGGACGTCGCCCTCGCCGCCGTCGAGGACCATGACCTCCGGCGGCAGCGCGGCCAGGCGGCTGCGAGCGCCGCGCGGGGCGAGCAGCGTGCACCGCCCGACGCCGCCGGCCAGCGCCCCGAGCAGCACAGCACGGCCGCGCCGGCCATCGCGGCCGAGCCCGCCACGATCAGTAAGTGCCGTGGTCGCCCTTGGCCGCTCGCGGCGCGCGCCGGCCACAACGGCGGCAGGTCGGCCTCGCCGAGGAGCTCCGCGGCGACGCGCTCGTCGTCGGGCGTGGCCACCCGCGAGCCCGATGTCGACGACGTCGACGGCGCCACAATGCGCCGGGCCCTCGCCGAGCAGCATCCCCACCTTGTGGCGCGCGAAGGTGACCGTCCGCACGGCCTGGACGCAGCAGCCCAGCACCGCGCCCGTGTCGCTGTGCAGCCCCGACGGCAGGTCCACCGCCACGACGGGCGCCGGGTGCGCGTTCATTGCGGCAACGGCGTCGGCGAAGCGCCCGCCCACGTCGCGGGCGAGGCCCGTGCCGAAGACGGCGTCGACCAGCAGCCCCGCGTCGCCCGCCTCGCTCCGCTCGGGCACGCCGGCCTTCCGCGCCACCTCCTGCATCACGTGGGCGTCGGTGCCGGGCTTCGGCGCCCCGAGCGGCCAGACCGCAGCCGGGAAGCCCCACGCGCGGAGCCACCGCGCCACGGCCCAGCCGTCGCCGCCGTTGTTGCCCGGCCCACACGCGACGACCACGCCCCGCGCCGCCTCCTCGGCGTGGTGGGCGCGGATCCGCTCGGCCACGCCGTGCGCCGCCAGCTCCATCAGCGCGACGCCGGGCAGCCCGAGCCCCTCGATCACCGCCGCGTCGAGGGCCCGCACCTGCTCCGCCGTGCTCGCGTACCTCACCCCAGCGCCCCCCTGGCCGCCGACGTCACCGCCGCCGACACCGCGTCCACCACGTTCGCCGGCTCGCCCTCGACCAGGATCCGCAGCACCGGCTCGGTCCCCGAGTATCTCAGGAACACCCGCCCGTTGGCCCCGAGGCGCTCGAGCCCCACCGTCCGCGCCCGCTGGACCGCGCGGACCTCGTCGAGCGGCGGGCGCTCGCGCACGGCCACCCGCGTGAGCTTGCGGGGCAGCGGCACGAACCCGGCGAACGCGTCCGACAGGCGCGGCTCCACCCGCCAGGCCGCCGACAGCGTGCGGAGCGCGGTGAGCAGCCCGTCGCCGCCCGGGAAGCTGGCGAACAGCACGTGGCCCGACTCCTCGGCCCCGAGCGTGAGCTGGTGCTCGTCCATCGCCTGGCGCAGGAAGCGGTCGCCCACCGGCGTCCGCACGATCCGCACCCCCGGCAGCTCCCGCTCCAGCGCCCCGTTGCTCATCACGGTCACGGCGATGCCCCGCGCACGCGCGTCGCGGGCCAGCCGCCAGGCGACGGCGTCGCCGGGGACCTCGCGCCCGCGCTGGTCGACGATGCGGCAGCGGTCGGCGTCGCCGTCGACGGCGAAGCCGCCGTCGCAGCCGAGCTGCTGCACCCGCGCCGCCAGCGCGTCGAGGTGCTCCGAGCCACAGCCCGCGTTGACGGGCCCGCCGGTGCCCATCCAGGTGATCTGCGTCAGGCCGAGCATCTCGCCGATGGCCTCGCGGAACGGGGCGAGCGCGCCGTTCGCCAGGTCGACGACGATGTGGCGGTGCTCGATGGGCGACACGTCGACCACCGACTCCTGCAGGGCCGCGAGCCAGCCCGCCACGACCTCGGCGCCCACGTCGTCGATGCGGCCGGTGCGCTCGGGCGGGGCGGGGTCGCCGAGCCAGAGCTCGACCTCGGCGCAGGCGGCGTCGTCGAGCTTGCGCCCGCCCGCGCCGAGCAGCTTGAACCCGTTGTCGGCCTCCGGGTTGTGCGAAGCGGTGATCATCACCCCCGCCTGGCCGAGCCCCGCGTGGACCGCGAGCTGGACGGCGGCCGTGGGCACCACCCCCGCGTCGCGCGGCACGCCGCCCCCGTCGATGACCCCGGCGGCCACGGCGCGGGCCAGCGACACCCCCGAGGGCCGCGGATCGCGCCCGATCACGACCTGCTCGCCGCCGCCGCGCCGGGCGAGCTTCACCGCCGCCCGCCCGACGCGGTGGGCGACCTCCGGCACGATCGGGAAGCTCCCGGCCTCGCCGCGGATCCCGTCCGTCCCGAACGCGATGGGCTGTGCGGTCACGCGCGCCTCCGGGGCGGGAACCTACCACCGTCTCAGTCGTGGGTCGCGGTCACCGTCGCGGGCTCGATGGCCACGGCGCGGACGGAGGTGTCCCCCACCAGGACCTCGACCCGCGGCCCGGGTCCGCGCCCGAACGACAGCTCGAGCGTCTGCCCGCCCCGCTCGGCCTGGTCGGGCAGGTGCACGTAGGCGGCGAGCTGGCCCGGCTGCACCGCGCGCAGCTCGTCCGTGGGCCCCTCGAGCACCACGGCGATCCGGTCGGGCGACACGCGCCAGCCCTCCTGGCTCGCCTTCACGTAGACGGGGACGGCGTCCATCCGGCGCTGGTCGTTCCGCGAGACCACCTCGACGGTGGCGCGGATGACGGGTGCGCCGGACAGCTCGACCCCGCGCGGCAGATCGAGGTCCACCGTCCGCTCCACCGTGCGATCGATCTTCGACACGTCGATGGGGCGCGTGGGCACCTGCCGCAGCGACGCCACGGCGCCCGTCGGCCCGCGCACCTCGACCACCTGCGGGTCGGTCAGGGCCCGCGCCACGGCGTAGCCCTCGGCCGGCTCCCCCACGAGGATCGGGTCGACGCGCACGCTGTGGGTCGCCACCTTCTCGAGCTCGAACCGCACGGTGCTCGGCGTGATCGCCAGGCGCTCGACCGAGGGCGGCAGGCCCTCCACGGGGATCGACGTGAGGTCGACCTCGTGCTCGCCCTTGTCGAGGGTGGTGATGTCGACCACGAGCCGCATCGGGATCTGGTGGGCCTTGTTCACCGCCGAGCGCGTGCCGCGCACCGTGATCATCGCGGACACGGGGAGCGCCTCGGTCGCGACGAGATCGTCGGGGCGGTTCCAGGCGATCTGCGCCTGCACGCGCTCCACCCGGCCGTCCTCGCCCTGGACGTACAGCCACGTCGCGAGCGCGAGGAGCAGCGACATGATCTTGGTCCAGGGGTTCGCCACCGAGGCCCGCAGCAGCGAGCGCGCCGCGCGGCGGACGGGCGGGAGCGCCTCAGGCTCGGGCACCGGCCCCTCCGGCGTCCGCGCCCTCCTTCTCCTTGTCGGCGCGCTCCTTCTCGGTGCGCTCCTTCTCCGCCCGCTCCTTCTCGCGCTCCCGCTCGGTCGCCGGCGTCTCGCCGAGCTTCTCGACCAGGCGCTGCCGCAGGTCGTTGGTGTCGGCGATGGGCGTGATCTCGCCGCGGCTGACGAGCGTGACGGTGCCGCGCTCCTCCGAGACCACGACGCACAGCCCGTCGGTCTCCTCCGACAGGCCGATCGCCGCGCGGTGGCGCGTGCCCCAGGCGCGCGACAGCTCCTTCGACAGCGAGATCGGCAGGAAGACGCCGGCGGCGACGATGCGCCCGTTGGCGATGACCACCGCACCGTCGTGCAGCGGGCTCGAGGGGTGGAACATGGTCTGCAGCAGCTCGGTCGACACGACGCCGTCGATGGGGTGCGCGCCCTCGACGTAGGGCTCGAGGCTCGCGGCGCGCTCGATGACGATGAGCGCGCCGATGCGGCGGTGCGCGAGCGAGAAGGAGGCCTTGATGACCTCCTCCATCACGTTCGCGTCGGACGGGCGCGCGCCCGAGGTGCGCGAGCCGAACAGCGAGCCGCCGGCGCGGGCCAGCGCCCGGCGGATGTCGTCCTGGAACAGGATGAGCACCGCGATGACGACGTAGACGAACAGCTTGTCGAGCACCCAGTGCACCGCGGTGAGCCCGACGTAGTCGCTCACCAGGTACACGACGCCGATCATGCCGAGCCCGAGCAGGCTCTGGAACGCGCGCGTGCCCTGCATCACCACGAGCACGCGGTACAGGATGATCGCGAGCGCCGCGATGTCGATCCAGTCGACCCAGGAGGCGTCGAGCAGCGCGCTCATCGGGACCCCGCGGGCCCGAGCGGTCGGGCCCTCAGCACCTTACCTGCTCGCGGCAGGCTGCCCACACGACGAGCGCGTCGCGGGTCTCGCGCACGTCGTGGACGCGCACCACGTCGGCGCCCGCGCCGGCCGCCGCGATCGCGGCGCCCACGGAGCCCGCGACGCGATCCGCCGGATCGGCGCGCCCGGTCAGGCGCCCGATGAACGACTTGCGCGACGCGCCGATGAGGACGGGGAAGCCGAGCGCCTTGAACGCGGGGACGGCCGCGATGAGGCGCGGGTTGTCGCCCGGCGCCTTGCCGAAGCCGAGCCCCGGATCGAGCCAGATCCGCGCGATCCCGGCGGCGCGGGCGCGCTCGGCCTGCGCCTGCAGCGCGGCGCAGACCTCGCCGACCAGATCGTCGTAGGCCGTGTCGCGCTGCATCGTGGCGGGGATCCCGCGCATGTGCATCAGCACGACCCCGGCGCCGGCGGCCGCGATCACGTCGGCCATCCGCGGGTCGCGCAGCGCCGACACGTCGTTGACCACGGTGGCGCCGGCTCCCAGCGCGGCCCGCGCCACGTCGGCGTCGGCCGTGTCGACGGAGACGGTGCCCCGAGCCGCCAGGGCCCCGATCACCGGCACCACCCGCGCGATCTGCTCCACCGCGGGCACGGGCGGGGCGCCCGGGCGCGTGCTCTCGCCCCCCACGTCGACCCAGTCGGCGCCGTCGGCGAACATCGCCTCGCCGTGCGCGACCGCGCCCGCGCCGGCCCACCGCCCCCCGTCGGAGAACGAGTCCGGCGTGACGTTGAGGACCCCCATCACCGCGGGGATCAGGCGCCCGTCGGACTCGTCTGCCACCAGCCGGCGTCCGGCAGGACGGGGTCGCTCTCGTCCACCAGGCGCTTGAACTCGTCGCCATCGAGCGATTCCTGCTCGATCAGCGTCTGCGCGACCTTGTGGAGGATGTGGATGTTCTCGTTCAGGATCGCCTTCGACGCCTGGTAGGCGCGCGACAGGATGCGCCGGACCTCCTCGTCGATGCGCTTGGCGGTGTGCTCCGAGTAGTTCTTGACGCGGCTCATCTGCCGCCCGAGGAACACCTCGTTCTCCCCGCCCTCCCAGGCCACGGGGCCGAGCTCGTCGCTCATCCCGAGGTCGCACACCATGTGGCGGGCGATCTGCGTGGCCTGCTGGATGTCGGAGCGCGCGCCGCCGGTGATCGCGTCGAACACGATCTCCTCGGCCGCCCGCCCGCCCATCGCCATCGCGATGCGCACGATGAGCTGCTCGCGGGTCTGCGAGAGCTGATCCTCGTCGGGCAGGGTCCAGGTGACGCCGAGCGCGCGGCCCCGCGGCACGATGGTGACCTTGTGGACCGGATCGTGGCCCGGGAGCAGGTGGGCGACGATGGCGTGGCCCGCCTCGTGGTAGGCCGTCTTCTTCTTGACGGGCTCCGGCATGAACATCGAGCGGCGCTCGGGGCCCATGTAGATCTTGGACCGCGCCTCCTCGAAGTCGGCCATCGCGACCTCGGTCTTGTCCTGCCGGGCGGCGAGCAGCGCCGCCTCGTTGCACAGGTTCTCGAGGTCGGCGCCCGAGAAGCCCGGGGTCACCTTCGACAGGCGCGCCATGTCGACGTCGTCGGACAGGGGCATGCGCTTCGTGTGGATGCGCAGCACCTCTTCGCGGCCCTTCACGTCGGGCGACGGCACCGTCACCCGGCGGTCGAACCGGCCTGGGCGCAGGAGCGCGGGATCGAGCACGTCGGGCCGGTTGGTCGCCGCCACGACGATGACCCCCTCGGTGCCCTCGAAGCCGTCCATGTCGACGAGCAGCTGGTTGAGCGTCTGCTCGCGCTCGTCGTGGCCGCCGCCGAGGCCCGCGCCGCGGTGGCGCCCCACGGCGTCGATCTCGTCGATGAAGATGATGCACGGGGCGTGCTTCTTCGCC
>JAWKRQ010000111.1:0-18240 GCA_041389545.1 Myxococcota bacterium | reverse complement strand
CGCGGTCGACGTGACCACGGGCCAGGGCGAGACCTACCGCTTCCGCGGCCCCTCGACCGCCCCCGCGGTGTGGACCTACCTGCGCCTCGGCCACGAGCTCGGCCTGCCGATGCTGCGCATCACCCCCGAGGTCGCCGCCGGCACGGCCGTGCTCGGCACGAGCTGGTACGAGCGCGACTCCTCGTGGGAGGTCCGCGCCGTGGGCGGCGTGCGCGTCGGGCTCGGCGGCCCCGTGCGCCCCGGGCTGTACGGCCACGCCGGCTGGGGCTGGGGCCTGTTCCAGCGCCAGGGCGACGGCCCACACCTGCAGCAGGAGAACGCCGTCACGCTCGACGGTGGCGGCTACCTCGACATCGCGCTCGGCAAGCTCCGGTTCGGCGGCCACGGCGGCTACGCGCTGTTCCCCACCTGGTGGGGCAACGCCCACGTGCTGGTGGTGGGCGGGCAGCTCGGCGCGGCCTGGTAGCGCTACCGGCTCACCTCGACGCCGCGCCAGAAGGCCACCCGGTCGGTGATCTGCTTCGCGGCGTCCTTCGGCTCGGGGTAGTACCAGGCGGCGTCGCGGTTGACCTCGCCGCCCACGACCACGTCGTAGTAGCTGGCGGTGCCCTTCCACGGGCAGACGGTGTGCGTGTCGCTGTCGCGGAGCACGCCCTCCTTCACCGCCGCCCGCGGGAAGTAGACGTTGCCCTCGACGATGACGATGTCGTCGCTGTCGACGAGCAGCTCGCCCTGCCAGGTCGCGGTCGCCATGCGCTCTCCTATGCGTCGCGCGCGAGCCGGAGCCCCGCCGCCTGGAAGCGGGTCGGGGCCGGCCAGAAGTTGCGGTAGGTCGCCCGGGCGTGGCCGGGCGGGGTCAGCACGGAGCTGCCGCGCAGCACCTGCTGGTTGCACATGAACTTGCCGTTGTACTCGCCGATGGCGCCCGGCGGCGCCCGGAAGCCGGGGTACGGGCCGTAGCTCGAGCGCGTCCACTGCCAGACGCTGCCGAACAGGCCGACCACGCCCGCGCCCGCGAGCGGGACGGGGTGCAGGGCGCCCTCGCCGCGGCCATCGTGGGCGCCGGCCTCGGTGGCGACGACCTCCCCCTCGGCCTCGGGGGGCAGGCGGCCCCCGAGCCAGGTGGCGAGCGCGTCGGCCTCGTAGAACGACAGGTGGCAGACGGGCTCGTCGGGGTGGGCCTCGCGCTCGCCGTGCAGGCCGTAGACGACGACGGCCTCGCCCTCGCGCCGGGTGTAGGCGGGGGCCTCGACGCCGTGCTCCCGGACCCACGCCAGGCCCTCGGACAGCCACAGTGCGGGCGTGTGGTAGCCGCCGTCGGCCGCGAACGCCGCCCACTCGCCGACCGTGACGGGTCGGGTCGCCAGGGCGAACGGGTGCAGCAGCACCTCGTGGCGCGGGCCCTCGTTGTCGAAGGCGAACCCGGCGCCGTCGGCCCCGATGCGCGCGATGCCGCCGGCGTGCTCGATCCAGCCCGACGCTGCAGGGGACCGTGTCGGATGCGGCGCGTCGGCCCCGATCGGGTCGGTGTAGACGGGGCGGAGCTCGTTGCGGGCGAACGCCGCCAGGATGTCGGTGAGGAGGAGCTCCTGGTGCTGTTGCTCGTGGGCGATGCCGAGCTCGACCACGCCGCGCACGGCCTCCCACTGCGCCTCGTCGACCCGCGCCAGGTGCTCGAGCACGCGCTCGTCGACGAGCCGCCGCCAGGCGCCGATCTCGGCCGCGGACGGGCGCGAGAGCAGGCCGCGCTCCGGGCGCAGGTGCCGGGGGCCCACCGCCTCGTAGTACGAGTTGAACAGCACGCCCCAGGCGGGGTGCTCGGGCGCGATCCCGGCCGGGGCGAGCAGGAACGTCTCCCAGAACCAGGTCGTGTGGGCGCGGTGCCACTTGGTGGGGCTCGCGTCGGCGAACGCCTGCAGCTGCTGGTCCTCGGCGGACAGCGGCGCAGCGAGGGCCTCGGTGCGGGCCCGGGTCCGGGCGAACGCGGCCGACAGCGCGTCGCGTCCCCCACGATCTCGCGGATCCATCGCACCTCCCGGGGAGGGGTATCTTGCGGCGATGCGACTCACCTCGCCCTCCGCCGAACGGAACCGAGAACCCCTCGCCAGCGTGCTCGCCGAGCACCTCCCGCGCCAGGGCCTGCTGCTCGAGGTGGCGAGCGGCTCGGGGGAGCACGCCGTGCACCTCGCGCCGCGCTTCCCCGGCCTCGCCTGGCAGCCCACCGACCGCGACGAGCAGTCGCTGGCCAGCATCGCCGACTGGCAGCGGGCGATGCCGGCCGACAACCTGCTCCCGCCGCTCGCCCTCGACGTGACCGAGCGCCCCTGGCCCGTCGCCGAGGCCGACGTGGTGCTGGCGATCAACCTCGTCCACATCTCGCCCTGGGCCGCGACCGAGGCGCTGATGGCGGGCGCCGCCGAGGTGCTGCGCCCCGGCGGGCTCCTCGTCACCTACGGCGCCTACAAGGTCGGCGGGGCGCACACCGCGGCGTCGAACGAGGCGTTCGACGTGTGGCTGAAGGAGCGCGACCCGGCGTTCGGCGTGCGCGACCTCGAGGCCGTCGTGGCGGCGGCCGAGGCGGCGGGGCTCACGTTCGGCGAGCGCATCGCCATGCCGGCCAACAACTTCGTGCTGGTGTTCCGGCGGGTTAGGGGGTCGAGATGAACGTCGTCCGGATGGCTTGGCGCAACGTCTGGCGGAACAGCCGCCGCAGCGCGGTCACCATCGCCGCCATGGCGTTCGCCCTGTGGGTGATGGTGCTCTACTCGGGGCTCATCTCGGGCTACCTCGTCACCATGGAGAGCGACGTCCTCGACTACGAGGTCGGCGACATCCAGGCCTTCCCCGAGGGCTACCGCGACGATCCGACCCTGTTCCGCCGCATCGAGGACCCCACGGCGAAGGTCGAGGCGCTCGAGGCCGCCGGCTTCCGGGTCGAGCCGCGGCTGCTCGGCGCCGCGCTCGCGGCCTCCGGCGAGCAGTCCTCCGGGGTGCAGCTTCGCGGCATCGACGTCGCGCGGGACAAGCAGGTCCTGCGCGTCTGGGAGCGGGTCGCCGAGGGGGAGTGGCTCGATCCGGCGGATCCGGGCGGCGTGGTGCTCGGCCGGCGCCTGGCCCGCACCCTCGGGGTGAAGCCCGGCGGCGAGCTGCTCGTGCTCTCGCAGGGCGCCGACGGCTCGATGGCGAACGACCTGTACCGCGTGCGCGGCGTCCTCGGCCCCGTGGGCGAGGCGACCGACCGGGCGGCCGTGTTCCTCACGGAGCAGGCGTTCCGCAAGCTGATGGTGGTGCCCGACGGCGCGAGCCAGCTGATCGTGCGGGTCCCGCCCGGCCAGCCCGACCTCGACGCCGCCGAGGCCGAGGTCGCGAAGCTCGTGCCCGGCGCCGAGGTGCTGTCGTGGCGCCGGCTCATGCCCACCGTCGCCACCATGCTCGACTCGGCGGCGGCGATGATCTACCTCATCTTCGGGATCGTCTACGTCGCCGTGGGCATCCTGGTCCTCAACGCGATGCTGATGGCCGTCTTCGAGCGCATCCGCGAGTTCGGCGTGATGAAGGCGCTCGGCGTGGGCCCGTGGCTCGTGGCGCGGCTCATCCTGATCGAGGCCGCCCTGCAGGTCGCCGTGGCGGTGGTGATCGCCATGGTCCTCGCGGCACCCATGATGTGGTACCTGCAGAACGTGGGGCTCGACATGAGCGTGCTGTCGGGCGCCTCGGTCGTCGGCCTCAACATCCCCGCCATCTGGACGGGCGTGTACGACGTGCAGACGGTGTCGGCGCCGCTCGTGGTGCTGCTGTTCATCACCGGGGTGGCCGTCACCATCCCCGCCGTCCGCGCCGCCACGCTGCGGCCGGTGGAAGCGATGAGGTACCAGTGACCGCCACCTCGCTCGCGCGCCTCGGCTGGCGCAACCTGTGGCGCAACCGGCGCCGCACCCTGCTCACCCTGTCGGCCATCGCGTTCGGCACCTTCCTGGCCGTGTTCTTCACCGCCACGCAGGACCGCAACTTCGCCGACATGATCGACGTGGCGGCGCGTCTGAACGGCGGCCACGTCGTGATCGAGCACCCGGAGTACCTCGACACGCCGAACCTCACCCGCAGCGTCACCCACACCGACGAGATCCGGGCGCAGGCGCTGCAGGACCGCGACGTGGAGCGGGCGGTCGAGCGCATCACCGGCCAGGCGATGCTGGCGACCGCGACCCACAACCGGGGCGTGATGTACATCGCGTACGATCCGACCGCAGAAGACCAGCAGACGCTGTCGTTCCTGGAGGGCATCGTCGAGGGTGAGCTCGGCATCGACCCGAAGGGCGTGCTGCTCGGGCGCAAGCTCGCCGACGGCCTCGGCGTCGAGATGGGCTCGAAGGTCGTGTACACGCTGATGGACAAGGACGGGCAGATCGTGTCGGGGATGGGCCGGGTCGCGGGCATCGTGGCCACGGGCGCCGAGAGCGTCGACAGCGGGCTGATGCTGCTGCCCATCGACACCCTGCGCGAGGTGGTGGGCTACGGCCCGCACGAGGCGACCATGGTGGGCCTGTTCCTCGACGACAGCCGGCGCGCTGGCGCGGTCGCCGGGCGGCTGAACGGCCACCTGCCCGACGGCGTGGCGCTCACCTGGTCGCAGGCGGCGCCGGATCTGTCGGGCTTCATCGCGATGAAGGTCGGCGGGGCGCGGTTCATGGAGATGGTGGTCATGGTGCTCGTGGCCGCGGGCATCTTCAACACGCTCTTCATGAGCGTGATGGAGCGCGTCCGCGAGTTCGGCATCCTGGCCGCCATCGGCTGCAGCCGCCGGCAGCTGTTCGGCATGGTGATGTGGGAGAGCGCCTGGCTCGGCCTCGTGGGCCTCGTCGGCGCGGCGCTGGTCACCGCCGGGCCGTACTGGTACCTCACGAAGCACGGCATCGACATCTCGGGGGCCATGGGCGACGCCCCGCTCGAGATCGCCGGGGTGGGCATGTCGCCCATCCTCCAGATCGGCATCTACCCCGAGAACGCCGTCCTCATCGGGGTGTTCACGGTCACGGCCACGCTCCTGGCGGGGCTCTACCCGGCGTGGAAGGCGTCGCGGGTGGCGCCGGTCGAGGCGATCCGGCTCGTCTGATGCTCGCGCTGCCCGTGCTGCTCGCTTGCGCCGGGGAGGCGCCCGGCCCGATCGCCCTCCCCCACCCCACCGACAGCGCCGACACCGCCGACACCGGGCGCAGCACCGACACCGGGAGTTCGACCACCACCGGCTTCCCGGGCGGCCGAGGCGGCTGGTGGTGCCCGACGGCGCAGGCCTGCACCTCGTCGGCGCAGACGGCGCCGACGTCTGGTCCCGCGCCTGGCCCGACCTCCTCGGCGACGCCGCGGGCTGCGCGCCCTGCGGCGGCGAGGGCGCCAGCGCCGACGGCGACGGCCTGCTCGTGGCGTTCACCGACGGCGGCGACCGCTTCTCCGGCGGCGTGGCGCGGCTGCACGCCGACGGCAGCCTCGACTTCCGCGTCGGCGGGCTCACCTTCCCCACGACGCCGTGCAGGACCCGCTCGACGACACCCTCGTCGTCCCCGAGACCACGCTGAACCGCATCACGTGGATCGACGGCGACGGGCGCAGCGCCTTCCCGCTGCGCCACCTGGGCGGCGACGCGCCGGGCGGCGACGATCAGCTGCCGAACGGCCTGCAGCGCCTCGACCACGCCGGGCGCTCCTACCTGCTCGCCTCGTACCGCAGCGGCAGCGCCGGCGCCGGCGCCGGGCACCTCTCGCTGTGGGACGTCACCGCCGTCGATCCCGCCCTCGTCTGGACCTTCCCGCCGGACGGGGCGCTCGACACGCCGCACGCCCCGGTCCTGCGCGAGCGCGGCGGCCGGTGGTGGCTGCTGTGGGCCCACACCCACGGCAGCGCGGCGGGCGGCACGGTCGGGGTCGCGTGGACCGACGATCCCACCGTGGTCCCGGCCTACGTGGCCGATCTCGTCGCGCCCGCGCCCGCCGCACCGCTCGTCTACCTGCGCGGGGTCGAGCTCACCGACGATGGCGCCCTGTACCTCACGGACGGCGGCTCGCTCGGCGGGATCGGGGGCACCGAGCCGCGGGGCCGCCTCCTCCGCGCGCCGCTCCCCGAGGGGCTCGCCCCCACCGGCGCCAGCGGCGACGCCCACCAGGATCAGGTGTTCGTCGACCTCGAGTCGGCCGAGATCCTCCGCGAGGCGCTCGACAACCCGTTCGAGGGCTGGCTGTGGGACGGAGGGTTCACGGGCCGCTGACCGCGGTGGTTACCTCGGGGGCGGAGGTGTCCTTGCAGACCCGTGATGCGGAGCGACCGCTCCACGCCGACGTTCGCTGGCTGGCCGACGCGCTCGGCCGCGTGGTGCGCCGCCTCGAGGGCGACGCTGCGTACGAGGCCGTGGAGGGGCTGCGCACCGCCTGCCGCGCCCGTCGACGGGGCGAGGCCGACGCGCCGGACCTCGACGCCCTGCTGGCGCGCGCCAGGGCGCTGCCCCTGCCGGTGGCCCACGCCGTCGGGCGCGCGTTCACGCTGTTCTTCCTGCTCATCAACACGGCGGAGCAGGTGCACCGCGTGCGCCGCCGCAGGGAGTACCCGGTCGACCCGCCGCAGCCGGCGTCGCCGCGCTGGGCGATGCAGGAGCTCGCCGAACGGGGCATGAGCGCGGAGCAGGTCGCCGAGGACCTGCAGCGCCTCGAGATCCGGCCCGTGCTCACCGCGCACCCGACGGAGTCGACGCGGCGCACCGTGCTGGAGCTGCAGGCGCGCGTGGCGGAGCTGCTCCTCGACCGCGACGGCCTCGGCGACGACGACCCGACCCACGCGGCGCTCGACCGGCGCCTCGAGGCCGAGGTCGAGCTGCTGTGGCTCACGTCCGAGGTCCGGCGGGACCGCCCGTCGGTGCTCGACGAGGTCAGCACCGTGCTGTGGTACCTCGAGGAGCGCCTGGCCGACGCCGCCAGCCGCACCGGCGAGGCGCTGCGCGACGCCTACGAGGGCCGCTTCGGCGCCCCCATCGGCCCCATCGCGCCCATCGTCCCCGGCACCTGGGTCGGCGGCGACCGCGACGGCAACCCGTTCGTCACCGCCGAGGTCACCATCGCCGCCGCGCGCGCGCCGCCCACCGGGTGCTGCACGTCTACGAGCGCGGCCTCGACCGCGCGATCGAGGCGATGTCGGTCTCGGCGTCGCTGGCGCCGGTCGACGACGCGCTGCGCGCCTCGCTCGCCGCCGACCGCGAGGTGCTGCCCCAGGTGTGGGCCCGCGACGGCCGGCGCGACGCCGACGAGCCAATCCGGCTCAAGCTCGCCTTCGTGCGCGGCCGGGTGTCCGCCACCCGCCGCCGCATCGCGGAGCTCGACGGCGGCGAGCCCGCCCACGAGCCCGCGGCCTACCTCACCGCCGAGGCGCTGCGCGCCGACCTCGAGCTCGTGCGCGGCGCGGTCCTGGCCACGGGCGCGACGCAGGCCGTGCGCGAGCACATCGACCCGCTGCTGGCCCAGGTCCGCGTCCACGGGCTGCACGGCCTGCGCATGGACCTGCGGGAGGACGCCGCCGAGATCGAGGGCGCCGTGGCCGAGATCGCCGAGGCCGTGGGGCTGCCCCCGCTCGACCGCGCCGCGCTGGAGCGCGAGCTGCTCGGCCGCCGCCCGCTCACCGGACCCACCGTGCCGCTGCCCGAGCGCGCCGAGCGCGTGCTGGGCGTGTTCCGCGCGGCGCGGCTGCTGCAGGACGAGCTCGGCGACGCCGCCGTCGGCACCTACATCGCGTCGATGACCCACTCGGCCGACGACATGCTGCGCATCCTGCTGCTGGCGCGCGAGGCCGGCCTCGTCGACCTCACCTGCGACCCGCCCCGCTCGCGCCTCGACGTGGTGCCGCTGTTCGAGACCCTCGACGATCTCGTGGCCGCCCCGCAGGTCATCGAGGAGCTGTGCGCGAACGCCGCCTGGCAGCGCCAGCTCGAGGCCCGCGGCCGCCGCCAGGAGGTGATGATCGGCTACTCGGACTCGGGCAAGGACGCCGGCATCCTGCCCGCCGCCTGGGCGCTGTACCGCGCGCAGGCCGCGCTCGACGAGGTCGCGACCCGGCACCGCCTCGACCTCGTGCTGTTCCACGGCCAGGGCGGCACCGTGGGCCGCGGCGGCGGCTCGCCGGTGTGGCGCGCGCTGGCCGCGCTCCCGCCGGGCTCCATCCGCCACGCCATCAAGATCACCGAGCAGGGCGAGGTCATCTCGCAGAAGTACGCGCTGGCGCCGCTGTGCGACCGCAGCCTCGAGGTGCTGGCGGCGGGCGCGCTGGTGGCGAGCCGCACCGACTGGCGGCGGGACGCCGCGCCGGGCGAGCCCGAGGCCTTCGCCGAGACCCTGGACGAGCTGGCGGCGCTGGCGCTCCCCGTCTTCCGCGGCCTCGTCCACGAGCACGACGACCTGTTCCACCTGTTCCTGCGGGCCACCCCCGTCCGCGAGCTCGCGCTCGTGCACTACGGGTCGCGGCCCGCCTACCGCGAGCGCGCGGGCGTGGGCACCATGAAGGGGATCCGCGCCATCCCCGGGGTCTTCGGCTGGACGCAGACGCGCTGGATGCTGCCCGGCTGGCTCGGCGTGGGCACCGCGCTGGCGACCGTGGCGGATCGCCCGGGCGGGCTGGCGCGACTGCAGCGCATGGCCGAGGCCTGGCCCTTCTTCGACGACCTGCTCGGCAAGATCGAGATGGTGCTCGGCAAGTCGGACCTCGACATCGCGCGGCTCTACCTCCGCGCGCTGGGCGGCGACCCGGACCTGGCCGAACGGCTCGCGGCCGAGTTCCACCGTGCGCAGGGGGCGCTGGAGCGCATCCGCGGGGTCGACGGGCTGCCCGCCGGCAACGACGTGCTCCGCCACTCGATCGCGCTGCGCAACCCGTACGTGGACGTGCTGTCGGTGCTGCAGGTGGCGCTGCTCCAGCGCAAGCGCGCCCTGCCCGACGACGCGCCGCCCGAGGTGCGCGACCCGGTGGACGCCGCGATCGGCACCGTGACCAACGGCATCGCGCAGGGCCTGCGCAACACGGGCTGAGCGCCGTCGCCCCGACGACGAACGCCCCGCCGGGGGGGAGCCGGCGGGGCGTTCGTGCAGGGTGGTCTGCTGGATCAGAACACGAAGGCGAGGATGGCGAGGACGACGACGACCAGACCGACGAGGTAGATGATGTTGTGCATGGTTGATTCTCCTGAAAGCGATTTTCGTATGGGATGAAGGGGTTCGGGAGCCGTGCCGATCAGAACACGAAGGCCACGATGGCGAGGACGATCACGACCAGTCCGACCAGGTAGATGACGTTGTGCACGGTTCGGTCTCCTTTGTGCGTCTCGGCAGGGGTTCTGCCAGGCAGCTCTCGGTTACACCCATCAGGTAAACCGCCACCGGTAAGACTGCAACCATGCAAGTATGCAAAATTTGATCGTCCACGTATCAATTGGACAATCAGAGACCGATCCTGTACGGAGCCGCCGTCCCCTCACCAGCTCGCGGCTTCGACCCCGACCATCACCTGCAGCGGCGCGGGCGGGCGCGCCCCGATGGGGCGCCACGACACGATGGGGTGCGCGCCGGTGACGTTCGTGGCGGTGGCGTACAGCCGCAGCAGCCGCGACAGCTGCGCGTCCGCCTCCAGGTCGAGCGTCACGAGCGCGGGCACGCCGGTGTCCTCGGGCCCGGGCCGCGGCCCCGCCACGTCGAGCATGCCCGAGCGCGCCGCCAGCGCCGCCCCCACCCGCGCCCGCGGGTGCGCCACCGCGACCTTCACCGACCCCTGGTGCTCCGGCACGTAGGGCAGCGTGTCGCCGACCTCGACGGCGCCGAACTCCGGGAAGCCCGACACGAACGAGGTCCCGAACGACGAGCGCGTCCAGGTGTAGGCGAGGTCCACCGGGACGCTGACGTGGCGCGGCAGGAGCAGCGTGTGCCCGGCCGACGCCTCCGCACCCCAGACCAGCACCCGGCCCCCGTTGAACTGGTGGTCGATGTCGCTGCCGACGCAGCCGGCGCTGAAGGTGCACTGGCCCGTGAGGTCGACGTAGTGGTTCAGGTAGCCGACGGCCTCGGCGTAGGCGCCGGTGGTGCGCCCGGCGCGCAGCCCGCCCTCCACGTTCCAGCTCGTCTCGGGCGCGACGTCGGCCGGCTCGCCCGGCGGCACCGGCGAGAACCCGCGGTGCGCACCCACGAACGCGTCGAGCGCCGGGCTGAGCTCGGCGAGCAGGCCGAGGCCCGGCAGGATCACGGTGCGCAGCACCGGCGGCGCGTCGCTGTCGCTGACCGAGGTGAGGATGGTCTCGCTGCGCAGCCCCGGGATGACGTGGAAGCCCGAGACGTCGAGGTCCTCGAGGACGTGCGCGGCGACCGCGAACGCCTGCGCCCGCGCGTCCACGTTCGTGACGGTGGGGCCGCCCTCGGCGACCAGCGCCCCCGACTGCATCAGGAACGGGTCCTCGGTGTGCAGCCGGTCGATGTGGTCGGCGTGCAGCCGCAGCCCGCCCTCGAGCCGGGAGTCGACCCGCTCGCCGAACCGCTCCCACCGGGCGCGCGTCTGCAGGCCCATGACCTGGAAGGTGCGGTCGTTGGTCCCCACCAGGATGGTCTGCTCGGGCCCGACCGAGTCCTCCTCGCCGCCGAGCACGGCCTCCAGCACCGCCGACTGGCCGCCCGGCTGCTGCAGCACGTCGTGCAGATCGGGCCCCTCGGCGAAGCGGTTGAACTTGGTCCAGATGCGGTGCATCCAGTGGTGGTATGCAACCGTCCGCACGTCGACCTCGCCCACCTTCACCGGCCAGGCGACCTCGAGCTGCGTGCGGTTCCACCGCATCACGTCGTTCGCGGAGGCGGCGTAGCGCCGGTAGGGGTCCTCCGCATAGTCGTCGACGCCGAGGCCGAGGTAGGTCTCGTTGGAGCGCTGGTGGGCGTAGCCGAGCTTGAGCTCGAGGGCCTGGCGCAGTCGGAGCGCCGGATCGGTCGCCACCCGCGCCTTGACCATGGCCTCGCCCTGGTAGAAGCCCGTGGGCCCACCGTCGTCGAGGTGCTTGAACCCGTCGGTGCGCAGGAAGACGCCCTCCCCGAGGACGCCCCACCGCTCGTTGCCCGCGCCGAACCAGGCGTGGGCGCGCCCCGTGCGGCGCAGCCCGACCGCGAGGTCCACCGCGCCGGCCGGGGCCTGGGGCACCCCGCGCGTCACCAGGTTGATCGCGCCGCCGACGGTGTGCGGACCGTGCTGGATGGCGGCCGGGCCCTTGAAGACCTCGACGGCGACCATGCGGGTGATCATCGGGAAGTAGTAGGCCGCCGGAGCCGAATACGGCGCGGGCGCCAGCAGGATGCCGTCCTCCATCAGCGTGATCTTCGCGGACCGGTCGGCGTTGGCGCCGCGGATGCCGATGTTCGGGCGCAGGCCGAAGCCGTCCTCGCCGCGGACGTACACGCCGGGCACCTGCGCGAGCACGGCGTGGATGTCGTCGTAGTCGTACTGCTGCAGGTCCTCCTCGGTCACCACGTGCGCCGAGCCGGCCACCCGCGGCTTGCCGCCCTCGGCCTCCACGATCACCTGCACGTCCGGCGTGTCCTCGTCCGCCGACGCGTCCGCGGGCTCGGCGGCGCGCGCCGGCAGCGGCACCAGCAGCGCGAGCAGGCCGCCGCCCCACCCGAGGCGCGCGGGGCGCGGCGCGAGGTCGCGCAGCGGCCCCGTCCAGGCCGACCACAGGTCGTGGCGGTGGTTCGCGGCGCGCAGCCCGAAGCGGGTCGGCGGCGCCTCGCCCGCGAGCACGAGCGTGCCGCCGAGCCGGTCCCACAGCGCGATCCAGGTCCCGTAGTTGCTGCGGTCCTGGTCGAGGGCGTGGTGCAGCTGGTGCTGCGCCGGGCTCAGCAGCCAGCGCTCGAGCCGACCGAAGCGGAGCCAGACGTGGCTGTGGCGCAGGTTCCCCGACACGGCGTTCGCGAGGAGCCCCACGCCGTGGACGCCGGCGACCGTCCAGATCGTGGCCGCGTCGCGGAGCAGCCAGAAGCACAGCCCGCCGACGAGCCCGGTGGTCAGCGCGCCGCGGACGCTGTAGACGAGCGACTCCACGGGGTGGACCCGGTGGAAGGTGAGCGGCGTGAGCACCTCGGCCGAGTGGTGGACCTGGTGGAACGCCCACAGCGCCGGCACCTCGTGCATCAGGCGGTGGGCGAGGTAGCGGGACAGGTCCCAGCCCACGAACAGCGCGGCGGTGTAGACGGCCGCGCCGACCCAGGCGGGCGCCGCCACCTCGGGCCGGCCGAGCGCGGCGTCGAGGACGTGGACGAGCTGCGTGGCGAGCCAGAACGCACCGCCCACCTCGGGCACGAGCCCGACGGCGCGCAGCAGCTGCCGCGAGGCGAGCAGCTGCAGGTCGAGCTGGCTCGAGCGGTGCCGGAGCGCGGCCAGGGCGTCGCGGGGGCCGCGGCCGGCGCGCCAGCCCGCGACCAGCACGACGAGCAGCGCGGGCAGGAGCACGGCCCACCAGGTGCGGCTGGTTGGCGACAGGAACGGCTCGGCGAGGGCTGGGAGCATGGCCTCAGTCCAGGTCCCCGGCCACCTCGGCCGGGAGATCGAGCGAGAGCACGGTCGCGATGTCGCCCTCGAGCAGCCCGGTCACGACCTTGACGGCGTCGTGCAGCGCCAGGGCGGCGTCGGGGTCGGTCGCCACCAGCACGTCGAGCGGGGCGTCGAGGGCCTCGGCGGCGGCGATGGCGTCGTCGACGGCGGCGAGCTCGGCCTCGGCCAGGTCGCCCCGGTCGAGCGAGACCAGCAGGTCGTCGAAGCCGGCCCCCTCCCCGCCCGTGAACAGGGCGCGGAACCCGCGCAGGTTGGCGGCGACCGCGCGGGTGCTCACCCCGGAGGGCACGGCCTCGATCTCGCTCGCGCAGACGGCGGTGCAGTCGCCGAGGCCGAGCGGCTCGGACAGCTTGCGCTCGCGCAGCACCAGCTCCACGTAGAACAGCGCCTCGAAGACGTCGGTGACCGCCTCGTTGGCCGACGTGAACGGCGAGTCGGGCCCGTCGGGGTGGGCCAGCACGCGGCCGAAGTCGCCCCCGCCCGGGTCCCACGCCGCGAGCAGGCCGTCGGCGACCGAGATCACGGCGTCGGTGACGACGAGGGCGTACGCCGCGCGCCGCTGGTCGACGCCAGCGGGCCCGAGGGCGTCCCAGGCGCCGTCGGAGGCGGGCGGCACGTCGGCCGGGCAGGCGGGATCGGGGCCGGCGAACACCAGGTGCTCGAGGGCGTCGAGCCCGTACACGTTCACCAGCTGCGAGGTCGTGAAGTCGGCGGCGGCGTAGCCCTCGGCGGCCGTCTCCTGGTCGACGCGGCAGGGGTTCACCGTGGGCCAGCTGTACACCTCGTCGCGCAGGTCCTGCCCCGCCGCCGAGGCCCGAGCGGGCGCCGCCGGCCCGATCTGGTGCTGCTCCACCTCCTCCCAGGCCAGCAGCGCCGCGCGGAACGGCTCGGCGACCGCCTCGCGCGCCGCCCCGTCGTCGCCCGCGGCCGCCGCCGCGTCCCAGGCCGCCACCGCGTCGCGCAGGGCGCCCGCGGCGTCGCGGAAGCGGCTCAGGGCGGGCACGACCACCTCGGGGCCCACCGCCTCGAGCAGCGCCTGCTCCTGCGGCGACGCGGGCGGCGCGGGATCCCGCTGGCACCCGAGCGGCGGCTGGAGCGCCGCGGCGGCGCCGAGCGCGCCGAGGACGAGCCAGGGAGGGACGGAGGCGGTGCGCGACATGGCAGGGAGCTCCTCCCCCGCCGGCCACCGGGGCCCGTGGAGGATTTGAAAACGAATTTCAATTTCAACCCGATCTACACCAGGCACGAGATCGTCGCAACCGCCACCTCTCAGGCGGCGTTAGGAGGCCAACGTTCGGGGCCCCTCGCCCCCGCTTGGCACGATCGGCGCTCCTGCAATACAGACGGGTTGCAACGTTACACAGCCTTTCGTGACCTTCTCACCGTGCAACCTGGAGCCTGCGTGTCCCACAGCCCCCTCCTGCTGTTGCTGGCCGCCGCGGCGTGCCACCACGACGGCACGACGACCGACACGTCCGGAAAGGACACCACCGGGTCGGACACCGGCGTGACCGACACCGACACCGACACCGACACCGACACGCCGACGGACACGGGCCCGGGCACGACCGAGACCACGCATCCGGATCCCTACACCTGGGGCGCGCTCGCCTTCGACGGCCCGCCGCCGAGCAACCTGCTCATCGTCAGCCTCGACACCACGCGGCGCGACTTCATCGGGCGGTACGCCGGCAACGACAACACGCCGAACCTCGACGCCGTGCTCGAGCAGGCGGTCGTGCTCGACAACCACCACTCCTGCAGCAACTGGACGGCCCCGTCCATGACCTGCATCATGAGCGGCCGCACCTCGTTCGAGAACGGCTTCTGGACGGGCTTCCGCAACGACCCGAACCTCACGCAGATGCCGCCCGCCGACTACGACACGATCCCGGCCTACCTGTCCGAGCTCGGCATGGCGAACACGCTCGTGACCGCGAGCGAGGTCTACGCGCCGCAGTACGGCATCCCCGGCGGATTCGACCGGATCGTCGAGCGCACCTGGGAGCCGGCCGAGATCGTCACCACCGTGGGCCTGCAGGAGCTCGAGACCCTGCGCGCGGGCGGCGCCCCGTGGATGTTCCAGATCCACTACATCGACCCGCACAACTCCTACTGCGCGCCGGACGTGTGGCTCGACCCCGAGAACTACGTCGACTTCCCCTACGACCTGTGTCCGGGCGGCGACGACGAGCACCAGGTCGTGTACGATCTCGAGGACCAGTACCCGACCTGGCCCGCCGACCAGCAGCAGGCGTTCCTGAACAACATCCGCGAGCGCTACCGCGCCGAGGTCGCCTACTGGGACAGCGAGTTCGGCCGGTTCTGGACCGAGGCCGGCGCCAGCGGCGCGCTCGACGACACGCTGGTGCTGTTCGTCACCGATCACGGCGAGCAGCTGTTCGACCGCGGCTACATCGGCCACGGCAAGCTGTTCGGCACGGAAGAGAACATGTCGGTGGCGGCGTTCTGGGCCACCAACCTGGCGCCGGCCGTCGTCGACAAGGTCACCGTGCACCAGGACCTGACCGAGACGATCTACAAGATCTTCGGCGTGACCCCCGCGCGGCCCACGCAGGGCATCGTGGTGGGCGCGGGCGGCCCCGATCGGGTCGTGGACGGGATGAACTACTGGACGGGCGACCGCGTGACGATGTTCGCCGCGAACCAGGACCACCACATGACGTACGACTTCTGGGGCAACCGGAAGCTGTACGATCTCACCACCGATCCGGCGGCGACCACCGACCTGTACGCGCCGAGCGACCCCGACGTGGTCGCGCTGTGGGACGAGCTGCTGCCCTTCGTCAACGAGATCTCGTCGACCTGGACGTTCCTCGACCCGCCGGTGAACCCCGGCCCCTGAGGCTGCTAGAGACGCGACCAGGCATCCGCGCCAGCGGATGCCTGGGCGCGTCTCGCAGGAGTCGGAGGACGCGCGCCAGCGCGTTCTCCGACGTATTGAGCGAGCAAGCAAGCCGAATGCCTGCCCGACCGGGGTGCGGCGAAGCCGGACCCGCGATCGAGGCGGTGCATTCGGCGAAGCTTGCTGCGAGGTGACCCACGTCCACGGATGGTTGGTCGAGTCTCTAGCCCTCGGCGGCGCGGACCCGGGCGGGGACGCCCAGCAGGAGCACCACCGTGCCGATCTGGATCGCCGCCGCCAGCGCGAACAGCGCGACGTAGCCGAGCCGGTCGGCGACCTCGCCGCCGAACGGCGCCGTCCACGAGTACGTGAGGTTCGTCGCGGCCATGTAGACGGCGAAGTGGGTCGCCCCGATGCGCGGGTTCGAGATGCCCATGAACAGGCCGAGCGAGGCCGCGCTGTAGGCGTTGACGGCGCCGATGAACGCGACCGTCCAGCCGGCCAGGAAGGCGTAGTGCGGCCACTGGCCCGACGCGCCGGCGAACACCAGCAGCGCCGCCCCGACGATCCCCATGGCGCCGCCCATCACGGCCCGGGCGCCGTAGCGGTCGGCCAGGAAGCCGCCGACCAGCGCGCCCACGACGCCCGAGAGCGGGTCGATCACGCCCGACAGGCTCGCGATGATCTCCTCGGAGAGGTGCAGCTCGGCGCGGTACAGCCGGCTCTGCGCGGCCTGGATCATGGCGTAGCCGACCGGGGTGCCCAGCGCGACGACGAGGCCGGCCCACGGCAGGCGCGTCGAGAACGACGCCACCAGCTCGCGGAACCCGGCGCGGTCGACCAGCGGCCAGCACAGCAGCGCCCCGAACACGGCGACGAACGGCTGCACGATCGCGACCCACGGCGCGTCCACGAGCGACAGGCCGTACATCGCCGCCCCGACCGCGAGGAACGGGACGAGGAAGCCCAGCAGGCCCACCATCCGCCGATCGACGGGCTGGTCCTCGGGCGACGGGGGGCGCTCGCGCAGCGTGAGCGGCAGCAGCGCGACCGACCACACGAGCACCGCGAGCGTGACGAACAGCGCGCCCCAGCCGGCCACCTTGACCAGCAGCAGCCCGCCGCCGCCCCCGATGGCCACGCCGAGCGACTTGCCGGCCCACATGAGCGCGTTGGCGCGCCCCCGCTCGTCCTCCTGGAGCAGATCGACCGCCATGGCGTCGACCGCCACGTCCTGCAGCGAGGCGAACGTGTTGTTGAGGAACAGCACACCGCTCGCCAGCGCGAGGTCCTCGCGCGGATCGATCCACCACAGCGCGAGCAGGGTGAGGCCCATGAGCAGCTCGGCCACGACCACGAACGGGCGCCGCCGCCCCATCCGCAGCGGGGGCACGGCGTCGAGCAGCGGGCCCCACAGGATCTTGAACGACCACGGCAGGTACGCGAGCCCGAGCGCGGCGCCGATGGCCGCGTTGTCGAGGCCGAGGTCCGACAGCATCACGCCGTAGCCGACGGCGACGAAGCCCCAGGGCAGCCCCTGCGCGAGGTACAGGACCGTGAAGAACACCAGGCGCAGGGCCCGGCTCTCGGAGAGGGCTGGCACGCGCCCTGGTATTCGCTCAGCCGAGCGCGCGCGACACCGCCCGCACCGCCTCGGCGAGCACCCGCTCCCCGAGGCCGCCGTCCTCGCCCGCGGGGCCCTGCAGCGCGCCGTCGGGGCCGGGCTTGAACACGGCCAGCACGCCGAGCAGCACGATGCCCGCCAGGATCACCTGCGCGTGGGCGTCGCCGCCGTCGCGCTGCACCAGGGTCGCCGCGGCCTCGGTGGCCGGGCCGAGGCGCTCGCCGAGCAGCGCGCCCACGTCGCTGCCGCTGTCGAGCAGCTCGCGGAGCAGGAACCGCGGCAGGTCCGGGTGCGAGCGCATGAACGCCACGATCGAGCCCAGCACCTCCTCGGGCGGCACGTCGCGGCCGCCGACGCTCGCCACGAGGCGCGGCAGGAACGCCTCCCAGGCGCCGATCACGGCGTTGAGCACCTCGGCGCGCAGGGCCTCCTTCGAGGGGTAGTGGTAGAGCACCAGCGTCTTGCCGATGCCCACGGCGTCGGCGATCTGCTGGATGGTGGTGGCGCGGTAGCCGCTGTCGGCGAAGCGTCGGGTGGCCTCGGCCACGATGCGGCGCCGGAGCGCCTCCACGTCCTCTCGCCCCATCCCTACTCCGCGATCCCGGTGAGCTCGACGATCGGGCCCTCGGGGTTGGTGTCGGCCCGCAGGTCGATGCGCCCCTCGATCGACCAGGCGCCGATGTCGGCCTCCTCGTCGCGCCAGCCCACGACGGCGTACCGCGCGGTCTGGCCCCGGGCGGGCGGCCGGAGCCGCTGGCGCACCGTCCACAGGTGCGGCCCCGTCTGCGTGACCTGCGTGAACTCCGCGCGGCGCGCCCGCGTGTCGAAGCCGACGGCGCCGTACTCCTCGGCCACCGGCGCCACGGCCTTCGCGAGGACCTCGGGCGTCCACGGATCGTCGTCGCCGTCGCGCTGGCGGACGCAGGCCGCGGCCTCCTCCCACTCCCCGAGCGACAGGGCGCGCACCAGCGCGTGCAGCTCGGCGCGCACCCGGGCGACGAACCGCCGGCGGTCGGCGGAGATGTCGATGGGCGGCGGCGCGGCCTCGGTCGGCGCCTCGGCCCCCGACACGAGCTTCTCCCACTCGGTGAGCAGGCTCTCGTCGACGTGGGCGAGCATGGTCCGCAGGTAGGCGATCACGTCGAGG
>JAWKRQ010000110.1:0-18861 GCA_041389545.1 Myxococcota bacterium | reverse complement strand
CGCCACGATCGACGCCTGGGTGGCGCGCGGGGCCCGGCTCGGTCGCGGCGACGCCGACGCCGTGCTCGCCAGCGAGGTCCCCGCGCTGGACGACCCCGACCTGGTCCTGCAGACCGCGCCCTACGCGCCCGTCGGCCACCCCGACGACGACTACCGCTGCTACGTGCTGGCCCGCGGCATCGACGCCGTGTTGACGGCCGTGGAGCTCGCGCCCGAGGACGCGAGCGTCGTGCACCACGCGAACCTCTCGGCGGTGACGCCGTGGGACGGCGGCGCCGCCCTGCTCGCCCTCGACGACGCCGATCCGGGCGCCGGCTTCGACTGCAACGAGGGCAAGGGCGCCGGCGCGCTGCAGGGGGACGAGCGCAAGCTGCTCGGCTGGGGCCCCGGCCGCGGCCCGACCCTGCTCCCCGCGGGCACGGGGCTGCCGCTCGGCGCCGACGACTGGCTGCTGATGACCGTGCACTACAACGTGACCGGCGGCGTGGCCGGCCCGGCGCCGATCCGGGTCGCGCTGCGGACGGCCGAGGCCGTGGACCAGCCGCTCGCGCGGCTCAAGCTGATGGACCCGGCCTGGAAGGACGGCGCGTTCGAGGTGCTGCCGGGCGAGGTGGCCGTGCACACCTACGAGGTGCCCGTCCGCGACGCGATCCTCGACGGGCTGGACCCGACGGGCGGGCTGTGGGTGCACTCGGCGTCGCTGCACATGCACCTGCGGGGGGTGACGGCCTCGGCGTCGCTGCGGCGGGCGGGCGGCGGCGAGGTGCGGCTGCTCGACATCCCGCGCTGGGACTTCGACCAGCAGCTGGACTACCTGTTCCGGGAGCCGGTGCTGGCCGGGCCCGACGACACGCTGGTCGTGAGCTGCACGCAGGAGAACGTGGACGGGACGGAGGCGGTGACGTGGGGGCCGGACACGTCGAACGAGATGTGCGGGGCCCCCCTGTTCGTCAGCGCCCCCTGACGGAAACGCGTCGGGCACGTTTGCGTCAAATGACGGAAACGCGTCGGGCACGTTTGCGTCATCCGGGCCTCCTGACGGAAACGCGTCGGGCGCGTTTGCGTCATCCGCGGGCCTTTCGGGGCGAGCACCCATGGATATGCGGGGATGGACCTGCGCGCGCAGCCCGGGGTCCCGGGCTCGCGGCTCCTGCACGCGGGAGACACAAGCATCGCGGCCGTTCAGCAGGAGCCGTGACGCCCCCGCGTGCGAGCACGCGCCGTGGACATGCGGCCCCCGGGCGAGCACGCGCCATGAAGATGGCGGAGAGAGGGGGATTCGAACCCCCGGTTGGTTTCCCAACACACGATTTCCAGTCGTGCACCTTCGACCACTCGGTCACCTCTCCAAGAGGCGGAGCGACCGCGACGGGCAGCAAGAAGCGTGGCGGAGAGGGGGGGATTCGAACCCCCGGTACGCTTACACGCACAGTAGATTTCGAATCTACCGCCTACAACCGCTCGGCCACCTCTCCTCACGCTTCGCTGCCCGCAGCTCACGGAAGAACGAGACCAATCGCTCGCTCGCCTCCTCCGCGAGGACACCGCGGATCACGGGGAACCCATGGTTCAACCCGGGCCAGGCCGACAAGTCGGCCAACGTGCCCAGGAAGCCACCCTTCGGGTCGTCGCAGCCGAAGACGCAGCGATCGACCCGCGCGAGCACCATCGCCCCGGCGCACATCGCGCACGGTTCGAGGGTCACCACCAGCCGGCAGCCCGTGAGCCGCCATGTGCCGAGGGTGCGCGCCGCTTCTCGCAGCGCGAACATCTCGGCGTGAGCCGTGGGGTCCTGGTCGATCTCCCGGCGGTTGTGGCCGCGCCCGACGATGCGATCGCCTTGCACCACCACGGCACCCACCGGGACCTCGCCGAGCCGCCCGGCCTCGTCGGCCAGCGCCAGGGCCTCGCGCATGAACGCCTGGTCGTCCATCGTGATCCGCAGAGCTTCGAGTCGCTCAAAGAACGCCTGCACCGGGCGCGCCGGTGCTCACGGGGCAGTCCTATCTCGGGTCGCGCGGCTGTCAACGGCGCCGCGTGCGGGTCGCGGGGGTTACCTGGGGACGGTGGCCGCACCGGGGCCGGATATCCCTGTCTCGGGCGGCGGAGGTGCGGATGCTCGGGTGGATCGCGGCGGCCTCGCTGGCCGTGGCCGGGCCCCTCTCGGTCACGACCGACGACGGCGTCAAGCTCGTCGGCGAGCAGTGGGGCAGCGGACCGCACGGCGTGGTGCTGATCCACGACGCCGGGCGCACCCACGCCGACTGGGAGCTGCTCGGCCAGAAGATCGCCGCCGCCGGGTTCCAGGTGGTGGCCGTCGATCTGCGCGGGCACGGCGCCAGCAAGCTCGCGGCGCCGCTCGCCGAGGCCGACTGGCCGAAGCTCACCGCCGACGTCGACGCCGCCGTCGCCTGGCTGCAGGCCCACGGCGGCAAGGACGTCCACCTGGTGGGCGAGCGGTTCGGCGCCAGCCTCGCCCTCGCCGCCGCCGACAACGCGCCGTCACCGACGTGGTGCTGGTCAGCCCGCGCTCAACGCCCACGGCATCACCGTCTCCGGCGCGATCGCCGGCCTCGGCGAGCGCTCCGTCCTGGCGATCGCCGGCGAGCGCGATCCGCTGTCGGCCCAAGGCCGCGCAGTGGATCGTCGACCAGGCGCCGGGCGCGAGCCAGGTGGTGCTCCTCGGCGCGGGCGTCGGCGAGCGCACCCTCGCCGTGGCGCCCGAGGCCCTGCCGCTGGTCGTCTCGTGGATCGACGGCGGCGCCGAGCGCCTGGCCCACGCCGCCGAGGAGCGCCCCGCCCTGCGCGCCGGCGACGTCCGCGACATCCAGACGAAGGGCACCCGCCTCGAGGACCGCAAGCGGTGACCGAGCGCGCAGGTCCCGTCGTCCCGCAGGCCATCCACGAGCTCGCCCACGCCGTCGCCGCGCGCGGCGGGCGCACCTACCTCGTCGGCGGCGGGGTCCGCGACCACCTGATGGGCATGCCCGTCAAGGACTGGGACGTGGAGGTGTTCGGCATCGACCCCGACGACCTGCGCGGCGCCCTGCGGCGGCGCGGGGCGGTGAACACCGTCGGGCGCTCGTTCGGCGTCTACAAGTGGAAGCCCGAGGGCAGCCCGCGCGGCGGCGAGGCCGAGATCGACGTGTCCGTGCCCCGGCGCGACAGCAAGGTCGGCCCGGGCCACAAGGGCATCGCCGTCGAGGGCGACCCCACGATGACGATCGAGGAGGCCGCCCAGCGCCGCGACCTCACCGTCAACGCCATGATGTGGGACCTCGTGTCCAACGAGCTCGTCGACCCCTACGGCGGCGCGCGTGACCTCGAGGCCGGCGTCCTGCGCGCCGTCGACCGCGGCACCTTCCTCGAGGACCCGCTGCGCGCCCTGCGCGTCGTCCAGTTCGCCGCCCGGCTCGGCTTCCCTGCCGACGACGCGCTGATCGCCCTGTGCCGCGAGGCCCCCCTCGACGAGCTGCCCGCGGAGCGCATCCAGGGCGAGTGGGGCAAGCTGCTGCTCAAGGGCCGCGCCATCCCGCTCGGCCTCGAGGTGGCTCGCGCCGCCGAGATCGACGTCCGCGCGTTCCCCGAGGCGGCCACGCTCCGCAACGACGCCGCGCTCGATCGCCTCTCCCGCGGCCCTCGCGACGCGCTGGCCCCCGAGGGCCGCCAGTGGGCCGCGATGCTCGGCGCCTGGCTGGCGGGCGCCACGCCCGACGCCGCGGCCGCGACCCTCGATCGGCTCGGGATGCACACCGTCCGCGGCTACCCCGTGCGCGACCGCGTGCTGGCCGCGCTGGCCGCGCTCGACGCCCCGCTCGACACCGACGCCGCGCTCCGCCACCTGTCCACCCGCGCCGAGCTGCGCCTGCTGCTGACCGTGCGCGCCGCCGTCACCGACCGCGACCTGGGCGACGTCCTGGCGCGGGCCGAGGCGCTCGGCATCGCCGAGGACAAGCCCCCTGCCCTGCTGCTCGGGCGGCACCTGCAGCAGCTCGGCGTCCGCCCCGGCCCGCACATGGGGCGGCTGCTGGCCGAGGTCTACCAGCTGCAGCTCGACGGCGCCGTGTCCACACCGGAGGAGGCCCTGGCCGAGGCGCAGCGCCGCCTGCCGCCGGCCTAGACTCGACCAACCATCCGTGGACGTGGGTCACCTCGCAGCAAGCTTCGCCGAATGCACCGCCTCGATCGCGGGTCCGGCTTCGCCGCACCCCCGGTCGGGCAGGCATTCGGCTTGCTTGCTCGCTCAATACGTCGGAGAACGCGCTGGCGCGCGTCCTCCGACTCCTGCGAGACGCGCCCAGGCATCCGCTGGCGCGGATGCCTGGTCGCGTCTCTAGCCGTTGGCGCCCGGCGCCAGGTACGTCGCCTGCAGCCGCGCGATCTCCTCCTCGAGGACGGCGGCCGCCGCCTTGGCCTCCTCGAAGCCTTCGATGCTGTACAGCAGCTTGCCGTCGCGGCCGTAGGCGCGGATGGGGTGGACGGTGACGACCGCGCTGTCCGGGGCGCGCGTGCGCCACTTCAGCGGCAGCCGCGACACGATGGTCCACTCCTCGAGGTCGCCCGGCTCGAACGGCCCGCGGATCTTGTGCGGCAGCTCGTCCTCGACCCAGGGGTGGTCGCGATCGGCGGAGGTGAGCGTGCCGTAGAAGTCGACGGCGGTGTAGGTGGTGTCGCTGTCGTTGCGGACGGTGATGTCGACGCGCGGGATGGCGGAGCGCCGCTTCGCCGGGCTGAAGTAGGCGGTGCTCACGACGACGAGCTTGGCCAGCTCCTGCTCCGAGCGCTGACCGAACGCGATCTGCTCCTTCAGCTCGGCGAGCTTCGCGTTCGCGTCGGCGATGCGCGCCTCGGGCAGGCCGAGGTTGGCGACCCAGCGCCCGCCGCGGTCCTCGACGACGAGGTCGACCTCGTGGGTGCGGACCTTGCCCTCGGCCTCCGCCGCGCGGATGCGGTCCTCGATGAGCGCCACGCGCTGCTCCTGGCTCGGCAGCGCGTTGAGCTCGCGCAGGAGCAGGAACACGCCGGCCTCGTCGGCCACCGGGACGCCGACCGTGCGCGTGACGTGGACCGTGGCGCGATCGCCGTCGACCGTCGCGGCCACCTCGCAGTGCGACTGCTCGGCCAGCGCCCGCGCCATGGCCTTCGCCGGCTCGTCGACCACCATGCCGCTCTTCTGGTGGAGCGCCAGGAACGGGTTGTCGGGCGACACGCTGCCCGTCTGCTCCTGCGTGGCGTAGCGGCGGTCGGCCTCGCGCACCAGCACCTCGAGGTCGACCTCGGGCGGCAGCACCGACGGGGTGAACCGCTCGAGCTGGCCCCAGCGGCACAGCTCGGTGGCGACGGCTTCGGCCTGGGAGCGGGCGCGGTGGCAGCCGGGCAGCAGGGCGAGGAGCAGGGCGGGGACGGTCACGAACATCGGGGGCAGCCTCTGGCCGGAGCGTACCTACCGCGTCCTGTGGGCGCAATGGCCCCGCCGACGCCGCCGCACCGCCAGCAACGCCGCCAGCGCCGCCCAGGCGCCGCCGCCGCCCGCCCCGCCGCACCCGCAGCCGTCGTCGCCCCGCTCGACCGCGAGCGCGGACGGCGGCTGCCCCGTGTCGCCCGCCACCACGAGCGCGTCGTCCGCCGACACCACGCCGTCGCCGTCGAGGTCGAGGTACAGGTGCGCTCCGTCGTGGGCGTCGGCGTCCCACCCGGCCCGCCGCGGATCCTCCGGCGGCGGCACCCCTCGGCGTCGATGACCGCCGCGTCGACGGTGACGGGGAACGCGAAGAGCAGCCGGTCGCCGTCCACCGCGACCCGCCCCGCCCCCTCGAGCGTGCCCACGTCGAGGTCGAGCGACCAGGCCGTCCCCGCCGCCGTGTGCCCGACCACCGAGATCGGGCCCGCCAGGATCAGCGCCTGGTCGCAGAAGTCGCCCGGCGGGATGGGGAACGGCACGGGCGACGGCCCCAGCCCGTCGAGCACGTCGTCCACCCGCCGCACCTGGCGCGCCCCGTGGCACGGGTCGCCCTCCCAGCGGGCGACGGGCACCAGCACCTCGTCCAGCACCACGTCGGGGTCGACGGCGCGCGCCTGCACGTCGCCGTCGCCCGGGTTGCCCACGGCGGTGCCCGCGCCGCCCACGAAGCAGCCCGGCAGCACGCACAGCAGCCACATCCTCACGCGACCCCCAGCCCGCGCGACAGCGGGAACAGGCACAGCTCGAGCTGGTAGACGCGCTCCGCGCGGTCGGCGTGCTCGTCGCACAGGTGCAGCAGCCGCTCCTGCAGCTGGTCGAGCTCGGCCTTGAGCGCCGGCACGAGCGACTCCGGCACCGCCACCGTGACCCCCACCAGGTGCCGCTCGCGCGACGACACCGCGCCGATCGCCTCGCGCGCGAGCTCGAGCATCTGGCGGTGGTACGCGTGCACCGCCAGGCCCTGCACCTGGTGCGGCGTGGCCACGGAAGCCTCGGTGGGGACGGTGCGTCCGTCCTCGCCCTCGGCGAGCATGCCGAGCGCACGCAGCACCTCGAGCCCCCGCCGCGCCTCGGCCACGGGGATCCGCGGGGTCAGCGTGCGCGCGATCCACTCGGGCTCCGGGCGGAAGTCGGGCCGCAGCGCGAGCTCGCGGATCGCTGCGATGCTCCAGGTCGACAGGTAGGCGAACGCGTCGCCGTCGATGGGCCGCGCGCTGCGGAAGCGGCGGTGGGCGGCGATGCGGGCCCAGGCGTCGGTGCGCTCGGCCTCGGTGGCGCCCTGGTCGAGCGCGACGAGGTCGCGGAAGAAGCCCGCCGCCGAGCCGGTCAGCGACAGGGCCTGCACGAAGCCCTCGAGCCGCTCGGCCGACAGGTTGCGCTTGCCGGCGATCACCTCGGCGAGCAGCGACGGGCTCGGCGAGCCCGAGCGCCGGGCGAACAGGCGGTGCGAGAACCGCGAATCCGCCTGCTTGCGCGCGGCGTACCAGTCCGCCAGGTACCGGCGGTACGACACGTAGGCGAAGACCTCGGGGACCGCTCCGGTGCGCATCCGCGCCGCTTAACCGCCCCCTGCTCCTGCGTCGCGCGTACACCCCGGCTCCGATCTCCACCGTCCATCGGCGGCAATCGCTCGGAGCGTACGCGCCGTGCGTACGCTTCCGAGCGGCGTCGTGCGTACGGTCAGGGGCAGGTGCCGCCGTAGGTCCAGGTGGAGTCGCCGTCGTAGTAGACGTAGTTCCCGAAGTCCCGCAGCACGAGCGTCTGCGACAGGCCGGTGATCCGCCCGGCCCCGTCGTAGGCGTACAGCGCCGCGATGTCGTAGAACCCCGCGTAGTCGTCGTACAGCGTGTAGTCGACCGTCAGCGGGTTGCCGGCGCCGTCGTAGGTCGCGGTCTGCTCCTGCTCGTAGATGCCGTCCGCGTCGGTGTCGTAGGCGTAGTACAGGTAGTTGCCGGCGGCGTCGGTCTCCCAGACGAGGACGACGTCGAACGTGCCGTCGTTGTCGACGTCGATCTGCTCCTCGCCCGAGTCGAGCACCGGGTCGCTGTAGGTGATGATCGAGTAGTAGTCGACGCTGCCGTCGTTGCCGTCGTCGCCCGACACCTCGGTCTCCCGGCCCTGGGCGTCGTAGGTGTAGGTGTACCAGGTGTCGACGTTGCCGTCCCCGTCGGCGTCCACCGTCGAGGTCACGACCAGACCCGCGTCGTACTGATAGGTCCAGATCGCGTCGTCGACACCGTCGCCGTCGGTGTCGAGATGGGACTCGATCAGGTTGCCGTCGACGTCGTAGGTGTCGACCTGGCGGAGGTCGATCACGCCGTCGCTGCCCTGGTCCTCGGTGTACTCGACGAGGTTGCCGTCGGCGTCGTAGGTGTACGACAGGCTCTGATCCCCGTAGTAGTCGTCGTGGTACGACACCGTGAGGAGGCGGCCGTCCGCGTCGTAGGTGTAGTCGTTCACCACGTCGACCGTGCCGTCGGCGCCCTGATCGCGCTCCTCGCGGATCAGCTGGTCGGTGGCGACGGGATCGAAGGCGTCGAAGCCCGTCGTGTCGGCGACGCCGTCGACGTACTCGCCGTCGAACGGGTAGCCGCCGTCGGTCTCGAACAGCGCGTAGCAGTCGTACGGCGGGGGCGGCGGCGGCCCCGTGTCGGGCGTGCCGGTGTCGGTCGCCGTGTCCACCGTGGTGGTGTCGGTGTCCGTGTCGGTGTCGGTGTCGGCGTCGGCGTCGCTGTCCGCGTCCGCATCGGCGTCGGCATCCGCATCGGTGGTGGGCACCCCCGTGTCGTCGGTCTCCTTGTCGGGTGTACAGCCGACGATCAGCAGACACACGGCGAGCATCGAGCCCATGGATCGCATCCGTCCCTCCCTGACTGGGTCGTCCGCAGGGTGGTCACGGCTCGGGCGACCGTTAATGCTCCGGCGGCGCGGGCTCCCCTTCCGGCGCCGGCGCGGCGTCCCCCTCCGGGTCGCTGTCGGGCGCGGTCGGCGCGAACCGCGTCGCGAGGGCCGGATCCGGCGCGATCACCAGCTCCACCCGCGCGTTGCGCTTCCCGGCTCCGGGCGTCTCCGGCGGCACCAGCGGCCGCGTGTCGGCGAAGCTCGCCGCCGACAGGCTCGCCGGCGCGCCGGCGCCCTGCAGCGCGCGCAGCACCGCCATCGCCCGCGAGAAGCCCCGCTCCCAGTTCGACGCCAGCTCGGCCGAGTGCACCGGCCGGTCGTCGGTGTGCCCGGCGACCGTCACCCGCCGGCCCGACACCTGCCCGAGCGCGTCGGCCACCCGCGCGATCACCGCCTCGCCCCGCGGCGACAGCGTGGTGAACCCCTCCTGGAAGAGGGTGGCGGTGGGGATCCGCACCACCACATCGTCCTGCTCGCGCTCCACCGCGACGAGGCCCTCGGCGCCCAGCACGGCGAAGGCCTCCTCCACCGCGCGCTGCGACGCGTCGCGCCGGGCCGCGGCGATCCGCTCCTCCTCGAGCGCCGCCAGGTCCCGCCCGACGTGCGCCTGCGCCTCGGCGACCGGATCCGGCACCGCTGGCCCCTCCGCGGGCGCCGGCGCCGGCTTCTTCTTCGCGCTGGCCCGCAGCGCCTCGACCTCGGCGCGCAGCCGGGCGACATCGTCGGCCAGCACCACCCGCTCGTCGTCGAGCTGCTCGAACGCCTCCTTGCGCGCCTCGGCCCGCGCCGCCAGCTCGTCGAGCTGCGCCTGGCGGGAGGCGATCTCGCGCACCAGCTCCGCCTCGCGCTCGTCGGCCGCCTGCTCGGCCCGCGTGGCCTGCTGCGACTGGTCCGACAGCGCCGTGCGCGTGGCCAGCAGCTGCACCTCGACCAGCTCGTGGCGGCCCTTCGGCACGCACCCCACCGCGAGCGCCCCCAGCAGCAGCACGGACCTCAAAACACCGCCCACGACGCGCGCAGCAGCACGCTCTGCTCGAGCTGGAGCGTGTCGACGACCTGCGGCACGCGCTCGAGGTTCAGGTAGTAGTTGAGCGACAGGTTGCGGGTCAGGCGCAGGGTGAAGGTGTTGCGCCACTCCACGCTCGGCCGGCCGAAGTCGGCGAAGTCGCCGAACAGCTCGATGTCGGTCGCGTAGACCGCCCAGCCGGGCAGGCGCGCGGTGGCGATGATCGTGCCCTCCACGCCCTCCTGGTTGAAGCTGTCGACCTGGCGGTACTCGATCTCGGGGGTCCGCGGCTGATCCTCGATGACCCAGGCGCCCGCGTACAGGTTTTGCCGCAGCCCGAGCCCGACCCGGAAGTTGAGCGTGACCCAGCGGTTGTTCACGAAGCGCGTGTTCAGGCCGCCGCCCTGGCGCATCAGGGTGGGCGCCCAGGCGTTCGCCACGAAGAACTGCTGGTTCGCCGGGACGATCTCCTCGGTCTGCGAGCCGTCGGCCCAGGTGCGGCCGATCGTGGTGTCCTCGGTGACGAGCACGCGCGTGCCGAAGGCCTGCGTCTCGCCGGTGACCCGCGCGTAGGGCCCGAGCCAGGGCTTGGCGTAGAAGGTGTAGAGGCCGTCGAGGCGCAGGCGGTCGCGCGTCTTGACGAGCGGCAGCGGCAGGCTCTCCTGCGGCCGGATCTGCGAGGCGCCCTCCTCCACCTGCAGCAGCGTGGTCACGCTGTGCTTGCGGACGTTGTAGGCGACCTGCCCGTCGACGAACAGCGAGCCCGCCACGGTGAGCTGGTTGTTCACGCCCACCACGTTCTGCTGCTGCGCGAGCGAGCCCACCGCGCCGAGCACCAGGCTCGAGAACCAGCGGTGGTCGCGGTCGGACGGCGAACCGAACTCGTCGGGCATGAGCACGCCCGAGCCCTGGAACTCGCCCGTGTCGGGGTCGAGCACCAGCCGGTAGCGCACGAACCCGGCCTCGGGCACGTACACGGTCGCGAAGTCGCGGAGGGCGCGGTAGTTGCTGCCCGGCTTCACGATGCGGTACACGCCGGGCGGGAGCAGCCAGGTCATCAGCGACTCGCCCTGTAGCGTGTCGGCGCCGAAGCCCGTGCCGTAGGGCTCGCGGGTCGTGGCGTTGATGAGCTCGTAGCTGCCGCGGTGGGGCACGCGGTGGTCGTCGGTGACCTCGATGCGCAGGGCGCCCCAGTGCACGGGCGCCATGGTCGTCTCACCCTCGAAGACCTCGATCGAGGTGCCCACGCCCTGCATCGGCGTGCCCGACGAGACGATGACGACGTAGCGCCCCGGGTCGACGAGCACGCGCTGGCCGGTCGGGATGTCGATGACCTCGTCGTCCTCGGCGTCGACCAGGATGACGGGGGGCTCGTTGAGCGGGCCCGTGATGGACGGCACGAACACGGCGCCCTTCCCGATGGGGATCACCGTGCGGTCGGCCTCGAGCTGCTCCTCCGGGCTCGGCTCGGTCCACGAGAACACGTCGGACACGGGTGCGCTGGGCACCTGCGCCCGGGCGATCCCGGCCGCGAGCAGCGCGGATGCGATCATTCCAAGGGACATGCCGGGTTGGCCTCCCGCGCGAACCGCTGGATGGCGGCGATCGTCTCGCGCACGCCGCGGGTCGCGAACCGCGACGCGATGCTCGACGGGATCGAGCCGCCGGGATCGCTGTTCAGGTAGTATTCCACGTAGGTCTCCCGCTCGCCGACGGCGACCAGGAACCAGGCACCCTTCGAGAACCCGATGGGCTCGGCCTGGGCCAGGATCTTCTTGCCGCTCTCGGTCGTGACCTCGGACGGGTCGACCGAGCTCGACCACGCGAGCTCGCGCACCGCGCCGCCCGTGGCCTGCGACAGCTTGCTGTTCTTCGTGAGGATGCCGATCCACCAGCGGTCGGAGAGCATGGGCACCGGCAGGAACTGCAGCACGTGGCGGCCCGACGCGCAGGGGCGGCCCTGCACGAGCTCGCTGTAGCCGATGGCGGTGTAGCCCGGGTGGCGGGTCTCGTCGTTGAGCGCCGACCAGAACTTGCTGATCGGCATGGGGACCACGGCGACGCCGTAGGCCCGCGAGCCCGACTGCGACGGGAGGAGCGAGGTGACGACGGCGCCCTCGGCCGCCTTGCGCAGGTCGGCCTCCGACGGGGTGGGGCCCGCGACGATGCGGAGCTGGCGCTGCGGGGCCACCTCCGCGACGCGTGCCTCCAGGGCTTCGGGGGTCACCGCCGCAGCGATGGCCGTCCACAGCGCTAGCAAGATCAGCAGGACCTCCGCGACGCCCTCGGCGACAGGGTATACCAGCAGCGCCGCACGCGACATCGCCCGGTCACTGTTTGCAACGCACCTGCCGCCCAGCGGGTACCGGCAGTCGCGCAGCTCGCTCGGGATCCGGGTAGGATGGTCGGAACCCCCCAGAGGTGACGCATGCGGACGGCGTTGGCGCTCGGCAGCCTCGCACTCCTGCCGTGGTCGTGCAGCAACGACGTGAAGCTCGACCCTACCGAGAACACGCCGCCGGTCGTCGCCTTCCAGGCGCCGCTCGACCAGGAGGCGTTCGAGGACATCGACACCATCGACTTCATCGGCTCCGTCGCCGATGCGAACGGCCTGTCCGACATCCAGAGCTGGACCTTCAGCTCCGACGCCGACGGCACGATCGGCGAGGGCACGGAGGTCCCCGACGACGGGTTCGTGCGCGTGAGCCGCACCCTGTCGGTGGGCACGCACTCCGTCACCCTCACGGCGACCGACGGCGACGGCGGCGTGGGCACCGACGCGATCACGGTCATCGTCACCGCCGCGGATCAGACGCCGGACGCCTCGATCGCGATCCCCGGGCTCTACGACGCCTACGAGCTCGGGACCGAGGTCTCGCTGGTGGGCACGGTCAGCGACCCCAACGAGCCGCCGGAGGACCTCCTCGTCGACTGGACGGTGGAGCCCACCTCGGGCACGGGCGCGCCGATCGTGCTGCCGAACCCGGGCCCCGACCCCGCCGGCCTCGTGAGCACGAGCTGGCTGCCCGAGGCGCTCGGGCAGTACCGCGCGCGCCTCGTGGTCAGCGACAGCGACGGCAACAGCTCCGACGCCACGGTCGTCTTCCAGATCATCGACAGCGACGACATCGATCGCGACGGCGACGGCTGGTCGGTGAACCAGGGCGACTGCGACGACAACAACAACCAGGTCCACCCGCAGGCCGAGGAGATCTGCGGCAACGCGATCGACGACGACTGCAACCTGGTGGTCGACGACCGGGACGAGGACGGCGACCTGCACGTCGACGTCGTCTGCGCCGCGACCTACACGGGCGCGCTGCCGCCCGACGACTGCGACGACCTCGACGCCGACGTGCACCCGGGCGCGCCCGAGGTCGCCGACGACGTCGACAACGACTGCAACGGCGACATCGACGAGGGCACGCCCCACTGGGACCAGGACGGCGACTGCGTCTGCCCGTCCCCGAACGTCTGCTACGGGTCCGACAACCCGCTGTGCAGCACGTTCGAGGTCGACGACTGCGACGACGACGACGCGATGAACTTCCCGGGCAACGCCGAGGTCTGCGACGGGCGCGACAACGACTGCGACAGCGCCGTCGACCAGGGGCTGCCGCGCCAGGACTGGTGGCCCGACGCCGACGGCGACGGGTACGGCTCCGACAGCGCGCTGCCGCAGAACACCTGCAACGGTGCGCCGGCGAGCCACGTCTCGAACAACGACGACTGCGACGACGGCGAGTTCGACGTGAACCCCGGCGTGCTCGAGGTCGACTGCGACGGCATCGACAACGACTGCGACGCCGCCACGATCGACGGGCCCGACCGTGACGGCGACGGCTCGCCGGTGTGCGGCGACTGCGACGACAACGACCCGAACAACTTCCCGGGCAACCCCGAGCTGTGCGACGGGGCCGACAACGACTGCTCCGGCGTGCCCGACGACGGGATCGTGTTCGTGTCGTACTTCCCCGACGCCGACGGCGACGGCTTCGGCGATGGCGGGGGCACCGAGACGGTGGCCTGCGCGCCGCCGCCGGGCACCGTGGCCGACGACACCGACTGCGACGACAGCGACGCCGACGTGAACCCCGACGCGCTCGAGATCGCGTGCGACGGCATCGAGAACGACTGCGATCCGGCGACGCTCGACGAGCCCGACCTCGACGGCGACGGCGTCTCGCTCTGTCTCGACTGCAACGACGGCGACGCGAACAACTTCCCGGGCAACACCGAGGCCTGCGACAACCGCGACAACAACTGCAACGGCGCGATCGACGACGGCATCACGTTCCGCGACTACTACCCGGACGCCGACCTCGACGGGCACGGCGACCCGAACGGCGTGCCGGTCAACACCTGCGGCACCGCCCCGGCCGGGTACGCGCTGCTGGCCGACGACTGCGACGACAACGACAACCACAACTTCCCCGGCAACCCCGAGGTCTGCGACGGCGCCGACAACGACTGCGACGCCGTGCCCGACGACGGGCTGGTCTTCGTGAACTGGTGGCCCGACCTCGACGGAGACGGGTACGGCAACGCCGCGGCGATCCCGGTGCGCACCTGCAACGGCGCGCCGGTGGGCGTGCCGCGGGTGAGCAACGGCGACGACTGCGACGACTCGCGCGCCGCGGTGAACCCGGCCGCCACCGAGGTCACCTGCGACGGCATCGACAACGACTGTGACGTCGCCACGGCCGATGCCCCCGACCAGGACGGCGACGGCATCCCGCTGTGTGCAGACTGCGACGACGGCGACCCCGCCAACTTCCCGGGCAACGCCGAGGTCTGCGACGGGCGCGACAACGACTGCGACAGCGCCGTCGACGACGGGCTGACCTTCGCCGACTACTGGCTCGACCTCGACGGCGACGGGTACGGCACGCCGCTGCTGCCGTCGGTCTCGACCTGCGACGGCGCGCCCGCCGGGCGAGTCGGCAACAATGCCGACTGCAACGACGCCAACAGCACGATCAACCCGTCGGCGCCCGAGATCACCTGCGACGGCATCGACAACGACTGCACCGCTGCCACGCTCGACCAGCCCGACGCAGACGGCGACGGCGCGAGCATGTGCGTCGACTGCGACGACAACGACCCGCTGAACCGGCCGGGCGGCGCCGAGATCTGTGACGGTCGCGACAACGACTGCGACACCCTGATCGACGACGGGCTGACGTTCGTGCAGTACTGGCCCGACGCCGACAGCGACACGTTCGGCTCGTCCACCGCGCCGCCCGTGTCGACCTGCAACGGCCCGCCCGCCGGGCACGTGAGCAACGCGCTCGACTGCGACGACGCCGACGGGAACAACTTCCCGACCAACCCCGAGATCTGCGACGGTCGCGACAACGACTGCAACGGCGCCATCGACAACGGGCTGCCGTTCGTGGACTGGTACCCCGACAACGACAGCGACGGGTACGGCTCGGCGCAGGTGCCGCCGACGCCGAGCTGCAACGGCCGGCCGAGCGCGGGGTACCTGCAGGACCACACCGACTGCAACGACGCCAACGGCGGCATCCACCCCGGCGCCGCCGAGGTCCCGGCGGATGCCATCGACCAGGACTGCGACGCCGACGACTGCTACCTCGACGGCGACGACGACGGCGTGGGCGTGAACGTGGTGATCAGCGGCACGACGCTGCTGTGCACCGGCCCCGGCGAGTCCCGCACCAGCAACGACTGCGACGACGCCGATCCGCTCAACTGGCCCGGCAACGTCGAGCTGTGCGACAGGCGCGACAACGACTGCGACGGCGCGGCCGACGAGGACCAGGTCTTCGTCATTACTGGCCCGACGCCGACGGCGACGGCTACGGCGACGCCGCGGCCTCGCCCGTCTCGACCTGCACCGGCGCCCCGGCCGGCCACGTCGCCAACCACAGCGACTGCGACGACACGCGCCCGC
The DNA here is from genome assembly GCA_041389545.1 of Myxococcota bacterium. Taxonomy (GTDB): domain Bacteria; phylum Myxococcota_A; class UBA796; order UBA796; genus JACKER01. The sequence goes on along the minus strand of JAWKRQ010000110.1, from coordinate 3,576 downwards.
TGGTGCACCCGGCGCGACCGAGGTCACCTGCAGCAGGCTCAACGACGACTGCGACGCGGGCACCCTCGACGCGCCCGACGGCGACGGCGACGGCTCCCCGTGTGCAACGACTGCAACGACGCCGACCCGAACAACTTCCCGGGCAACGTCGAGGTGTGCGACAGGCGCGACAACGACTGCGACGCGGCCGTCGACGAGGGCCTCGTCTTCGTCACCACCTGGCTCGACGCCGACGCCGACGGCTGGGGCGACCCGGGCTCGGCCTCGACCGCCACCTGCTCCGGCATCCCCTCGGGCCGGGTCGACAACGACCTCGACTGCGACGACAGCGACGCCACGCTGAACCAGGACGACCTCGATCTGGACGGCTGGTCCACCTGCGACGGCGACTGCGACGACAACGACCGCAGCACCTACCCGACGGCGCCCGACGTGCCCGACGACCTGTTCACCGACGAGGACTGCGACGGGATCGACGGCAACAAGGCGTCGGCGGTGTTCGTGAGCACGGCCGGCAGCGACATCAACAACCTGGTGTGCAGCTTCCTGGCGCCCTGCCGCACCCTGAACTACGCCCAGAGCGTGGCCGCGCAGCTGGGCCTCGGCCAGGTGTACGTCCGGACCGGCACCTACACCGGCGGCGTCGACCTGTACGACGGGATGGACCTGTACGGCGGGTACGACACGGGCTGGGTGCGCGACGACAACACGCTCACCGCCCACAACGTCACGATCCAGGGCGGCTACAACGCGACGGACTTCGAGTACGTCACGGTGCGGGCGTACAACGTGACCGGCGGGCTGTACGACCTGCAGATCGACGGGCCGAACGCGTCGGGGACCATCAGCCGCAACGGCCGCAGCAGCTACGCGGTGCATGCCGACGGCGCGGACCTCGTGCTGGAGCGGCTCGAGATCAACCAGGGCGCCGGCGCGGTCGGCTCGATCGGCACGTCGTCGGGCAACGCCAGCCAGACCGCCGCGAGCAACGGCGGCGGCGGCGCCGCGAGGCACCTCCATCAACCTCTGCTCGACCTCGCGGCCGGGCGGGGGCTCGCCCGGGACCAACAGCGCCTGCGGCAGCACCTCGGGCGGCGCCGGCGGCGCCGGCGGCTCCTCCGACAGCTCCTGCTGCGCGGGCACCTGCTCGTTCGTGTGCGGCAACTGCAACGCCAAGGTCGGCCTGGTCGGCAGCAACGGCGCCGGCGAGGCCGTCGGCGGCGGCGGCGGAGACCTGCGTGAACGGGGTCAACGGCGCGGCGGCGATCGTGCTCAACGGCGCCCGCGGCGTCGGCGTGAACGGGCGCGGCGTGCTCGGCGGCACCCGCAGGGCCTACTGGTACGGCGTCAACGGCGGCGCGGGCACCGCTGGCGTGGTCGGCGGCGGCGCCGGCGGCGGCGGCGGCGGCGGCTGCGACACGGCACGTTCGGCAACGGCAGCGGCGGCGGCGGCGAGGCCGGCGGCGCCGGCGGGTGCGCGGCCTCGGGCGGCGGCGGCGGCGGCGGGCGGCAGCTCGTTCGGCGTCTTCGGCGTCTCGTCTACGTCCTGGTCAACGCCTGCACGATCGACCGCGGCGCGGCCATGGCGGCGGCGCGGGCGGGTACGGCGGCGCGGGCCAGCCGGGCGGCGTGGGCGGCGCGGGCGGCGGCGGCGCGTCCAGCGGCGGGCGCGGCGGCTGGCGCCCACGGCGGCCACGGCGGCAGCGGTGGCGGCGGCGGCGGCGGCAACTGGAGGCCTTCTACACCTACAGGGCTCGCTGACGCGGACGAACAACGTGGTCACCGGCGGCTCCTTCGGCGCGGGCGGCGCGGGCGGCGCCTCCGCCACCGGCTGGGCCGACGGCAACGCGGGCACCGGCGGGATCGCGGGCTCGCTCGGCAACTGGGGCGTCTGCAGCAGCCCGACGGCTGCTGACCGGGATACACGCTCGGATGCTGATCGTCGCGCTGCTGGCCTGCCGATCGCCGAAGCGCCCCCCGTGGCCGACGCCGGCGCCCCGGCCCGCCAGTTCGCCCTGCGTGCCGAGGCCGCCCGCGCCGCCGGCGACGCCGACGAGGCCCGCCGCTGGGTCACCTGGTGGCTGCGCGTCGACGGCTCCGCCTGGGCCCGCATCCACGCCGCCGCCCTGCTGGAGGACCTCGGCGACCTGCCGCGCGCCGAGGCCGTCGCCGCCGACGCCGTGGCCGCCGACCCCGACCTGCCCGAAGCCCACCGCGCCCTGGGCCTGCTCCGCCTGGCCCGCGGCGACGCCGAGGGCGCCGAGGCCGAGCTCGCCCGCGCCGGCGACCTGCCCGGCGTCCCCGCCGCCCGGGTCCGCGCCGCCCTGGCCCGCGGCGACGCCGAGCAGGCGGCCGCGCTGTCCGCGGTGGCGTGCCGGGCCGACCCCGCCAGCGCGGCCTGCCTGCTGGCCGAGCGGGCGCCCCTCGGCGCCGACGCGCCGGGCGAGGCGCCGCCCTGGCCCGAGGGCGACGCCGCCGCGGTGAGCGAGGCCCTGTGGGACCGCTGCGCCGCCGATGTCGCCTGGGGCTGCCTGCAGCTCGCGGAGCACGTCGAGCGCGGCGGCCCGCTCCCCGCGCGGGCGCGCGGCGACGCCACCTGGCTGCGCAACCAGGCCTGCGACCTCCAGCTCACCTACGCCTGCGCGCCGCACACCTGGCCGCTGGCGGCGAAACCGCGGTGAGCCCGGCGGGCTTGCCGCTGCGTCCGGCGCTGTCGGCGAACGAACGCGATCCCCCGGTTGGGCCCGCCGCGGTGCGCTGCTAGGCTGACCGCGATGGGTGATCGGTTCGCGGGTGCGCGGAGGCCGCGGTGACGGGCGACGCGCTGCGGGCACCGCCGCGGGTCGGCGGGCGCTTCGCCGTGGTGGATCAGCTGGGCGACGGCGGCACCGCCACCGTCTTCCTGGCCTGGGACACGCAGGAGCGCCAGTGGTGCGCCCTGAAGACGCTGCAGTTCCGCCACCTGCGCGACGCCGACATCCGGCGCCGGTTCGGCCAGGAGGCCGAGGCGCTGCGCTCGCTCGTGCACCCGAACATCCCGCGCCTCGTCGCCTACGACGGCGACGCCACGCCGCCCTACATGGCGATGGAGCTGGCGCGCTGCGGCTCGACGATGGACTGGGTCCGCGACCACGGCCCCATGCCGCCCACGCTCGCGGGCGACGTGATCTTCCAGGTCTGCGAGGCGCTCGCCACCGTCCACGCCGCGGAGATGGTCCACCGCGACGTGAAGCCCCACAACGTGCTGTTCGACGACCTCGGCGTCTGCAAGCTCACCGACTTCGGCATCGCGCGGATCTCCGACGCCACGAGCCTCACCCAGACGGGCAGCCAGATCGGCACCTTCTCGTTCATGGCGCCCGAGCAGCGCACCGACACGAAGTCCGTCGACCACCGGGCCGACATCTACTCGGTCGGGGCGTCGCTGTACACGCTGCTGACGGGCAAGACCTCGGCCGAGCTGTTCGTGGCCGACAGCGACGACGCGATCCTCGCCCACGTCCCCGACGCCTTGCGCGGGCTCATCCTCAAGGCCACCCGCTACCGACCCGAGGAGCGCTACCAGACGATCCAGGC
>JAWKRQ010000109.1:0-19045 GCA_041389545.1 Myxococcota bacterium | reverse complement strand
CCACAGCAAGATGGGCCTCGGCCGCAACAAGGCCGCGGCCCTGCAGCAGGCGATGCAGGGGCTGTTCGGGGTCAAGATCGACGCCGTGCCGCACCGCCTCGGCGAGGACAACGTCGAGGCGCTGCTGGGCGGCGCCGACCTGGTGCTCGACTGCGTCGACAACCTGCCGACGCGCCAGCTCATCCAGCGCTTCGTCCGCGCCCAGGAACCGCCCACGCCGTGCCTCCACGCGGCGCTGGCGGCCGACGGCGCATACGCCCGGCTGATGTGGGACCCCCTGTTCGACGGCGACGCCGGCGACGAGGGGCAGGCCACCTGCGAGGACGGCGAGCACCTGCCGTTCATCGCGTTCGTGGCGGCGAAGCTCGCGAGCCTCGTGAAGGATACACTGTGTTTCGGCCGCCAGCGGAGCGTGCACCTGCACCCCGGAGGCGTCGTGGAGGTGGGATGACGATGCTGTGGGCACTCGCGGCAGGCGCCGCCCTGGCGCAGCAGACACACGCCGTCGTCCTGCAGGACGAGCAGGGCGCGCCGTTCCAGTGCGCGACGCTGCAGACCACGAACCACGTGGTCTTCCGCACCGACGCCACCGGCACGGCCGCCCTCGCCGAGCCCGGCCTGCAGGGTGAGGTCGTCTGGCTCACCCCTGCGGGCCCGCTCGACCCGCCGGTCGACGGGCTCGGCATCGCCGGCTTCGCCGTCACGCTGGCGCCCGGCCAGACCACCACCCGCACCCTGCACCGCACCGGCCCCGATCCGGCCTGCCCCCGCGGCGACGTCGAGCAGCGCCTCTTCGCCCACGGGCTGCCGGCCCCGGCGGAGCTCCACGACCTGCAGGTCGTCGACGCCGCCACCGGGCGGCCCGTCCCCGCCGTGCGCCTGACCGAGTCCGGCGTCGACCACTGGACCGACAACGGCGGCCACGTCGCCTTCTTCGACCTCGACCGGATGGGCGAGACCCTGCGCTTCGAGGTCTGGACCCACGGCTACACCCACGATCCCGGCTACGTCGACGTGGTCCCCACCCCGGGCGGCACCACCGTCATCGCGCTCGAGCGCCAGCTGCCCGCCGAGCGGCTGGTGCGGCTCACCGGCGGGGGCACCTGGCGCGACACCGTGCTCCTGGGCCTGACCCCGCCCGTGGCCGAGCCGCTGCTCGACAGCCGCGTCTTCGGCCAGGACACCGCCCACGCCGTCCCCTGGCGCGGCGGCCTGTTCTGGCTGTGGGGCGACACCAACCGCCCGGCGTACCCCCTCGGCAACTTCCGCACCACGGGCGCCACCGCGCCGCTCGACCCCACCCCCGAGGACGGCCTCGACCTCGACTACGACGAGGACGGCGCCGGCTTCGTCGCCCCCATCGCCCCCGTCTACCCCGAAGGCCCGACCTGGATGTCGGGGCTGGTGGCGCTGTCGGACGACGAGCTGTGGGGCACCTACGCCGTCGTCGACGGCACCTTCGCCACGCACCACGAGGGCATGGCCCGCTGGAGCGACGCCCGCCAGGCGTTCGTCACCGCGTCCGACTGGGACCTCGACGCGCCCGTGCGGCCGAGCTCGCCCGCCATCCGCTACGACGGTCCCGACGGCGACTGGGTCGTGTACCGCGGGCTGCAGCGGATCCCCGCCGACCCGGCGTCGCTCGCCGATCCGGCCACCTACCAGGCCTACACGCCGCTGGTGCCGAGCGGCAGCGCCTACACCGTCGCCCGCGACGCCGACGGCACGCCGATCTGGCGGTGGCGCACCGACGCCCCGGCGCCCGACCTGCAGCTGGTGACGGACGGCTACCTGCCCGAGGCCGACAGCCCCTGGCACCGCGCCATCGAGCCCGACACCGGCGAGACGCCCGTGATGCACAACGGCTCGATCGCCTGGAACCCCTGGCGCGGGCGCTGGGTGCACGTCTTCACCGAGAGCTTCGGCAGCACCTCGCTCATCGGCGAGATCTGGTACGCCGAGGGCGACACGCCCGTCGGGCCGTGGTCGTGGGCCCGCAAGGTCGTGACCCACGACGACTACAGCTTCTACAACGTCTACCAGCACCCGTGGTTCGCCTCGCGCGGCGGGCGGCGCATCCTGTTCGAGGGGACCTACACGGCGTGGCTCGGCACCGACGTCCTCACGCCGCGCCACGACTACAACCAGTTCTTCTACGGCCTCGACCTCGACACCGAGCCGATGGCGCTGCCCGTGCCGTTCTACGACACGCCCGACGGGCCCCGCTCGCGGCGCGCGGTCACCGACGACGCCCGCGTGCTGTTCGGCGCGCAGGAGGCGCCGAGCGCCGGCCGGGTGGCCGTCCGCTGGGACGCGCCCGCGTGCGACCCCGAGCGGCGCCTCGTCGTCGACGGCGCCGGGGAGACCGCGTTCTACGCGCTGCCCGCCGGCACCGCGTCGCCGGGGGTCGCCGACCTCGTGCGCACCGACGCGGGCGCGTATCGCCTCGGCGGCAACGGCGAGCCGATCGCGGCGGTGTGGCTGCCGCGCTGGGATCCGGCGGTGCCGCTGTCGCTGTACCCGGCCCCCGAGGCCGCCGACGCCGGGCCCGACCAGTGCGGCGCGACCTCGCCCGTCGCGCTCGACGGCTCGGCCTCGCACCTGGCGGACGGCATCGCGACGTACACCTGGCGCTGGGACGGCGGCGAGGCCCAGGGCCCCACCCCCGAGCTCGCGCTGGCGCCCGGCCTGCACGTGGTCACGCTCACCGTCTCCGGGCCGTCCGGCGACGCCGAGGACGTGGTCGTCGTGGCCGTGGCGGACCCGCCCGACACGGCGCCGGACGACACCGCCACGGACACGGGCACCCCCGCGCCCGACGAGGGCGACAAGCCCGCGCCGGAGGGCTGCGGCTGCGGCACCGCGCCGGCGCCGGCCTGGCTGTGGCTCGCCGCGCTCCTGCTCCCGGTCGTCCGCCGCCGCTGACGTTACCGGCCGGGCCGGGAGGTCCGATGGAGTACCGGAACCTGGGCCGCGCCGGCGCGAAGGTGTCGACGCTGTGCCTCGGGGCGATGACGTTCGGCGAGGCCGACGAGGGCAGCTTCATGCACCAGGTCGGCGCCGACGAGCAGACAGCGTTCGCGCTGATGGATCGCGCGCTCGACGCGGGGGTCAACTTCTGGGACACGGCCGACGTCTACGGCCAGGACGGCCTGTCCGAGCGGGTCGTGGGCCGCTGGTTCACCGAGCGGCAGCGCCGCGACGAGGTCGTCCTCGCCACCAAGTTCCGGTTCCGCATGGGGGAGGGCCCGAACGGCACTGGTGCGTCGCGGCGGCGCGTGGTGCGCTGCGTCCGAGGACCGGCCTGCGGCGGCTGCGACCGACCGCATCGACCTGTACCAGATCCCATGCAGGACGGCGACGTGCGCGAGGAGGAGCTCCTCCGCGCGCTCGACGACCTGGGTGTCCGGCCCGGCAAGGTGCTCTACGTCGGCTGCTCGAACTATCGGCGTACCGCCTGATGGACTCGCTGTGGACGAGCCGGACCCGCGCTGGACCGGCTTCGCGACGATGCAGATGCAGTACAGCCTGGCCGTCCGCGACATCGAGCGTGAGCACCGCGGATCGCCGTGCAGGAGGGGGTCGGGATCCTGCCGTGGTCGCCGCTCGCGGGCGGCCTGCTCACGAAGGTACCGCCGGGGCCAGGCGCCGCCCGAGGGCAGCCGGATGGCCAAGTGGAAGCAGCGCTACGAGCGCTTCGACACGCCGCGGAACTGGGACCTCGTCGACGCGCTGGTCGCCGTGGCCGAGGAGGTGAGCGCGTCGCCGGCGCAGGTCGCGCTGGCCTGGCTGCTCCACCAGCCCGTGGTCCTCCGTCATCTTCGGCGCGCGCACCGTGCAGCTCGACGACAACCTGCCGGCGGCGGACCTGAAGCTGTCCGAGGCGCAGCTGTCGCGCCTGCACGAGGCCTCGGGCTTCCGACCCGGGCTACCCCTACGCGATGATCAAGGGGCGTGCAGGGCCGCTGGTAGTTGCTAGGCGGGGTCCTCGGGCGACAGCTGGAAGAAGAAGGTGGCGTGGCCGAGGTGGGCGTCTCGCCGCCGAGGAGCCGCCGCTCGAGGACGCGCTCGCCGTTGACCCAGGTGCCGCGCGTGCTGCCGAGGTCCTGGACGTAGAACCGGTCTTCGCGCTGGTACAGCCGGCAGTGCTGGCGCGAGACCTGCGCGTCGTAGGTGATCTGCACGTCGTTGTCGCGGTTGCGCCCGATGGTGACGCCCTTCGGGCCGACGGGGCAGCTCTGCTCGCCGCGCAGGTCGTCGTACTGCACGAGGGTGCCGCGGGAGGACTGCGCGGGGTCGGCGTCGGGGAACAGGACCTGGGGGGAGGGGCCGTCTCCCTCGGTGTCGGCGTCCGCCGGGATGATGGTGGTGTCGTCTGGCTCGCTCCACGGCCGGTCGTGGTGGATGTCGAGCGCGGCGGCGATGGCGTCGATCGCCTCGGCCTCGGTGGCGGCGACCGCCCCCATGCCGAAGAAGCCGCCGGCGGCCTGGGCGACGTCCTTGGCCAGGTCGATCACGTCGGTGAGGCCCTCGCGGCCGCCGAAGGCGTCGCTGCTGGCGCCGTGGCGGCAGAGGGCGAGCAGGACCTGCTGCCCGCGCCGCACGTAGACCGGGCTCGGCGGGTGGTGCAGCCAGTTGCGCAGCATGCGCGCTGGCCCTCCTCGTCGAGCTGGTAGCGCTCGGCAGCGAGGCGCAGGATGAGCTGGCGCTCGGCGTCCTGCACGGCGCCGTCGGCCCACGCCACCTGGACCAGGGGGAGCAGCGGCAGGGCGCGGAAGCTGGCGGCCGTCCATGCCCGGGGCCCGCAGGGCCTGGAGCCAGCTCCCGTTCGTCCATCAGCGCGTCCTCCGAGGGGTGCAGGATGTCCCTCATGCTGCGGGAGGAGGGTGATGGTGCTGTGGTGGGCCGCGCTCGGCTGCGCGGGCTCGGCGTCGCCGGCCGACGGCGGCGCCCGGCCGTCGGCGATCTCCCGTGCGGGCGGAGGGCGAGCCGGGGGCGTACACGGTGTACGTGACGCTGCGGTCCGACGAGACGGGCTGCGGGCGCTACGCGGACCTGGTGGGAGCTGGTCTCGCCGGACCCGGGTCCTTGCGCTACCGGCGCATCCTGGACCACAACCACCCCGACGAGCAGCCGTTCAGGCGCTCCCGGCGGGCCGGTCGACCTCGGGGCCGACGAGGAGGTCGTCGTGCGCGGCCACCTGCACGACGACGACGGGCAGGAGCGGCTACGTGGGCGAGGCGCTGCGGCAGCGTCGAGGGCAGGTTCGGGCCCTGGGACCGCCGCGGGCTTCGCCGAGGCCCTGGCCGACGAGGCGCCGCAGCCCGGGCTGCCTGTTCTAGGCAGGTGCGGTCGCAGGGTGCCGACGTTAGGGACCGCTCGTGGAGCGCGATTGCGCGAGCCCGAGGAAGTGACGTTCTCCCGGGAGACGGTGGTGGTGCTGATCCCCGACGGGGTGACGCAGGCGCTGCCCGAGGGGACGCGCGGCTGGGTGATGCAGGTGCTCGGCGGGGCCACCACGGTCCAGCTCGAGACGCGCCGGCTGGTGCGCGTGGCCGCGGAGGACGCCGACGCCATCGGCCGCGAGGTGGAGCAGCACGAGGTCGACGACGACGGCCCGCTCACGCCCGAGCGCGTGTGGGACGCGCTGCGCACCTGCTACGACCCCGAGATCCCGCTGAACATCGTGGAGCTGGGCCTCATCTACGAGCTCAAGCTGCTCGAGCCCGAGGAGGGCGAGGGCGTCGACATCGAAGTCGTGATGACGCTGACGGCGCCGGGCTGTGGGATGGGCCAGGTGCTGGCGGACGACGTGCAGGCGAAGCTCGTGGCGCTCCCGGGGGTCCACGAGGTGCGCGTCGAGCTCACGTTCGACCCGCCGTGGGGGCCCGAGCGGATGAGCGAGGAGGGGCGGCTCGAGCTCGGCATGTTCTACTGAGCTCCCGGCGGGCGGGCCGTTAACTTGCGAACCTGATTCGCAGAGTTACGCTTCCCGGCGGAGGTGGCCGTGTACGACGTGTTGATCACCGGGGGCTCCATCCTCGACGGCACCGGCGGCGAGGCCTTCTCCGCCGACGTCGGGATCCGCGACGGCCACATCGTCGAGATCGGCGCGCTCCGCGGCGCCGAGGCCCGCCGCCGCATCGACGCCGACGGCGCCCTCGTCACCCCCGGCTTCACCGACCTGCACACCCACTACGACGGGCAGGCGAGCTGGGACGCCGAGCTCGCGCCCTCCACCTGCCACGGGGTGACCACCGCCGTGATGGGCAACTGCGGCGTGGGCTTCGCCCCGGTGCGCGAGGCCGACCACGAGCGGCTGATCGCCCTGATGGAGGGGGTCGAGGACATCCCCGGCACCGCCCTGCACGAGGGCATCACCTGGGGCTGGTCCTCGTTCGCCGACTACCTCGACGTGCTCGACCGCACGGGCCGCGCCGCCGACCTCGTCACCCACGTCCCGCACGACGCGCTGCGCGTCTTCGTCATGGGGGAGCGGGCCATCGCGGGCGAGCCCGCCACCGACGACGACGTGGCGCAGATGCGCGACCTGGTCGCCGAGGCCGTGGCCGCCGGCGCCGTCGGCTTCTCCACCGGGCGCACCGACACCCACCGCGCCGCGGACGGCGAGCACACGCCGGCGTCCGAAGGCCGACCAGCGCGAGCTCGTGGGGATCGCCCGCGCGCTGCACGGCACCCACGGGGTGCTCCAGGCGGTGAGCGACTTCGACGTCCACCGCGGGATCGGCCGGTTCCGCGAGGAGTTCGCGCTGCTCGCGGCGATGGCCGAGGCGAGCGGCGGGCGGCCGATGTCGATGACGGTGCTGCAGCGCGACCAGGCGCCGGGCCAGCACAAGATGGTGCTCGAGGAGATCACCGCGCTCAACGATCGCGGCGTGGTCGCCGAAGGCGCAGGTGGCGCCCCGGGGCATCGGCGTGCTGCTCGGCCTCGAGGCGACGTTCCACCCGTTCGTGGGCTTCCCGAGCTACCGCGCGCTGGCGCACCTGCCGCTCGCCGGCGCGTCGCGCGGCTGCGCGACCCGGCGTGCAAGGCGCGGATGCTGTCGGAGACGACCACGCCGGTGGCCGGCGACGGCCCGGCCATCCCGCGGTACGCCGACAGGCTGCTCGCGGCGATGGACGTCGTCTCGATGCGGGTGTTCCGCCTCGGCGACCCGCCCGACTACGAGCAGCCCTTCGAGCGCAGCCTGTTCGCCGAGGCCCAGCGCACCGGGGTCCGCCCGCTCGAGGCCATGTACGACGCCCTGCTCGAGGACGACGGCCGCGCCCTGCTCTACTTCCCGCTGCTCAACTACACGGGCATGGACCTGTCCGCCGTGCGCGAGATGATGGCGCACCCGCACGCCCTGCCCGGCCTGTCCGACGGCGGCGCGCACGTCGGCACCATCTGCGACGCGAGCTTCCCGACGTTCCTGCTGTCGTACTGGGGGCGCGACCGGGCGCAGGGGCGCTTCCCGCTGCCCTGGCTCGTCCGCCAGCAGGCGCGGCAGACGGCGCGCCACCTCGGCCTCGACGACCGCGGCGAGGTGGCGGTCGGGCAGCGCGCCGACCTCAACGTCATCGACTTCGACCGGCTCGGGGTCGGCCGCCCGGAGGTCGTCGCGGACCTGCCGGCGGGCGGGCGGCGGCTGCTGCAGGCGCCGACCGGCTACCTCGCCACGCTGGTGGCCGGGGTTCCGGTGCGCGAGCACGGCGCCTGGACCGGCGCGACGCCCGGCCGCGTGGTCCGGCGCTTCGGGCCTACTTCGCGTTGACCTCGATCAGCAGCTCGCCCGGGCCGCGCGGCTCGGGTCGATGACGCGGTCCCAGCCCGCACGGAGCGTGGCGATCCGCTCGGCCTCGTCGACGAGGCCGTGCGACGGCACCGCGGCGCCCGGCGCCAGATCGCCCGGCAGCTGCGCCCGCGCGGCCTCGAAGGCCCGGTCCACGCGCGCGCGCAAGGCGCCGTCGGCGTCGTCGGCGAGCAGCCAGGCCAGGGTGCGCCAGGCCAGGGCCGCGTGGCGGGACTCGTCGTCGACGATGCGCTGCAGCACGCGCCGGATCTCGGGATCGGTGGCGCGGCGCAGGCGGGCGCCGGCGTCGAGCGCGGCGAGCGTCTCGCCGACGCAGCCCTCGCGCACCAGCGCCTCGGCGAAGGCGCCGCGGTCCGGCGCGGCGTCGACGTCGTCGAGGGGCAGCGGCCCGGCGCCGAGCGGCCGGCCGGCGCAGGCGCTGGCGACGGCGAAGCACGCCCGGGCGTGGGCGATCTCGTCGAGCCCGGCGCGGTGGGCGTCGGCGAGGAGCGCGGGCGGCGCGCCGAAGCGCATCAGGTCGAGGGTGAAGCGGGCGAACGAGGCGATGGACGCGTGCTCGAGCTGGGCGGCGCGGGCCCACCAGGCGGCCAGCCGGGCGCGGTCGCGGGCCGGGACCCCGTCGAGCGCGACGGCGCCGGGCGCGGCCCAGCGCGGATCCGGCGCGACCTCCGCGACCACGGCGTGCCCGTCCGCCAGCAGCGGGCGGCCGCAGCAGATGTCGGTGGCGGAGAAGACCGCGTTGTAGACGCACAGATCGAACAGCTCGGTCGTGGTCGCGCCCGTGTCGGAGGTCGTGGTGGGCGTCGTCGTCGAGCCGTAGTAGGACGGCAGGGGGCGATCGTGCTGGACCTCCACCAGCTCGCAGGTCTCCCCCTGGTACTCGTAGACGGGGCAGCAGTCCCAGGTCGCGGGCGCGATCACGTCCTCGGGCGCCGGGCAGTCCGAGCCGGGCGCCACCGCCACGTAGCCCTCGGTGATCTCCCAGCCGTCGGGCAGATCGGCGCCGGAGCAGTAGTCGTCCCCCTTGGGCAGGACGTCGGGCAGCACGTCGCAGCCGGCGAGCAGCAGGGTGAGCTGGGCGGTCAGCAGGCGGTCGAAGCGGATCTCCATGGTGCTCCCGGGTGCCCCTCGTCGACGAGGATGGACCACCGCGGGCCGACCGTCCATGGCGGCTCGCCGGAAGCGTCCGGCGGGACCGTGCGCGGGTGTGCAGTTCCGCTCGCCCCGGGAGATACACTGCGACGGGGGTGGACGTGCCGCTTGGGGTGTCCCTCGGCCGATCGATGCGGGAGGCGGCCGAGGGGCGGCGTCGCCGGGGCGTGGGCTGCGGGCAGCTCGTCCTCAGCGCCGCCTTCGGGCTGTTCGGCGTCGTGGGGCTGGCGCTCGGCGTCGTCGTCGGCTGGGTCCACGTCGACGCCACCCTGCGGGAGCGCGACAGCGCCGAGATCGTGGCGCCCGGCAGCCGGGTCCACGCCCACGACGTCGACCTGTACGTGTCGCACTGGGGGCCGCGCGGCGGGCGGCCGGTGGTGCTGATCCACGGCTCGGGCGCCTGGGGGGGCGCCTGGGAGCCCGTGGCCCGGGTGCTCGCCGACGCGGGCTACCACGTGATCGCGCCCGACCTGCCGCCCTTCGGCTTCTCCGAGCGCCCGGCCGACGCCACCTACGACGCGCCGAGCCAGGCCGCCCGCATCACGGGCCTGCTGCAGACGCTCGACCTGCAGGACGTGGCGCTGGTCGGCCACTCCTTCGGCGGCGGCCCCACCGTCGAGGCCGCGGCGCGTGCCGAGGGCCGGGTCACGCAGCTCGTGCTGATCGACGCCGCGCTCGGCCTGCCCCCGCGCGACGACGCCCCGCGGCCCGTCGCCTCGGTGTGGGTGCGCGCCGGGGCGGCCGTCCCGTTCGTGCGCCACACGCTGGTGGCCGCGACCCTGTCCAACCCCGCGTTCATGCCCACCGGGCTGCGCGCGATGGTGCACGACCCCACCACCGTCACCGACGACTGGATCGCCCGCTACCGCCGCCCGCTCACCGTCCGGCGCACGAGCCGCGAGGTGGGGCGCTGGGTGCCGTCGCTGCTGACGCCGGGGCCGTCGCCCTCGTCGGACCCGGCGACCTACCGCGCCCTGGCCGTGCCGACCCTCGTGGTCTGGGGCAGCGACGACGAGGCGACGCCCTTGGCGCAAGGCGAGCGCGTCACCGCGCTGCTCCCGGACGCCGAGCTCGTCGTGCTGGCCGGCGTGGGGCACATCCCGCAGATCGAGGACCCCGAGGGCCTCGATTCGTCGCTGCTCGACTTCCTGGCGCGCTGAGGCTCCCTTGCTCCGGAGCGCGGAATCGCGTAAACCTGCGCGCCGGACGATACGACACTGAATGAGCGGTCATTCATCGGACCGCACCCCGGAGGCGATCATGGAGACGACACAGGCCGCAGCGGGCCGCGCGACCCGCCACGCGAGCGAGGACGAGGCGCGGGCGCTCGCGGAGGCGTCCCGCGAGAGCTGGGCCGGGCGGAGCTTCCTGCGCGAGCTGTTCCTCGGCACGCTCCACGTCGACTGGATCGACCCGTATCCCGAGACGCCGCCTTCGGAGCGGTTCCTCGCCTATGCGAAGCAGCTCGAGGCCTTCTTCCGCGACGAGGTCGACTCGGCCGCCATCGACGCCGACGCCCAGGTGCCCGAGGCCATCGTCCAGCGCCTGCGCGAGCTCGGCGCCTTCGGCATGAAGATCGACCAGAAGTACGGCGGGCTCGGCTTCGACCAGTCCGAGTACTGCAAGCTGCTCGAGATCTGCGGGGCCTACGACGGCAGCATCTCGGCCCTGCTTTCGGCCCACCAGTCCATCGGCCTGCCGCAGCCGCTCAAGCTGTTCGGCACCGACGAGCAGAAGCAGAAGTACCTGCCGCGGTGCGCCAAGGGCGCCATCAGCGCGTTCGCGCTCACCGAGCCCGACGTGGGCTCCGACCCGGCGCGGCTCGCCACCACGGCGACCCGCACGGAGAACGGCGACTTCGTGCTCGACGGCGAGAAGCTGTGGATCACCAACGGCACCGTCGCCGAGCTGATGATCGTGATGGCGCGCCACCCCGACACCGACCGCATCTCGGCGTTCATCGTCGAGACGAGCTCGCCGGGCGTGTCGGTGGGCCACCGGTGCCGGTTCATGGGCCTGCGCGGCATCGAGAACGGCGTCATCAAGTTCGACGGCGTGCGCGTCCCGAAGGAGAACATCGTCGGCGGCGAGGGCCACGGGCTGAAGATCGCGCTGGTCACGCTGAACACGGGCCGCCTGTCGCTGCCCGCGGCGGTGGTCGGCGGCGCGAAGCGCTCGCTCGCCTGGGCGCGCGAGTGGTCGGGCGAGCGCGTCCAGTGGGGCGCGGCCGTCGGCAAGCACGAGGCCGTGTCGCACATGCTGGCGCAGCTCGCGTCGCACACCTGGGCGATGGAGAGCTGGACGCGCCTGGCCTGCGAGCTGTCGATGCGCGAGGGCTACGACATCCGCCTCGAGGCCGCCGCCGCCAAGGAGTGGGTGAGCACGCGCGGGTGGGACGGCATCGACACCGTGCTGCAGATCCGCGGCGGCCGCGGCTACGAGACCGAGGCGTCGCTGGCGGCGCGCGGCGAGCAGCCCTGGCCGGTGGAGCGGTTCCTCCGCGACTCGCGGATCAACCGGATCTTCGAGGGCAGCTCGGAGATCATGCACCTGTTCATGGCCCGCGAGATGGTCGACAAGCACCTCAAGGTGTCGGGCGCGATGCTCGAGAAGAACGCGACGATGGGCGACAAGCTCAAGGCGCTGCCGGGGATCCTGGCGTTCTACGCCGGCTGGTACCCTGGCCTGTGGTTCGGCCTCGGGACGTTCTTCCGATACGGCAAGTACGGGAAGCTGGCGAAGCACCTCCGGTTCGCAGAGCGGGCCAGCCGGCGCCTCGCGCGCAACGTGTTCCACGGGATGGTCCGCTACCAGGCGAAGCTCGAGCGCAAGCAGGCGTTCCTGTTCCGCACCGTCGACCTGGCGATGGAGATCGCGGTGATGACGGCGTCGATCGTGCGGGCGCAGAAGCTCGTCGACGCGAAGGCGCCCGAGGCCGACGCCGCGGTGGCGCTGGCGGAGGCGTTCGCGCTCGACGCGCGGCGCTACGTCGACCAGCGGTTCCGGGACCTGTGGGCGAACGACGACGACGCGAAGACGGCGGCCGGCCGGGCCATGCTCGACGGCGCCTTCACGTTCCTCGAGCTCGACGCCGAGGCGCCGGGCGACCGGGCGCGCGCCGCGAAGGCGCTCGAGACCGCCGCGAAGTAGCCCTCAGTGCGCTGAGAGGTAGCTGACGAGGTCCTGCCGGTCGCTGGCCGGCAGGTCACAGCCGTAGCGGTGGCCGTCGTCGGAGAGCACGGGCGTGTCGACGGTGGGGCGGTCGGGCTCGCACAGCAGCGCCTGCAGCGTGTCGACGCTGCCGTTGTGCAGGAAGCGCGCCTGGGCCCACAGGCCGACGAGGCGAGGGGACTTCACGCCGTGGGTGAGCACGGTGCCCTCGAAGTCGCAGCAGGTGGGGCCGTCGCCCCAGTCGCGCAGGGCGTCGTCGGTGCCGATCTCGTCGAAGTCGTAGACCTGCAGGCCGCTGCCGCGCGGGCCCTGGTGGCAGTCGCCGCAGCCGGCGTCCCAGAACACCTGCTCGCCATGCGCCACGGCGTCGGCGTCGACCGGTGGGGGCGACGGCGGGCGCAGGGACAGGATGTACTCGCGCAGCGGCGCCAGGTCGTCCTCGGTCCAGGGGTGCTCGCCGCCGCCGACCGCGACGAAGCCCTGGAGGAACGCGTCGAGGCTCGGCGCGGCGCCCGTCCACGCGAGCATCGCGTTCGGCATGCCGGCGGCCTGCTCCTCCGCTGCGTCGGGGATGCCCCACAGCGGCAGGATCTTGCTGACGGTGTGGACGCCGTCGTCGAGCGGCAGCGGCGTGATCATGAAGTCCATCGTGCCGGGCTTCCACGAGGCGTACTGGCCCTCCTGGTCCCAGGTGAGCGCGGGCGCGTCGCCGAGGTCGCCGAGCAGGGGCAGCATCGCGAGGCCGAGCTGGAGAGCCAGGCCCGGGTCGGCGTCGAAGCGATCGAGGAGCGGGCGGACGGCGGCGATGGCGTCGGGGTGGTGATCGGCTTCCTGGAAGCCGGGGCTCGCCGCCATGGGCGCGAGGGTGATGGCCAGCATGTGGCGGCCGTACTGGTAGTCGTGGTTGGGAGCGCCCACCGCGTAGCGGCCGTCGGGGAGCTGGCCGAAGTGGCAAGCAGCGCAGGTCAGGGCGAGCGTGTCGGCGCTGCCGAGGGGGGTGCCGGGGGCGAAGCCGATGGGGCGGCCCTCGGGGCTGTTCGGGTGGACGACGAGGCCGAGCTCGCTGTAGCCGGGGCCGAGCTCGTCGGGGAAGTGCTGGAACAGGAAGTCGAAGAGCACGGCGGGGATGCCGAGCGTGTCGAAGCCCTCGTAGAAGAACATCGACTTGCCGCAGAGCAGCTCGAGCTGCCGGTCGTCGGGGGCGGCGCGCCAGCGGTCGCAGGCGCCGACGAGGTCGCCGTGCTCGAGCAGGGCGTCGAGGTCGGCGGAGACGTCGGTGAGGCCCGAGGCCGGGTCGGGCTGGGCGGCGAACGGGTCGGCGGTCGTCGTGGGCGTGGACGTCGATGGCGTGCCGGTCTGGGCGGTCGGGCTCGCCGGGTCGGGCGAGGGGTCGGCGTGGGTGCAGGACAGCAGGACGGTCACGGCGAACATGGGGCTCCCTCGGCGGTCGGTCTACCTCGCCGCGGCGCGACCCGGTATACGGGGGTGGGGGCGCGCATGAGCATCTGGTGGGTCGTGACGTGGGGCGGGTGCGGGTTCACGGCGCCGGAGCCCGTGGCGGCGCCGGTGCCGGTCCCGGCGGAGGCGCCGGCGGGGAAGGCGAAGGCGAAGGGCGATGGGCCGTCGGCGCCCACGCCCGCGCTGGTGCGGCGGCTCGCGGAGGGGAAGCTGCCGCGGGGCAAGGTCGTGGACCCGCAGCAGGGCGTGGTGTTCACCTCGGTCGGCAGCGATGCGCGGGGCGACGACCCGCGGGCCGACGAGCACGGCGTGGTGCGGGAGGCCGTGCTGGCCTGCGGCGACGACCTGGCGAGCCGCTACGACGCGCTGACCGAGGACGTGCGGGGGCGGCTCGGCGAGGGGCTCGCCGTCGACTGCGAGGGGATGGTGTGCCGGTTCCCCGCGCGGATGGAGTACGACCGGGGCGGGAAGCTCACCTTCCGCAAGGAGGGCGGCGGGCTGGTGCTCGTCGCGGTGGAGCGGATCGAGGGCGGGCCGGTGAGCGCCGACTTCACGCGCGAGGCGGAGGCCTGGTCGGGGGAGCAGGTGGCGGCGCTGTCGGCGGAGGGCTGCCCGTAGGGCGCGCCATGTGGCTGTGGCTCGCCGCGTGTCCCGCCGCGCCCGACCCCGTCGACCTGCCGGTGGGGCCGCGCCTCGTCAGCGGGCCCACGCTCGCTGCGCCGGGCGACCCGGGGGTGCGCCTCGCGGCGCGGCTGCTCGTCGACACCGACGTCCCCACCGTGGCGACGGTCACCCTCGACGACGGCGTCACGCAGCGGGTCGTGTCGTTCGCGGCGGCCAGCGAGGCGCACGACCTGCCGCTCCTCGGCCTGCACCCCGAGACGCACTACGACGTGACCGTCGCGCTGGCGGCGGGTGGCCGCGAGGTGGCGGCGGCGCTCGGGCTCGACGTGCCGGCGCTGGACCTCGTCGTGCCGCACGCCGAGGTCCGCGTGGACGCTCCGGAGCGCGCCACGGGGCTCGTGCTCGTGCCGCCGAGCGCCGGCGCCGCGCTGCTGGTCGCCTACGACGCCGAGGGCCTGCCGGTCTACGTCGCCGAGGCCGAGGCCGAGCTGCGGGCGCTGGGCACCACCCTCGCGCCCGACGGGGCGCTGCGCGTCACCGCGCTGGCCGGCGACCGGCTCGTCGAGCGCAGCCTGCTCTCCGGCACCGTCCGCGGATCCTGGCCGACGACGTGGGCTACAGGCTTCCACCACGAGATGCGCCGCGAGGCCGACGGCGGCGTGCTGGCGCTGACCAAGGAGCAGGTCCCCGTCGCCGACTACCCGGTCGACGCCGACGACCTGGCCGTGCGGGCCGACGTCGACGTCGAGGCCGACGTGGTGGTCTCGCTCGATCACGACGGTGCGGTGGAAGCACCTGGCGGCTGGCCGAGCTGCTCGACTGCGCATCGGCTACGACGCCACCGATCCGGACGCCGCGCGGCGACTACATCTGGAGCCACGCCAACGCCGTGGAGGTGGATCCGCGCGACGACACGCTGATCGTGTCGGTGCGGCACCAGGACGCCGTGCTGAAGCTGACGCGCGACGGCGAGATCCGCTGGATCCTCGCGCCAACCCCGACGGCAGGGCGACGCGGTGGCGACGAAGCAGCAAAAGGCCGTGGAGCCGTTCGCGGTGGCCGTACCACCAGCACGCGCCGATGGCGACGCCCACGGGGGTGGTGCTGTTCGACAACGGGAACCACGCGCGGACCACGCCCTACGCGCGCGATCCGGACCCGGCCGGAGACTGGTCGCGGGTGGTCGGCTACGACATCGACGAGGCGCGGATGGAGGTGCGCCAGGCGTGGTCGTTCGCCGGCGACGGCGCGTCGTCGCTCTTCTCGACAGTGGTGGGGAACGCGGATCTGCTGCCGGGCGGGCACGTGCTGGCGACGTACGCCTGGCTCACGGCCGAGGACGGCGTGGAGAACCTCGCGCGAGGCGGGGGCGAAGTCGGTGCGGGTGCTGGAGATCGTGCCAGGAAGCGACGAGCGTGTGGGACCTGTCGCTGTACGCGCTGGTGGGGGAGGCACCGCTCGGGTGGGGCATCGACCGGGCGGTCGCGGTGGACTCGCTGTACGGGGCGCTGGCGACGGAGCGCTGACGGAGCGGGCGGTCCACCCCGGCGGCATCGGCGATCCTCCGTTAGCTCACCGAGATGACTGACCGTCAGTCACCACGGACCCGCCCCGCCGAGGACCGCCGCGCCCAGCTGCTCGACGCGGCGCGCGCCCGGTTCGTGGCCGACGGCTACGGCGGCACCCCTGTCTCGGCCATCGTCCGCGACGCCGGCGTCGCCCAGGGCACCTCTACCTGCACTTCCCGAGCAAGCAGGCCGTGCTGGCCGAGCTCCGCCGCGAGGTCTTCCGCGACTACGCGTCCGCCCTCGACGCCGTGCTCGCCCTCCCGCTCCCGCCCGACGAGCGCCTGGTCCGCATCCTCACGACCATCGGCGACGTGGTGGTGCGCAACGTCGACCTGGAGCGCGTCTTCCGCGAGGCCGAGAGCGCCGACGCGATGCAGCGCGCCGCCCTCGAGGGCCGCCTGCGGCTCGCCCGCCGCGCCGCCACCCTCCACGCCGACGGCGTGCGCCTCGGCATCTTCCGCGACGAAGACCCCGAGCTCACCGCCCAGCTCGTGGTCACCCTGTTCGACAACGTCCTGTACGAGGCCATCACCTACCAGCGCCCCGCCGAGCTCGGCGTGCTGGTCCACCACGCGACGCGCTTCGTCCTGCGGGGCGTCGGCGTCGACGAGGCGCGCATCACCCAGCTGATCGCGCTGTCTCGGCCCGAGCCATGAAGTGGACCGAGGAGCACGAGGCGCTGCGCACGACGGTGCGCCGGTTCGTCGAAGAGGAGATCAACCCCCACTGCGACCAGTGGGAGGCCGACGGTATCTTCCCCGCGAAGGAGCTGTTCAAGAAGGCCGGCGAGATCGGCCTGTTCGGCCTGAACCGCGACCCCGACTACGGCGGGAGCGGCCTCGACTCGGCAACGTCGCCGCCGCCGAGGGGCTCGGGCGCTGCCGCGCGAGCGGGATCCCGATGGCGATGGGCGTCCAGTCCGACATGGCGACCCCGCTGCCACTTCGGCTCCGACGCGCTCAAGCGCGAGTTCCTGGCGCCCACCATCGCGGGCGACCTCGTCATCTGCCTCGGCGTCTCGGAGGCCGCCGCCGCCGGCTCCGACGTGGCGCGCGCTCGACCCAGGCCCGCAGGACGGCGACGACCGCGTCATCTCCGGCGGCAAGCTGTGGATCACCAACGGCACGCAGGCCGACTGGATGTGCGCGCTGGTCAACACCAGCGACGGGCACCCAGCAACAAGTCGCTCGTGATCGTCCAGTGGACGGCGAGAAGACGTCGACCGCACGCGCAACTCGACAAGCTCGGCATGCGCTCCTCCGACACGGCCGAGATCTACCTCGACAGGTGCGCGTCCCGCAGCGCTACCGCATCGGCGACGAGGGTGCGGGCTTCATGTACCAGATGCTCCAGTTCCAGGAGGAGCGGCTGTGGGGCGCCGCGAACAGCCTGCGCGGGATGGAGATCGCCATCCAGAAGGCCATCGAAGTACACCACGGGCGCAAGTCTTCGGCCGGTCGGTGCTCGACAACCAGGTCAGATTGCACTACCGGCTCGCCGAGCTGTCGACCGAGGTGGAGCTGCTGCGCTCGCTCGTCTACCGGGCGACCGAGGAGATGCTCGCCGGCGAGAACGTGACCCGGCTCGCCTCGATGGCGAAGCTCAAGGCCGGCCGCCTGCTGCGCGAGGTCGCCGACAGCTGCCTGCAGTACTGGGGCGGCATGGGCTTCATGTGGGAGACCGACATCGCGCGGATGTACCGCGACGATGCGGCTGGTCAGCATCGGTGGCGGCGCCGACGCGAGGTCATGCTGTCCATCATCACCAAGCTCGACGGACGCTCCCCGAGAAGCGCAAGAGCGGGGCGTAGGCGTGGCGGCGATCGGGCCGAGCGCCAGGGCGTGCTGGCGGCTCACGCTCGACCGCCCCGAGCGGCGCAACGCGATGAGCCTGGCGATGGTCGACGTGGCTCAAGGCGGCGCTCGCCGCGCTCGACGGCGTGCGGGTGGTCGTGCTGCGCGGCGCGGGCGGGCACTTCTGTGCCGGCGGCGACGTGGGCAGCATGGCGGCCGCGGCCCCCGTCACCGACGTCGACCACATCGCGGCGATGAACCGACGCTTCAGGCGGATGCTGGAGCGCTTCGAGGCCTGCCCGGCCGTGGTCGTCGCGGTGTGCGAGGGTGGGGTGATGGGCGGCGGGTTCGGCCTGGCTTGCGTCGCGGACGTGACGCTCGCGGAGGGGGGCGCGAAGTTCCGCCTGCCGGAGACGAGCCTCGGGCTGTCGCCGGCGCAGATTGCGCCGTTCGTGGTGCGTCGCATCGGGCTGTCGCAGGCGCGCCGGCTGGCGCTGACCGGGGCGGGCCTCGACGCCGACGAGGCGGTGGCGCTCGGCGTGGCGCACCAGCGGGTGGACGGCGACCCCGAGCCGGCGGTCGCGCAGGTGATCACGCAGGTGCTGCGCTGCGAGCCCGGCGCGGTCGCGGCGACGAAGCGCCTGGTCCTCGGGGTGGGCGCCTCGCCGCTGTCGGCGTTGCTCGACGGCGCCGCGGCCGACTTCGCGGCGCTGGCGCGGCGCCCGGAGGCGCAGCACGGGTTCCAGGCGTTCCTGGCCAAGCAGCCGCCGCCGTGGGCGACGGGGGAGGGGAGGTGAGCGTGAGCGACAAGGCGGTGGTGACCTGCGCGCTAACCGGCGTGCTGACCGATCCGGCGAAGCACCCGGTGCCCGTGAGCGTGGCGGAGATGGCGGCGTCGGCGAAGGAGGCGTTCGACGCCGGCGCGGCGGTGGTGCACGTCCACTTCCGGCGTCAGGAGCCGGGCCTCGGGCACCTGCCGAGCTGGGACCCCGAGGTGGCCGGCGCGATGGTCGACGCCATCCGCGAGACCTGCCCCGGCATCGTGATCAACATGAGCACCGGCGTCATCGGCGACGACCTGTCGGGCCCGCTCGCCTGCCTGCAGCGGGTGAAGCCCGAGATCGCGGCCTGCAACGCCGGCACCCTCAACTACCTCAAGGCGCGCTCCGGGGGGACCTGGGCCTGGCCGCCGCTCGTGTTCGACAACCCGGTGGCCAAGGTGCAGCGGTTCCTGGACGCGATGCTCGAGGCCGGGGCCAAGCCCGAGTTCGAGTGCTTCGACACGGGCATCGTCCGCAGCGTCGGGATGTACCGCCACGTGGGCATGATCCGCGATCCGCGGCCGCCGGAGGTGAACTTCGTGATGGGGGTCGCCTCGGGCATGCCGGCGGACCCCGACCTGCTCGCCCTGCTGATGCGGTACCTGCCGGAGGGCAGCCCCTGGCAGGTGACGGCCATCGGGCAG
>JAWKRQ010000108.1:0-20045 GCA_041389545.1 Myxococcota bacterium | reverse complement strand
GCCGCTGCGCAGCGCCTGGCGCGCCTTGGCCCGCGACCCCACGGAGGGGCGCTCGGCCAGCCACTTGTCGAGCCGCGCGCCGGCGTCCGCGGCGGCGACCTCGGCGGTCTCGGTGCTCATGCGGCCGTGTAGCCCGGCGCGGGGCGCTACTCCAGGGTGACCCGCTCGCCTACCGCAACGAGAACGAGACGCGGTCGAGGTCGCCCTCGAAGGCGCGCGCTCCGTCGGCGAAGGCGCCCAGGCAGACCGGCTCGTCGTTCTTCACCACCTCGAGGACGTCGAAGGCGGCGCGCTGCTCGACCCCGTCGAGCACCAGGAACAGCTCGCCGCGCTCGGCGTCGCGGCCGGCGCGGACGGTGTGCCAGGCGCCGTCGGACACCTCGGCGTCCGACAGGACGGCGACCTGCTCGCAGCCGGTCAGCCCGTCGCAGTTGCCGGGGAAGACGCCGCAGTTGACGGTGTCGGCGTCGCAGGCCGAGACCAGGAAGCGGACGTGGCCGTCCTCGACCCGCAGCCACCACGCCGGCTCGCTGCCCACCACCGTCTTCGAGGCGAGGGTGCCGGTGTCGGCGGCGTCGCCCGCGCCGTGGGCCTCGGTGCGGAAGTCGGCCTCCACGACGAAGCCGTCGCGGGGATCGGCGTCGAAGATGCCGCGGGCGTCGGCCTCGGTGCTGCACAGCTTCGAGGCGCCGTCGAAGTGGGCGGCGGTGGAGCGGTCCTGCCCGTCGACCGCGGTGACGGTGCCGGTGCGGGCCAGCGGCACGGCGTAGGGCCCGCTGCCGGTCGTCGTGGCCAGGTCGTCTCCGGGCCGGGCGTCCTCGAAGGACCAGGCGACGAGCGTCGGATCGTCGAGGGGCGCCGTCGCCAGGCGCACGAAGTCGATGCGGCGGTAGTACTCGCCGCTGTCGTCCGTGACCTCGACGAGCACGCCCTCCGCGCCGTCGCCGAGCGAGACCTGGTCGCTGTAGGCGGCCCAGCCGGGGACGATGCGCTTGCCCTCGGCCCAGCTGCCGGCGTCGTCGACGCTGACCCAGGCGCGCAGGTCGTGGCGCCGGCCGAAGTTCGTGCCGTGCTCGCCGGCCGGGTAGGTGAAGACGACGCGCGGCTCGGCGCCGAGCCGGTCGGCGACGCCCACGTGCCGCAGGAGCGTGCCGTGGACCACCGGGCCGCGGAAGCGCGGGGTGCGGGCGAACGGCGGGTCGTCGCGCCACTGCAGGTCGGGGGTGAGCCAGCCCTCGCCGCGCAGCCCGAGCGCGTTCTCCTCGGGGGTCAGCGGCACGTCGAGCTGGTGGCGCGCGTTGACGAGGACGCTGCCGTCGCCCATCTCGGCCGCCGTCGTCTCGTTGACGTTGACGGGGCTGTCGGTCTCCTGGACCTGGATCGACCAGGTGGCGCCGCCGTCGCGGGAGATCGTGAGGTGTCCGCCGCGCTTGCCGTCGGGGGCGCGGTGCATGCCGGAGAACACGAGCGCGCCGGCCTCGGGCCCGGCGGCGAGCTGGATGCCGTGGGACGGGCCGAGCAGCGGCGCGCTCCGCCAGGCGACGTCGTCGTACAGCGCGTCGGTCACGTCGACGGGCGCGGACCAGGTCAGGCCGTCGTCGTCGCTCGTGCGCACCTCGAAGGTGGTGCCGGGCAGCGTGGCGCAGGTGCAGGTGTTCGACGTGGTCGTGCAGGTGGCGAAGTCCACGGGGGTGTGCGTCGTGACGAGCACGACCCGGCCGGTGGCCTCGTCGACGATGGGGATGGGGTTGCCGATCTTGTCGGTGCCGCCGTCGACGACCTGCTGGACGGGCTCCCACGTGCGCCCGCCGTCGAGGGAGCGCTTCATGACGACGTCGATGTCGCCGAAGTCGCAGATGTTGTCCACGCGGCCCTCGGCGAACGCGAGCAGCGCGCCGGTGGGGGTGCGGACGATGGAGGGGATGCGGAGCGTGTCGTAGGTGCCGCCGCCGGGGACGGGCTCCTGGCGGCCCTGGAAGACGGTGACGACCTCGCGCTCGGGCGCCTCGGCCGGGCGGGCGCCGGCGGCGCGGACCAGGCGGACGAGGTCGATGGCGCCGCGCAGGGGGCCCTCGTCGCCCACGAGCGCGCCGATGTGGAGCGGGCCGGCGTCGGTCACGGCCTCGCCGGCGGTCGGGTCGGGCGCGGTGGCGAGGCGGCGGCCGTCGAGCGCCAGCCACAGCTCGCCGGCGGCGGCGTCGCGCGCGGCGGTCACGCGGTGCCAGCGGCCGTCGGCGACGAGGTCGGGGAGCGACACCTCGGCGGTGGCGCTCGCGGTGGCGACGGTGAAGCGCAGGCCGCCGTCGACGACCGCGAGCTCGTAGCCGGGGCCGCCCTCGCCGCGGGCGACGAGCACGCCGCGGCCGGCGTCGCCGTCGCGGCCGTGGGCGGCGGTGCGGAAGGTGGCCTCGATGCGGACGTCCTGCTCGGCGGCGAGGTCGGCGAGGTCGGCGAGGTCGGGGCCGTCGAGGACGAGGCCGGTGCCGCTGCCGGGGAAGGCGACGGCGACGTTGCCGGGCAGGACGCCGTCGACCCAGGCGAGGCCGGGGTCGGCCGCGGCGACGATCGCGCCCGCGTCGTCGGGGACGGTGGCCGGGAGCGGGTCGCCGACGGTGCCGCCCTCGAAGGCGAAGGACCAGCTGCCGGCGGGGAGCGCCGTCGACGTGGGCGTCGTCGGGGTCGTCTGCGTGTGCGGCGCGGTCGACGGCGCGGGGGTCGACGACGACGGGGTCGTGTGGGTGCCGGGGGCGTCGCGGGTGGGCTTGGAGGCCGGCTCGCAGCCGCCGACGGCGAGGAGGGACAGGGCGATGATCTTCATCCGCCGAGCACTAACGAGGGCGCGGCGGGGCGTCGCGCGGCGGTCAGGCGAGGTCGTCGGGGAGCGGCGGCGGGGCCTCGGGCGCGGCGGGGTGGGCCTCGGCGCGGGTGACCGTGCGCTGCTCGACCTCCACCACGTCGAACCGCCACCCGTCGAGCACGAGCCGGTCGCCGGGCCGCGGGATCCGCTCCAGGTGCTCCATGAGCCAGCCCTGCAGCGTGTCGCTGTCGCTGTCGGGCACGCGGATCTGCAGCAGGGGCGCGAGGTCTTCGAGGAGCACGCTGCCCGACAGCGCGAACCCGCCGTCGATGGGCTGCACGTCCTGCAGCTCCTCGTCGTACTCGTCCTGGATGTCGCCCACCAGCTCCTCGAGGGCGTCCTCCAGGCTCACGACCCCGGCGACGCCGCCGTGCTCGTCCACCACCACCGCCAGGTGCGTCCGCCGCGCCTGCATCCGGCGCATCACCTTCTCGGCGCGCAGGGACTCGGGGACGAACAGCGGCTGGCGCAGCATCTTGCGGAGCTCGACCTGGCTGATCGACGCGACGTCCTGCTTGAGCAGGTCCTTGAGGTGGAGCATGCCCACCACCGCGTCGAGGTCGCCCTCGTAGACCGGGCAGCGGCTGTGGCCCTGCTCCAGCGCGTCGGCGAGCTGCGGCTCGATGGGCTCCAGCAGGTCGATGCCGTGGACGCGGTTGCGCGGGACCATGATCTCGCGGGCGACGCGGTGGGAGAACGCGAAGACGTTGCTCACCATCTCGCCCTCGCCGACGCTGATGGTGCCGCCGGCCGCGGACTCCTCGACGATGCGGACCAGCTCGTCGCCGTGGACGGCGAGGCTGTGGGTGCCGGCGGGCTCGACGCCGAACAGGCGGAGCACGCCGTTGGACGCGGCGTTGAGCACGATGAGCGGCGGGTAGAACAGCCAGTGGAAGACGCGCATCGGCCCGGCCACGATCGTGGAGGTGGTCACGGGGCGGGCGATGGCCAGGCTCTTCGGGGCGACCTCGCCGAGGACGATGTGGAGGAAGCTGATGAGGCCGAAGCCGATCACCATCGACACGCTGTGGACGGCCTCCTCGGAGAGCGGGGTGAGGGCGAAGAGCGGGCCGAGGGCGGCGGCGACGGCGGGCTCGCCCACCCAGCCGAGGCCGAGCGAGGTGAGGGTGATGCCGAGCTGGGTGGCCGACAGGTAGGAGTCGAGGTGGTCGAGCATGCCGCGGGCGACGCCGGCGAGGCGGTTGCCCTCGGCGGCGCTGACCTCGAGCTGGGTCGAGCGCACCTTCACCAGGCCGAACTCGGCGGCGACGAAGAAGCCGTTGGCGAAGATGAGGAACGCGGTGAAGAGCAGCAGGCCGATCATTGGCCCAGCTAACCCGTGTCCGCGGCCCCATGACGGAAACGCGTCGGGCGTCTTTGCGTCGTGGCGCGGCGCCCGCCAGCCGGACATACGGCTCCCGTGCTCGCCCCGACCCTCGCCCTCGCCGCCTCCGCCGCGACCTGCCCGCCGCCCGACCCCGCCGCCTGCCCGCCGCCCGACGGCGTCGCGAGCCGGGTCGTCCTCCTCGGCGACAGCGGCCTCGGCGACACCTGGCCCGGCGGCGTCCCGTCCCCCTGCGGCCGCGACCCCGTCCTCGCCCTCGCCGGCACCTGCGCCGCCGCCGTCCCCGAGCGCGCCGTGGTCGTCCTGGGCGACGCCTCCTACGGCAAGCGCACCGTCGGTGCCGCGGTGGGCGCGATCCTCGGCGGCCGCTCCGCCTACGGCGGGCTCCCCCGCTGCCCCGGCGGCTGCGAGCAGGTGGCCGCCACCGGCGTCGGCCGCCTCGAGCAGCGCCAGTGGCTCGACGAGCTCGACATCGCCCGCGACGCCGGCGTCCCCGTCTGGATCGTGCCCGGCAACCACGACTGGGCCCGCGGCCAGGCCGGCCTGCGCCGCGCCGACGCGCTCACCCGCGCCTACGCCGCCGTCCACGACGTCGACACCCGGCTGCTGCCCGCCGGGGAGCTCTCCTGCCGCGCCGACCCCCGGGTCGACGCCGAGGACGTGGGCGAGATCACCGTCGTCGCCGTCGACACGGCCTGGGCCCTGCGCTGCCCCGCCGCCCATCCGGCCCTGGGCGAGGCCGTCTGGGCCCGGGTCGCCGCCGCCCAGGCCCGCGGGCAACGCGTCATCGTCGCGAGCCACCACCCCGCCGTGTCCCACGGCACCCACGGCACCTCGCGCCGCTACCGCCAGGACCTGCGCAGCCGCGCCTACGAGCGCTTCGTCGCCGACGTCTTCGGCCCCGAGGCCCCCGCCGTCGACGACGCCCGCGTCCTGCTCGCCGCCGGCCACGACCACCACCTGGAGATCGCCGCCCCCACCCCCGGCGTCCACGGCGTGGTGCAGGTGGTGAGCGGCGCCGGCACGCTGCCGATGGCCCACCCCGACGCCTGGGGCGGCTGCGATCCCGGCGACGCGGC
This sequence comes from Myxococcota bacterium, assembly GCA_041389545.1. GTDB lineage: Bacteria > Myxococcota_A > UBA796 > UBA796 > JACKER01. The sequence continues at coordinate 14,764 of JAWKRQ010000108.1, read as the reverse complement.
GCTCGCCCTGTCCCGCGGCGCGGGCTTCGTCGTCGTCGACCTCGGCGCCGACGGCCGCTGGTCGGCCCGCCTCGTCGACGTCGCGACCCCCGGCACCTGCGACACCGCGCTCGACGCGGCGCGCGGCGCGTGCCGGACAGCGCCCATCCCCGCCTGCCCGCCACGGGACTTCCCACCCGGCCGCGAGGTAAGGTAGCCTTTCACCGATGGTCGAAGACCAGCCCACGCCCAACGGCGCTCAGGTGCCGACGTCGGGCCGGATCGCCCTCGATCCGGCCGACCGCACCCCGCCCGACCGGACCCCGCCGCAGGGCCCCTCGGTGGGCGGCGGGCGCTACACGCTCGTGTCGAAGATCGCCGAGGGCGGCATGGCGGGCGTCTACCGCGCCTGGGACCACAAGATGCGCGTGTGGCGCGCGCTCAAGGTCCTGCTCCCGGAGTTCACCCAGCGTGACATCCTGCGGGCGCGGTTCGAGGGCGAGGCCAAGACCATGGCGCGCCTCGATCACCCCCACGTCATCCGGGTCTACGACGTGGGCACCCGCGAGGCGCTGCCCTACATGGTGATGGAGCTCGCCGAGGGCGGCACCGTCAACGGCTGGGTCGACCTGCACGGCCCGATGCCGGCGCGCCTCGCCGTCGACATCGTGGTGCAGGTGGCCGACGGCCTCGCCGCGGCCCACGCCCTCGAGGTGGTCCACCGCGACGTGAAGCCGCACAACGTGCTCATCGCGGCCGACGGCGCGTGCAAGATCACCGACTTCGGCATCGCCCACGGCGCGGTCGACAGCGAGCGCACCCGCACCGGCGCGACCATGGGCACCATCGGCTACATGGCGCCCGAGCAGCGCAACGACGCCCGCACGGTCGACGCGCGCGCCGACATCTACTCGCTCGGCGCCACCCTGTACAAGATGGTGGTGGGCAAGGTCGTGCCCGACCTGTTCCTCGCCGAGCACGAGCCGTCGCTGCTCGAGCCCGTGCCCGAGCTGCTGCGCGAGGTGGTGCTGCGGGCCTGCTTCCACGACCGCGGGCGCCGCTACCCCGACGCCCACACGCTCATCCGCGCGCTGCAGGAGATCCGCTCGCTGCTGCCGGCGGATCCGCCCGACACCCCGCCGCTGCCGCTGCCCGCCGCGGCGCCGATGCGCCAGGCGATCGAGGGGTTCCCCGAGATCGGCCCGCTGCTCGGCATGGCGCTGCCGAAGCAGACGCCCGTGCCGCCGCTGCCCTACACCATGCCCCGCCAGCGCCCGGCGCCTCGCTCCGCCGCGCAGGTCCCCGTCCACGACGAAGTGCCCGAGTGGGTCGAGCGCACGCCGAGCCTCAACACGCAGGATCCGGCCCTGTCGGGCCTGGGCGTGCCGCGCGCGCCCACGCTGTCGCCCGACCTCGAGGCGCGCCGCGCCCTGGCCGAGCGCCGGCGCGGCGAGCCCATGTTCCCGCCGTTCGTGCGCGGCCTGATGATGGCGACCGTGCTGCTGTGGGGCATCACGATCGGCCTGACCGCCGTGTCGTCGCTCGATCTGCACTGGCGCGCGAGCCGCACCCAGCAGGCGCAGGAGCACCTGCTGCAGGTGATCGACGTGGAGCGCGCGCTGTGTACGAGCTGTCGGCGCACGTCGCCGCCCAGCCACACCCACGTGCTCAACGAGCTGCTCGACGCCGTGCCGCGCAGCAAGCCCGGCCTCGCCCGGGCCCACGCCATCGCCGCCTACCTGTCCGGCGTCCGCAGCGAGGCCGATGCCTGGCTCGACCGCGGCCTGTCGCAGGACCTCGCGATGGCCTGGGCGCGCAACCTCGACAAGGCGTGGATCGCCTACGTCCGCGCAACGACTGGGTCCGCGCGACCCGCTGGCCCCAGGGCTGGCTGGCCGTGCGCCTCGGTTTCCCGGCCCGCGCCGCGGTACTGAGCGGGATGCTCGCGGCGCTGGAGGCCGAGCTCGAGCGGTCGCCCCGCGATCGGCGCCACCTGGCGCGTCTACGCCGACGCCCTGGCCGACGCCGACCTCGCCCGAGCTGGCCCGGGCGGTGCACGCCGCGCTGACGGCGCGCCGGGCGGGCTCGCCCCGCCGCCCGACGCGGAGGTGGCGTGGGAGGTGGGGCTGTGGCGCAGCGTCGCGGTGGCCGATCGCGCCGCCCTGCAGGCCGTGGCGGCGCACCCGGGGGCGCGGCGGGTCGCCCACCTCGCCCTGCCCGCGCCCGACGTGGACGGCTCGGTCCTCGCGCAGCTCCCCGCGCTGCGGGCGCTGTCGGTGGGCGGCAACCTCGACCTCGCCGCGCTCGGTCCGTTCGCGGCGCGCTGCGAGGTCCTCGAGGTGTCGGGGACGCTGCGGATCGACGCGGCTGCGCCCGCGCTGCGCGGGATCGACGCCCACCGCCTGCGCTGGGAGCCCGCCGGCGCCACGCCCGCGCTCCGGACGCTCGCCGTGAAGTTCCTCGCCGAGCCTTGCGCCCCGTCGGGGCACGAGGCTGCGGAAATGTTGTCGCAGTTGCGGACGCTCCGGATCGAGCGCGGCGTCGAGGTGCTCCAGCAGCTGCTCGAGGGCGCGTTCTGCGCCGTTCGTCGCTTCGAGGGGCCGCTCCCACCCGAGCCGCTGCGGGCGCGCCTCGCCGAGGTCGTCGTCGACCTCGCGGCCTACGAGCCGGTCGACGCCCTGCCCGCCGGCGTGTCGGTCCGCACCGCCCCCACCGGCCGCACGGTGCTGCGCCTCGTCCCGCCCGCATCGCCCCAGGCGTCCACGAGGACCACTGCGGCACCGACGAGGATCGCGACGCGTTCGAGCAGGAGGTCCTGGGCGCCACGGTCCTCTCCTGGCAGGCCCCGGCGATGCGCGTGCCGCCGCGCCCCGACCCGTACCTGCCCGATGCGCCGTTCGGACCGCACGCCGCCGCGCTCGTGACGCCGGCGCGCACCGTCCCGATCTCGCCTGCGCTGGCCCACTATCTGTGGTGGCGGCTCGCCTGGCTCGAGGTCTCCGCCGCCGCGCCGGCCCCGGATCTCTCCCGGTGGACCGAGCGCCTCCTGCGCCGGCACGGCCTGCGCGAGCCGCCGGCGGCCGACCACCCCTACTGGGACGAGTGGCGCGAGCGGACCCGCGCCGAGCGCGCCCAGCCGCCCCCCGGGCGCGGGACCGTCGCGACGTTCAAGCTCGCTGCGCCCGGCCGCTGGATCCTCGTCCCCGACGAGCGGACGGCGCTGGCCGACGCGCTGCGGAGCCGGATCGAGCGCCACGAGGTGCCGCCCGCGCTCGCGGACGCCGTGCAGGACATCGTGCTTTCGCTCGTCGGCCCCGAGGAGGTCGTGGAGATCGACGTCGTCGCCTGAGGCGACCCTCGCCGCCCGAGCTGGATACTGCGCCGGGGAGTGTTCGCGGCGGGTCGCGGCGACACGGGAGGATCGATGCAGACGTTCGAGACGATGGGGATCAAGGACCTCACCGGGATGAATGTGGACGACGTGAAGGCGCTCGCCGTCGTCGTCGCGACCAAGGTGGTCGTGGGGCTGCTGGTGCTCCTCGTCGCCTACATCCTGGGCCGGGTCGCGAGCTCGGCGGCCGTGGCGACGCTCGGCCGCACCGATCGCGGCGGCACGCCTGGGCCCATCGTCCGCAAGGGGATCACGCTCACCGCGCTGTCGGTCGGGCTGGTCATGGCGCTCGACCAGGCCGGCATCGACGTGGCCGCATCATCGCCGGTGCCGGGATCCCGGGCCTCGCCGTCGGCTTCGGCGCCCAGAGCCTGGTCAAGGACCTCATCTCGGGCTTCTTCCTGCTGGTGGAGGACGTGGTGCGCGTGGGCGACCTCGTCGAGGTCGACGGGCGCACGGGCACGGTCGAGGAGGTCGGGCTGCGCGTGACCAAGCTCCGCGTGCTGTCGGGCCAGCTCTGGTACATCCCGAACGGCGAGATCACGAACGTCGGCAACTTCAACCGCGAGTGGACGCGCGCGATCGTCGAGGTGGGCCTGGCCTACGAGCAGGACGTGGGCAAGGCCTGCGGGTGCTGCAGGAGGTGGGCGACGCCTACGCCAAGGACCACCCCGACCTGGTCCTCGAGCCGCCCGAGGCGCAGGCGCCACCGGCCTCAACGGCTCCGACGTGGGCGTGCGGCTGCTGGTCAAGGTGCTCCCGGAACTGGCTGTGGGAGGTGGACGCGCGCTGCGCGTCCGGCTGAAGGCGGCGTTCGACGAGCAGGGCGTGGAGATCCCGTTCCCGCGGCAGGTCACCTACCTGCGCCAGGAGGAGGGGACGCGCTGCAGGTCGGCGACGTGCGCCCGCCCCAGGCGGCAGGCGGCCGCTGATCTTCGCGGTCGGCGGCAGGATCCGGCGGGGTCGTCGGGGCGCGCGACACCGTCGGGGCGGATGGGGTAGCATCCGGACCCCGGGCGCGCGTCGCCCGGGCCGTCCTGGCCCGCCTGTTGCAACGACCCTTGGGGCTGGCTTCCTCGGTGAGCCCCGGTGACCGCATGACCGTTCCCGCCCCCAGCGCCCTCCCGACCGTCCGCCTCCGCTGGCTCGCCGCGCTCCTCGCGCTGCTGCTCGCGCTCCTGGCCCCCACCCGCGCGAACGCCCAGGGGTTCGGCTCGTTCCTGAGCCCGGGCGAGCTGTCCCGCGACCACGCCGAGCTCGACGGGATCAACAACTGCAACGGGTGCCACGCACCGGCCGCGGGCCGGCGCCCGACCGCCGCAACAAGTGCCACGACCGGGTGCGCGACCAGGTCGCCAAGCGCACGGGCTACCACGGCCGGAAGAACCGGGCAGGACTGGTGGCAGCCCACGCCGAGCACAAGGGCGTCAACGCCGTGCTCGTCCCCGAGCTCACGACCGACCCGTCCTTCGACCACAAGTCCGACACGGGGTGGGCGCTCGAGGGGGAGCACGGGCGGATCCGCTGCCAGGACTGCCACCCCGAGCGCCGGGTGTACTACGGACAGTCGACGGTCTGCGAGAGCTGCCACGAGGATCCTCACGGCGCCGAGGCGAGCAAGCGCGACGTGCTCGGGAAGTGCGAGACGTGCCACGACGCTGTGGACTGGGACGCCCTGCCGCTCGCGAAGGCCGTCTTCGACCACACCGACCCGGCCGACGCCGACTACCTGCTCGAGGGCCAGCACGTCGAGGTGGCCTGCGCCGACTGCCACTTCGAGCTGAAGTTCGTGCCGATCGCGTCCGACAAGTGCACGTCCTGCCACGTGAACTCGCACCGCGCGTCGTTCCGCAGCCGGGACTGCGAGAGCTGCCACCCCGACTCGAAGACCTGGGAGGTGCCGGGGTTCGACCACGATCTGACGAAGTACAAGCTCGAGGGGGAGCACGCCTCGGTCACCTGCATGGAGTGCCACCCGGGCGACAAGACCGACCCCATCGCGTTCGGCGACTGCGAGACCTGCCACCGCGACCTGCACCACGCACAGTTCGACCCGCGGCCGTGCGACGAGTGCCACAGCGTGACCGTCGCGGCGTTCGCGATGCGGGACTACGACCACGACCAGACGGACTACCCGCTCGTGGGCAAGCACAAGGAGCAGGAGTGCGAGGAGTGCCACGACGACGGTGACAAGGCCGTCTACGTCGACCTCCCCCACGAGGACTGCGACGAGTGCCACGAGGACGCCCACGACGGCGCGTTCGAGCCGGCGAACTGCAGCACCTGCCACATCTCGGACGGCTTCGAGATCGACGCGTTCGACCACGACAAGACCGACTTCCCGCACCGGGGCAAGCACATCGGCCTGGCCTGCGAGAAGTGCCACGTCCCCGGGAAGTGGAACGGCGTGGCCCACGACTCCTGCCTCGACTGCCACTACACCAAGGTGCCGCACGAGCCGACCATCACGGCCGACCGCTGCGACGACTGCCACGACGAGGCCGGGTTCGACGTGGTCACCTTCGACCACCTCGGCGAGACCGGGTTCGACCTGCAGCCCGCCCACGACGAGCTGAAGTGCCGGGCGTGCCACACCCAGGTCGCCGACTTCAAGGGCCTCGACTCGAACTGCGCCGTCTGCCACGCCGACGACCGGCCCTGGGGCCACTACGACGGCGACTGCGGCGAGTGCCACCAGGCCGAGAACTGGTTCCCCGCCGGCCTCGGGAAGAACGACCACGAGGTGACCGGCTTCGCGCTGGTCGGCGTCCACGCGCTCGAGCCGTGCGAGTCGTGCCACCCGGTGGGGCAGCCCCGCGGAGACGCAGAGCCGGCCTGCATCTCCTGCCACAGCCAGGACGATCCGCACATGGCGATGCTTGGCACGCAGTGTGCAGACTGTCACAACGAGATGTCCTGGCTCCGTACCTCCTGGCGACACACGACCACCGGCTGGCCCCTGCGCGGGGCCCACCGGCTGGCGGCGTGCGTGGACTGCCACGCGACGGGCTACATCGGCACCCCCACCGACTGCCTCCGCTGCCACGAGGTCGACGCGGCGCAGTGCGGGGGCGGCTGCTGCGCCGAAGCCCACGCGTCCGCGAACTTCCCGTACTGCGACGACTGCCACCGCGTGTACGCCTGGAGCCCGGTGCCGGCGACGGCCTACCCACACTGCACGAACTGAGGGGTCTCACCATGACACGGCATCGGCTGGAACTGCGTCGTTTCCTCCCCGGCTCGGGGTTGACCCTCGGCGTCGCCGTCGTGCTGGCGTTCGCCCCGCAGGCGTGCACCAAGCGCCTGCCCCACGGGGGTGAGGACCCGGTGTACCCCCTCCGCGGCCTTCATGCCGCAGTGCCCTGCGAGGGCTGCCACGGGTCCGGGACGCCGAAGGCCCTGCCGACCTTGTGCATCGACTGCCACGAGGACGACCGTCCCGAGCCGAGCCACTACCCCGGCCAGAACTGCACGCCCTGCCACAGCGAGTACGGGTGGGACCAGATCGCCACCTCGCTGCTCGGCACGGGCGAGACCGGCGCGACCCCGACGACGGAGACGGGCACGACCACCACGGGCGGCTTCGACCACTCCGTGCTGCCCGAGACGCAGGCCTGCTGGGACTGCCACGAGGCCGAGCGCAAGGACGCCGAGCACTACTACAGCGAGACCAAGGCGCTGCGCTGGGACTGCGGGCCGTGCCACGGCGTGAAGGACTGGGCCGTCGACACCTACGAGCACCCCGTGCACTCGCCGCACGGCGCGATCAGCGACGACGTGGAGAACCCCGAGGGCGAGTGGATCGTCGCCTGCTCGTCGTGCCACACGAACCCGGGCGACAACTACACGACCTACGACTGCCAGACCTGCCACTCGTCGCTCATCACGACGCCGCCGGGGCACTACGGGCTCACGACGCTGTCGACCGAGACGAACGAGACGTGCATCGTGGCGTGTCACCCGGCGGGTGAAGTCCTGTGATGGTGCTGGTCCACTGCGCGCTGATCGGCGCGGCCCACGCCCAGACGGTCAACCCGCCCGACGTGGCGGTGAGCACGCTCGGCGTGCAGACCTGGAGCGACTCCGCGATCCGCGACGTGTACGAGGCGCCCACCGACATGGACCTGTTGGTGGCGCAGCGGCTGCGGTGGACCCTCGCCGGCGACCAGAGCACGCCGGGCCCGGCGCTCGTCGCGATGATCGACGGGCGCTTCATCCTCGATCCCACCGGGCCCGAGGCGCGGCCCATCGAGTGGGGCTACGTCCGCACGCTCGGCGCCGAGGTCGTGAGCGACAAGTGGGTCGTCGACATCGGCCGGTCGCAGGTCTACCGCGGCGGCCCGCGGCTCGTGGACGGCGTCCAGGCGATGTACAAGCCGTCCGACACGATCCGCATCGGCGTGTGGGGCGGCCTGGCGCCGAACCTGTTCACCACCGTCCCCACGGTGCGGCCCGGCGGCGGCCCCATCTTCAGCTACGCCACGTCGAAGACGCAGCTGTCGGTCGTGGGCGAGGCGGTGATGTTCGAGGGCGGGCTCGATCGCGCCGGGGTGCTGACGCTCGGGCGGGTGAGCCTCGAGCGCACGCTCGACGTGATGGGGCGGCTCGACGTGGAGCTCGCCGGCCCCGTCGAGGACGGCCCGCGGCTCGTCGACGGCATGCTCGCCGTGGTCGGCAACCCGACGCAGAGCCTGCGCCTCGACCTGCTCTACGACGCGTTCAGCTCCTACCGCTACATCGGCTCCGAGGCGCTCGACCCGTCCCTCCGCCGCTTCCAGGACCGCCTCGGCGCCATCGGCCAGGCCAACCCGCTGTTCCTGCAGGACGAGCGCGATCCCACGCTCAACCACCTGGTCGGCGGGGGCATCCGGTTCCAGCCCGAGGGCGGCGGCACCGTCCCGCGGCTCGGCGTCACCGTGCGCTACCGCCACCACCCGCTCGAGGAGAACCGCTACCTGCGGATCAACCCGCAGGCGGGGGTGCTGCGCCTCGGCGACACGCTCGACGTCATCGCCGACGCCAACCTCATCCAGCTGCACCCGCGCGAGGACCTCGTGCTGCCGGGCGGCGAGGACCCCACCGGGCAGCAGATCGACGGCGGGCTGCTGCTGTACTTCGAGCCCCCGGGCTCGCCCGTCGCGCTGGACGGCTCGCTGCGCGGCATCCTGGCCCACGACGACTTCCCCGGCCTCGGCTTCTACGGCGACCTGTTCGTCAACGTGGTGAGCCCGCAGCTCGACGTGATCTTCATCGCTGGCGCGGCCGCGATGACCGAGACCGACCTGCTCGACGAGCAGGGGAGCCTCGGCATCCAGGGCTTCGTCCAGATGACGAAGTACCTGCGGCCGCCGCGCCGCTGAGGGCAGCGGCTACGCCGTCTCCTCCTCGGCCTGGCCCGACCAGCGGCCGAGCGCCTCGCCCACGATCGGGCGCGCCTTGAACGACGCCACGGTGTGCGGCGGCAGGTCCTCCATGACGCGGAGGGCGGTGCGCGCCGCGGCCTCGACCACGCGGTGGTCGGGGGCGGCGAGGTACATCGCGATGAGCAGCTCGAGCTTGAGCCCCTTGTTGCCCGAGCCCTGCAGGACCTTGAGCCCGCGCTTCACGGCGGTGCGCGCGGCGCTGTTGGCGCCCGACTCGTGCAGCGCGAGCGCGGCGTCGAGCTGGAGCCGGGCGGCGCGCATGGCCATGAGCGGGCGGCTGCGCCCGACGGCGTCGTTCGCGAGGGTGCGCGCGCCCGACGAGTCGCTCCGCACGACGGCGCGGGCGCGGACGGCCATCGCCTGGCCCACCCAGTCGTCGAGTTGCGAGTCGGGCGGGGTGCCGAGCCGATCGAGCAGCTGCAGGGCGTCGGCCGGGCGCTCCACGTCGCACAGCACCCGCGCCGCGCGCAGGCCGGCCGAGAAGACGCGCGGGTCCTTCGGCCCGATGCGGACGGCCTCCTCCGCGGCCTTGATGGCGGCCGCGGCGGCTTCGCGGTTCTGCCCGACGGCGGCGAGGGACTCCCCCGCCAGCGCCAGCCCCTCGGCGCGCTGGACGGCCAGCTGCACCGAGTTCGTGAGGTTCATCAGCAGCTCGTTGCGGCGGAGCGCGGCGCCGTAGCGCCCGAGGACGTTCTCGAGCTCGACCACGCGGACCAGGATGCTGGCGGCGACGGGCGGATCGTCGGTGCCGAGCATCTGGAAGGCCTCGACCATCTGCTCGAGCGCCTCGGCGTAGTGGCCCTGGATGGCGGTGCAGTTGGCCAGGCCGCGCAGCGCGCGGGCCTCGGCGGTGCGTGCGCCGGTCCGGCGGGCCTCCTCGAGGGCGTCCGTGAAGTGCTGGTCGGCGATCTCGACCTCGCCGCGGCGCAGCGCCTGGTCGCCCAGCAGCCGCAGGACGCTGCCGCGCTCGGGCAGGCCGCCCTCGGAGACGAACAGGGCCTCCTCGAGCGCGTTGTGGGCGGCGTCGTAGCGGCCGGCGTGGTGGCAGGCGCGGCCGTAGGCGGCGAGGGCCTGGGCCAGGGCCTCGGGGGCCTCGAGGGCGCGCGCAGCGTCGACCGCGGCGGCCAGCGGCGAGGTGGCGGCCTCCCACTCGCCGCTCGCGAGCAACGCTTCGCCCTCGAGCTGGTGGACCCAGCGGCTCGCGACGCCGAGCGCCTGCACCGACAGGCGCTCTGCGAGGGAGGCGACCTCCTTCGACAGGGCGCGGCTCTGCTGCTGCACGGCGTCCCACTGGCCGGCCTGCAGCGCCGCCCGGGCGGCGCCGATGCGCTGGTCGAGGCTCGTGACGCCGGTGGCCATGCCGGCGCCGAGCGGCACGGGCGGCGCCTCGGGCGCGGGCGCCTCGTCGGGCACGGCGTGGCGCCCGGTGGCCGGGTTGTTGCGCCCCGGCAGCCGCACGGCGCCCGTGCGCGACCGCGACAGGCGGGCGGAGATCGGCGACGCCGGGGCCGGCATCGGCGCGGGCGTCGGGCGCGAGGGCGGCGCCGAGGCGTCGCGGCGGGCGACCACGCGGCCGGGCGTCTGCTCGGGCTCCTCGCCCTCGGGCAGCGCGTCGGGCGCGTCGTGCTCGGGCATCGCCACCGTCCGCTCCTGCGACGCGGCCGAGGGCTGCGCCGCGGTGGCGCCGCCCGCCAGCGGCACCCGCTTCAGCGGCTGGATCTCGGTCAGCTCCTTCCGCCGCCCGCCCGCCTCGTCGAACGTCCGCGGCAGCTCGTCGACGGACCGGGACGCCGGCAGGGTGTGCGTGTCGAGCATCTGCAGGCCCGACACCGGGCGCGGCGGCGCGGCGGGGCCGCTCGCCGCGGCCGGCGCGACCTCGGCCGCCGGGCCGGGCGCGCTCATCGCGGCCGCCACCACCTCCGGCGGGAGCGTCATCGTGGGCTCGTCGTGCGACACGAGCGGGATGGTGAGGTCGCCGCCGTCCGCCTCGGGCGGCCGGATGAACGACAGCGGCGGCGCGCCGCCCGCGGCGGGCTCGGGGATCGGGACGCTCTTCTCCTCGATCTCGTCGTCCATCGCCTCGATGCGCTTGCCGTAGTGCTTCTGGATCTTGATGCCGATGTCCTTGAGGAACCGCGTGGGCAGCACCCCGCCGACCATGACGAAGACGTGGTCGTTGGGCAGGACGAGCTCGGCGCCCTTCTGCTCGAGCACGACCCGGTCGGACTCGATCTCGCGCACGTTGGACTCGAGCAGCAGGTCGACCTTCTGGTTGCGGACGGCCTCGCGCAGCAGCTGGACGTTCTTCTCCTTCGGCCGGTTGATCTTCGCGCCGCGGTACGACAGGAACACCTTGTTCCCGGGCTGCTCCGACAGCTGCAGCGCGGCCTCGACCGCCGAGTCGCCGCCGCCGACGATGAGCAGGTGGTCGTACTGGTACTGGTCGGGCTCGAGCAGCGAGTAGGCGACCTTCTCCTGCTCCTCGCCCTCGACCGACAGCTTGCGGGGCGTGCCCCGGCGGCCGAGCGCCAGCAGCACCTTCCCGACCTTCACGCTGCCCTTCGGCGTGGTGACCTCGAACCCGCCGTCGGACGCGCGGACCTTCTCCACGGGCTCGAACGGCCGCACCTCGAGGCCCAGGTGCGCGACGATCTTCTCGAACAGCTCGACCAGCTCCTCCTTGTGGAGCGTGGTGAGGTTCACCTTGCCGTAGCCCGGGATGTCCATCGGGCGGGTGAAGACGAGCTTCTTCCGCGGGTAGTGCCGCACCGCGCCGCCGACCGCCTCCTGGTCGAGCAGGACGTAGGAGATGCCGAGCTTCTTCGCCATCGCCGCCGCCGCGATCCCCGCCGGCCCCGCGCCGACGATCGCCACGTCGACCCGGTCGGGTCGCTTCTGCAGCGCCTTGCCGGCGTTCTCCATCGCCTTGATGCCCTGCTCCGCGGCGCTGGCGATGAGGCCCATCCCGCCGAGCTCCCCGGCGATGTAGACCCCGGGCACGTTGGTCTGGAAGTCCGGGCCCACCCGCGGGATGTCGATGCCGCGCTTGTCGGAGCCGAACACGAGCTCGATGGCGCCCACCGGGCAGGCCGTGACGCACGCGGCGTGGCCGATGCAGGCGGACATGTTCACCGCGACGGCCTGCCCCTCGAGGACCTTCAGCACGTCTTCGGGGCACGAGGGGACGCAGGCGCCCGACCCCATGCAGACCGAGAGGTCGACGTAGGGCTGGATCGTGACCGGCTCGTGGCGGCCGGCCTCGATGGCCTTGTCGCGCTCGATCCGGATCTTGCGCTCGGTGAACGTGATGTACGCCCACATCGGGACGACGAAGCCGACCACGATGATCGCGACGCACAGCAGGGCGGGGAGGTTCTCCATGCGGACACTCCGAACGCACCTTCTATCAGACGCGCGACCGCGGCGGGGCGCTCAGCCGAACACGGACAGCAGCGTGGCGATCGAGCCGCCGTAGTACAGGGCGTAGAGGATGTGGATGGCGACGATGATGTACATCGCCATCGCCAGCGGCTGGTGGAACAGGTTCCAGTAGCGGAGCATCCGCCGCGCCGTGTCGAAGCCCGCCATGGTGCGGCGCAGGAACAGCTGCTCGAGGAGCGTGGCCTCCGCGCGGCGGCGGGCCTCCTTCGGCAGCTTCGCGCGGTGGAGCATGATCTTGATGAGATCGGCCCGCCGGCGGACGTCGGCGTCGAGGATGATGAGCTCGCCGAGGGAGCGCGGCTCGAACTGCAGCCCCTTGGCCAGCGCCACGGCGTGCTGTACGTTCAACCCCTCGGCGTCGCGCGTGTCGGCGACGAGCTGGGCGCGCAGCTCGGTGAGGCGCTTCTGGGCCTGCGCGATGTCGAGCTTGAGGTCGGCCGCGGCCTGGGGGAAGTAGCCGAACAGGTACCGGCCGAAGAAGCCGCTCACGGCCACCAGGACCATGCACCAGAAGCCGATGGCGATGAACCCGGTGGGGAGCTTGATCTCGGCGTGGAGCACGATGTAGAGCGGCCCGAGCAGCCCGCACAGCATGTGGAACCGCATCCAGAAGGTCATGCTGCCCATCACGCCCGTGAACGGCAGCCACTTCCGGACCGAGTACAGCAGCATCACGGACATGAGGAAGGTGCCGGCGATGCCGAACAGCAGGCCGCCCACCTGGTTGCTCTCGAACCAGCTGGCGGTGCGCTCGGCGACCGGCGTGAGGTAGAAGGGCGCGCCGAACAGCATCGCCAGCACCGCGACGACCAGCAGCGCGGTGGTGCCGGCGCCGAGGAACAGCCAGCCGGCGAGGCCTCTCGGGGTCATCTGGGTCGCGGTGGCCATGGGGCTCCGACCGGGGCGACAGGGGGTGGGGGAGCGAGTCTACCGCAGGCGCGCGGCGGCGGCGAGCCACACCGCGACGGCGGGTGACGGATCGAGACATCGGGATCCCGAAGGTGCGACATTTCCTCCGCGAGGGGGTCCGGCGGCGGTGAGGGATCCCGTTCTGCCGGGCCCTTGACCGATGGCCCACCCCTTGCATTAGACTCGGGCGGGCCGTCTCGGCCTTCTCGGATCATCCTCCACGAGGGAACCCAGTGAACGCGCTCCTCCCCCACCTCGATCCCCTCCCGAAGGCGACTACGCGGACGGACGGCTTCCGTCCCGCGGTCGGCGGAGCGGCGTCGTGGCGGCAGGGAGCTCACGGCAGCGCCAGGGTCCATGACGACTACCCTTCCGAGAACACCCTGGCGCCAGGCCAGATTCTCTCACCCTCACCATCCACCGGCCATGGTGGCCGGTCAGGAGCTCTCACCATGCGAGCACTTCTCATCACGAGTGTCGCGCTGATCGCCGGCTGCAAGGGCATGAAGCCCTTCGAAGAGCTGCCGGACGGTACTGCGCCGGGGAACCAGACCCCGCTGCCGACGGCTGATTGCACGAACTACGAGTTCAACGGGAACACGTACAACTGCGATCTGCTGGATCTGTGCGACGCCTCCCAGGAGTCCATCCCCACCCGGCTGGCCTGCTGCGACTGCGACCCCAACCTCTGCAACCCGCCCGCCGCCGGCGAGTGTCCGCCGCCCGCGGACTACTGCGACGAGCACCCGACCGACCCGAACTGCAACGGCGGGCTCGAGGAGCCGGCCGAGGGTTGTATGGAGTGCCACAACGGCTCTCGCTACAACGACTACGCCGGGACCGGGATCGAGAACCCGCACTGGACCGACAACCCGTCGGCGCAGTACCTCACCTGCACCACCTGCCACGGTGGTAACGGCGAGGAGTCGGGCCGCGAGTACGCGCACGTGCCGCGTCCGCCGCAGATCGAGAACGACACGATCCTGTTCAACAACCCCGAGTCGTACTTCAACTACCTGACGCTGACCGGGATCGACAAGTACCCGGACTACACCGTCAACGGTACGACCTACACCGCCCTGCAGTGGCTCCAGTTCCGGAACCCGAGCGACATCCGCGTCGTCTCGACCGGCCAGAGCTGCGGCCAGAGCGGCTGCCACGGCGGCGAGCACGCCACGTGGTTCTCGCGCAGCCCGATCAACACGGAGTCCGGCTTCTACTCGAAGACGAACTTCACCACGGGCGTCGACAGCTACGTCCCGGAGACGGCGAACTACTACAACAAGACCGCTGCCGACCTCGCGTTCCGCGCGGTCAGCGACGCGTCCTGGGTGTACAACGGCGCCGAGATCGGCCGCGTGGGTCGCCTGGTCGAGTACCCCGAGCGCGCGGTCTGGCAGGATCGCACCGGGTTCTACGACAACGCGATCTACGACGCGAACACCCTGAACAACTTCCGGTACGCCGCGAACGATGCCCAGGGCTACGTGAACCAGTTCATCTCCGGTTCGCCGCTCCAGGACATCGTCGAGGAGTCGGTCGCGTTCCAGTGCGGCGACTGCCACACCGGCAGCGCGGGCGCCAACAACCGGTACGGCGACTTCCGTGGCTCGGGCTGTGC
>JAWKRQ010000107.1:0-20211 GCA_041389545.1 Myxococcota bacterium | reverse complement strand
GCCCGCCAGCAGGTAGCCGGCGATGGCGGCGTCGAGCGGGGCCACGATCTGCGCGCCGTCGGGGCCGTACACCTTGACCCCGTTGTCGGCGGGCGGGTTGTGCGACGCCGTGATCATCACGCCGGCGCGGGCGCCGAGATCGCGCACGGCGAACGCCAGCAGCGGGGTTGGGCACACGCCGAGCGAGCGGACGACGCGCAGGCCGGCGCCGCGGAGCACGCGCGCGGCGTCGACGGCGAAGGCGGCCGAGCCCCGGCGGCCGTCGAAGCCGACCACGACGGGCCCGTCGCCGGGCCCCTCGGCCAGCGCCCGCGCGACGGCGCCGGCGATCCGGCGGACGGTGGCGCGGTTCATGCGGCTCGGCCCCGGCCCGAGCGGCGCCCGCAGCCCGGCGGTGCCGAAGGACGGCGGCGCGGCGAACGCCGCCGCGAGCGCGGGGTCGCCGCGGTCGAGCAGGGCCAGCACCGCTGCAGCGTCGTCGGGGTCGGGATCCGCGGCGGCCCAGCGGCGGACGCGCGCCTCGTCGATGCCCTCAGCCACCGTCGCCCTCCTCGGGTGCGGGTGCGGGCGCGGACGCCGCCGCCCAGGCGCGCATCCCGCCGAGCCAGCGCGCGCCCGCCAGCTCGAGCGACGCCCGGTCGCGCACGGGGGCGTTGCAGACGGGCGGGCCGTCGTTGCCCTCGACCAGCAGCTGCGTCCCGATGGATGGCGGGGGCAGCCCCGCGTCGACGAAGCCGCCGACCACGGCCAGCACGGCGTCGAGCCGCGACATCGCCTCGGGCATGACCACGCGCAGGGGCGTGTCGCCGAGGCCGAGCTCCTCCACGCGCTGCGCCAGGCCGGACCGCCAGGCGGCCACGTCGCCCGGCTGCTTCGCGAGGGGCAGCAGGCACCCGAGCTCGCCGCCGAGCGTCACCCGCTGCGGCGCGGGCGCCTGCTGCGCGGCGCAGGCCTCGCGGGCGGCGCCCTCGGGGAACAGCGCGTCGCAGGTCGGCACGGCGAGGCAGTCGGCCTCGAGCTCGGTCGGCCCCTGCGCGGTCTCGGGGATGAGGCGGGCGGTGGCGAGGACCCAGGCGCCGTCGGGCCCCGTCTGCACCGACACCGTGACGAGCGGCTCCACGCCGGTCACCGGGACCGGCGCGTCGCAGGCGCCGCCGATGGTGAACTTCGGCGGGGGCGTGACGGCGAAGGCCTCGGGCGCGCCGTCTCCGCGCACCGACAGCCACGCGGGGCGGGCGCCCGCCTCGTCGCCGGAGTTGAGCGCCTGGCGGACCACCCAGAACGGCGTGTCGGCGGGGAGGTCCACCCACAGCGGCTTGCCGGCGCTCGCCTGGAGCGCCTGCACGAGGCGCGGCGACGTGGGCTCGGTCGGGGCCTGCGCGAGCTCGGTGATCGGCACCGACACCGCGCCGACGGTGAGCTGCTGGCCGTCGGACCAGACCCGGACGGCATCGGCGGGGACGTCGGCGGGGCGCGGCGGCTCGGAGCGGCCGCAGCCCGACACGGACAGGAGCGTCAGGAGCGTGAGCATGGAGCGAAGGTACCCCTTCTCTGCGCCACGTTCACGGGAAGCAGGCGCCGAGCCCGCGGTAGGTGGGCTCCGTCGCCTCGACCCGCCCACCGCGGACCAGCACGAAGGTGGCGAAGCGCTCGGCCAGCTCGCCCGCCTTCGCGTGGCGGCACAGGACGGGGTCGCCGAGCCCGGGCGGCTCGCCGGGGCCGGCCCAGCGCAGCGGCGTCTGGACCTCGCCGAAGCCCTCGAGCGGCGCGGGCGACAGCCCGGCCGGCAGCGCCACGATCGGGAGCCGGTCGGCCCCGGCGCCGCCCGACGCGGGGTAGCCGCCGCCCGCGCAGGTGATCCACCCCGGGTCGGAGCTGCGGACCACGGGCAGCGCGAAGAACGCGGCCGGCTCCAGCGGCATCCCGTCGTAGCCGTCGAACAGGTGCAGGCAGAGGAACGCGGAGCCCGCGGCCACCTCGGTGTGCGGGGATCGCCGGCGGTGGACGCGACGCTGCCCGTGCCCCGCCGTTGACGAGCGGCGTCGTGGCCCGCGGCCCGCAGCGCGGCGACGACGGCGGCGCGCCGCGCGGCGACGACCGGCCGGGACCGCGCCCGATCCACCTTCGCCCTGGGATCCGGTGAGCGCGCCGCCAGGGGCTGTGGTCGCGGATGCCCGCGATCTGCGCTTCGTAGGCCATGATCCGCCCAGCGCGACCCCGGGTGTGGCGGCGATCCGCGCGGCCAGCGCCACGGCCTGCTCCGGCGTGCGGATCGGGCTGCGGCGCGCCCAGGTGCACCCCGGCGGGCCGCCACGGGCGTCGACGTCGATGCACAGCGGCACCACCGCCCGCCACCGCCTCGCCGGCCCGCCCCAGCAGCGCGACGTGGTCGAGGTGGTCCACGACGCAGCGCACGACAGCGCCGCCAGCCACCAGGCGCGCCACGACGTCGGCGTCGTGGGCCCGGGCGACGGGGTAGGCCAACAGCAGGTCGTCGTGGCCCTGCTCGACGAGCAGCGCGGCCTCGCCCGCGGCGTAGGCCATCAGGCCGCGGCAGCGCGCGCCACCGCGGGCCAGGATCCGCCGCAGCAGCCCCGGGTGGCGCACCGACTTCGTGGCGACGCGCAGGGTGGCGGGCGCGTCGCCGAACGCCGCCACGACGCGGTCGACGTTGCGCTCCATCGCGTCGAGGTCGACCACCGCGGCGGGCAGCGGGACGTCGCGGAGGAGCGCCCGCCAGGCGGGCCAGTCGAGCGCGGGGGCCGTCTGCGTCACCGCGGCATCCTACACGAGCCCGCCGACGTCGGCGATGACGCAAACGCGCCCGACGCGTGTGCGTCATCGGTTGCCGCGGCGGGCGACGCAGATAAGCGCGCGGGATGCAGACCGACCTCCCGGACTGGGCCCCCACCCTCGCCGAGCACCTGTCCGCGGCGGCCGGCGCGCCCGCCCGGATCGTCGGCGTCCGGCCGCTCGCCGGCGGCGCCTGCCAGGACAACTTCCGGATCGACGCCGAGGTCGGCGGCGCCGCGCAGCGCTTCGCCCTGCGGTCCGACGCGCGCTCCTCGCTGCCGGGCAGCATCTCGCGCGCCGCCGAGCGCGCGGTCATCGACCTCGCCGTCGCGAGCGGCGTGCCCACGCCGGCCGTGCGCGCCGAGATCGCCGATCTGCTGCGCCCCGGCGCCACCGCGCTGCTGATGGACTGGGTCGAGGGCGTGGCCATCGCCGCCCGGGTCCTGCGCGACGAGCGCCTCGCCGCGGCCCGCTCCGCCCTGCCGAGCCAGCTCGCCGCCGCGCTCGTCGCGGTGCACCGGGTCCGGCCCGCGCCCGGCGTGCTCGAGGTGCCGCACTCCGCCCGCCCCGGCGTGCCCGCCGCGCAGGCCATGCTCGGCTTCAGCCGCGCCACGCTCGACACGCTCCCCGAGCCCAAGCCCGGCCTCGAGCTCGTCCTGCGCTGGCTCGCCGAGCATCCGCCGCCCGAGCGGGCCCCCTCGCTGTGCCACGGCGACTTCCGCATGGGGAACTTCATGGTCGGGCCCGAGGGCCTCGCCGCCGTCGTCGACTGGGAGTTCGCCCACTGGGGCTCCCCGGCCGACGACCTCGGCTGGCTCTGCGTGCGCGACTGGCGCTTCGGGCAGAACGACCGCGCCGCGGGCGGGCTGGTGCCGCGCCAGGCCTTCGTCGACGCCTACGTGGCGGCCGGCGGCGCGCCCGTGACCGCGCAGGAGCTCGAGTGGTGGGAGATCGCGGGCGGCCTGCGGTGGGCCGCCGGCGCGCACTGGCAGGCCCAGCGCGTGCTCCAGGGCCACGAGCAGGACCTGGAGCTGCTCGCCATCGGGCGGCGGGCCGCGGAGATCGAGTTCGAGGCGCTGCGCCGGGTGCGCCGCGCCAGCGGAGGGTGAGCGTGCAGGATCCACCGGCCACCGATCAGCTCCTGGACGCGCTCGCCGCGTTCCTCGGGCGCGACGTGCTCCCCGCGGTGACCGACCCCGCGCTGCAGTTCCGCGTCCGCATCGCCGCCCACCTGTGCGCCGGGCTCGGCCGCGAGGCCGCCTCGGGCTGCAGGGCGACCGGGCGCACCTCGCCGCGCTGGCCGCGCTCCTCCCCTCCCCGCCCACCCCCGCCGACGACGCCGCGATCACCGGGGGCGATCCGCGACACCGAGCGCGCCCTGGCCGACCACGTGCGCCGGGCACCCCTCGACGACGCCGCCTACGCCGCGCTCGCCGGCGCGCTGCAGGCGATCGCCGGGCAGAAGGTCGCCGTCGCCAACCCGAAGTTCGACCGGTCCGACGACTTCGACCGCATCGAGTGACCCGCGCCCCGGAGCCGCCGTGTCCGCCATCCCGACCGACTTCCTGCTGTCCCCCGAGCTCGCGGCGCTGCGCCAGCGGGTGCGGGCCCTCGTCGACGCCGAGGTCGTGCCGAACGAGGAGCGCGTCGTCGAGCAGGACGCGCGCGACGAGGACACCGAGCTGCGGCGCCTGCAGCAGCGCGCCCGCGACGAGGGCCTGTGGACGCCCCACCTGCCCGTGGAGCACGGCGGGCTCGGCCTCGGGCCGATGGGCATGTGCGCGCTGTTCCGCGAGATGGGCCGCTCCATGGTCGGCGCCCGCAGCTTCAACTGCGACGCGCCCGATCAGGGCAACATGGACCTGCTCCTCCGCGCGGCGTCGCCCGAGGTGCGCGAGCGCTGGCTCGGCCCGCTGGTCCGCGCCGAGATCACCAGCGCCTTCTGCATGACCGAGCCGGCCCCCGGCGCGGGCGCCGACCCGTCGAACCTGCGCACCACCGCCCGCAAGGATGGCGACGGCTTCGTCATCGACGGGCACAAGTGGTACACGACCGGCGGCGGGCGCGCGTCGTTCCTCATCGTGCTGGCGCGGACGAGCGACGACGGCGCCAGCATGCTGGTCGTCGACCGCCACGCCGACGGCGTCGAGCACGTGCGCGACCTCGAGGTCATGGGGCCGCCGCTGCTGGCGCACCGCGAGGCCGAGATGAAGTTCCACGGCGTCCGCGTCGGGCCCGAGGCCGTGCTCGGGCGGGTGGGCGACGGCTTCCGGCTCGCCCAGGCGCGGCTCGTGCCGGCCCGCCTCACCCACTGCATGCGCTGGCTCGGCCTCGCCGCGCGCATCCTCGAGATGTCGCGGGCCTACCTCACGACCCGCCGCAGCTTCGGGCGCACGCTCGCCGAGCACCAGCTCGTGCAGCAGAAGATCGCCGAGGGCGCCGCCGCGGTGCACGCCGGCAACATGATGACGCTGCACTGCGCCACCCTGCTCGAGCAGGGCCTCGACCGCGAGGCGCGCCCGTACTCGTCGATGGCGAAGAACCACGTCGCTAACACGCTGTGCCGGGTCCTCGACGACGCCATCCAGCTCCACGGCGGGCTCGGCTACAGCGCCGACGTGCCGTTCGAGCGGTGGTACCGCTGGTCGCGGGCCGCCCGCATCGCCGACGGCCCCGACGAGGTCCACACGATGTCGGTCGCGCGCGCCTTCTTCCAGGAGCGGTTCGAGCTGCTCGTCTGACGCCGCGTCCGCGCTAGAACAGCACGAGCCCGTAGCTGCCGACGACGTGGAAGCCCAGCGCCCGGTAGGCCCGCTGGGCCGGCGCGTTGTCGCGGTCGGTGAACAGGATGGCGCGCTGGACGCCCTCGGCGGCGGCCAGCCGCAGCGAGCCGCCCACCACGGCGCGCCCGTGGCCCCGACCGCGCAGCGCGGGCGGCGTGTACACCCCGCCGATCTGCACGGTGTCGGGCAGGCGGGCGTTGAACGCCGACATGGCGACGAGCGCGCCGTCGGCCTCGGCCACGAAGAGCGCGCCGTCGGCGGCGCTGGCGGCGAGGCTGTCGGCCACGGCCTCGGGCGCCGCGGCGCGCCCGAGCGTCTCCTGCTCGTAGGCGAAGCGCCAGGGCACCAGCGCGGCCACGTCGGCGGCCCCGGCGCGCCGCACGGCGCCCGGCCCGGCGACCAGCGCGCCGAGGTCGAGCGCGAAGAGGTCCTCGTCGCTGTCGAGCGCGGCGGTGCGGGCCGTCCAGCCGAGGTGCTCCCGGGCGGCGCGGACCTGGTCGGTCGGCCCGGTGAAGCCCGCCACCGCGCGCCCGCTCGCCGCGACCGCGGCGTCGACCAGCGCGGGCAGCGCGCCCAGCGGCGCCTGGAGCAGCAGCATGCCGTTCCACCCGTGGCAGGCGACGCCCGAGAGGCCCTCGGCGAAGGCGCCCACCCAGGCGCCCTGGTAGCGCTGCCCGCGGTCGACGATGCCCGCCGCGCGCAGGTTCGAGCGGAGGAACATCGACGTGTCGGCGCGGTCGGCGAGGAAGGCCTCGACAGCCGGGACGTCGGCCGGGGTCAGCAGGCGGGTGTCCATGCTCCACACCGAACGCGGCGGCCGGCGCCCCGCAACGCCCGCGGCGGGGATACGGGGGCGCGATGCCCGACGACCTGCAGTTCGACACGGCGGAGTACGCCGCGCCGCCGCCCTGCGCCGTGTGCGGCGCGCTGCTGCGCGGCCCGCACTACCGGGTGGGGCCGCAGGCCGTCTGCCCCGCCTGCCGCGAGCGGATCCTCGAGCACGAGGCGCACACCGCCTCGCCCGACGCGCTCGGCCAGGCGCTGGGTTGGGGCCTCGCCGCGGCCGCCGCCAGCACCCTGCTCTGGATGCAGCTGCGCGAGCTCGCCGGCGACTTCCGCATCGCGGCGCTCGGCGTCGCCTGGGCCGTCGCCTGGGCGGTGCGCCGCGGCGCGGGCGGCGGCGGCCGGCCCCACCAGGTCGTGGCCGCGCTCTACACCGCGGGCGCCATCGCCGCCTACGTCGCGACGGCGCCGCGCCTGCCGACCGACAGCGCGTCCGCCGTGTTCTGGCTGGTCATCGCCGGCGTCTCCGTCGGCAGCGCCTGGACCCGCACCGCCGCGCACCCCGTCGCCTTCGGCGACCTCGTCGAGCCGGGGTCCCGGTGACGCCCTGCGCCCGCTGCGGTGCGCCGCTCGGCGACGAGGCGCTCGACTGCCCGTCCTGCCGCGCGCTGGTCCACGCCGACGTGCTGCGCGACCTGGCCGCCCGCGCCGAGGCCGCCGAGGCCGCGGGCGACGTCTCCGAGGCCCTGGCCAGCTGGCGGCGCGCGCTGGAGCTCCTGCCCGCGGGCACCGTCCAGGCCGGCCGGCTGCGCGACCGGGTCGTGGCGCTGTCGCAGCAGCTCGACGGCGCGGCGTCCCCGGCCCCCGAGCGCGGCCGCGGGCCCTGGGTCTGGCTCGCCGGCCTCGGCACCGCCGCGGTCGCCGCGCTGTCGAAGGGTAAGCTGCTGCTCGTGGGCCTCACCAAGCTGCCCACGCTGCTGTCGATGTTCGTGACGGTGGGCGTCTACGCGTCGCTGTTCGGCTGGAAGCTCGCCGCCGGCTTCGTCGTGTCGATCTACGTCCACGAGATGGGCCACGTCGTCGCCCTCCGGCGCTACGGCATCGCCGCCACCGCGCCGATGTTCGTCCCCGGCCTCGGCGCCTTCATCCGGCTCAAGCAGTACCCGGCCACCGTGCTGGAGGACGCCACGACCGGCCTCGCCGGCCCGCTGTGGGGCTTCGGCGCCGCGCTCGTCGCCGTCGGGCTGTGGCTCGCCACGGGCGACCCGCTGTGGGCCGCCCTCGCCCGCCTCGGCGCCTGGGTGAACCTGTTCAACCTGCTCCCCGTCTGGCAGCTCGACGGCGGGCGCGGCTGGCGCGCGCTCGACCGGAGCCACCGCTGGATCGCCGTGGTGGCGCTCGGCGGCGGCTGGCTCCTGTCGGGCGACGTGCTGCTGCTGGTCATCGGGCTCGTCGGCGCCGTGCGCGCGGCGACCAGCCCCGCCCCCGCCGCCGGGAGCGACGGCATCCTCGCTCGCTACGTCGGGCTCGTGCTCGCGCTCGCCGGGCTGCTCGCCTGGCTGCCCGACCCGCTCACTCCTGGCGGAACGTGATCGGGTAGTTCACGGTGGTGGGCTCGCGGCCGGCGAACCGGAGGCTCGCCGAGGGCGCCGGTCACGCAGTCCTCGAAGGTGCCGCCGCCGATGTCGCTCTCGGTCTGCACCCCGGCGACGTGGGCGAACGGGCCGCGCTCGTCGGGCTGGATGTCGAGGCTCAGCGTCATCTGGCCCTCGAGGCCGGGGTCTCGGCCAGCGCCGCCTCGTAGCAGCCCGTCAGCTGGTCGCGGCGGGCGGCCATCGCGGTGGCGACGCCCTTGTCGTCGAGCCGGTAGATGTCGGGCGGCAGCGCACGCCGGGCGGCAGGCCGGGGCGGTGCAGCCGGTCGCGGAGGTGTAGGTCGAGCAGCGGCCCGTCGGGGCTCAGCCGCCGGTCGGTCGGCGAGATGGGGCGGCCGCCATCTGCAGCTGCTTGCGCCGCTCGGCGGGCGGCGCCGCGACCTCGGCCACCTCGGGATCGATCTCCACGACCTTGCCGGGGACCGCGGGCGCCGCGGCGGGCGCGCGCGGTGTGGTGTCGGGGGCGCTGAACGTCCAGAGCCCCACCGCGAGCAGCATGGCGGCGAACGCCACCGCCACGCCCGTCCATCGCCTCTCCATCGTCCCTCCGGCCGGTCAAGATACCCGGACCGAGCGCGGTTGCCACTCTCAGCCCGCGGGCGGCGCGCACCGGGTGTAGGGGAAGCCGTCGACGAGCGCGAAGCAGCCGCCGACGTCGTCGAGGAGGAAGCGGCGCCACTCTGCGTCGTCGGCCTCGGTCGGGTCGCCCCCCGCGCCCCGGCGCTTGCTCCTCGGCGCGCCCTCGCGCGGGATGCCGAGGTAGAACCAGCCCTCGCCCACCTCGCAGGTGTTCTCGGTGCCGCGCTGCTCGGCGCCGTCGATCCAGATCGCGCAGCGGGCCGGGTCGAGCGCGTCGACCTGCTCGGGCTGCCGCTGGAACGGGCCGTCGGCCGTGGTGCTGGCCACGGCGGTGTAGCGGGTGCCGCGGACGCCGTCGTCGGGCGCGTCGGGGTTGCCGACGAGCCGCAGCTCGGCGATGGCGGCCTCGGGGCCGTCGGTCTGCGTGACCTCGAGCTCGATGCCGCGGACCTCCTGCTCGGCGTGCGCCGTGAAGCGCTGCCAGGGCCCCTCGCCGACGGCGGCGGTGTGGGACAGGTCGACGTCGCGCCAGGCGCCCGGGCGCAGGACGTCGGCCTCGGCGAACAGCCCGCGCCAGCGCAGCGCCTGCACGCCCTGCTGAGCGAGCTCGATCGAGGTGAGCACGGCGGGCGCGACCTCGATGCGGGCGATGCCGCGGGGGTGCCAGGCCGTGGCGGGGTCGCCGTCGACCAGCCACAGCGTGAGGTCGGGCGGGTCCTCGTGCGGGACGGGGTACTCCCCGGCGACGCCGGCGGAGCGCACGCGCAGCGCGACCGGCACCTCGGCTGGGCGGGGCGCGAGGCCCTCGGGGGCGGGCTCGGGCGGCGAGACGACGTGCTGGGGCGCGCCTTCGGGGCCGCTGCAGGCGAGCAGCGCCAGCGCCAGGGTCGTGGGCATGAGGCCTCCGCGGGACGGGGTAACCCCGCGGTGCTCATGCTGTCCGACACCGACGGACGTCACCGGACGGCGCGCGGGGCGCCGATCGCGGCGCACCGGACCGGCGCGACTTCCGTCGGCGTCCGTCGCCTCGGTCGCGCCACCCGGCGCTGGCTGGCACGGAACGCGCAGAGGCTCGGGCCGGGAGGTCCGGTGGCAGTCGCAGTGGTGTGGTGCGCTCCAGGGGGTCGAGGCGATCCCATCCTGGTGGAGGTCGACCTGCTGCGGCGCCTCCCGGCATGTCGATCGTCGGGCTCGCGGCGAGCGAGGTCAAGGAGAGCGGCGAGCGCATCCGCAGCGCCGTGGAGGCGCTGGGCGAGGAGTTCCCGCGCAAGCGGGTGGTCGTGAACCTCGCGCCGGCCGACGTCCGCAAAGACGGGACGGCGCTCGACCTGCCCATCGCGCTCGGCATCCTCGCCGCGGACGGGCGGGTGCCGCGCGAGGCCGTCGGGAAGGTGCTGGCGGTGGGCGAGGTCGCGCTCGGCGGCGAGCTGCGGCCGGTGCGCGGGGCGCTGTCGCTGTCGCTGCTCGCGAAGGCCGAGGGCGCGCACGCTGGTGGTGCCGCGCGCTCGCGCGGCGGCGGCCGCGATGTGCCCGGGGTCGAGGTCATCGGCGCCGACCACCTGGGCGAGGTCGTGGCCTGGCTGCGGGGCGAGCTCGAGCTGCCACCCGAGCCCACGGCCTGCCGCCGGGCCGCGCCGCTGGAGGTCGACCTCGAGGAGGTGCGCGGCCAGGAGATCGCGCGCCGGGCGCTCGAGATCGCGGCCGCCGGCGCGCACCACCTGCTCATGGTGGGGCCGCCGGGCTGCGGCAAGTCCACGCCCGCGCGGCGGCTGCCCACCATCCTGCCGCCGATGACGTTCACCGAGGCGCTCGCCGCCACGCGCGTCCACAGCGCCGCGGGCATCCTCGACTCCGACGTGCTGCTCGCCGACCGGCCTTTCCGCTCGCCGCACCACAGCGTCACCATCGCTGGCCTCGTCGGCGACCACACGCTGCGGCCGGGCGAGGTCAGCCTGGCCCACAACGGCGTGCTGTTCCTCGACGAGGCGCCCGAGTTCAGCCGCGCCGCCATCGAGGTCCTGCGCCAGCCGCTCGAGGACGGCGTCCTCACGCTGTCGCGGGCCCGCGGCACCGTCACCTACCCGGCCGCCGTCACGCTGGTGATGGCCGCGAACCCCTGCCCCTGCGGGATGCGCGGTGTGGCGAGCTGCCGCTGCAGCGACGGCGACGTGGCGCGCTACATGCGACGGCTGTCGGGGCCCATCCTCGACCGCATCGACCTGCTGCTGGAGCTGCAGCCGGTCACCGCCGCCGACATCGTCGCTGCGCCGACCGGCGAGACGTCGGCCACGGTGCGGGAGCGGGTCATCAGCGCGCGCTCGAGGCAGATCCTGCGCGGGCAGACGGTCCCCAACGGGCGCCTGCCGCCCACCGCGCTCGACCGGGCCGTCACCTTCACGGGCGCCGCGCGCCACGCCCTCCTCCAGGGTGCCGAGCGCTACCGCCTGTCAGGCCGGGCCACCGCGCGGGTGATGCGCGTGGCGCGGACCATCGCCGACCTCGAGGGGAACGAGGCCGTGGACGAGGCCGAGCTGCTGGAGGCGCTGGCCTTCCGCGTCGCCGGCGTGGTGTGACCCGGAGGCACGATGACACGGACGGGACCGGAGGAGCCGACGAACGCCGACGCGCTGCAGCACACGCTCGCGTCGCTCGGGCGGCGGTGGGGTGAGCGCGCGGTGGTGCGCTCGGGGCAGCAGCGCCCGGAGGTGCTCCCGACGGGGTCGGAGGCGCTCGATCGGGCGCTCGGCACGGGCGGCTACCCGTGCGGCCGGGTGGTGGAGGTGTACGGGCCCGCGGCGTCGGGCAAGACCACGCTCGCGCTGCACGCCGTCGCCGAGGTGCAGCGGCGCGGCGGCAACGCGGCGTTCGTCGACGTGGAGCACGCGCTCGACGTGGCCTACGCCCGGGCGTTGGGGGTCGACCCCGACGCCCTGCTGGTCTCGCAGCCCGACCACGGCGAGCAGGCCCTCGACGTGGCGGAGGCGCTGCTGCGCTGCGGCGCCGTCGGCATCGTGGTGGTCGACTCGGTCGCCGCGCTGGTGCCTCGGGCGGAGCTCGAGGGCCGGCTGGGCGAGCAGCGCGCCGGGCTGCAGGCGCGGCTCATGTCGCAGGCGATGCGCAAGATCACGGCGGTGACGGCGCGCACGGGCGCGGTCGCCCTGTTCGTCAACCAGGTGCGGCACCGCACCGCGCCGGGCTTCGGCGGGCAGGAGGTGACGCCGGGCGGCAACGCGCTCAAGTTCTACGCCTCGGTGCGGCTCGACATCCGGCCGGTGGGCGACCTCGAGCGGGACGGCGCGGTGGTGGGGCTGCGCAGCCGGGTCCGGGTGGTCAAGAACAAGCTGGCACCCCCGTTCCAGACGGCGGAGGTGGCCATGTCGTATGGGCGCGGGCTGTGCCGGGAGGGCGAGCTGCCGTGACTAGGGCGGGGGGCCCTGTCGGTCAGGCGCAGCCAGCTGGCATCGTCGCCAGATCTGCTCAGCGCCTGCCCGCCAATGGTCCCCTTTCGCCCGTCAGCACAATTACTACAGGCGTGTGCGCGCCGAAATGGCTTCCCGATTCCTGGTCACGCAGGAACGACCTCGTGAACGGAGCAGGAATCGGGGAAGCCCCATCGGCTTTGCTCGCGCAATTACTACCAGGCGCGTGCGCGCCGAAATGGCTTCCCGATTCCTGGTCACGCAGGAACGACCTCGTGAACGGAGCAGGAATCGGGGAAGCCCCATCGGCTTTGCTCGCGCAATTCGCACCCGCATCCCCCAGGTAAGCCAGGTCGGTTGGCACACCTCGGGGAGGTAAGCCCCCCTCGATCGCACACCCGGCGGGCGCCGCGACGATGCAACCGTCACTCTCGAGCGCTCCCGCCGCCCCCACGCCCCGGAAACGGGTCCAACTGTGCGATCGAGGGCGGCATACCTCCCGCGGGTGTCTCACTCGACCCGGCTTGCTCCCCGCGGCGTCCGCCGGCTCCGCCCGCAATTACTACGGTGCCGCCGGGCGGGGGACCCTGTCGGTCACGCGCAGCCAGCCGGCATCGTCGCCAGATCTGCTCAGCGCCTGCCCGCCAATAGTCCCCTTTCGCCCGTCAGCACAATTCACCGTGCGAACAGCACGTCCACGGCCCCCGCGCCGGAGACCAGCGCCAGCGCCTCGACGGCCTCGAAGTCCTCGGCGACGCCGGCGAGCCAGCGGCCGAGCCCCGCGGCGGCGGCGAGCCAGATCCGCGCCGGCGGCACGGGCAGCGCCAGGATCGGCGCCTCGACGCTCCCCCCCGCGGCGAGCCCGAGCTGCACGAGCTCGGCCGCCAGCGGGAGCACGCCGCCCTCGGACAGGCTCCGCCCCAGCGCCCGGATCGCCGCCTGCGCCACCTCGGGGTCGAGCGCCGGCGGCACGGGCCGCGGCGCGCCGCAGGCGATGACGAGCCACTCGGCGACGGCCCCGGTGGCGCGCTCCTCCACCAGGCGCAGCGGCCAGCGCGTGGCGCGCGGGTCGAGCGTGGGGAAGGTGCCGTCGAGCTGCAGCACCAGGAGCTGCTCGCGGCGGATGGCGCCGGTGACCTCGGCCTCGAGCCGCCCGAGCGGCGCCCGCTGCTCGAGGTCGAGCTGCAGCAGCAGGTCGTCGACCCGCACGGGCCGCGCCCGGGCGCCGAGGTACAGGGTCCAGCCCTCGGGCCGCGCTCGGCGGTGGCGCGCGTGCGGAAGGCGGGCCCGGGGACGGGGTCGTCGGTGAGGGGCACGGACGTGGCCCCGAGCGCCCGCCCGATCCCGACGGCGCTGCGGAACGCCGGCCGCACGATGGGGCCGTGCCGGCCGCGGCCGAGCGGGTGGCCGCGCAGCAGCAGGCGATGCCCGAGCACCTGCTGCAGGGTCACGTCGCCCTGCACGAGGCGCGAGGGCCAGGGCGCGCGGAAGGCGTCGCCGGTGGGCGGCTCGGGCAGCCGGTCCACCAGCACGAAGGCCGTGCCGTCGGTGGCGTCGAGGGCGTGGACCTCGACGGTGCTCCCGCTGCGCACCGCGCCGATCGGCACGAGGCCTCGGCGTCGTGGCCGGGATCGGGCGCGGCCTGGGGCGCCGCCTGCGGGTCGAGCCGGGCGCGGGCGGACCGTGCAGCGAGGCCGCCGCGGGCGAGCCGGGCCCAGCCGGCCACCCACTGCAGCTCGGCGTGGGCGGCGTCGAGGGCGGCGCGGTCGCCGCCCGCACCCGGTCGACGGCGTCGGCCAGGGCGCCGAGCCGCGGCGGCAGCGCGGCGAGGCCGGCCTCCCAGCGCGCGCCGCACGGAGCGCAGCGCCTCGGCGGCGCCCGGCACCGGCCAGGCCAGCCCGCCGGCCACCAGCGGCTTCGAGGGGCGCCGAGCGTGGTGCTCACGGCGCGCAGCTGCGGGTCGTCGGGCCCGGCGGGCGGGCGGACGCGGCCCCGCCGCGCCTCCACGTGGGACCCCTGCAGCGGCTCGAGGCCCGAGGTGCACCTCCTGGACCTCGCCCGGCCGCCGGAAGGCGAGCTTCACGGGCGTCTCGAACACGGCGGTGTAGGGCTCGAAGCGCAGCCGGCCGCCCCCGAGCGTGGCCCGGCCGAACAGGCCCACCGGCAGCGGCCCCTCGGCCGCGAGCCGCGCGAGGTTGTCGACCAGCAGGTCCCGCTCGGGCCGCACCGGGACCACGACCGACAGCGGCACCCCGCGCCGATCGAGCACGGTGGCGCCGCACAGGGCGGAGGTGTCGTCGACCACCACGTCGCGGATGCCGGCGATCTCGAGGAAGGCGTGGACCCCGGCGCCGAAGCCGGCGGGGTCGAGCTCGGCCTCGGCCAGGCGGTCGACCAGCGCAGCGGCGTCGGGCACGGCGACGCCCGCATAGGCGGCGGGGCCGCGCGGCGCCCGCGGGGTGGCGACGAGCCCGGCGTGCAGCGACAGCCGATCGTCGTGCGACAGGCGGACGTCGTCGAGCTCCCAGGCGCCGTGCGCGAGCTCGAACACGGTCAGCAGCGTCACCTGCGACACGGGCTGGAACAGCAGCCGCCGCGGGTCGCCGTCGACGAGCTGCTGCGGGCGCGCGAGCGTGGCGGTGAGGGGGCGCCCGCGCGCGGTGTCCCACAGGTGCACGGTCACGCCGGCGTACCCGGTCTCCGAGACCCAGCCGGCCGCGCCGAGCGCGCACACCGTCGCCGTGCCCACGATCGGCGTGTAGGTCCGGCGGAGCACCCCGAGGATCCTGTCTCGCTGCGGGTCGCCCGCGGGCAGCGCCAGCGCGCCCTCCGCCGCCTGCGCCACCCAGAAGCACCGGGAGACGGCCTCGATCCACCCGCGGAGCCGGAACTGCGGATCCCCCGCCATCCACCGCTCCATCTGTGTCGCCAGCGCAAGCACCTCCCGCTCCAGGCGGACCAGCCGAGCCTGGTGGGCGCCCTGTGCCACGGCCGTCGCCTCGTCGAGGAGGCTCCGAGAGACCCGGTCGATCCCCGACTCCAGGAGGCGACGCAGCAGCAGGCGTACCCGTTCGAGCGCCTCGGCCTCGGGAGACGGCGCAGATACCTCGCTCAGGTCGTCCTCATCGGGCAGAACCCCCTGGGGTGAGACCGCGTGTAACCCAACGCGCCGCGGGAGGGCCGACAGGAACATCGAAGCGGACGGGGAACCAAACCGTTGGCCCTCCCGGTCGAAATCGCCGGACTGGCCCCCTCCCGCGGACGTCACCCCTTCCCCCGAGGCGACGTGTCGGCTACACTCGAACCGATGTCTGCTACCTTCGAATTGGTCGTGGAGGGGGAGGGCGTCCCTCCCCGCTCTGTTTCGATCAGCAAACGCCCCTACTCGATCGGGCGTGGCCCCACCAACGACCTGGTGATCCCCGACGGCATGATCAGCTGGGAGCACCTGAAGATCTGGGCCGACCACGGCGTGGTCTGGTGCGCCGACGCCGGCAGCACCAACGGCACCTTCGTGAACGGCGAGAAGATCGCCGGCACCGCTCAGGTGAAGATCGGCGACCGGATCACGGTCGGCAAGCTGTCGCTCAAGGTCCAGCTGCACGGCAGCGCGCCGCTCAACTCGCCGCAGACCGAGCGCACCCTGGCCCTCGAGGAGATCGCGACCGGCTACTGCCACCCGTTCCGGGGCGGCCGGTTCATCATCGGCAGCGCGTCCGACGCCGATCTGCGCATCCCCACCGCCAAGCCCTACCACGTCGAGTGCGCCATCCACGGGCCCGACGACGTGTGGATGCTCATCGACAACGAGGACCGGCAGATCGAGCTCGGCTCCGAGTTCGAGATCGAGGGCATCCGCTTCCGGGTCGTCGAGGTCGACGTCCAGAAGGCGCCCACGCTGCAGCAGCAGAAGGACCGGTTCCCCTACCGGCTCACGGCCAAGCTCGACGGCCCGACGGGCCCGATGGCCGAGCTCGAGAACCCGACCAACGGGAAGAAGTGCCGGATCGACGCCGAGACGCGCGCGGTGCTCCTCTACCTGCTCGGCCGCCGGTTCGACGAGGACCGCAACAAGGACATGCCGAAGGACGAGGTGGGGTGGACCCCCGACGACGACGTGATCGTCGGCGTGTGGGGGCGCTCGGGCCTGGCCGACGGCGCGAACCGCCTCAAGGTGCTCGTCCACCGGCTGCGCGCCGAGATCGAGCGCGCGGGCTTCGACCCCTGGTTCATCGAGCGCCGGCGGCGGTTCATCCGGGTCCGCATCCGGGAGTGGACCGACTGACGGCTGGCCTGACCCGGCTGGCCCGACCCGGCTGGCGGAGGGATACCCTGTTCGGCGTGTCCAACCCCAGTCCGCTGCTGCTCACCCTCGCCCTCGGCGCCTACGTGCTGGTGGCGTGGCGCTCCCCCGAGCAGGCCCCGCCCGCGCTGACGGCGGGTGGCCTGCGCTGGCGCCTGCTCCACACCCGCCCGCTGCGGCCCCGCCACGTGCTGCCGCTCCTGGGCGTGCTGGCGGTGCTCACCAGCGGCTGGGTCGTGCTCACCGGCACGCTGCTGGCGCTGGTCCAGCGCCCGGGCCCGTCCCCGCTCCTGACCCTGCTGCAGGGGATGGACGAGCTGGTGCTGTGGGCGCCGCTCGCCGGGCTGGTGGCCGCCATCGGCAGCGTGCCCTGGCTGGTCCGCCGCGCGTGGACCCGGATCGAGGCCGACCCCGCCACGCTCCGCGTCGTCCGGCCCTGGCCGCGCCGCTCGCTGGCGCTGCCCTGGTCGGCCGTTCGCGACGTGCAGCCGCGCGGGCGCGCCCTCGAGATCCGCACCGACCGGATCACGCTGTCCCTCGAGGCCCCCGCCGCCGAGCCGGCGCAGCTGAGCGAGGTGGCGACGTGGATGCGGGCCACGGCCGCCGCGCCGGCGCCGCCGGTGACCGTCCCGCCGATGCCGCGCGCGCTGGCGCAGCTCCGCGAGCACTGAGCGCTACCCGAGCAGCGGCCCGACGTGCTGGGCGAGCTGCAGCGGCGTGACGGCGCCGACCCACCAGCCCGCGCCCGCCAGCGCCCGCGCGAAGCGCTCGTCGTAGACGCCGCGCCCGCTGGGCCCCAGCGCGCAGAAGCCGAAGCAGCGGACGCCCTCCGTGGCGAGGCCGGCGGCGAGCGCCAGGCTCGGCCCGGGCGGATCGAAGACGTGGAAGTCGGACACCACGGCCAGCACGGTGCGGTCGGGCTCGACGACGGCGTCGGCGCAGGCCCGGAGCGCGGGCAGCAGGGCGGTGCCGCCGCCGAGCTGCGCCGCCATGAGCACCTCGAGCGGATCGTGGGCCAGGTGACTCACGTCGACCACGCGGTCGTCCCACAGCAGCAGCCGCACCGAAACGGCCGGCACCGAGGCCAGCACCGCCGCCACGACCGACGCGTGGACCACGCTGTCGGCCATCGACCCCGACTGGTCCACCGCCAGGATCACGTGGGCCTGGGAGCGGCGCCGGCTGCGCCGGTGGTAGCGCAGCCGGTCGAGGGCGAGCCGCTGCTCGGCCGGATCCCAGCGCGACAGGCTGCGGCGCACCGTCTGCGGCCAGTCGACGTTGTGGAACGTGCGCAGCGGCGCGTGATCCGGATCGCGGGCGCCGAGCAGGGCCGGCTCGGCGTCGCGGCGCAGCCGGTCGGCGAGGTCGCGCACCACGCGGGCCACGACCTTCCGCGCCTCCTCCCGCACCGCCGGCGCGAGCTGGCTGCGCAGCGACAGCAGCACCCCCACGAGCTCCACGGTGGGCTCGAGCGAGCGCAGGACCTCCGGATCGGTGACGAGCTCGGTCAGCCCGTAGCGGACGAGCGCGTCCCGCTCGAGGACCTCGCAGGCCTCGCGCGGGAACAGCCGGCGCACGCCGCCGAGCCAGGCCGGGATGGTGAGCCCCGCCGCGCCGGCGCCCGCCCGCTGGTGGCCGCGCGCGGCGTGCTCCCGGTCGTAGAGGTAGGCGAGGAGGGCGTCGCGCTCGGCCGCCTCGCCCGAGAGCGCGGTCGGCTCGCCCTCCCCTCCCCCACCGTCGCCGCCCTCGTCGGGCTCGTCGGGCTCGGTGGCCGCGGCGAGCGGCTCCTCGGCGTGCCGCCCGAGCACGAGGCGCCACCGCAGCGCGGCCCGCAGGCCGGGGTCGTCGGTTGCTTCGTCCACGGCGACCCGTATCGCGCGGAGCCGGTTACCGGGGTGGGGCTCCGGAGGCGACATGTCCCGACCCGACGTCGTGTGCGCGCTCGCGCTGGCCGTCCTGCTGCTGCCCGGCTGCGAGCGCAACCCGCCCACCGCCGGCACCGGGACGGTGAAGGACACCGAGGTCGACGCCGACGCCGACGCCGACGCCGATGCGGACGCCGACACCGACACCGACGTACGCCCCCGCCGACATCGTGCGCGTCGTCACCTGGAACATCGAGTCGCTCGGCGCCGTGAGCTCCGACGAGTACCTCGCCGTCCGCGACATCCTCGCCACATCGACGCCGACGTGGTCGCGCTCAACGGATCGACGGCTTCGAGGCCTCCGCCTGGCGTCGCTCGCCGACGCCCTGGCTACGACCACGTCGTCTCGCCGAACGACAACCCCTTCGGCGCGCTGCACAACGCCGTGCTCGCCCGCCTGCCCGTGCGCACGAGCCAGGTCTGGACGAGCGCCCTGCTGTCGGGCGACGGCGCGGCCAACGACGTGACGCGCTGGCCCGTCTCGGTCGAGGTCACCGCCCCGAGCGGCGCCGCGCTCGCCGTCGTCAGCGAGCACTGGAAGAGCGGCTTCACCACGGCCGACGAGTTCCGGCGCGTGGTCGACGCCCAGCGGGTCGCCGAGGCCGCGCGCGCCGTGGGCACCACCGCCGTGCTCGCGATGGGCGACGTGAACGCCGAGGTCACCGACCCGCCGCCGTCGACGCCCACCTGGAGCTACGTCCCGTCCGACGTTCCCGGCGACTACCGCCTCGGCGCCGATCTGGCGGCCGACCTCGGCGCGGCCGGCATCCCGAACGACGTGTTCGTCCCCATGACCGACGCCGGGCTCGACGTCGTCACGGCCAAGCAGGTCGACGGGCGCCTGCTCACGCGCCCCGAGTCCGGCCGGCGCCTGGACTACGTGTTCGCCGATCCGGGCGTGCGCATCGTCGGCGCCGAGGTCTACGACTCGGCGGACGAGTCGCTCGACGGCGGGCTCGTCAAGGCCGGCGACCCGCCCGACCGCGAAGCGTCGTTCGTGGCGTCCGATCACCTCGCGGTGTTCGTCGACGTCGTCCCCTGACCGGAGGTCCACCGTGCCGAACGAGATCCACGTCGGGCCGAGCGGCCCCTACCACGCGCCTGCCGCCGCCGTCGGCGGCGAGGCGTCCGCCGAGGTCTGGCTGTGCCGCTGCGGGCAGAGCCAGAACAAGCCGTTCTGCGACGGCTCGCACCGCGCGGCCGGCTTCGCCGATCCCGGGACCTGCGCGGCCGCCGAGGTGGCCGAGCTGACCGAGGTCGCCGCCCTCGAGGTGCGTCCGGCGCCGAACGGGCCGCTGCTCGTGTCGGGCGGGGTCGAGGTGCGCGACGCGAGCGGCGCCGTGGTGTTCCGCGGGGCCAAGGCGGCGCTGTGCCGCTGCGGCCAGAGCGCCACCAAGCCGTTCTGCGACGGGACCCACCGGAAGGTGGGCTTCCAGGCGCCCTAGCGCGGCGGGACGAGCAGCGCGCCGGCCTGCGCCGGCTCGGGCGCGCCCTTGCGCCGATCGCGGCGGGCGGTGCGCGTGTCGCCGAGCGGGCGCACCGTGTTGGTCGGGGTCACATGGAGCCAGTAGTGGCCGCGCCCGGCGTCGACCGCCGGCTCGTCGAGCGTGACCACGTCGCCCTTGCGCAGGTAGCAGCGGACGGCGGTGTCGGACCGCCAGCGGTTCTCGGCCCGCGGCGGCTCGGCGCGGACGTTGACCGAGTACGGCACGACGAAGGTCGCGCCGCGCGGGCGGCGCCCGGCGTAGAACCAGCCCTCCTCGTCGCAGGGGTGCTCGACGGCGGGCGCCACGGCCACCGGCACGCGCGCCGGAGCCGGCCGCACCCGCACGGGCGCGGGCTCGACCTCGGGCGCCTCCACGGCCACCGCGACCACGGGCTCGGGCTCGCGCTCCGGCCGGGCCGGCGGCTCGGGCTCGGGATCGAGCGCCAGGGCGACGGCCGCGGGCTGCGACGGCAGCAGGCTGTACAG
>JAWKRQ010000106.1:0-20807 GCA_041389545.1 Myxococcota bacterium | reverse complement strand
CGGTGTCGGATCGTTGCCGGCCGCCCGAAAATCTGTAAAGCTTGTAAATCCCTCCGGAGGAGCGATGGTCGACGAAGGGCTCGGCGCCAAGGTCCGCGCGGTGCGCCGGCGCGAGGGGCTGACGCAGGCGCAGCTCGCCGAGCGCCTCGGGATCTCCGCGAGCTACCTGAACCTCATCGAGCGGGGGAAGCGCCCGCTGCCGGCCGCGCTGCTCATCAAGCTCGCCCAGCAGCTGCAGGTCGACCTGTCGTCGTTCTCGCCCGACGCCGACGCGCAGCTCGAGGCCAGCGTCCGCGAGGCGCTGTCGGACCCGCTGTTCGACGAGCACGCGCTGGTGGGCGACGACGTGAAGGCGCTCGTCCGCGGCGTGCCCATCGCGGCCCGCGCGCTGGTCACCCTCTACGGCGCCTACCGCGACGCGCGCTCCGCCGCCGACGGCCTGGCCCAGCGCCTGTCCGACGACGACAGCGAGGCCGCGACGCACGCCGAGGCGGCCGCCCCGTCCACCGAGGAGGTGAGCGAGCTCATCCAGCGGCGCGCCAACTGGTTCCCGGAGCTCGAGGTCGCCGCCGAGGCCCTGGTCCACGACGCGCGGCTCGATCCGAGCGACCTCGGGGCGGGCCTGACCCGCTGGCTGACCGACCAGCTCCACGTCGACGTCCGCATCATCCCCGCGAGCTCCGCCGTCACCCGGCGCTACGACCCGGCGCGGCGCGAGCTCGTGCTCTCCGAGGTCCTGCCGCCGCGCAGCCGCAACTTCCAGCTCGCCCACACGATCGCGCTGCTGTCGCACCGCGAGACCATCGAGCGGCTGTCGCGCGACGAGCGCCTCACGAGCGACGAGTCGCGCACGCTGTGCCAGGTGGCGCTCGCCAACTGGTTCGCCTCGGCGGTGCTCATGCCCTACGACGCGCTGCTCACCGCCGCCCGCGAGGTCCGCTACGACGTGGAGCTGCTGGGGCACCGCTTCCGCACGAGCTGGGAGCAGGTCTGCCACCGGCTGACCTCCCTGCGCAAGCCGGGCGCCGAGGGGGTGCCGTTCCACCTCGTTCGGGTCGACGTGGCCGGGAACATCTCCAAGCGGTTCTCGGCGTCCGGCATCCGCTTCCCGCGGTTCTCCGGCGTGTGCGCCCGCTGGAACGTGTTCCGTGCGTTCCAGACCCCCGGCCAGGTCACCGTGCAGGTGTCGCAGATGCCCGACGGCAAGCGCTACTTCTGCTTCTCGCGGACGGTGCGGCGGGAGGCCGGCGGGTTCCACGCGCCGCGGGTGGTCCACGCCATCGGCATGGGCTGCCCGGTCGAGGACGCGCGGCAGCTGGTCTATGCCGACGGGGTCGACCTCGACGACGCCGCCGTCCCGGTGAAGATCGGCGTGACCTGCCGCACTTGCGAGCGGATGGACTGCTCGGAGCGGGTGTGCCCGCCCCTGCAGCACCCGCTGCGCATCGACCCCTTCCGGCGCGGACAGAGCTTCTTCGCGCCCATGCTGCCGCCCGGCGGGCGCTGATCCGGGCTCCCGGCGCGGTCAGGGCAGGATCGCGGCCCCCTCGACGAGGTACACGGCGCCGTCTCCGCGCCCGGCGGGCCACGACGGGGCGCCGAGGACGAGGTCGTCGTGGGTATCTCCATCGGCGTCGACCACCGCAATGGCGCGGGCGAACAGGTCCACGCCGCGCTCGGCGTACACGGCCGCGTCCGCGTCGGCGGCCGTTCGGATGCCGGGCCCGATGGGGCCCCGGTAGACGAGCACCACGCCGGGCTGGGTGCCTGGATACACGCCCGACGCGCTGGCGACCAGATCTCGCTGGCCGTCGCCGTCGACGTCGGCGCCCGCGAGGGCGAAGCCCATGCCGTCGCCGACCTCGGTGCCGCGGAGCTGGGTGTCGATGTCGTCGGCCGACCCACCGGCGCCTGCGTCCGCGAGCAGGTAGGCGCGCCCGGCGCGATCGGCGTCGGCGCCGTGCGTCGGGGCAGCGAACGCCAGATCGGCGCGCCCGTCGCCGGTCACGTCGCCGACATCGGCGAGCACCTGCCCGGTGCCGTTCTCCAACGCGCTCGAGTCGGTGTAGGCGAGGGCGCGATCGTCGGAGGTCAGGTCGGTCCACGGCCCCCAGAAGAGCGACACGCCGTCCCGACCGCGCACCACGAGATCCTGCGCACCATCGCCGTCGCCGTCCCAGGTCTCGAAGAAGTCCAGGCCGTCCGTGGATCGGAGCGTGCGCAGGGCCTCCCGCTCGTGGACGACGCCTCGCGCCGCGGTGGAGAAGCTCAGGATCCTCCCCCCAGTTGCATCCTGCCGCCCTCCGCTGACGACGAGCTCCGCGCCGTCGTCGGAGAACCGGAGGGCATAGCCCAGCGCCACGTCCAGGTCGCCGACCAGCGTCAGCAGGGCAACCTCCGACGCGTCGACCTCCCCCTCCACGCTCCCGGGGAGGAGGTGGACGCGCCCGCCGTCCTGCGAGTCGTGGGCGTTGTGGCGGCTCACGGCCACCTCGGGCAGCCCGTCCCCGTCGGTGTCCGCGGCGGCGACCGCGAGGCCGGTGTAGTCGAATTCATCGATGCCGACCCACGCGCCGAGCAGCTCGAGATCGGGCAGACCGACGAGCACGGCGCGCTCGGCGGCCGGCTCGTACTGATAGTACGGTGCCCCCGCCACGACGCGATCGCCGGCGGAGGCGAGAGAGTAGCCGAGGCCACCCGGCCACTCGTCGCGGCCGAGGAGCACCGATCGGGCGAGCTCCGCGACGCAAGGACGCGTCGGGCACGGCGGCTCGAGCGGTGCGGTCTCGGTGGCGGTGTCGACGGAGGTTCCCACGACCGCGCTGTCCGTCGGAACGCCCGGGTCCTCCGACGCCTCGTCGGTGCAGGCCAGCATCACAGCGAGGCCGAGACCCACCGGTGCGCTCCGTTGATCGAGGCGTGGCGTGAAGCGACGTGCCGCCCACGTCCAGCCCGTGACGACGGATTCTACCCGACGGTGACGGGCACCGGAGGGCGCTGATCCGGGTCCGTCCGGGTTAGGAGGCGACGGGGGTGGATGCTGCATCTCGGGCCTCCCGGCGGGCTCCCGGCGCCGCCCGATCGCTTCTGCGGGCGCGCTGACGAGCTCCGCGAGCTCGCCCGGACGCTCGACGCCGGCGACCGCCTGCTCACCGTGACGGGCCTGGCGGGCATGGGGAAGACCCGCCTCCGGCGCCGCCGCAGCGCGCAGAAGCGCGGTGGGTCGACCTCGCCGACGCACCCCCGAGGAGCTCGGCGCCGCCGTGCTCGGGTCGCTCGACCTCGCCACCGACGGCCCCGGGCGCTGAGGCGCGGCGGCGGCGCGCTGCGGGCGAGGGGGGGCCTCCTCCCAGCTCGACGCGGCGGACGCGCTGTCCGCCGAGGGGATCGCGGCGCTGGGAGCGCTTGTCGCCGCGGCGCCCGAGGCCCAGCTGCTGGTCACGGCCCGGGGCCTGCCCGCTGCGCGGCGAGCGCCGCCTGGCGCTGGGCCCTGCCCGAGGCCGATGCCATCGCCCTGTTCATGGCCCGCGGCGCCGAGGGCGAGGCTGGCGGAGCTGCGCGCGAGCTCGACGGATGCCCTGGCCATCGAGATCGCGGCGGGCATGCTGCGGCGGATGCCGCTCGGCGAGGTCCGGCGGCGCTCGCGCGAGGGCGGTGGACTCGTGGCCGACGAGGCGGACCGCCCGCAGCACCACCGCAGCCTGTCGGCGGCGGATCGCCGCGTCGGCGGCGGCGCTGTCGCCGGGCGCTCGGCGCGCTGCGCCGGGTGGCGGCGTTCTCGGGGGCTTCGGCCTGGAGGCGGCGCAGGCGGTGCTCGGCGACGTGCGGGGCCTCGAAGAGCCTGTCGACGCCGACCTGGTGCGGCTGGACGACCGCGGCCGCTACCAGCCGCCCGGCCCCGTCGCGGCCTGGGCCGAGCCCGACGAGGACGCCGAACGCGCCCACGGTGCCTGGTTCGCCGCGCGGGTGGGCGCGTGGGAGCCGCCGCTGGTGCGGGCCGTGCCCGAGCTGCGCGCGGAGGCGGCGGACCTGGAGGTGGCGCTCGAAAGCGGCGCTGGCGGGCAAGGACGGGGCGCAGGCGGGTCCGTCGCGCTGGGGCTCGCCGCGGCCCGGTCGCCGGGGTTGGTGCTCGGCGCGCTCGAAAGCGGGCGGCCGCCATCGCCTCGTGGACGCCCCGGTGCGGCTGGCGCTGGGGGCGGCCTGCGGGAGCAGGGGCGCTGCGAGCCGCGGCGTGCTCCAGCCGCTGGCGCAGGACGCCGAGCTCCCGCCCACGCTGATCGCCGAGGCCCTGCTGGCTCGGCTGGGCGCACGGCCACGCCGGCAACCCGTCCGCCGCGGAGGCGCGCCTGCTGCGCGGCGTCCGCGACGCCGGCGCCGGCGCTGCGGACCCGCGTGCTCGGCGCCCTCGCCCTCGCGCACGCCGCCGACCTCGACCCTGCCCGCTCGCGCGACGAGTACCGCGAGGCGCTGGGCCTGGCGCGGCAGGTGGGCGACCGGGGCTGCGAG
Organism: Myxococcota bacterium; assembly: GCA_041389545.1. Taxonomy (GTDB): domain Bacteria; phylum Myxococcota_A; class UBA796; order UBA796; genus JACKER01. The sequence continues at coordinate 16,301 of JAWKRQ010000106.1, read as the reverse complement.
GACGTCCGTGCTCACGAACCTGGCCCTGCTCGATCGCGCTGCGGGCAGCTCGCCGCGGCGCAAGCCGGGATGGCCGCGGCGCTCGCCGTGCAACGAGACGGGCGACCGGCGTTGAGGGGCGCGTGCTCTGCATGACTGCGCCATCCACGCCGAGGCCGGCGAGGTCGAGGCCGCGCGCGAGGCGCTGGGAGGCGGGCGCGCGCGCCTGGTGCGGGTCGCGGGGGACCCTGGTACGAGACCGCCACGGGCTCGCTCGGCCAGGTGCCCGCGCCGAGGGCGACCTGTACCGGGCGCGCGTGAGCTGCTCGAGCGGGCGCGGGCGACCTTCCGGGCGCGGGGGCACGCAGCGGCCGCGGCTACGGCGCTCGGCAACCTCGGCGCGGTGTGGTGGCAGCAGGGCGACGCCGAGGCGGCGGTCCGGGCGTGGGAGGAGGCGCTTGCAGGCGGCGCGGAGCGGGCGACGCCGCGCAGATCGGCGCCTGGCTCACCGCGCTCGCGAGGGCCGAGGTGGCGACGGCCTCGAGCGGGCGCGGGAGCGGCCTGCCGAGGCGGAGGGCGTGGCTGCGCTCGGGCCGCGGGGGAGCTCGGCTGCTGCTCTGCGTGCGGGCCGAGGTGGAGGCGGCGCTCGGCGATCGCGGCTCGGCGGCGCTCGTGCTCGAGGAGGCGGGCGAGATCGCGCAGGCGATGGGGGTCGGGCCGTCGCCGTTCGGCGCGGAGCTCGCGGGTGCGGATGGCGCTGGCCCGGCGGGCACGGCCTCGCTGCGGGTGGCGGAGGACGGCAGCCGCTTCGAGCTCGGGGGCGCCTCGGGCGAGCTCGGCCGGCGGCACGCCATCCGGCGGTGCTGGCGGCGCTGGTGGCGGCGCGGCGGCGTCCTCCCGGGGCGTGCCCTCGACGTGGAGCAGCTCTTCGCGGCGGGGTGCTGGGTTGCGCCGTGCCGCACGCCGCGCGAGCGCGTCTACCACGCCGTCGGGACGCTGCGGCGGCTCGGCCTCGGCGAGGTGCTCGAGCGGGACGAGGGCGGGTGGCGCCTGGCGGCGTCGGTGCCCGTCGAGCTGTGCTGAACGGCCAATTCCTACGGTGCCGCCGGGCGGGGACCCTGTCGGTCAGCGCAGCCAGCGGGCATCGTCGACGGATCTTGCTCAGCGCCTGCCCGCCAATAGTCCCCTTTCGCCCGTCAGCACAATTGCGCGAGCGGAGCCGGCGGGAGCGCGATGCGGCCGCTTGCCGAGGTTCAATCGCCATGAGCTCGCGGTCGCATGGCGCTCCCGTCGTGCGAGCACGCGCCGTGTTGGTGGGATTTCATACACTTTCGGACGCAGCGGCGGATCGGTCTGATACCTTCCCCGGTCGAAGGAGGGCGCCGTGCGGATTGAACGGGCCGTGCTGCTGGCCGCCGTCGGAGCGACCGGGTGTCTGGACTACAACTTCGGCAAGGAGCCCCGCAACGGCGGCGACTTCGAGGTCACCGTCCCCGAGTTCTGCGACGAGCTCCCGCTGCCCGCCGAGGAGGTCGGCGTCGCCGAGCCCTGCGCCCCGGAGCTCGGCCCGAACGGCTTCGCCCCGGTGGTGGAGTGGACCTACGGCCCCAACAAGGCCGTGCGCGCCACCGTCGCGGTCGGCGACCTCGACGGCGACGGCAAGCCCGAGATCGTGGCGAACGTCACCGGCCTGCTGCCCAACAGCAACGGCGACCTCGTCGCCCTGCGCGGCGACGGCACCGAGCTGTGGAACCGCCCCGACGCGCTGGGCTTCGGCACGAGCCCCGCCCTCGCCGACCTCGACGGCGACGGCACCCCCGAGATCATCGCCGTCCGGGAGTACGCCCGCAGCCTGTTCGCGCCGGGCGACTACACCGGCGTCGCGTTCGACGCGCAGGGCAACGAGATCTGGGAGTCGGAGCACTTCCAGGGCGTCGACTTCGACTACGCGACCGGCCCCGCCGTCGCCGACATGGACCACGACGGCTCCCCCGAGGTCGTGCTCGGCCGGGTCATCCTGCGCGCCGACGGCACCACCCGCGGCGTGGGCGCCTACGGCCGCGGCTCCTACGGCGTCGCCACCGTCGGCCAGATCACGATCTCCGAGGGCTCGTTCCCCGCCGTCGCCGACCTCGACCTCGACGGCACCGAGGAGGTCGTCACCGGCAACGCCGTCTACGGGCCCGACGGCGAGACGCTGTGGTACGACCCCGCGCAGAACGACGCGATGGTGGGCATCGCCAACCTCGACGACGACCCCGAGGGCGAGGTCGTCGCGTCGAGCTACGACACCGTCCGCGCCATCGACACCAACGGCCGCGTGATGTGGGGCCCCATCGCGCTCGACGGCGCCAACATCGTGTCGCCCCCCGCCATCGGCGACCTCGACGGCGACGGCCGCCCCGAGATCGTCGTCGCCGGCGGCAACCAGATCCTGGCGCTGCACGCCGACGGCACGGTGCTGTGGAGCGCCGACGCGACCGACATGTCCGGCGCGAGCGGCGCGTCCATCTTCGACTTCGAGGGCGACGGCCTGCCCGAGGTGCTCTACATCGACGAGGTCGAGATGGTCGGCCTCGACGGCCGCACCGGCGCGCGGCGCTTCTGGACCGATCAGCACGCCAGCGACACGATGATGGACTACCCGGTGATCGCGGACGTCGACAGCGACGGCCGGGCGGAGATCATCGTCGGGAACGTGGTGTCGCCCGCCGCCCTCGCGGTGTACGGCGACCCGGCCGACCGCTGGGCGGGCACGCGCACCGTCTGGAACCAGCACGCCTACAGCATCCTCAACATCGAGGACGATCTCGGCGTGCCGAGCCCCGCCGTGCAGAACTTCACCGTCTGGAACACCTGGCACGCCGCGCTGCCGGACCTCGGCGAGAGCGGCACCGGCCACGCCACCGATCTGGCGGCCGAGATCCTGAAGGTGTGCAGCGGCGGCTGCGTCGACGGCGCGGGCACCGTCTGGGGGCGGCTCGTCAACCGCAGCGACCGCGAGGCGCCGGCGGGGGTCGATCTGGCGCTGTACGCCGTCGTCGGCAACACGCGGGTGCTGCTCGACGTGCAGCAGACCCCCACCCCCGTGCCGGCCGGCTGGACGAGCGAGCCCATCGCGTTCGCGGCCTACGCCGGCCCCGCCACCGAGCGCAACGACGCCATCGAGCTCGTCGCCGACGACGACGGCACCGGCCGCGGCCGGCTCGCCGAGTGCGACGAGGACAACGTCGCGCGCCTCGACGAGGGCGCGATCTGCCCGTAGGGCTCAGGCGCCGAGCTTCGCCGCGTTGCGCTCCTTGCCGGCGTCGCGCAGCGCCCGCGCCGCCGCCGTGAAGTAGCGGTGGCCGCGCAGGAAGCGCGCCTGGCCGGTGGCCCAGTCGGTGCCGTCGCCCTGGCCGGTCTCCTGCAGCTCGCGCCGGAGCGCGGCGTTGCGCAGCGGGAAGTCGGCCCGGCCGAGCACGTCGAGGTCGGCGTCGGCGAGGATCTGCTCGAGCTCGTCGCGCGGCGACTGGGGCAGCCGCGTGGCGGCGATGAGCCCGCAGACCCGCTGGATCTCGGCCTCGGCGAAGCCGAAGCGCGGCAGGATCGCCGACGCGATCTGGACGCCGACCGCCTCGTGGCCGCGGTACACGACGACGAAGCCCACGTCGTGGAGCAGCGCCCCGGCGCGGAGCACGTCGCGGTCGAGCCCGTAGACGCCGAGCGCGTCGGCGAGGCGCATGGCCGCGGGCACCACGTCGTCGAGCGTGTGGGTGGGGCCGTGGTAGTGCAGCTCGGGGGGCAGCCGCGCCAGCACGCCGCGCACGTAGGCCTCGAGCCCGGCGAGGTCGCGGTGGCCGACGCTCGCGAGCGTGGCCTCGGCGCGCGCGACCAGCGGGACGGCCCCGACGGCGCGGGCCAGCGCCACGGCGCGCTCGGCGGCGGCGTGCGCCTCGCCCTCGTCGCCCAGGCGCAGGGCCAGGCGCGCGGCCTGGCGCTCCACCTCGGTGGCCCAGCCGAACGACAGGCGGCTCGCGGCGAGGTCGCGGGCCCGGGCGAGCGCCTCGCGGGCCTCGTCGAGGCGGCCGAGGCGGGTGGCGGCGTCGACGAGGTCGGTCTGCACGGGCAGCGCCGTCAGCGGCACCGCCCCGGACGCCGCGTGCGCGTCGCGGGACGCGATCAGCGCCTCCCGCGCCCGCTCCGGCTCGCCGCCCGCGAGCAGCGCCCAGGCGGCGGTGCTCTGCGCGGTCATCGCCCAGAACGGGCTGTGCTCGCGGCGGGCCAGCGCCACCCCCTCCGCCGCGGCGGCGGCCGCCTCGCTCACCGCCCCGCGGACCCGGTGGAGCAGCGCCGTGAGCGCCAGGTGGGCGCAGCGCGTCAGCGGGTGGCTGTCGGGCCCGGCGTGGGCGCGGGCGGCCGCCACGGCGGCGTCGGCGTCGGCGTCGCGGTCGAGGAACCACAGGGAGAAGGCGCGGTAGCCGTGCGAGGTGACGAGCGGATCGCGCAGCCGCGCCAGCATCCCCGGCACCTCGCCCGCCGCCTCGGCGAGCGCCACCGCGCGATCGAGCGCCGCGAGGCCCTCGGCGTAGCGCCCGGCGACGACGGCGCTGGTGCCGTGCGCCTGCGCCGCCACGATGTGCCAGCGCGGCGCGCCCGAGCGGGCGGCCAGGGCGAGCATGGCCTCGGCCTGCGCCGGCGCCGAGGGCTCCGACGCCGTCATCGCCGCGTACCACAGCCCGAAGGCGGCTTCGAGCGCCAGATCGTCGTCGCCCAGGGCCTCGGCCACCGCGCGGCCGCGGGCCAGCGCCGCCACGCCGTCCGGGTCCGACGGCCCGCGCGTCGCGAGGAGGGCGCCGCCGTAGGCGCAGCGCAGGGGCGCCTCGAGCTGGTCGCGGAGGGCGCTCGGGGGCAGCGCCTCGAGCAGCGCCACCGCCTGCGCCAGCTGCGCCACGGCCTCCTTGGACGCACCGACGGCCAGCGAGTGCCCTCCGGCGCGGATCAGCGCCCGCACCGCCGCCGCCTGGCGCGGCACGTCGAGCCCGTCCAAGCCCTCCAGCGCGCGCACGCGGTGCCACGCCACCACGGCCTCCTGGCCCTGCGGCGCCTGCTCCAGCGCGTCGGCCACGGCCCGTGCAGCGAGCGGCGCTGCTCGAGGAGCATGAGCCCGTACGCCACCTCCTGGCGTGACCGCGAGCGGAAGGCGATGCCCTCGCCGTCGTCGTCGGCGAGCAGGCCGGCGCGCTGCAGCCGGGCGAGGCGGTCGGCCAGGCCGTGCGCTCGGCGGCGACCGGGAACACGTCGGCCAGGCCGCTGCGGCTGAACACCCGGCCGATCACGCTCGCGACCTTGAGCGTGAGCTGATCGTTGGGGAGAAGCGGTCGATGCGCGCGCAGACGATGCCCTCGACGGTGTCGGGGAACGCCACGTCGGCGAGCGGCTGCACGACCTCGCAGGCGCCGTCCGCGATGCGCACCGCGCCCGCGTCGACCAGCGCCGCCGCGATCTCCTCGGTGAAGAGCGGGTTGCCCTCGGCCTTGTCGCCCACGAAGCGGACGAACGGGCCGGGAGCGCGGGCAGGCCGAGCCGCGCGCAGGGAGCTCGTCCACCTCGGCGTCGTCCAGGCGGCCGAGCACGACGATCCGCGCGTCGTCGCCGAGCGCGGCGGCGATCGGGCCGTCCGGGGCGGCGCGCGCGCGGCCGCGACCACGGCCAGGCCGCCGGTCCGGCGGACGCGCGCGAGCAGCGCCAGCGACGGCTCGTCGAGGTCCGCGGCGTCGTCCACGGCGAGCACGACCGGCCCGCGCGCGCACCGCGCCGCCACCGCGGCGGACCCGGCCGCGAGCACGGCCTCGCGCCGATCCGCCAGCGGCCCCGCGGCGTCGACCTGGCCGAGCAGTGCGCCGAGCGCCGCGGCCCGCTCGCCCAGCTCGGCCTGCAGCCCTGGCAGGCCGCCGAGCTGCGCCAGCACCCGCCGCCAGGCGAGCCAGGGCGTGGCCTGCTCGATGGGGTCGCCCCCGCGAGGAGCAGCGCCGCGCCGGCCTCGTCGGCGGCGGGCGCCAGCGCCCGCAGCAGGGCCGTCTTGCCGATGCCCGGGTCCCCCACGATCAGCACCGGCGCGGGGAGCGCCGGCCGCGGCCTCCAGCACCGCCTCGCGCAGCGTCTGCAGCTCGCGCGCCCGCCGGACCAGGATCCGTGGGCCGCGCGCCGCGGTCCGCGCCGCCTCGAAGCGACGACAGCGCCGTGGGCCCTTGCCTTGAGGGGCACCACGCCGACCGGCGCCAGCGCGAACTCGCCGGCGACCGCGGCGAAGGCCGGGCTCACCAGCACCTGGCCGGGCGCCGCCAGGCCCATGAGCCGCGCGGCGACGTTGGCCTCGTCGCCGAGCACGCCGTAGGTGCGCTGCTCGCGGCTGCCGTAGGCGCCCGAGCGCATGCGCCCGTAGCCGAGGCCGATGCGCGGCGGCGCGGGCAGGTCCAGCGCAGCGGGCGGCGCGCGCAGCCAGCGCCGCGAGCCCGGCCCGCTCCACGCCGTCTTGGCCACGGGCGCGCCGAACGCCTAGAGGTATGCGCCCTTGTCGCCCGTCGTCAGCTGGACCACGGTCCCGCCGCGCCGGTCGACCTCCCGCTGCACCCAGCGCACGAAGCGGTCGAGCCAGCCGAGCGGATCCGCGCCGTCCGGCACGGCGAAGCCCACGAACAGGGCGGCGGCGCTGCGCAGCTCCGCCAGGAACCCGGCGTGCGAGCTCGCCAGCCGCTCGTACACGGGCTGCTGCAGCCAGCGGCGCGCCACGGCGGGATCGAGCGCCACCTCCGGCCACGGCTGCGGCGCCACGGGCGCGAACTGCCACCACCGCGAGCCTCGAGCCCGTCGCCGTCCCGGATCGCCAGGACCTCGGCGTCGACCGCCCGCACGACCGCGGCGGTCGCGACGATCTCGCCCCGCTGCAGCCGGCCGTCGGCGAGGCCGAGCGCCTCGATCGGCCGCCCGAGCACGACCTCCAGCTGGTGGAGGTCCGGGTCGCCCACCAGCCCCCGGCGGCCTCGCCCTCGCTCACCGCGACCTTGATCGCGAACGGCGGCGCCTCGGGAGTGGTCGGCCCAGCGCGCCCACCGCGTCCACCATGGTCCGGGCCGCGGTGCGCGCGCATGCCGTCGTCGCCGTCGAACCAGCAGGTGACGGCGTCGCCGGCGAAGCCGATCACCGCGCCGCGGTGCGTGCACGGCGGCGATCATCGGCCTGTAGACCCCCTCCAGCAGCTCCGTGAGGCCTCGCCGGCCCGCCGGGCGCCGAGGCGCGCGGCCAGCAGGTCCGTGAGGCCGGTGAAGCCGCTGATGTCGGCGAACAGCGCCGTCCTGCGCGAGCGCTGGGAGCGGCGCCGGGTGGCCAACGCCAGGCGCCGATCGATGGGGACGTAGGCGAGGACCTCGTTCACGGCACGGCCCCCTGCTCGCGCAGCGCGGCCAGCATCTGCCGGCGCCGCGGCTTGCCGCTGGTGGTGCGCTGGATGCCGCTGCGCGGCCCGCAGACCACGGCCAGCGGCGCGCTGCCGAAGCGGGCGGCCACGCTCGCCGAGACGGCGGCCGGGTCGGCGTCGGGCGCGACGAGGTACAGCGAGAAGCCGTCGCCGTGCGACAGCGCCACGCACGCCGAGACCCCCTCGATGCGCTCGGCGTGGGCCTCGATGTCGGCCGGGAACAGGTTCTCGCCGTGCAGCACGATGCAGTCGTCGATGCGGCCGGTGATGCACAGCTCGCCGCCGTCGAAGCGGCCCGCGTCGCCGGTGTCGTGCCAGCCGTCGGGCAGCGGCGGGGCGTCGAGGTAGCCCGAGAACACCGATGGGCCGCGCAGCCGCACCGTGCCGTCCTGCAGCCGCAGCGCCATGCCGGGGATGGGCGTCCCGACCCGCGCCACGTGGCCCGTGAACGCGCCCTCGAGCGTGTCGAAGCGGCGGGCCGTGGCGACGAGCGTGGACTCGGCGAGGCCGTAGGAGAACACCAGCGCCTGCGGGTCGAACCCGTGCGGCACGGCGGCCTCGAGGAACCCGGCGACGGTGTCGCGCCGGATGGGCTCCGAGCCGCAGAACACCGTGCGCAGGCGGCCGAGCAGCCCCGGCGGCACGCGGCCGGCGCGGTCGCGCAGCGCGCGGTCGAGGTAGCGCAGCAGGAAGTCGGGCATCGCCAGCGTGTGGCAGACGGGCATCGAGGCCAGGAACGCGAGCGGGCGGCGCAGGAACCGCTGGGTGGCGACGACGTTCGCGGCGTGCTGGTGGACGAGGCAGCTCAGCACGCCGATCCAGCCCATGTCGTGGCACAGCGGCACCACGCAGCCGCCGATGCTGTCGGGGCCGCGGCCGTCGATCCGCGCCAGCGCCAGCGCGTTGTCGACGAGGCTCTCGTGGCGGATGGGGACGGCCTTCGGGTCGCCGAGCGAGCCGCTCGAGAACTGCACGAACGCGATGTCCGCCGGGGAGGGGTCCGCGAGGACGCCGAGGTCGTCGCTGTTCGCGGCGGGGTCCCACCGCAGGGCGCGCACGCCCGGACGCTCGGCGACGCTGCCGGCCGAGAACCGGGCGCCGTAGCGGGCGAGCAGGGCGTCGAGCGCCGCGAGCTCGCCCGCGTCGGCGCGCCCGCGGGGCGGCTTGAGCGACAGGGGCACCGCGCCGAGCCCGACGAGCGCCAGCGCCGTGACGACGTGCTCGAGGTCCTCCTTCAGGTGCACCGCGACCCGGTCGCCGGGCCGGACGCCCAGCGCTGCGAAGTGCAGGGCGTTCCCGCGCAGGCGCGCGCCGAGCTCGGCCCAGCTGGTGTGGACCTCCTCGGCGTCGATCAGGCGGATGCCGGTGTCGGTGCGGTCGAGGGCGCGGAGCAGGGTGCCGAGGGTCACGCGGCCTCCGCCAGGAAGGTCAGGCTGTCGGCCCACAGCGTCCGCTTGACGGCCGGCGAGAAGAAGCCCAGGTGGCCGATCGTGGGGACGCCGAGCTCGGCCGGGTCGACGTGGCGGTGCTCGACCCGCGCCCGGCGGTAGCGCCAGTGGAGCGCCGCCACGTTCTCGCCGGTGGCGCGGTGATCGTCGGCGAAGCTGTAGGCGAGGATGGGCGCCTCGAGCGCGTCGAAGCCCTCGCGCAGCGAGCGGCCGTCGCTGTCGACGAGGTAGTCGGGGTGCGTCGCGAAGCGCGCCCAGTCCAGCGCGACGCCGCCGGGCAGGTCGGGGCCGAGGCCGAGCCGCTCCGCCGGGAAGCGCCCGAGCGCCGCGACGGCGGCGGGCACGGCCAGGCGCCACAGCAGGCCGTACTTCACCGTGCGCACCGCGCCGTAGCGGCGGTAGTACGCGTTCTGCGACGCGACCGTGCACACCGACGCCAGCGGCACCGTGGGCGCCATCATCCCGACGAGCTGCCCGCCGATCGAGTGCCCCACGAGGTGCAGCGGCCGGTCGCCCATCCGCCGCGCCATCCAGCCGAGGACGGCGGGGTAGTCGAGGCGCCCCCAGTCGAGGATCGTGGCCCCGGGACCCAGCGCGGAGCCGCCGATGCCGCGGAAGTCGAAGGTGGCGACGGCGCAGCCCCGGGCGGCCAGGTACCGCGCGTACAGCGTGTACAGGCCCCGCGGCACGCCGGTGGCCGAGCCGATCACGACGCCCCGGACGGCCTCGCCGTCGCGCGGCGCCGTCAGCGTGACGGCGAGGCGCCAGCCGTCCGCGGTCGTGACGCAGACGTCCACGGCGCGGACGGGCGCGGGCGCGACCCGCTGCGGGACGGCGGTCACCGCCAGCCCCCGAGCGGGAGCACGTCGGGGACGCCCTCGAGCCGGTCGCCCGTCGCGATGGCCTTCGCCACCAGCGCGTCGAGCGCCTCGGTGATCCGGGCGTGGAAGGCGTCGACCGCCGCGGGCGTGACCTCTTCCGGCGGGACGTGCGGGTGGATGGGCTCGCCGAGCCAGTGCACGAGCTTCACCGGCCGCGGCAGCGGCGTGCCCCACCGGCCGCGGAAGACGGGCGCGGGCACCTTGAGCGCCCGGTAGACGCCGCGGGTGAGCGGGTTGTCGTAGACGTGGAAGATGTCGTCGGCGTTCGGGCAGCACACGGGCACCACGGGCACCCCGGCCTTCATCGCCACGGCCGCAAACCCCTTCCGGCGCGACCAGTCGTAGGTGTAGCGCCGCCCGTGGCCGCGCAGCGACTCCTTCATCCCGCCGGGCGCGATGCCCAGCATGTCGCCGTCCTTCAGGCGCTGCACGGCGCTGTCGCGGCGCCCCGGCACGAAGTGGCTGTCGCGCAGCACGGTGCCGAGGCCCGGCATCCGGAAGAGCAGGTCGTCGCCGATGATGTTGGTGGTGCGCCCGAGCACGTCGTCGGAGAAGTGGCTGACGATGAACAGCTCGTACGACGCGAGGCTGTGCGTCCCCGCCAGCACGACCCCGCCCGTCGGCGGCACGTTGTGGGCGCCCACGACCTCGCAGCGGTGGTAGCGGGCGAGCCACTCCATCCACCGGGCCCACCGCTGCGCCCCCCTGGACCGAGGCATCGACTTCAGCTTCGCGTTCACGGCGTCTCTCCGAGGATGTGGCCCCGACGCTCCCGCCACCACGCCTCGAGGGCGGGCCGCGACTGGACGTAGCCCTGGTGGACGATGGGGCCGGGGGACGAGAAGTTGATCATGTTCCAGCGCGTCAACACGGGCTGGAGGACGAGGTCGGTGGGCCGCGCCGCGCGGGCGCCGCTGCGCAGCCCCTGTGCCGACGAGGTCGCCGTGCACATCAGGACCGAGAGGATGCTCGGGAGGCCCGCGGTGCCGCGCGCCCGGCTGGCGAGCTCGCGCAGCCCCGACGCGGTGAGCTGCGTCTGGCGGTCGGCGCCGAGGGGCAGGTCCGGGATGATGTCGACCCCCACGACGGCGCCGGCCTGCTCGGCCATCACGTCGACGGGCAGGTTGTTCGACAGCCCGCCGTCGACGAGCAGCGCGCGCCCGCGCGCCACCGGCGGGAAGATGCCGGGGATGGCGCTGCTGGCGCGGATGCCGAGCGCCGAGGAGCCCCGCCGCAGCACGGCCGGGCCGCCGCCGGCCAGGTCGGTGGCGACGTAGAACGCGGGGACGGCGAAGTCCTCGAGGTCGTAGTCGCCGCCGGCGAGCTGCTTGGCGCCGTCGAGCACGGCCTGGCCGGTCATGAACGACACGACGGGCAGGGTCGGCTGGTAGAACGCCCGCTGCATCAGGCGCGGCAGCTGCCGCTCCACCTCGCGCCAGCCGAGCTCGAGGCCGCAGCAGCCGGCGATCATGGCGCCCACGCTGGCGCCGCCGGCCGCGTCGATCGGGATCCCCAGCTCCTCGAGCGCGCGCAGCACGCCGATGTGGGCGAAGCCGCGGGAGCCGCCGCCGGCGAAGACGAGGCCCACACCGCGCCCCGTCAGCAGGCGCACGGCGCGGCGCACGTCGTCGCGGGAGCGCTCGCGCACGTGGAAGTGCCGCGTGACGGCGGGGCGGGCCTCGAGCGCCCGCGCGGAGCCCGGGAAGACGCGCTGGCCGCGCGGCTGGAGCAGCACCAGGACTCGCTCGGGCAGGCGGGCGGTGCGGCCGAGCCCGTCCAGGCGGCGCTCCACGCCGCGCACGACCGAGGCGTCGCGGCCCTCGGCGACGAGCAGCACCACGTCGGCCTGGCGGACGGCGCGCTCGGTCCAGGCCGTCCACGTGGGGTCGGCTGCGTACAGGACGTTGTCGTGCAGCGCCTCCTGGGCCGCCAGCCAGGCCGCGACGCGCCCGTGGGCCGGATCGTCGGGCGCCACCTGGGCCAGGCCGGGCTTGCCGAGCGCCGCGTCGACGGTGCGGGCGTCGATGCGGACGGGCGCGCCGTAGGCCGACAGCCCCGCGGCGAGCTCGTCGAGGAGCCAGGAGACGTCGAGGTCGGGGCGGGTGGGCACCACCGCGAACGAGCGCGGGCTCGCCACCTGCGCCGCGCCGCCGCGCAGCTGCCGGTCGAGGCGCTCCACCAGCAGCCGTGCCGTGTGCATCATCGCGCTGGCCAGCGCGCGACGATGTCGTCGAACAGGGCCTTCGGCAGCCACACGAGCTCCGAGTCGCGCAGCGCGTAGACGGTGGCGGAGCGCGGCTGCCCCGCCAGCAGCCCCATCTCGCCGACCCACTGGCCGGGCGCCGTCTGGTCGACGATGCGCTCGCCGCCCGCCCCGTCGGCCACGGCGACCTGGAGGCGGCCGAGCGCGAGGATGTAGGCGCCGTCGGGCGGGTCGCCCTGGCGGAACAGGACCTCGCCGCTGCGCAGCTGGACCCACTCGACCTGGGCCTGGATCTCGCGCAGCGCCTCGGGGCCGAGGTCGCCGAGGATGGCCTGCAGGTGCGAGGCGAGCCGCGTGCGCCGGACGCGCTCGTGCAGCGCGGCCGACAGGTCGCGCCCGAGCTCGGGGTGCTCGGCGACGAGCGTCTCGTAGCGGTCGCGGTCGAGGCGCAGGGCCACGACCTCGTCCTCGGCGGTGCCCGACGCCGAGCGGTGCCCGCCGAGCAGCAGCGCCCTCTCGCCCACGACCTGCCCGGGGCCGACGCGATCGAGCAGCTGGTCGGGCTGCAGCTCGAAGTGGATGGCGAGCGTGCCCTGGCGGACGACGTAGAGGCTGTCGGCCACGTCGTCCTCGCGGAACAGCCGCTCGCCGGGCTGCAGGCGCACTTCGGTGAGCCAGGGCGCGAGCGCGTCCCAGGTCGCCGTCCCCAGGCCCTCCGGCGCGGCGGTCACGCGGCACCGCCCAGGCAGGCGACGGCCATCACGATCTCCTGCGAGTGGCTGATGCTGACCTCGAGCCCGAGCCCGCGCTCGGCGAGCCACGCGCCGAGCGCGCCGTGGGCGACGACCACCGGGCGGCCGTCGGCCCGGTGCCGGATCTCGAGGCTCGGGAACGTGAACGGCGCGGGCTCGACGGCCGACAGCGCCTTGAGGCAGGCCTCCTTCGCGGCCCACAGGCCGCCGAGCGACGGCCACGGGTCCTGCTTCGACCGGCAGTAGCTCCGCTCGTACGCCGTGAACACGGCGCCGTTGTCGAGCAGGCCCGGCCGGGCGCGCAGCTCGGCCACCGACTGCAGGTCGCAGCCGACGTTCACGGCGACACGCCGGCGACGAGCTCGGGCCGCGGCGCGAGCGCGCGCAGGTAGGCCTTCTTCAGCCCGGCGACGCTGTCGTAGTGGGTGCGCGTCGACTGGGACGCGACCTTGAGCACGCTCGTGCGCTTCTGCGACAGGATGCGCTCGTCGAAGTGCTGGTCGTCGGTCACGGCGACGTCGTCGTCGCCCGTGCGCGTCATCTCCCACCAGTTGACGTAGCCGTCGCGGCTCGACTGGGCGGAGCGCGTGGAGCCGTACAGCTCCCCCCCCGGCTTGATCCAGTGGAACGCCATCGCCAATGCGTCCTTGGCCGGGTACACCCCGGCGTCCACCAGCGCCTGGGCGAACGCGACGAAGTACTGGCGGTGCTGCACCTCGTCCCGCATGATCTGGAGGAAGATCTCGCGGATCATCGGGTTGTCGGTGGTCTTCGCCGCGTTGGCGTAGGTGATGCTGACCTCGATCTCCACGCAGGCCTGCAGCACCAGGTTCCGGAGGAAGTTGTCGCGCGGGAACATCCCGCGGTGGCTCATCACGTCCTCGTCGGGGATGGGGTCGAGGCACAGCTCGTCGAGCAGCGCGCCGTAGGCGACCTCGTGGTGGGCCTCCTCCTCGTTCCAGTACCGGCCGAGCCAGTAGCCGGCGGCGTGGAGCACCTTCGCGCCGCGCGGGTTGGTCTCCTCGAGCGAGCGGGCCATCTGCAGGGCCGTCTTCGGCGAGGCCGACCCCGGCGGCAGCGGGTCAGCTCGCCGCGCCCGACGTGCCCAGCGCCGCGTGGTCGCGCTTGCTGATGGCGCGGTTGCGCGATGCTTCGCCAGGATGTCGAACACGCTCCAGCGCCGCCACTCGTGGTAGCGGTGCTGCGTGCGGCAGAGCTGGGATGGTGGCGCCCTCGTCGAGGGCCCGCACCAGGTCCATCTGGATGCGCATGGTCCCTCCTCAGGCCGACAGGGTGCGCGCGAGCTCGAGCTGCTGCCGCACCTGGCTCATCAGCTCGTCGACGGTGTGGTCGAGCGTGATGGCGGGCAGCTCGACCTGCTCGTCGAGGTCGAGCTCGGCGAGCGCGCCGGCGACGGCCTCGACGAGGTCCACCGAGTTCGACGCGACGGGCGACAGCGCCACCACCCGCGACAGGGGCAGCGAGCGCCCGTAGAGCTCCGCCTCGGGCAGCGCGAGCCGCCGGGCCACCACCCGTGGAACGTGTCGATCGTCACCATGACCGTACCCTCGTTGGTTTCGAGCTTGCGGACGCGCGGCCCGCGGACGTGGGTGGCGAGCCCAGCGCGGCGAGCGCGAGGATGAGCCACCCGGCTGGGTCCACCGGCCACCACCGCTCCGTCAGCACGGCCTTGCCGGGATCGGCGTGGTGGCTGTTGTGCCACTGGTGCCGAACGCGAGCGGCGCGAGCCACCACACGTTGCGGCTGTCGTCGCGGGTCGGGTGCGGACGCGCCCCCCACCGGTGCCCTCACGCTGTTGACGAGCCACGTCGCGCCAGCCGGACCACCGTCCGACGAGCCCCCCCCACACCACACCCGGCCAGCCGGCGACCGCACCGCACACCGCGACGCTGGCCAGCCAGGGCAGCAGCGGGCCCACGCCCCGATCGAGCCACCGGCATCAGCGGATCGCGGCCGATCTCGCGCAGGTCGCGGTACGAGAGCGCCGCGAGCACCGCGGCGTTCTTGGTGGAGCGCCGCAGCATCCACAGCATGTGGCCCTCGAGCAGGCCGTGGTGCGGGGAGTGCGGGTCGCCCTCGCGGTCGGCGTCGGCGTGGTGGCGGCGGTGCAGGCCCACCCAGAAGGCCGGGCCGCCCTGCAGCGCGAGCGCGCCCAGCAGCGCGAAGCCCCGGCGGGTCCACCGGCCGCAGCGGAACGACGCGTGCGACAGGAGCCGGTGGTAGCCGACAGTGATGCCGAACCCCGCGAGCGCGAACCAGCCCAGAAGCAGCGCGAGCGCGGCGGTCGTCGGCGCGACGAGCAGCGCCGAGAGCGCGGCGGCGTGCACCGCGACGAACACGAGCGTCACGGGCAGATCGAGATCTGCGCCGAAGCGTCGGCGTTGCTCCTGTCGCATCGCTCGCCCCACGGTAGAGGCGAGTCAGTACTCCCGGTGTCGCGCCCGAGCCGTGACTTGCGTCGACTCGCGTCAGAGGTCGACGATCCACGCCAGATCGGACTCGCGCTCGAGTCGCTCGGCGAGATCGGGCGGGAAGCGCGACTGCAGGCCGATCTCGTTGGCGAGCGCCCAGGCGTCGCCCATGCGCTCGCGCGCCAGCGCGCGCTCGCCGCAGTGCAGCGCGACCTCCGCCTCGAGCACGAGCACGTCCACCCGCCAGGGGGTGCGCGCCCCGTGCATCGCGTCGCGGACCCGCGCGACGTGCCGGCGGGCCTCGCCGAGCCGCCCGTCGCGGGCCTCGACCACCGCGAGCACGCCCTCGTCCCTCGAGATGCGGTGCAGGCCGATGCGCGCGGCCAGGTCCAGGGACTCGACCAGCGCGGAGCGGGCCTCGGCGAGGCGCCCGCGCATCATCCGCAGGTGGCCGAGCACGCCGAGGCTGGATGCGAGCAGGTCGCGCCACCCGACGGCGCGCTGCAGCTCGGTCGCCTGCAGCGCCCAGGCCTCGGCCTCGGGCAGCTGGCCCTGCTCGGCGGCGATGGCGCCGAGCCCCGCGTAGCACAGCGACGCGAGCCGCTTGCTGCCCTGCTCGCGCGCGAGCTGCAGCGCCTCGTGCCACAGCGAGGCGGCGGCGTCGTGATCGCGGTGCTGGTGCGCGACGGTGGCCATCGCGTCGAGGGCCTCGATGAGGCCCGCGCGGTGGCCGTCCAGGCGCTGCAAGCGGACGGCCTCGGCGGCGGCGTCGCCGGCGGCGTCGAGGTCGCCGGTGCGCAGCAGGGTGAGGGCGAGGCTGCGGTGGGTGTTGGCCTGGCCGATGCGCACGTCCAGCCGCTCGTACAGCCGCAGCGCGCGCTCGAGGACGACCCGGCCCTGGGCGGGAGGGAGCAGCGTCCCGAGGCCGAGCGCGGCCTTGGCGGCCTCGATGCTGTCGGGCGGGACCAGCGCCGTGACGGCCTCGTAGTCCTCCACGGCGAGGACGCGGTCGATGCCGACCCGCGCGTAGGCACGGCCGAGGAGCAGCCGCGCGCGGGCCACGGGCTCGAGGCCGGGCCGCCGGAGCGTCGCCTCGGCGAGCGCGGCGCCGGCGTCGACGGCGCCCGCCTCGATGAGCTGCAGCGTCGCG
>JAWKRQ010000105.1:0-20875 GCA_041389545.1 Myxococcota bacterium | reverse complement strand
CGATTGCCGCCATCTCGCGGAGCGACGCCGCGTGGACCTCGTGCACGGGCCCACCCGCGGGGGCCGTCCCGGTGGCCTGCCGGACCGCGGAGAGCGTGGACAGCTGCAGACGCCGGAGGCCCGCCTCGACCTGCTGGGCGGACGCCGCCAGCGACGCCTCCCGGGCGGCGGGGTCGGCCGCGGGCCGCTCGACGTGCGCCTCACCGACTGCGGCCAGCGCGGCGAGCGGGCTGTCCTCGGGCGGGTCGAAGTGCTGCGGGGCGCTCTCCGCCACCTGGCGTCCGGCCTCGGCGACGGCCACGTCGGCCTCGGCGTCCGCGCTGCCGCCCGCGTCGGGGCTCAGCGGCGCCACGTGGACGGGCTCGGGGGCGTACCCGAGGGCGTTCGAGCGCGTCGTCTCCGGCGCAGGCGCCACCGACGTCCCCGCGACCTCGGCGGCGGAGGGCACGGGGGCGCGTGCGGGCTCGGGGCGGACGTCCTGCGGGCCCGGCTCGGCCGCGACCGGGGCGTGCAGCGCCGGCGCTGGCGTCGGTGCGGTCGCGGTCGCCTCGGGCGCGTCGGACATCGCGCGCTCCGGCGCGGGCTCCGGCGCGGCGACGTCGTCGTCCGGCAGGTCCAGCGCCCAGGCCGGGGCCTGCTGCAGCAGCGCGCTCACCTCGGGGTCGGCGCCCTCCCACCCGGACGCCGGGCCCTCCGCGAGCGGGTCGGGCGTCGGGACCGCCTCCGCGACGCCCTCCGGGACCGCTGCCACCGGGCTCGGCGGCTCGGGCACCTGCTCGTCGTGCGGCTCGCCCGGCGGACGCGTCGCCGGCGCGCGGTTCTCGCGGTCGCGGGGCCGGGGCGCACCGGTCGGGTCGCGGGGGTCGCCTTCGGTGAGCGCGGCCAGCCACGGGGCAGCGTCGACGGGGTCGTCGGGGTCGTCGTCCCAGGTAGGGCGCGGCCGGGCGTGGCCTGTGACCGCGGCCTCCTCGCCGTCCTGCTCCGCGGCGGCCTCCAGCAGCGCGTCGAGGGTCGGCATGCCCAGCGCGGGCGGAGCCTGCTCGGGCTGCTGGGGCTGTGGCGCGGTCGCCTCCGTGCGGGGCTCGGGGCTGCGCGGGCGAGGACGGCGTGCGAGGGACACGGGCGCTCCTGTCCGGACGGCCGGGTGAACCGTCCGTTCGGCAGACGAGCGTACCGAAGCGCCGTGCTGCACGAGGTTGGCAGGAGTTGGCAGCGCCGTGTGAACTCGGGGCGACGCTCACGGCAGGCGTCACGGCAGGTCGAGCGGCGCCCAGTCGATCGCTTCGCCGTCGTCCCGGGCGAACCAGATCTGGTCCCGCGCGGTGAACAGGCCGTAGAAGGTGCCGTCGGCGCCGGGGCAGGTGTCGGCGACGGGGCGCCACGCCTGCCCGTCGTAGGCCACGAGGCGGGGTGGGAGCCACGGCTGGTTGCGCATCGGCCAGGTCAGCACGGCCGCGCCGGGGCCGTCCCGCGAGCCTCGCTTCACGAAGACGGCGGGGGCGCCGAAGAGGCCGGGGGGGAGCTCGTCCGGCCCGAGGACCAGCGGGAGGTGCTCGGACTGGAGCCGCTCGCCGGTCGTGAAGTCCGCCTCGGCCTCTGCGGTCCCGGAGGCGCCGGTGAGCGCGATGGACAGCCGATCGGGGTCGGTCGTCGGCAGGACGATCCAGCTCGTCACGGGTTCGAACCCCTGGTCGAGGGCGAACCCGCCGAGCGGGTCTCCGAGGCTGTTCGTCCCCTGGGGGACGTCACCGGTCCAGACCTCGTCGGCGAGGAAGGTGAACGCGGCGAGTTGGGCGGGGTCGTCGTCGGGACAGCTCGAGGCGGTGACGGTGGCCGTGGCCAGGGGGCCTCCTCCGCAGAAGACGGCGAAAGCCTCACCGGTTCGCAGCTCGTACTGTGGATAGGCCCTCCCCAGCCGGGCGAAGGAGGGTACGCTGTCCGACAGGTGCTCGGCATCGTCCAGCGCGTGGCACAGCTCGTGTCGGACCACATCTGCTACTCCAGACGGCGCCACGTCCTCTCCAACGCGCACCACCCCGGCGCCCGGTCTCCATTGGCCCGCGAGTGGATCTTCGAGGGCTTCGAACCGGACCTCGCGGATCTCCAGCCTTCCGGGGCCGATCCAGCCGTTGAACCGTTCGAGCTCGGCCTGGACGATGCCGCGGGTCTCGGGCGTGCCGCCGACGACGGGCACGTCCGGAAGCTCCACCCGCGCCGAGCAGGCGAGCGCGCCGAGGACGGGCCCCGTGAGGGCGCGCCTCACGAGCACGTCGAGCTTCCCTCGCAGCTGGACCCGTGACGGCGAGCCGCTGTCGTTGCCCACGACGATCTCCTCGGATGGTGGGTCTCGAACCATCCTACGCCTCGCTCGCAACTTCGTACACGCCTCACCGGAGCCGCGTCTCGAGAGCAAGCCACCCGGGAGCGCACAGCCGGAGGAGGTAAGCCACCCTCAGTGAGACAGTTGGAGGGACTCGCGCCGAGCAGGCCACGAGAGAACCAGGACTCTCCGTGACCCGACCAGCCGTCCGGCGCCCAGGTGTGCGATCGAGGGCGGCATACCTCCCGGAGGTGTGCGATCCGAGGTGGCTTGTCTGGTAGTTAGCGGGTGCGAAATCATGGGAGTGTGCTCGGGCCCAGCGCCGGGCACCCGAACGTGCGGACGGGAGCGATGGCGTCGAGCCGGAGTGACGTTCGCCCGGCCCTGCGCGCACTCCAGCCCCGTGGGCGAGAGGCTCGGCACGGCCGCTCCGGCGCGAGCGGAGCCGGCGGGAGCGCGATGCGGCCGCCTGCCGAGGTTCAACCACCATGAGCTCGCGGTCGCATGGCCCTCGCGTCGCGCGAGCACGCGCCATGGTGATGTGAATTGTTCTGGTGCCGCCGGTTCGCCCCCTCGCTCCGCTCGCCGCGATCGGGTCCGAGCTCGTCGAGGCGGCCGCGCCTTCACCGCGCCTCGTCGCCGAACACCGCCTCCAGCGTCGGCGCCACCTCCACCCGCGCCCACGGCCGCTCCAGGATCGCCGCCAGCGCCGGCGGCACCGGCACCGCCTCCCCGACGATCGGCTCCACCACCCCCTCGAACTTCGCCGGGTGCGCCGTCCCCACCAGCACGGCCTCCTCGTCGCCCCCCGCCCGCGCCCAGGCCTCCGCCGCGCAGGCCGTGTGCGGGCACAGCGCCACCCCCCACGCCCGCCACGCCGCCGCGATGCGCCCCCGGATGGCCGCGTCGTCGACGCTGTCGGCGCGGACCCCGGTCGCCCCCTCGGGGAACAGCGCCGCCAGCCGCTCCAGGTTGCTCGGCGCCCCCACGTCCATCGCGTTGGCCAGGGTGGCGATCGTCGCCCGCCCGCCCCGCTCCCCCGACATCACCCAGTCCACGAGCGCCCGGTTGGCGTTGGCGGCCAGCGTCACCGGGCCGAGGGGCAGCCCCCAGGCCCGCGCCCACAGCGCCGCCGTCGCGTTGCCCACGTTGCCCGACGGCACCACCCAGGGCGCCGCCCGCCCCGTCGCCCGCCAGCGCCACAGCGCCGCCGCCGCGTGGTACGCCGCCTGCGGCAGCAGCCGCCCCACGTTGATGCTGTTCGCCGACGACAGCGCTCGCCCCGCCGCCACCCGCGGGTCCGCGAACGCCGCCTTCGCCAGCGCCTGGCAGTCGTCGAACGTGCCCCGCACGGCCAGCGCCCGCACGTTGCCGCCGAAGCCGCACAGCTGGTGCTCCTGCCGCGCCGACACCCGCCCGAGCGGGTACAGCACCACGACCTCCACGTCGGGCAGGCCGTGGAACGCGGCCGCGACCGCGCCGCCCGTGTCGCCCGAGGTGGCGACCACGATGCGCAGCGGCTCGTCGACCACCCGCACCAGCGCCTGCGCCAGGAACCGCGCGCCGAAGTCCTTGAACGCCGCGGTGGGGCCCCAGAACAGCTCCAGCAGGTGGGGCCCCCCGGGCGACAGCGCCCGCAGCGGCACCGGGAAGTCGAACGCGGCGTCGCACACGGCGCCGAGCTCGCCCTGCAGGGGGTCGCCCGCGAAGAACGGCGCCAGCAGCCGCGCCGCGACCTCGGCGACCGTCTCGCAGCCGTCGAAGTCGCCCGGCGCGAACGACGGCATCGCCTCGGGGACGTACAGCCCGCCGTCGGGCGCGAGGCCCCGCCGCATGGCCTCGGACACCGGGACGGGCGGCGCGCCGCCGCGCGTGCTGACGAACCTCACGTCCCCTCCATCACAGTTCCTGCACGAGCCGCGCCCCGGGCGCGTCGAGCGGCGACACCACGGCGGTCGCCGCGAGCCCCGCGGCCTCGAACGCCGCCACCATCGCCGCCGCCACGGCCTCGCCCCGATCCGCGGGGCACCACGCGAACACCGACGGCCCGCCGCCGCTGATCGAGCCGCCGATCGCCCCGGCGTCGGTGGCGGCCTGCTGCACAGCCGCGAACCCCGGCACGAGCGGCGCCCGCGCCGGCTCCGCCACCACGTCGCGCTGCTACGCCGCCACGGCCGCGCGATCGTCGGTGAAGCAGGCCGCCACGAACCGCGCCAGGCGCCCGCTCTGGTCCACGAACGCCGCCATCGGCACCGCCGCGGGCAGCACCGACCGGCTGTGCGCGGTGTCGAGCCGCAGCGCGGGGTGCGCGACCACCGCCACGAGCCCCGTCGGCGCAGGGAGGCGGTGGAACCAGCCGCCCGCCCCGACGAGCGCGATCCCGCCGAGCACGCAGGGCGCGACGTTGTCGTAGTGCTTGGCCCCGCTGGCGACGGCCTCGCCGGCGGCTGCCCAGTCGATGAGCCGCTCCAGCGGCGCGGGCTGCGGCAGCAGCGCGTTCGCCGCCACCACCGCGCCGACCGCGCTCGCCGCGGAGCCCCCGAGCCCCGACCCGAGCGGGATCCCCTTGTGGAGCTGCACGTCGAGGCCGAAGCCCGGCCGCGCCTCGTGCAGCAGCGCCAGCAGCGCCGCCCCGGCCGTGTTGTCCTCGGCGCGCTCGGGCAGCGCGCTCACCACGCCCGTCACCGAGGTGATCCGCACCCCCGGCGCGTCGCTGCGGGTCACCGTGACCCGGTCGCCGGGCGCGGTCAGCGCCATCCCGAGGACGTCGAAGCCGACGCCCAGGTTGCCCACGCTCGCCGGCGCGAACGCCGTCGCGGCGCTCATCGCGTGGCCCCGAGGTAGGCGCCGAGCCGCAGCAGGTCCGCGAACACGCCCGCCGCCGTGACCTCCGGCCCCGCGCCCGGCCCCTGCACCACCAGCGGGTTGTCGGCGTAGCGCCGCGTGGTGAACTGCACGACGTTGTCGGTGAGCCGGATCCGCGCGAACGCGTGGTCCTGCGGCACCCGCCGCAGCCCGACCGAGGCCCGGCCCTCGCGATCGACCTGCCCCACGAAGCGCAGCACCTCGCCCGCGGCCCGGGCCTCGGCCAGGCGCGCCGCCAGGGGCTCGTCCAGCGCGTGCACCTGCTCGAGGAATGCCTCCACGCTCACCGCCGCGAGCTCGGGCGGGGTCAGCCCCTCCACCCGCACCTGGTCGAGCTCGAGCCGCAGCCCGGCCTCGCGCCCCAGGATGACGAGCTTGCGCGCGACGTCCATCCCCGACAGGTCGTCGCGCGGATCGGGCTCGGTGTAGCCGAGCTCGCGCGCCTGCCGCACCATCTCCGAGAACGGACGGGCGCCGTCCCAGGCGTTGAACAGGTACGACAGCGTCCCCGACAGGATCCCCTCGATGGCCTGGACCTGGTCGCCCGTCTGCACGAGGTCCCGCAGCGTGTGCAGGATCGGCAGCCCCGCGCCCACCGTCGTCTCGTAGAGGTAGTGCGCCGTCTTCGCGTCGCGCAGCGCCTCGTAGTCGGCGTAGGGGCCCGTGTTGGCCCGCTTGTTCGGCGTCACGACGTGGATGCCGGCCGCGAGCCAATCGGCGTAGTGCGCGGCCACCTCGGGCGACGCCGTGGTGTCGACGAGCACGCTGTGGGGCAGGTGGTCGGCGTTGACGTGCGCCACGAGCCGCTCGAGGTCCAGCGGCTCGCCCGCCTCGACGGCAGCCGGCCAGCGCTCGAGCGGCAGCGCCGGGTCGGCCAGCGCCATCCGCCGCGACGTCGACACCGCGCGCACCCGCAGGTCGAGGTTGAAGCGGCGCCGCAGGGACTCGGCCTGCTCGGCGAGCTGCGCGAGCAGCGCCCGCCCGACGTTGCCCGCGCCGACGACCCCGATGGAGAGCGTCTGCCGCGACAGGTAGAAGCCGGCGTGGGCCGCGCGCAGCGCCCGCTGCTGGTCGGCGCCGTCGACCACCACCGAGATGTTGCGCTCGGAGCTGCCCTGCGCGATGGCGCGCACCGAGACGTGCGCGTCGCCCAGCGCCTGGAAGAAGCGCGCCGCCACGCCCACCTGGCCGGCCATGTCGTCGCCGACCGCGGCGAGGATGGCGCACCCGCGCACGATGTCGAGGGTGAGCCCTGGCCGCGCGCCCTCGTCGGCCATGCGGTGGCGCTCGGCGAAGGCGTGCCGGCCTGCCGCGCCAGCGGCGTCGGCCTCGGGGACCACGAAGCAGATGGAGTGCTCCGAGCTGCCCTGCGAGATGACGACGACCGAGATGCCGGCCGTCTCGAGCGCCCCGAACAGCCGCCGGGCGATGCCGGGGACCCCGATGAGGTCGGTGCCCTCGGCTCACGAGCGCCATGTTCGGGATGGTGGCCGAAGCCCTTCTGCGCAGGCGCCGCGCTGCGGTGGGCCCGATGACCGTGCCCGGCTTGTCCGGGCGCGAAGGTGTTCTTGATGGTGACGGTGGCGCCGACCTGCACGGCCGGGGCGATGGTGGCCGGGTGGAGCACCTTGGCGCCGAAGTAGGCGAGGCTCGGTGGCCTCGCGGTAGGACATGCTGTCGAGCACGACCGCCTCGGGCGACCCGGGGATCGGCCGACGGCGCCGTCCACGTCGGTCCAGATGAGGAGCGACCGGCTCGGCAGCAGCGCGCTGAAGATGGCGGCGCTGAAGTCGGAGCCGTTGCGCCCGAGCGTGGTGGGGACGCCGCGCTCGTCGGAGGCGACGAAGCCCGTGATCGAGGACCCGCGCCTCGCCGAGGTGCTCGTCGAGCCAGGCCTCGAAGCGCTGGCCAGAGGACCGCGTGAGCGGGGGCGCGCGCGGCAGGGTCGTCGCCCTCGCGCGCGACCACGAGCACGTCGCGCGTCGAGCTGCACGGCCTCGTCGCCCGGCAGCCGCGCGAACGGCTGCGCGCTCCACAGCTCGCGCCGAAGCCGGCGGCCGGTCGCGCGCCTCGTCGAGGCGGTGCCGAAGCAGCCCACAGCGCGCGGCACGTCGCGCATGTCGGACAGCTGCTGCTCGAACCGCGCGACCAGCTCGGCGTCGCGGCGCCAGCGCCGCCGCCAGCGCATCCATCAGGCGCTGCCGCACCGGCGCCGCGTCGACGGGCTCGCGGCGGGCGGCCGCGTCGACCAGGCCGAGCAGGGCGTCGGTCAGGCCGCCCATCGCCGACACGACCACCACCGCCTGGCGCCGGGCCTCGCCCCGGTAATAAGGATCGACGCGGCGTGGCGGAACCGCTCGGCCGTGGTAGGCTCGTGCCGCCGAACTTGTGGACCACCCAGGCCGGCGCTTCGGTGTCGGGCAAACGGGACCTCCGGCAGCGGCGTAACCGGTGGTCCGCCCGCTACCAGGCGTAGGAGATCGTCCGTGCGTCGGCGCCCGAGTAGGTCTGCCAGCCCACGACGAGGTCCGCGCGCCGGTCGGCGCCGTAGTCCAGCTGGTACTGCTGCTGCACGGGCAACCAGGTCAGGCCCGCAGCGTGTCGGAGCACGCCGCGTCGCAGGACTCGCCGTTGGCCTCGTGCATCACGAACACACGTCGAGCGTCGGTGGAGCTCGAGCCCCCGAACGCAGGCCCGGCTGAGCGTCGATGGTGTGCCGGGCGGCAGCCGCAACCGTAGGTGAAGTCGACCACGAGCGAGTCGCCGTCCGGGCGGAGGTCGGTGGCCAGGTCCTGGACGGTGATGGCGTCGTTCGGCGGCGAGGTGGGACAGGCGCGCAGCTGCCAGGGCTGCGCGGTGTCGGTGTCCGTGTCGCTGTCGGCGTCGGCGTCGCTGTCGGCGATCCGTGTCGCTGTCGGCGTCGGCGTCGGCGTCGGCGTCGGCGTCGCATCTGCGTCGGAGGACGGCGGGGTCGAGGTCTGCTTCCCGCCGTCGCAGGCGAGCGCCGCCGCGGCGACGAGCCACCCCAGAGCGTGCTTCATCTCGTGCCTCCCCCGTGCCCAGGACGATGCCCGGTACGTCGCCCCGCCGCCACCGTGCTACCTGGGCGCGGGAGGTCCCGTGGCCCTCGAAGAGGCTCGATCCGATCAGATGTTCGGCTGACAGGTGCTTCGGCTGCGCGCCGCACAGCCCCGTCGGCATGCGGCTGCGGTTCTTCCGCGATCTCGAGGCCAGTAGTGATCGCCTCCTGCCGCAGCGGCGGGACAGGACGGCCGCCCGGCATCCTCCACGGCGGCCTGCAGGCCACCCTGGCCGACGAGATCGGCGCCTGGACGCTCGTGGGCCTCGCCAGCGCTTCGGCCTCACCACCTCGCTGCAGCTGCGGTTCCTGCGCCCAGCGCGCACCGACCGCGGATCGAGGCGCGCGGCGAGATCACCGAGGCCGACGAGCGCCGGGTCGTCGTCCGCATCGAGGCTCACGCAGGACGGCGCCCGCCTGCCTCGTCGGCACTGCCACCTACGTGGTCCCGAGCGTGCATCTCGCGCCCAGGCGGCTGCTCGCCCGGCCCCTCCCCGACGCCTGGCGGCACCTCGCGCGGCCGTGATCTCGGTCGGCCGCGTTCCACCCCGGCAGCCGCGGTGTACCTGTCGCGGGCGGCCCAGCGGACTACGCCCTGCGCGAGGAGTGGGGTGACGGAGACAGCGGGGCGACGGTCGGCGCTGAGTCTGGTCGATGGTCGAGGGCGTGCTCCTCGCGGGCTACGGTCGGCGCGCGGCGAGTTCTGGTTCCACGGCGCAGGCGGTGCGCCTCGGTGCGGGGCCATGGCGCTCGCCGCAATCATCACGCTGCCCAGCTCGCGGGCGCGCTCGGCGCGGTGGGGATGCTGCGGATCCTCCGGCGCTGCGAGCGCCGCCGGCCGTTCGTCGCCGCCGCGGCGGCAGGCGGCCTGCCTGGTCGCGCTGGCGGCGCTCTCGTTCACCGGCCGGGCCACCCCGTGGGCCGTCATCGGCGCCGCCTCGGCCTACGTGCTGTGCGCCCAGGCCTCGGGCACGGGCTGGTCGTCGTGGATGGCCGACCTCGTGCCGCGCCAGCTGCGCGGGCGCTGGTTCGGCGCGCGCACCCGCTGGGTCGCCGGCGGCACCTTCGCGGCCACCGTCGCGGCGGGGCTGTGGCTGCAGGCCGTGGCGCCCCCCGGCTCGCCCGGCGCCGGCCGCGCCTTCGCCGCCGTCTACCGCGATCGGCGCCGTGGCGCGGCTGCTCGGCGCCGCGGTCCTCGCCCGGACGTGGGAGCCCGTGTTCGAGCCGCCCCAGGCCATGGACCACGTCGTGGCCACGCTGTCGGGCCCCGACGCGCGGGCGGCCCGCGGCGTCGTGGCCGCCGGCGCCGCGATGATGATGGCGGTGGCGATGTCGTCGCCGTTCTTCGTCCCGCACATGCTCGACTTCACGGTTCTCGTACCCGACCTACATCGCCTCGCAGGGGATGCTGGTCCTCACGAAGGTGGTGGCGCTCAGGCCGTGGGGTCGCCTCGTCGATCGGCGCGGGCCGCTCGTCGTGTACCGGCTCGCCGCGCTCGGCGTCGGCGATGGTGCCGATCCGTGGATCTTCGCCGACCGCGCCTGGATCGTGTTCATGTCCGGAGGGCGCGTCGGGCATCGCCTGGGCCGGGCTCGGTGGCGATGCTCGCCATGGCCTTCGGCGCCGTGGGGCCGCGCCGGCGGGCGGGTGCTGCTCACGGCCCAGTCGCTCGGCAACGGCGGCGTGGCGCAGGTCGTGGGCGGGCTCGGGGCGGCGGGCCTGGCCAGCGCCGGCGGCAGCCACGCCGTGGCGTTCGGGGCGAGCGCCGCGGTGCGGGTCTGCGTGGCGCTGGCGGCGCCGCTGGCGCTGGGGCCGGCGTCGCGGGTCGAGGTGGAATGTGGCGCGTGGGCGCGCGGGTCGTGGGAGTGGATGCCGAGCGGGGGCCTCGTCCGGCAGCTCATCGGCGGCGCGTCCGACCGCGAAGCGGGTCGGGACGGCGTGACGTTGGTCCGTCAGCTCGCGCGGCTGGCGTCCGCCGGCGCGGGCGTGCTGCTCAGGCCCCGGTCCACCGCCGCCGGCGGCGCCGAGTCCCAGCCACGTACCGCGTGAGCGGGCAGTCCTGGCAGCCGTGGTCGCCGCGCCGCACTTGTGCTGGTCGACCAGGGTGAGCGCCTTCACCAGCGCCTGGTTCATCGCCGTGAACCAGCCCGGCATCGTCCGGATACGGCGACTGCTCCTCGAAGGCGTCGGCGATGCGGATATGTCCTCCAGGCCGCTGCATCATGTCGGACCGCATGCCCGCCAGCATCAGGTGCCGCCCCTGCCGCTTCATGACCTCGCTCACGCCCGCCGCAGCACGGCGCCGACGGTGAAGTCGAGCCCCTGCGCTTGAGCCGCACCACGAGCACCTGGACGGCCTCCGAGGTCGTCGATGCGCTCGGTCAGCGCCGCGTCGAGCTCGCTCGCGGACCCGAAGAACAGCGGCCCCTCGACGTGCAGCACCCGGACGGCCCGGCAGCGCACCCCGGTCGGCGCCGGCCGATCGGCCTCGACCTCGTACAGCCGCAGCTTGCGGTCGATCCACAGCTCGCGGATGACGAGCAGCCGCACCCGCCGCAGGAACAGCACCACCGAGATGGCCACGCCCAGGTAGATCGCCTCGTCCAGCGGCAGGAACCACGTGCCCAGCACGGTCCCGAGGAAGGCGAACCGGTCGGCGGGGCCGGAGCGCAGCAGCGAGCGGATCGCCACCGGGTCGACGAGGTCGACGGCGACGACCAGGATCACGGCCGCCAGCGTGGCGACGGGGGTGTAGTCGAGCACGCCGCCGAGGACGACCGGCACCAGCAGCACCAGGCCGCCGGCCGTCATGCCCGCGATGCGGGTGCGCGCCCCGAGCGTGTAGTTGAGCCCCGACCGGGCGAGGCTGCCCGACACGGGGTAGGCGCCCGTGAGCGCTGCGGCGACGTTGGCGGCGCCGAGCCCCGCGAAGTCCCACGGCATGCGGAGCCGCTGGCCCGAGCGGTCGGCGAGCGTGCGCGACACCGACGTCGACTCGACGAGCGAGAGCACCATCGTCGCCACGGCGACCGGGAACAGGCGGTAGGCGCCGGCGATCGACGGCAGCGCCAGCGGCGGCAGCGCCTGCGGGATGTGCGCGATGTCGGCGATGGTGTCGACGTCGAGGTCGAACGCCCACGACACCACCACGGACACGGCCATCACGGCCAGCGCGGGGAACCCCTTCGGCAGCCACCACCGCAGCACCACGATGCCCGCGACGCTGGTGCACGCAATGAGCACGGCGATGGGATCGAGCAGCGGCAGGGTCGACAGCCAGTGGCCGAGCCGGCTCAGGATGTCGCCGCCGCTGCGCAGCGTGCCCGTCACGTTGGGCAGCTGCCCCACGACGATGAGCGTGGCGGCGCCGGTGATGTAGCCCGTGACGACCGAGCGCGAGATGAAGTCGACCAGGGCGTCGAGGCGGAGCACCCCCGCCAGGATCTGCATCACGCCGACCATCAGCGCGAGCGTCGCCGCCGCCGCGAGCGGATCGGGCAGCTGCGAGATCACCGAGGTCGCCACGAGCAGGCTCACGGCGTTGCTCGGCCCGACGAGGGCGGTGCGCGAGGAGCGGATGAGGCTGCCGACGACGGCGGGCAGGGCGCCGGCGTACAGCCCGGCGGCGGGCGGCAGGCCGGCGATCACCGCGTAGGCCAGGCCCTGCGGGATGCTGAGCATGGCCACGCCGAGCGCGGGGACGAGCTCGCGCCGCACCGTGCGCCGATCGACGCCGCGGAGGTCGGTCCAGGGCGGGGATCCGGAGCGCGCCCGGAGCCACTCCGACACCTGGCGCGCTCGTTGCATGAGGGGCGAGGGTCGCTCAGTCATGCCACCGCTCCAGCGGGGTATCCTCCACGCGCGCTGCCTCCACGAACCCGTGTGGGCCTCGTAGCCACTCCTATCGGTCGGGTGGGGAATCGATGGAAGCCGTCGGACGAAACAACCAGGATCGCGCAGCGCCCACCGCCCCGAGCGGGCAGATGGCCTTCGTGATCGACACGGTCAGCTGCATCGGCTGCCATGCGTGCAGCACCGCTTGCAAGAGCGAGCACCAGGTCCCCCTCGGGGTGCACCGGACCTGGGTGAAGTCCGTCGAGGTCGGGCGCTACCCCGACGTCCGGCGGGTCTTCCAGGTGACCCGGTGCAACCACTGCAGCAACCCGCCGTGCGTCCGCATCTGCCCCACGGCGGCGATGCACCAGCGCGACGACGGCATCGTGGACTTCGCGGGGGACGCGTGCATCGGGTGCAAGGCCTGCATCCAGGCCTGCCCCTACGACGCCATCCATATCGACCCCGAGTCCCACACCGCGGCCAAGTGCAACTTCTGCGCCCACCGCGTCGACATCGGGCTCGAGCCGGCGTGCGTGGTCGTGTGCCCCGAGCACGCCATCCTCGCGGGCGATCTGTCCGACCCGGACTCGGAGGTCTCCCGCGCCCTCGGCAAGCACGCCGTCACCGTGCGCAAGCCCGAGCAGGGCACGGCGCCGAAGCTGTTCTACGTCCAGGCCCACGACGCGGCCGTGCACCCCACCGCGCGGCGCTCCGACAGCGGCTTCGCCTTCTCCGACGCGGCGCACCACCGCGTCCCCGGCCTGCCCGACACGTCCGGCGGCCGCGGGCCGCAGCCCCAGGGCGCGCCCGTCGGCGGGCCCATCCTGATCGGCGGCCGCGAGGCCGGCGCCATCCGGGTCGCGTGGAACGCCCAGCACGAGGTGCACTGGCACTGGCCGATCCCGGCGTACCTCGTCACGAAGGGCGCCGCGGCCGGCATGTGGGGGATCCTGGCGGTCGCCGCCCTGATCCCTGGCCTCGGCTTCCCGCCCGCGGCGGGCGCGCTCGGCGGGATCCTGGCGTTCGCCCTGACGCTCGCCACCCTCGGGCTCCTCATCTACGACCTCGACCGGCCCGATCGCTTCTTCTACCTGATGATCCGCCCGCAGTGGCGCAGCTGGGTCGCCCGCGCGGCCTGGATCCTGGCGGGCTTCTCGACCCTCACCGCCGCGTGGACGGGCCTCGAGATCGCGGCCTGGCAGGGCTGGTTCGACCCGGGTGACGCCGTGCGCGCCGTCCTGGCCGTGGCGACGCTGCCGTTCGCCGTGCTCGCCGCGACCTACACGGCGTTCCTGTTCGCCCAGGCCGAGGGCCGCGACCTGTGGCAGGCCGCACACCTGCCCGTGGTCATGGCCACGCAGGCCGTCCTGCTCGGCGCCGCCACGCTGCTCGGCCTCGCCGCGCTCGACGGCAGCGCCGACGTGGGGCCCTTCGTGCGCCCCGTGCTCGGGCTGGCGGCCGCCACCGGGCTCGTCGTGACGCTGGCGGGCGACCTCGGCGTCGCGCCCGCCTCGGAGATCGCGCGCCGGACGCTGCGCGAGCTCGTGTCCGGCAGCTTCCGCACGCCCTACCGCCTCGGCCTGCTCCTGGCCTACGTCGCGCCGCTGGGGCTGCTCGCCCTGGCCCACCCCCTCGCCGACCTGGCCCTGCTGCCGGTCGCCGCGGTCGGCGTGTTCCTGTGGTCCTACGCGCTGGTGATGGCGCCGCAGACCGTCCAGAACAGCTGACGCGGCCCGCCGGGGCTGAAACACCTGAAACAGCTGAAACAGCGAACCCGAAACATGAAACGTCCGAGGTCCCCGTGAGCACCAGCCGCCGCATCGCCGATGCCCTCGCCGCCGTGCTCGGCCTGCCGCCGAGCCGCGCCAGCACCGCGTCGGCGCCGACCGCGGGCGCGACCAACGCCGGCGGCGTGGCCATGCCCACCTTCGCGCCCGCCGAGGGGCGCCGGTCCCGCTCACCCACGTCCGCCACCCCGACGGCCGCATGTCGAGCTACCCGCCGCCCGAGCGCTGGGACGACTGGGTCGAGTGGGACGCGAAGGCCTGGCCGAACCGCCAGGCGCGCCGCTACACGCTCGTGCCCACCATCTGCTTCAACTGCGAGGCGGCCTGCGGCCTGCTCGCCTACGTCGACAAGGAGACCTACGAGATCCGGCGCTTCGAGGGCAACCCCGCGCACCCCGGCTCGCGCGGCCGCAACTGCGCCAAGG
Source organism: Myxococcota bacterium (assembly GCA_041389545.1). Taxonomy (GTDB): domain Bacteria; phylum Myxococcota_A; class UBA796; order UBA796; genus JACKER01. The sequence goes on along the minus strand of JAWKRQ010000105.1, from coordinate 6,561 downwards.
GCCCGGCGACCCACAACCAGGTGTACGACCCCGAGCGCATCCTGTACCCGCTCAAGCGGGTCGGTGCGCGCGGCGAGGGCCGCTGGAAGCGCGTGAGCTGGGACGAGGCGCTCGACGACATCGCCGCGAAGATGCGGGCCAGCCGCGAGAAGCGCCGCGACGGCATCATGTACCACGTGGGCCGCCCGGGCGAGGACCACTACACGAACCGCTGCATCCAGGCCTGGGGCGTCGACGGCCACAACAGCCACACCAACGTCTGCTCGGCGGCGGCCCGCACGGGCTATGCGCTGTGGGCCGGCTTCGACCGCCCGAGCCCCGACTACGAGAACGCAGCCTGCATCCTCCTCATCTCGAGCCACCTCGAGACCGGGCACTACTTCAACCCGCACGCCCAGCGGATCATGGACGGGATGCGCAAGGGCGCGAAGCTCCTGGTCATGGACCCGCGTCTGTCGAACACGGCGAGCAAGGCCGACGTGTGGATGCCCACCTGGCCGGGCTCGGAGCCCTGGGTGCTCCTCGCCATCGCCCGCGACCTGCTCGAGCAGGGCCGGTGGAACCGCGACTTCGTGCGGCGCTGGGTCGACTGGCGCGGCTTCCTCCGCAACGCCCGCACCACGCTGCGCGACCCCGAGGTGCTCGCCGCGCTGCCGCCCGAGGGCGAGGAGGGGACGTTCGCGCAGTTCGAGCAGGCCCTGAAGGCGCTCTACCGCGGGTTCACGTTCGAGGAGGCGGCGAAGCGCTCGGGCGTGCCCGAGGACCGCATCCGCGCCGCCGCCGAGGCCGTGGGGCGCGCCGGGACGCGCCTCGCCGCGCACAACTGGCGGGCGGCCTCGATCGGCAACCGCGGCGGGTGGCAGGTCGTGCGCGCGCTGTTCCTGCTCAACGTGCTGACGGGCTCGATCGGCACCGAGGGCGGCACCTCGGGCAGCAGCTGGAACAAGTTCGTGCCGAAGCCCTTCGCCTCGCCGCCCGCGAACGACGCCTGGAACGACCTGCAGCTGCCCGTCGAGTGGCCGCTCGCGCACTTCGAGATGAGCTTCCTGCTGCCGCACCTGATGGAGGAGGGGCGCGGGACCGTCGACGTCTACTTCACCCGCGTCTACAACCCCGTGTGGACCAACCCCGACGGGTTCATGTGGATCCACGCGCTGCGCGACGAGCAGAAGTTCGGGCTGCACGTGGCGCTGACGCCGACGTGGAACGAGACGGCGGCGTTCGCCGACTACGTCCTGCCGATGGGCCTGTCGGGCGAGCGGCACGACCTGATGTCGCAGGAGACGCACGCCGGGCGGTGGATCGGCTTCCGCCAGCCCGTGCGGCGGGTCGCGATGGCCCGCGCCGGGGTGCAGGTCGCCGACACGCGCGAGGCCAACCCCGGAGAGGTCTGGGAGGAGGCCGAGTTCTGGGTCGACCTGTCCTGGCGCATGGACGCCGACGGCGCCCTCGGCATCCGCCAGTGGTTCGAGAGCCCGACCCGGCCGGGGCAGCCCATCACCCAGGACGAGTACTGGGGCTGGATCTTCGACCACAGCGTCCCCGGGCTGCCCGAGGCGGCGTCGCGGGAGGGGCTGAGCCCGCTGCAGTACATGCGGAAGTACGGCGCCTTCGAGGTCGGCCGCGGCGAGTACCTGCCCTACGAGCGCGGCATCGACGGCGCCATCGGCGAGGACGGCCTGGTGCGCGACGACAAGGGCGCCGTCGTCGGCGTCGCGGTCGACGGCGCGCCGCGCGTCGGCTTCACCACGCCGAGCCGCAAGCTCGAGCTGCTGTCGGCCACGCTCCTCGACTGGGGCTGGACCGAGCCCGAGTACGCCGTGCCGTGGCCGCTGCAGAGCCACGTCGCGCCCGAGCTCGTCGACCGGGGCAAGGGCGAGATGCTGCTGCTGCCGAACTTCCGGCTGCCCACGCTCATCCACACCCGCTCGGCCAACTGCAAGTGGCTGTACGAGATCTCGCACCACAACCCGGCCTGGCTGCACCCGAGCGACGCCGCGCGCCTCGGCGTCGCCGACGGCGATCTGGTGCGGGTCGAGACCGAGATCGGCTGGTTCGTCGACAAGGTCTGGGTGACCGAGGGCATCACGCCCGGCGTCATCGCCGTGTCCCACCACCTCGGGCGCTGGCGGCTCGACGGCGACGAGCACGGCGGGAACAAGTTCAGCACCGCGCGCGGCGTCCTCACGAAGGACGGCGACAAGCGCGGGCTGCAGCTGCGCGGCGGCGTGGCGGCCTACGAGTCGATCGATCCCGACACGGCGCGGGTCTGGTGGCACAACGTCGGCGTGCACCAGAACCTGACGCACGCGGTGCACCCCGACCCGGTGTCGGGCGCCCACTGCTGGCTGCAGAAGGCGGTGTCGGTGCGCAAGGCCGCGGCGGACGAGCCCTACGGCCAGGTGGAGGTCGACCTGCAGCGCTCGATGGCGGTCTACCACGAGTGGAAGGCGCTGGCGCGCGGCGCCGACCGCTACAGCCCCGACGGCACGCGCCGGCCGTACTGGCTGGCGCGCCCGCTCAAGCCGAAGCGCCACGCCTACGCGCTGCCACTGCGCGTCGAGAGCCCGGCGAAGTGAGCCCGCTCGACCTCGCGCGCGCCCGCCACCGCCTCTATGCGCTGCTGGGCCAGCTGTGGGTCGAGGGGGCGGCGCCGGCGGTGCTGGCGCGCGCGCGCGCGGTGCCGGCCCTCGCCGAGGCGCTGCAGGGCGACGCCGATGCGCTCGGCGCCGGGCACTACGCCGCCCCCACCGAGGTCCCGTGCGCGTCGTCGGCGCTGCTGGGGGCCGACGGCCTCGTCGGCGGGGCCGTGGGCGACGCCGTGGCCGCCGCCTGGCGCGACGCCGGCTTCCACGCCGTCCGCCGCGACGCACCGCTCGACCACGTGGGGATGCAGCTCGCGGCGCTGGGCCACCTGTGCGCCGCCGAGGCCGAGGCCCTGACCGACGGCGTGGATCCCGCACCGGTGCGCGCCAGGCGGCGTCGGTGCTCGACACCGTGGTGTTCCCGTGGATGCCGGCCTGGGTGGCGGCGCTCGGCGCGGCCGAGGCGCCCGCCTGGCAGGTCGTGGCGGGCTCGGGCTCGAGCTCGCCGTGTCGCACCGCGCCGGGCTGCCGGGAGCGCCGGTCGCCGTGCCGCTCGGGGCGAGCCCGTCACGCTCGATCCCGAGCCGGCATCGGCCTCGCCGCGGCGCTGGTGCGGCCGGCGCGCTCGGGTTGGCTGCTCGGGCGCACGGCCCTGCTGCGCGCCTGCGCGGCGGCCGGCGTGGCCGGCGGCATCGGCGACCGGGCCCGGGTGCTGGCCAACGCGCTGCGCGGGGCCGGCGCCGTGGGGCGGCTGGCGCCGCTGGTGGCCGCGCTCGACGCCTCGCTCGCCGGCGCCGACACCGCGATGGCGGGCCAGGCCGCGGCGATGCCGGCGCTCGGCGCGCCCGTGGCGCCGTGGCGGGAGCGCATCGCGCTGACCCGCGGCGCGCTCGCGGGCCTGGCCGAGGCCTACTCGAGCGGCGCCACGAGGTCGTAGAGGTCGGGCAGCCACTGGCCGCGCCCGAGCAGCCGCTCGGCGTGGTAGTCGACGGTCCACACGGCGGTGCCGTCCGGGGCGGCCTCGTCGATGACGCCGGCGCTGCCGACGACGTGCAGCGTGTTGCCGTTGGCGAGCCGCCAGGCGTCGCCGTTGGTGACGGCGTGGACGCCGGCGTCGAAGTGCCAGACCTCGGTGAGGGTGCGGGCGCCGTGATCGATGGCGAACTCGCGCGCCATGGTGGTCGGGCCCGACTCCTCGCTCGACAGCAGCAGGGTGCCCTGGTCGGTGTACGACACGCCGTGCTGCAGCCAGAAGTCCGAGCCGCGCGGCACGAAGGAATAGCCGCCCGGCACCGTCCCGGCCCACCACAGGTTGCTGCCGTCGCGGGCGAGCGCCAGCACGGTGTGGTTGGTCCAGAAGCTGTAGAGGTAGGTGTCGCTGGCGGCGTCGTAGAACAGGCCGTTGGACTCGCAGTCGCCCGCCCCCGGCAGGTCGTGGCACGACCAGATCGGCACGGCGTCGGTCGCGCCGGGCGCGAGCTCCACGAGCGACTCCACGTCCTCGTGCCACAGCGAGCCCCACGCGAGCGTGCCGTCGGGGTGCTCGACGAAGGCGTGCTGCAGCCCGGGGGTGGCGACCACATCGATGTCGGCGTCGAGGTACAGGCGCGCGATCCGCGAGTCGGCGCCGTCGTCCCAGTCGACCCACATCGAGTCCTCGTCGACGAGGAGGTGGTCGGGCGACTGCGTCGACACCTGGGCGAACAGGGTCCAGTGGCCCCCGGGCGTGAGCCGCGCCCACACCGTGCGGCCCTGGCGGTCGAGGATGACCGTCCACCAGGGGCCGCCCGTCCAGCCGCCCGTGCTCTGGTTCACGCTGGTGAGCAGGAACTGGCCGTCGGCGAACCAGCGCGCGGGCTCCGCGTGCTCGAGCGTGGGCTGGGGCAGGTTGCGCGGGGCCTCGCCGGTGCGGATCCCGTCGCCCTCGGCCAGCACCGCCTCACCCGAGACGATCCGCCACTGCACGTCGGTGTCGAACGGGATGCCCAGCAGCCGCTCGGTCTGCGGGCCGCCTTCGAGCGCGCGGTCGGGGGAGGCGAGCCACTCGCCCGCGTCGAAGCTGTACTCGACGCGCACGTCGCCCGCCCCCGCCTGGGTCCACGACAGCCAGACGATGGTGGCGTAGTCGTCGTGCAGGCGCCAGGTCACGTCGGCGACGGTGGGCAGCGGGGCCGTGCCCGTCCCCGAGGTCCCGGTGTCCGTCGGGGTCTCGGTGTCCGTCGGCACCGTGTCGGTGTCGGTCGTCCCCGTGGGGGTGTCCGTCGCCGTCGCGGTGTCGGGCGGGTCCTTCCCCGGATCCCCCGAACAGGCGAGGACCATCAGCAGTTCGAGCACGTCGCCTCCAGCGCGCCAGTTTACCCGTTGTCACCGGCGCCCGGGCGGGCCATGCACGGGGAGCGGGAGGGCGGAGCGACGTGATCGAGCGCTGGCGCTACGTGCTGGGGGAGCTGTCGCAGAAGCTCTGGATCCGCAGCGGCCTGTTCGTGATGCTCGGCATCGCGGTGGTCCCGCTGTCGATCGTCGCCGAGCCGCTGATCCCGACCGATCTGGCGTTCGAGCTCGGCTCCGACGCCGTCGGCAGCATCCTCACGGTGCTCGCGTCGAGCCCGCTCGCGGTGACCACCTTCTCGCTGTCGACGATGCTGCAGGCGGCCGCCGCGGTCATGGACGACACCACGCCCCGCGCCGCCAAGCTCCTCCTCGACGACCGGGGCACCCAGAACGCGCTGGCCGCCTTCGTCGGTGCGTTCATGTACAGCCTGGTCGGCATCATCGTGCTGCGCACGGGCGTGCTCAACGTGCAGGGCCGCCTCGTCCTGCTCGCCACCACGATGCTGGTCGTGGTGCTGCTCGTCATCATCCTGCTGCGGTGGATCGACCTGCTGTCGCGCATCGCCCGCATCGACGAGACGCTCGACCGGGTCGAGGACGCCCTGCGCGACGCCCTGTCGGCCCGCCGCCGCGACCCGCACCTGGGCGGCTCCGCGCCGGGCGAGATCCCCACCGACGCCGTCCCGCTCGTGGCCGACCGCATCGGCCACGTGTCCTACGTCGACGTGGAGGCGCTGTCGCGGGTGGCCGAGGCCCACGGCGCCCAGGTCCACCTCGTGGCGCCGCCCGGCACCCACGTGATGCCGCCGCAGCCGCTGCTGTGGTACGAGCCCGGCGCCGACCGCGCGAGCCTCGACGACCTGCCCGGAGACGAGCGCCGGCGGCTGCTGCGCGCGCTGGTGATCAAGCCGCGGCGCACCTTCGACCAGGACCCGCGCTTCGGGATGGTGGTGCTGGCGCAGATCGCGTCGCGCGCGATGTCGCCCGCCGTGAACGACCCGGGCACCGCCATCGACGCCGTCGACGTGGCCGTGCGCGCGCTCGGCTCGTGGGTCGGGGTGGACTGCGACGTGGAGCCGCGCGCCCCGCGCTTCCCGCGGGTGCTCGTGCCCGCGCTGACGGCCGACGACCTGCTCGACGACCTCGTCCCCGCCGTCGGGCGCGACGGGGCGGGCAACGTGGCCGTGGCCTCGCGGCTGCTCGAGGTGCTGGTCTCGCTCGCCGCGCTCCACCCCGTGTTCGAGGCGCCCGCGCGGCGGCACGCGCAGATGGCGGTGGAGCGGGCGCTCCACGCGCTCACGCTGCCGCAGGACCGCGAGATCGTGCGGGCCAGCGGCGCCCCGCTGCTCGAGTAGTCACTTCGCGGGCGCGAAGCCGCGGGCGCGCATCAGCGCCGCCACGTCCACGTCGCGGCCGCGGAACGCCTGCCAGGCCGCCGCCGGGTCCACCGTGTTGCCCACCGACAGCACCGCCTCGCGCAGCCGCGCCGCCGTGTCGGCGTCGTAGTAGCCGCCGGGCGCCTCGGCGAAGGCCTCCGCGGCGTCGGCCGTGAGCGTGTCGGCCCACAGGTAGCTGTAGTAGCCGGCCGAGTAGCCGTCGCCCGCGAACACGTGGGCGAACTGCGGGGTGCGGTGGCGCATCACGA
>JAWKRQ010000104.1:0-21055 GCA_041389545.1 Myxococcota bacterium | reverse complement strand
AGCACGACCGCGACCGTCGACGCCTGCGCCGAGGTCGAGCCCGTCTGCCCGGGCGCGCCGCCCACCAGCAGCGGCGGCGGCCTGGTGCCGCTCGACCGCTGCGCCTTCGCGCTCGACCGCGGGGCGGCCTTCGACGACCTCGGCCCGCTGGCCGACGGCCTCGCCGCCGTGGCCGCGCCCGCCACCCTCGCCGACGTGGCGGCCGACCTGAACCGCGCTCCGCCGGTGATCGCCGCCGGCGACGTCCCGGGCGACCCGCCGGGCACCGCGCTCGCCTTCCGCTGGGAGGACGGCGAGAACGACAAGGTCACCTGGATCCCCCAGGGCCTCACGAGCAGCGCCGACGCCGACGCGAGCGGGCTCGTCGAGGGGCGCCGCTGGGTCGTCGCGAGCTTCTACTACGACGAGGACGCCGACGGCGCCGGCGACCCGAAGGGCGTCCGCCTGGCGTTCGTCGACGTGACCGACCCCGCCGCGCCCCGCTACCGCTTCGTGCTGCTGGTGGAGCCCACCGCCGGGCCGAGCTGGGCGCCCGTGCGCATCCACGCGGGCGGTATCGCCTGGGTGGGCGACCTGCTCTACGTCGCCGACACCTTCCACGGCTTCCGCGTCTTCGACACGACCCGCTTCTACCGCGCCGACACCTCCGAGGACGTGATCGGCTGCGACGGCACGACCTGCAAGGCCGGGCTGTACGCCTACGCCCTGCCGCAGATCGGCGCCTACGAGCGCGTCTCGCAGTGCGAGGAGGACGAGCGCTTCTCGTTCGTCTCGGTGGACCGCTCGGGCGCCGTGCCCCAGCTGGTCACGGGCGAGTACTGCTCGACGAGCTCGTGCAGCGGCGCGCTCGCGGGCCGGGTGGTGCGCTTCCCGGTCGATCCGGCCACCGCGTCGCTCGGCGAGGCGCGCACCTGGTCCACCGACGCCCACTTCATGGGCGAGACGCAGGTCCAGGGCGCGGGCGCCGTGGGCGACACGTTCTACCTGTCGTCGAGCGAGCCCGCGGCCGGCGCGGGCGCGCTGTACACGGTGGACGGCACCGGGCGCACCTCGCACGGGTGGGTGGACAGCCCCGAGGACGTGGCGATCGATCTCGGCGCCGACCAGATCTGGTCGCTGTCGGAGGCGGTGTCGGAGGCGGACGGTGTTCGGCGCCGACCTCGGCAGCTACGGCCGGTAGCTACGGCACGCAGCGGTCAGCTCGTCGACCACCCGCAGCAGGTGCCGCCATCCGGGCCCGCGAGCACCCGGCGGGCGGGGCCGCACGGATCGGGGGCGCACGGCGATCCACGCACGGATGGCTCGTCCGGCCCGGCGGCGCCATCGACGCCACGACCGCCGGGACAGGAGGCCGAGCCCCTGCCGGCAGCGGTCGGCGCGGCGATCAGGGCGCCAGACGAGAGGCGGCGCACGTGGGCACGGCGGTGGCACTGCAGTCGGCCGCGACGGCGACCGCGCCGCACCCCTCGGCCTCGACCTCGCGCCGGAGCGCCTCCTCGTCCGGCGGCGTGCCCCCTGGTAGCTGTAGCCAGTGCCACCACAGGAACCTCGCCGCGCCGGTCGAACGCCGTCACGGAGGCGCCGCTGGCCGCCTCGGGCATCACCACCGGCACCCCGCAGACCTGCGCCGACTCGGGTGCGCGGGGTCGACGAGCCCCACGCTCACCTCGCCGACCGGGCCCCGAGCCGTCACCGCCAGCCGCTCGCCGACGCGGGCGTCCGCCCGCCATCGGCACCCGCCACCGCACCGCACCGGTGGCGAGGTCCAGCGCCACGAGGTCGTCCGGGTCGAGCGCGTAGACCACCCCGCCCGCGCTGTCCAGCAGCACGTCCTCGGCCACCCAGGCCACGGGCAGCCGCGGCACCTCCGGCTCGCGGGCGACCGCCGCAGCGAACTTGGCGGCGCGCGCCTCGGCCTCGGCCCGACAGGTCGCCGGTGTCGGCGCAAGGTGCCTTCGCCCCATGCCGCGGCCGCGAACCACCACATCAGGCGCGCTCCACCACCGTCGCCACCCCTGCCCCACCCCGACGCACAGCGCCGCGCAGCCCGTGGCGGCGCCGGTGCGCGCCATCACGCCGAGCAGCGTGGTGAGGATGCGCGCACCCGAGCAGCCGAGCGGGTGGCCGAGCGCGATCGCGCCGCCGTGGAGGTTGACCCGGTCGTCGGACAGCTCGGCCGGCGCATCACGGCGAGCGCCTGCGCCGCGAACGCCTCGTTGAGCTCCCACACCGCCACGTCGCCCACCTGCAGGCCCCGCCCGCGCCACGGCCTTCTGCGAGGCGGGGACGGGGCCGTAATGGTGCGCGGCGACACGCCGGCAGAGGCCATCCCGCGGATCCGCGCCAGCACCGGCAGCCCCTCGGCCGCGGCCACCTCGGCCGACGCGAGGACCAGCGCCGCCGCGCCGTCGTTGAGTGGCGACGCGTTGCCGGCGGTGACGGAGCCGCCCTTGCGGAACGCGGCGGGCAGCTTGGCCAGCGCGACGAGCGAGGCGTCGCGCCGCGGGCCCTCGTCGGCGGTGACGGACGCGGTCGTGCCGCGCCTGGGGCCGGGGACATCGACCGGCACGAGCTCGCGGCCGAACCACCCCGCGTCGGCCGCGGCGGCCGCGCGCTGGTGGGACTGGAGGGCGAAGGCGTCCTGGTCCTCGCGCGAGATCTGCATCTCGTCGACGATGTTCTCGGCGGTCTCGCCCATGGCCTCGAGCGGGAACAGGGCCTCCATCGCCGGGTTCGGGTAGCGCCACCCGAGCGAGGTGTCCCAGGCGACGAGGTTGCCCGCCTTCGGGTGCTGCGGCCCGCGCGGCAGCGAGTACGGCGCCCGCGACATCGACTCCACGCCGCCCGCGACGACGATCCGCGCGTCGCCCACCGCGATCATCCGCGCGGCCTGGTTCACGGCCTCGAGGCCCGACGCGCACAGGCGGTTCACCGTGACCCCGGGCACCTCGACGGGCAGCCCGGCGAGCAGGGCCGCCATCCGCGCGACGTTCCGGTTGTCCTCGCCCGCCTGGTTGGCACAGCCGAACACGACCTCGTCGACAGCGGCGGGATCGACGCCGGCGCGGGCGACCACCGACCGGATGACGTGCGCGCCGAGATCGTCGGGCCGAACGCCGGAGAGCGCGCCCTGGAACCGGCCGATGGGGGTGCGCAGCGCGTCGACGATGACCACTTCGTGCATGGGGGCTCCTGGAGGCACGGAACCGTAACCGGTGCTATGTCGTGGCCCGATGGAAGACCGGGATCTGCTGCAGGCGATCGCAGCCGGCGACCGGAGTGCGTTCGCCGAGCTGTTCCGGCGCTACGCACCGCGGATCAACGGGTTCCTGCGGCAGTCGCTGTCGGCGTCGAAGGCCGAGGAGCTCACGCAGGACGTGATGCTGCGCATCTGGCGCAAGGCGAAGACGTACGATCCCGACCGCGCCGCGCCGGCCACGTGGATCTTCACCATCGCCCGCAACGCGCGCACCGACGCCCTGCGGCGCGGCGGGCGCCCCGAGCCCGATCCCGAGGATCCGGTGTGGGTGCCGTCCTCGCCCGACGCCCCCGACGAGGAGGCCGACAAGCGCGACGCCGAGGTGCGGGTGCGCGAGGCGCTCGACGGGCTGCCGCCAGCGCAGCTCGAGGTGCTCGAGCGGGCCTACCTGCAGGGCCAGACGCTGGCGGAGGTGGCCGAGGGGCTGAAGATCCCGCTCGGCACGGTGAAGTCGCGGGTGCGGCTCGCGATGGAGCGGCTGCGGGCGGTGCTGCCCAAGCCCGGAACGTGACGGAGGACGTGACATGCAGCGGATCGGGGTGATCGGCGCCGGCACCATGGGCCACGGGATCGCGCAGGTGAGCGCGCAGGCGGGCCTGGAGGTCGTGCTGGCCGACGCGGACGCCGGGGCGCTCGCCCGCGGCGTCGAGGCCGTGCGGAAGAACCTCGACAAGGGCGTGGAGAAGGGCAAGGTGACCGCGGCCGACCGCGACGCCGCGCTGGCGCGGATCCGCACCGGCGACCTGGCCGCGGCGGCCGAGGGCGCGGACTTCGTGGTCGAGGCCGTGCCGGAGCGGCTCGCGCTCAAGCAGGAGCTGCTGGCGCAGGTCGAGGCGACCGCGCCGGCGGGCTGCGTGCTCGGCACGAACACGAGCTCGCTCGCGATCCGGTCGATCGGCGAGGGGCTGAAGGACCCCGGGCGCCTGATCGGCACGCACTTCTTCAACCCCGTGCACCTGATGCCGCTGCTCGAGCTCGTCGTCGCCGACGCCACGCGCCCCGAGGCGCTCGACCGGGCGCGGGTGCTCGGGGCGATGCTCGGCAAGGACGTCATCGTTGTGAAGGACCGGCCGGGCTTCGCGACCAGCCGCCTCGGCGTGGCGCTCGGGATGGAGGCCATCCGGATGGTGCAGGAGGGCGTGGCGTCGGCCGAAGACATCGACAAGGCCATGGTCCTCGGCTACCGCCACCCGATGGGCCCGCTGCGGCTGACCGACCTCGTCGGCCTCGACGTGCGGATGCACATCGGCAGCTACCTGGCCGAGGCGCTCGGCAACGCGGCGTTCGAGCCGCCGGCGCTGATGCGCGAGATGGTGGCCGAGGGCCGGCTCGGGAAGAAGTCCGGGCGCGGCTTCTACGACTGGGGCTAGCGCTCGCTGTCGAGCATGGCCATCTGCGGCGCGGCGTAGCGGTCGCCGGCCACCGCGCCGGAGACCAGCTGCTCGAAGGCGTCGAGGGCTTCCCCCGGGACGGGGCGGTCGAGCACGTCCAGCGCCTCGTCCACGTGCGCGACCGTCTTCGCGCCGATGAGCGGCACGAGATCCGGCTGGCGGTCGAGGACCCAGCCCAGCGCGAGCTGCGCGGGGGTGCGGTCGGCCTCGCGGGCCAGCGCGGCGATGCGGTCCACCACCTGCGCGTTCCGGGCGCCGGCCTCCCCCGCGAAGCGCGGCAGGTGGGCGCGGAAGTCGCCGGGGCCGGTGGGGCGGCTGCCCGTGAGCAGGCCCCGGCTGAAGACGCCGTACAGCGTGGCGCTGGCGCCGACTTCGCGCAGGGCCGGGAAGATGGCCTGCTCCGGGCCGCGGGTGGCGACGGCGTACCTCGATCCGCAGGTCGACGATGGGGTGCACGGCGGCGGCGCGACGGATTGTCGGCGCGCCGACCTCCGAGAGGCCCACTGCCGGACGTGCCCCGCCGCGACGAGCTCGGCGACCGCCCCGACCGTGTCTTCGATGGGGACGCTCGGGTCGAGCCGGGCCGGCCGGTACACGTCGATGACGTCGACCCCCAGGCGGTCGAGCGAGTACGCGGCGAAGTTCTTGGTGGCCGCGGGGCGGGTGTCGATGCCCACCCAGCCGCCGGACGGGTCGCGCATCGCGCCGTACTTGACGGAGATCTGCACCTTGTCGCGGCGGCCGGCGAGCGCGCGGCCGACGAGGCGCTCGTTGTGGCCCATGGCGTAGAAGTCGCCGGTGTCGACGAGCGTGATGCCGCGGTCGACGGCGTGCTGGATCACGCGGACGCTCTGCTCGTCGTCGGTGCGGCCGTAGGCGCCGGACAGGCCCATGCAGCCGAGCCCGATGCGGAAGACGCTCGGGCCGGTGCGGCCGAGCTGCACGTGGTGCGCGTTCGTCGTCATGGGGACCTCCCTGGTTCGCCTCCTCTGCACGCCCGGCCGATCGCGCACACCAACGAATGGTTGGGATAGCTCTCATCAACGGAGGTGATGCGTTCCGTCGACCGGCGACCTCGACCTGAACCTGCTGCGCGTGTTCCTGGCCGTCGCCGAGGCGGGCAGCGTCACCGAGGCGGCGCGGGCGCTGTACGTGACGCAGCCGGCGGTGAGCGCCGCGCTCCGGCGCCTGCAGGACGCCCTGGGGGCCGAGCTCGTCGTGCGGCAGGGGCGCGGGATCGCGCTGACGACGCGCGGGCGCCGGCTGGCCGCGGAGGCGCGCCCGCACCTCGACGGGCTGCTCGCGGCGGCGACCTCGGGCGGGCCGAGCGCCGCGACCGCCACGCGCACCGTGCGGCTCGGCCTGTCGGACGCCGCCGAGGACTGGCTGCTGCCGCCGCTGCTGGACCGCCTCGCGGCGGAGGCGCCCGGCGTGACGCTGGTGGTGCTGCCGGTGCAGTTCCGCACGGTGCCGCGGGCGTTCGAGCTCGCGGAGATCGACCTCGCCGTGACCGTCGCCGACGACGTGCCCGCCGGGACGCTGCGCCGGCCGCTGTTCCACGGCACATTCGTGGCGCTGTTCGACCCGCGGCACGTCGACGTGGGCGAGGCCATGAGCGCCGAGCAGTACCTCGCGCACGAGCACGTCATCGTGTCGTACAACGCGGACCGGCGCGGGGTCGTGGAGGACTTCCTCGGGATGACGCGCCGGGTGCGGGTGTCCGTGGCGTCGTTCGGCAGCGTCGGGGCCGTGGTGGACGGGCGGGCGCTGGTGGCCACCGTGCCCGCGTCGTTCGCCGCGACGGTGCGGCAGCTGCGCCCACACCTGGCGACGGCGACGCTGCCGTTCTCGCTGGCGGGGGCGCCGATGGAGCTGCTGTGGCGCGGCGCCGTCCACGACGATGCGGCCGTGCGGTTCGTGCGCGAGGCGATCCTGGCTCAGGCGGAGTCGGCCAGCCCGGCGTAGTACGGCTTCTGCGCGGGGTAGTACTGGTCGAACGTCGGGAGCTCGCGGTCGGCGCGCGCGGCGACGAGCATGTCGAGGTAGTACTCCCAGCCCGGGCCGATCTCGCCGACGCCCTCGCGGTCCTTCAGGTGGTGGACGAAGACGAGTTCGGTGTCGTCGCCGACCTGGGACAGGCGGAGCTCGAGGCGCCAGGCCATGCCGGTGGTGAGGGCGAGGCGGTGGGGGGCGTCGCAGACCTCGATCGTGGCGTCCATCCAGGGGGCGTCCTGCTCGAAGGCCATCTGGACGCGGATGGTGCTGCCGGCGCCGGGCTCGCCCTCCCAGCGGCCGAACCAGCGGGCGGTGCGCTGCGGGTCGGTGACGCTGGCCCAGACGTCGGCGACGGGGGCGTTGCGGAAGGTGCGGCTCAGGGTGAGGTCGTTGCCGGCCAGGCGGCCGGTGGGCTCGTGGGTCATGCGGTCTTCTCCTGGTCCTCTCGATCGTCTCGGTCGTCTCGGTCGTCTCGGTCGTCGGCGGTGGACGCCTCGGTGGCGTTGCGGCGCTCCCAGCGGACGCGGTGCACCTCGGTCTCGAGGGCGTCGAAGCGGCGCTCCCAGGCCTCGGCCGGGGCGCGCAGCTCCAGCAGGTAGGCCTCGAGGAGGGCAGGCGGGGCAGAGATCGAGGCGGTACTCGCGCTCGCGGCCGTTCGGCGTGTCGGTGACCAGGCCCGCCTCGCGCAGGACGCGGAGGTGGCGGCGGGGCGGCTCACGGCGAAGGCCGCGGCGATGGTGCCGGCGTTGAGGGGGCGATCGCGCACCATGCGGAGGATCTCGCGGCGGGTGGGATCGGCCAGGGCCTGGGCGACAGCGTCCATGTCGCACATGTAACAGGATGGTTACTCATTTGCACGCGGCGCCGGCTGACCAATCGGTCAGTTCGGACGACGACAAACGCGCCCGACGCGTTTCCGTCATTTCGTAAGGAGTGTGCTCGGGCCGGGCGCCGGGCACCCGAACGTGCGGACGGGAGCGATGGCGTCGAGCCGGAGTGACGTTCGCCCGCCCGGCGCCCGGCCCTGCGCGCACTCCAGCCCCCCGGCGAGAGGCTCGACACGGCCGCACCGGCGAATCATGGGAGTGTGCTCGGGCCGGGCGCCGGGCACACGTTTTTCCGGGCCGGGCGCCGGGCACCCGAACGTGCGGACGGGAGGAGCGATGCCGTCGAGCCGGAGTGACGTTCGCCCGCCCGCCGCCCGGCCCTGCGCGCACTCCAGCCCCCCGGGCGGAGGCTCGACACGGCCGCACCGGCGAATTCATGGGGTGTGCTCAGGCCGGGCGAACGTGCGAACGGGAGCGATGGCGTCGAGCCGGCGTGACGTTCGCCCGCCGCCCGGCCGTGCGCGCACTCCAGCCCTCGGGCGAGAGGCCGCTCCGGCGCCTGCAATTGTCGTTCGCCCGGCTTCGCACAGGCAAACACCAATTCCCATCACCATGGCCCGCTCGCACGGCAGGGGCCATGCGACCGCGAGCTCTTGTAGGTTGAACCCAGGTAGGCGGCCGCATCGCGCTCCCGCCGGCTCCGCTGGCGCAGTTGCGCTCGTGGCCGGCGAACGCCACCAGGGCAAGCCGGGTCGAGTGAGACACCCGCGGGAGAATGCAGCCGCGCTCCCTCGATCGCACAGTTGGAGCCGTTTCAGGGGCTCGAGAGGCGCGGTCACGCTCGAGAGTGACGGTTGCATCGTAGCCGCCCTCGCCGGGTGTGCGATCGACGGCGGCTTACCTCCCCGGGTGTGCGATCCGCCGTCGGCACCTGGGGGGTGAGCCGGTGCGAATTGTCGTCCGCCCGGCTTCGCTCGGGCGAACGCCAATTCCCATCACCATGGCGCGTGCTCGCACGGCGGGAGCGCCATGCGACCGCGAGCTCATGGCGGTTGAACCTCGGTAAGCGGCCGCATCGCGCTCCCGCCGGCTCCGCTCGCGCAATGACTACTGGCGCGTGCGCGCCGAAATGGCTTCCCGATTCCTGGTCACGTAGGAGAAACCTCGTGAACGGAGCAGGAATCGGGGAAGCCCCATCGGCTTTGCTCGCGCAATTGACGGAAAGACGCCCGACGCCTTTCCGTCCGATCCACCGCACCCGCGGCCGAACACCCTCACTTCGCGGTGCGGGTCGTCTCCACGTGCGAGGTGCCGTCCTTGCCGAAGCCCACCGTGCTCAGCAGCGGCCGGTCGGCCACCCAGCTCGGCTCGTCGCCGGTGAACTGCACCTTCGGGCCGCTCTCGGTCCAGAACGCCTCGGCCGTGCCGTGCGCCAGGTTCTGCTGCCCGTTCACGTCGATCACGAAGTCGCTCGACCACCGCCCACCGAACGGCCACCGCAGATCCGGCAGCGGCGGGTTGAACGTCACGGCCGTGACCGGCGTGGCCCGCCCGAACTGGTCGACCGTGATGGTCACGAGCTCGACGTAGGTGTCCTGCACCACCCGGTACGTGTAGGTCAGCGTGCGCAGGTCGGTGGTCTGCTTCGCGAACACCCGGTCGCCCTGGCGCGTGACCAGCCACTGCAGCTCGACCGACTTCTTGTCGCCCAGCTGGTGGATGGTGGTGAAGTTGCTGAGCTCGAGCTTGCGCACCTCGGGCTCGGGCTCGGGCGCATCCCCATCGTCGAGCAGGTCCTCGTCGCCCGCACCGGCGGGCAGCGGATCGCCCGGCCCGCCATCGGCATCGGCCTCGTCCGGCGTGTCCTTCGGCACGGCGCCACCGCCGCCCGGCGCGGGCGCCGGCTTGGCCCCGGGCGCCACGGCGCCCTCGACCGGCCCCGACGGCGTGGGCGCAGGCGCGGGCGCGGCCTCGCGCAGCTGGATGTCGCCCGACGCCTCGGGCTTCACGGCCGGATCCGTCATGTCCTCGTCGCTGCCCGCCACGAACGTGAACGGCCAGGTCACGTCGGCCGACACGCCCGAGTCGAACGTCCACGCGTCGATCGCGCCGGTGACGCAGCTGACGAGCGGCTCGTCCTCGATGCCCTGCTCGCCTTCCGCCGGCGCCGCGCCCGACACGGCCCCGCCGTCGACCGCGAAGGTCACGGTGAGCTGCCCGCCCGCGAGGTCGTCCTTCTCCTCGAGCCGATCGCGCCAGCACTGCGTGAGCGTGCCCACGTTCTGCGCCACGGCCATCTTCACGAGCACGTCGGGCGCCGGACGCGCGGTCGGCTCGGCGCCGGGCGCGTTGATCACGATGCTCGACAGGTCGGGCCCGCCGGTGGCCGGGTCGGTCGGGACCTCCTGGAAGTTCCCGATGGACAGCCCGCCCTGCGTCTGCACCAGCGTGAACCGCGCGGGGACGACGGCGGCGATCTTCTTGAGCTTGAGCCCCTTGCCGTCGATCGTCACGTCGGCCTTGAACAGGCTCTCCGACGCCGCCACGTCGAGCGCGGCCATCAGCTGGTTCTGCGAGTGGTCGAACGTGCGGCCGTTCCGCTTGCGCCCGCTGCGATCGGGCGGATCGCCGACGAGCTCGCCCACCACGTGCTGGCCCTTGCTGTTGTCGTACTCGATCTTGAGCGACACCGTGTTCTCGGTGCTCTCGTCGGTGACGACCATCTTCGTCTCTTTGCGCTCGATGCCGATCTCCGGCATGAAGCCCTCGAGGTCGTCGAGGTTGGCGAGCAGCGTCTGGTTGCCCGACGGCGCCGTCTCGAGCGCGATCCACTGCGGCCCGCTCGGCAGGTCGACCTTGGCGAACTCGATCATGTCGAACTCGTCGTCGTCGGCCGGCATCAGCACGAAGTCGAGATCGAAGGCGGCGCCGAAGGCCAGCACCGGGACGACCGGGGCGGCGGTGGCCGCCTGGCTCCCGGTGTAGAGCAGCTTGTCGTGAGGCCGGTAGGCCGGGAACCGGTACGCGCGCTCGTAGGGCGTGAGCACCGACTCTTGCGGCTTGTACTTGGCCCCGCAGGACGCGAGCACCACCGCCAGGACACCAATCGCAGCTGGACGCATGAACCTCTCCCGGGGAGGCCCCCCGCAGGACGCGGTACTCTAACGAAGTTCCGCCAGGTGGCTCCCTCACCCGGTGCGAATGCTCCGAGGACGCCCGCGACGTCGGTCGCCGCGAGCGATCGCGGAACGGCGCGCACCCCCGCTCGCGGGATACGGGCGGTCCAGCCCGGGAGAGTGCGTGCTCACCATCGGTCCCCTCACCCTGAACTCCCGCCTGGTCGTCGGCACGGGCCGCTACGCCGACTACGCCCTGATGCAGGCCTGCCACGAGGCCGCCGGCACGGAGCTCGTCACCGTCGCGCTCCGCCGGGTCGACCTCGACGAGCCGCAGGGCCTGGGCGTGCTCGACCACGTCGACCGCGACCGGATCGCCCTGCTGCCGAACACGGCCGGGTGCTACACCCCCGAAGACGCCGTCACCACCGCGCGGCTGGGCCGGGAGCTCCTCGACACCACGCTCGTGAAGCTCGAGGTCATCGGCGACGACCGCACGCTGTGGCCCGACGCCGAGGGCACCCTCGAGGCCGCCCGCGCGCTCGTGGCCGACGGCTTCCACGTGCTGCCCTACTGCCCCGACGATCCCGTCGTCTGCCAGCGCCTGCAGGACCTCGGCTGCGTCGCCGTGATGCCGCTGGCGGCGCCGATCGGCTCGGGCCTCGGCATCCGCAACCCCACCCAGCTGATGCTGATCCGCGAGGCGGTGCAGATCCCCATGATCGTCGACGCGGGGATCGGCGCGCCGTCCGACGCGGCGCTGGCGATGGAGCTCGGCGCGGACGCCGTCCTGCTCAACACGGCGATCGCCGCGGCCCGCGACCCGCTGACCATGGCCCGCGCGTTCCGCCACGCGGTGGAGGCCGGCCGGCTCGGCTTCGAGGCGGGGCGCATGGCGAAGCGCCTGCACGCGACGGCGTCGTCGCCGCTCGAGGGCCGCCTCGCCTGATCGCGCCGGCTTCGGCGGCGGCCTCCTCGCGATCACGCCGGGAGGCGCCCGGCCGCTCGGCCCCTGGCTGCGCGCGATCGCCCCGCACGTGCAGGGCGTGCGGCTCCGCGAGGCCGGCGTCGCCGTCCGGGGCTCCGCCGTGGAGGCGCTCGCGCTCGGCCTCTTCGTCGCCGTCCACCGCAAGTGCGCCGACGCCGAGCGCACCTGCGCCGCCCTGAGCCTGCCCGTCCACCTCGCCGACGGCGATCCCCTGCCCTCCGCGCCGTTCGCCGCCTCCACCCACGACCGCGCCGGCCTCGACCGCGCCTTCGCCGCCGGCGCCGCCTACGCCACGCTGTCGCCCGTCTGGCCGCCCGCCTCCAAGCCCGGCGACCGCCGCCCGCCGCTCGGCGGGGACGCCTTCCTCGCGGCCGCAGCGGGGCGCCGCGCGCTCGCGCTCGGCGGGGTCACGCCGGCCCGCTACGCGGCGCTGCGCGCGGCGGGGCCTTCGGCGCGGCGGTGCTCGGCCCGCTGGCGGGCGACGATCCGGCCGCCGCCGCCGCGAGCTACTCGGTCGGCGAGGTGCCGGGGTCGGGGTCGGCGAGCTCCTTCGACGGGTCGAAGACGAACAGCGCCTCGTAGCCGTCGTAGCACTGGCCGGCGGCGATCTCGTCGCAGCTCGAGTGCGCGATGCAGCGGCGGTGGTCGTCGAACAGGTCGAGCAGCTCGTCGTCGCGCCACTGGCGGTACAGCTCGAGCTGCTGCGTGCAGCTCGCCTCGCACTCGTCGAACGCCACGCGCTCGGAGTTCAGGTCGCAGGTGAACAGCACCTTGCGGCAGACCTGGCCGCAGGGCGGCACGCAGCCCGTGGCGGCGAGGGTCAGGGCGAGGGCGAACAGCGGCACGCGTCCGTGGAGCATCGGGCCCGGGTAACCCCTTCGCGCGCGCGGCGCCGGGGCGATATACTCCGCGACCCCGGAGGAACGATGCCCCACCACGCGTCCGGCAACCCGCAGTGGGAGAACGCCACGAGCCGCGGCCTCCCCGCCGTGCCCCCGCCCGAGCGGGCCGACCCCACCGAGCCGGGCGATCCCGCGCCCGGGCGCGGCAATGGCAGCGTGGCGGCCTGGCTCGGCTGGTCCCCGACCCGCTGGCGGCGCGGGGGATCGCGGTGAGGACCGTCGGCCTGCTGATCCTCGCGGGGCTGCGGTCGCCGGCTGCGACCAGAACTGCCAGAACACCTGCTCGCACCTCTTCGACCCGAGCGAGTGCGGCATCTCCATCAGCGGCATCCAGTGGACCTCCTCGCGCCGCGAGTGCGAGACGGCCTGCGAGACGGCCCTGAAGACGGCCGGCGAGATGGGCGACTACAACCCGTACAACCGGGCGAACCCGTCCGACCCGCCGCAGCTCGAGAACGAGCGGCAGGCGGCGGCGTGGATGGAGTGCGTCTGGTCGACCGACTGCGAGCAGCTCATGCCGACCACCGGCGGGATCTGCGCACCGGTCGTGTACTAGGGCCTCCGGGCGCGAAAAACAGGGGCGCGGTCGGGCCGAGGTGGATACCCGGCCGACATGCCACCGCTCGTCCTGTGGCTCGTCGCCTGCGCGACGACGCCGCTCGCGCCCGCCCGAACCCACGACGCGTACGTGCTCGAGCGCGCGTGGTCGGAGGACCTGCGCGAGGCCGTGGCCGCTGGCGACGAGGTGCTCGACGGCTTCCGGGTGCAGGCCGTCGCCGTCGATCACGCCACCTGGACCCTGCCCGACGACGTGCTGCCCACCCTGGCCGGCCGGCGCGCCACGCCCGTGGCCCGGATCGAGGCCGGCGCCCGGGTCGACGCGTCGCTCGGCCGCGTGCTCGGCTCGGTGGTCAACCGCTGGCGCGCGCTGGGCGTGAAGGTCGACGCCGTGGAGGTCGACCACGACTGCCCCATCGCCTCGCTCGCATCGTATGCCGACGCGCTGGCCGAGGTCCGCGAGGCCCTGCCGCGCGATGTGGCGCTGTGGGTCACGGTCCTGCCGGGCTGGCTCGACGCGCCGCAGGCCGTGAAGCGAGTCCGCACCGCCGTCGACGGCACGGTGCTCCACGTCCACGCGGTCGAGGCCTCGCTCGGCTCGCCGCACTTCGACCCCGACGCCGCCGAGCAGTGGGTCCGGCGCTATGCCGCGCTCGGGTCGCGGCCGTTCCGGGTGGCGCTGCCCGTGCGCGGGGTCCACGTCGACGCCGACGGGCGCCTCGCCGCGTCCGACCAGGGCATGCCCGTCGCGGCGGCCCCCGACGACGAGCGGACCCTCCTCGGCGCGCTTCGCCAGGCGCCGCCCCGCGGGTGGGTCGGCACCGACTGGGCGGCGGTGCCCGCGAAGCGCGGCGGGTGGACGGTGCAGGCGCTCGCGTCGGTGCTCGGCACGGGCCCGGCCAACGACGGCGTGGCCGACGCCGCGTCGGGGCGCTGCAGCGTCGCGCCCGCCGAGGGCGAGGGCTGCGAGGCCGCGGAAGCGCCCGCGCCCTAGCTCAGGCGCTGCCGGACCCGCATCAGCGCGAAGCCCAGCAGGTTGTGGCCGCGCCAGCGCGCCGGGTCCTCCACCGCGGGGTTGGCCGCGCCGAGGCCGATGCCCCAGACGCGATCGCGGGGTGAGGCCTCGACCAGCACGCGCTCCCCCGTCCCCCGCAGGAAGGCGCCCAGCGCCGGGTGCTGCTCGAACTTGGCGACGTTGCCCTCCACCACGCAGTCGAAGCGGACGCCGGCCCACACGCCGTCGTCGTAGCCGCGGACGGTGCGGCCCAGCGCCTTGGCCGCCGCCGGCGACGGTGCGGCCAGGATCTCGGCGAGCGCGGCGTCGTCGCCGAACTGGCGGGCCTTGGCGGCCATCATCCAGTGCTCGGCGGTGTCGTAGCGGATCCCGTCGACCGCGAACGGCGCCGCGAACCACTGGCTCAGGCAGGCGCGATCGGGCGCCTCGCCGCGCGGGGTGTGCCCCCAGAACGCGAGGTAGCGGAAGCGCCGCCCGCCGCCACGGCGGCGACCAGCGCCTCGCGCGACAGCGGCTCGTCAGGCGTGGGCGACGCGGCCGCCGCGCACGGTGAAGCCGCCTGGCAGGCGGCCCGTCGCCTCGCCCTCCGGCAGATCGAGCGACCAGCCGCGCTCCGCGAACACGCCGGCGATCCGGACCCGCAGGCGGTTCGACTCCTCCTCGGGGTTCAGCATCACGCGCTCGAGGTCGGGGCGCCCCGCTTCGTCCTGCTGGGTGACGATGACCTCGGCGGCGGAGTAGCGCACCTGCTCGTCGAAGTCGGCGAGGAGCGGCCGCGCAGCCTCGATGGCGCCCGGGTGCTTGCGCTCCGACAGCCACACCAGCAGGTCGACCTTCTTCTGCGGCTTGAACTCCTCGCCCCGCTCCTTCTCGATGACCTCGTAGACCTTGCGGATCGCGGCCTCCTCGCCCTTCGTGTCGACGTAGAGCCGCAGCGGCAGCGCGACCTGGCGGCAGCGCTCGAGGTGCCGGTCGAGGGGGCGGAACAGCGGCTCGCCCATGCCGGCGAGCATGCCGTAGACGAAGTCCTTCTCGGCCTTGTCCTTCAGCTGGTTCTCGAGGTTCATGTCGAACCGGGTCAGCAGCGCGACGATCGCCTTGGGCGATCCCTCGTCGGCCAGCCACCGGGCGGACGCCTCGCGGTCGTCGGCCTGGGCGTCGCGGTTGGTCAGCGTGCGCTGGTGGCGCGCGATCCGCTGCTCCTT
Organism: Myxococcota bacterium; assembly: GCA_041389545.1. GTDB lineage: Bacteria > Myxococcota_A > UBA796 > UBA796 > JACKER01. Next base: position 5,799 of record JAWKRQ010000104.1, on the reverse strand, counting down.
GGAGAGGAAGAGGTCGAAGATGCCCATCGGTCGTGGCTCCGTCGTGCGATGCGCGAAGGTATCCACCGACGGGAGCGGGGCAAGACTCCCCCGTCGCCTTGACGCCCCACGCCAGCGGATTACTAGGAGCCCGTTCCGCGGAAGTGGTGGAACTGGCAGACACGCAGGATTCAGGATCCTGTGCCTTAACCGGCATGGGGGTTCGACTCCCCCCTTCCGCATCCTCTCTGCCCAAACCGGTGAATCCGAGACCCCGTCTCCTCCCGGTCGGGCCTCGCCTCCGTCAAGAGCCTCCCTCTTGGCGGAGCAGCGCCGAGGGCGCACCCCACCCGGTGACGACCAGCTCGTCCCGTGCCCGGGACGCGGCGACGTAGAGCAGGCAGCGCTGACGGCGATCCCAAGCCGCACGGTCCTCGGCAGAGAGCTCGTGGTAGGCCCGCCCCCGCGAGGGGACGAGCCCCTCCTGCACACCCGTGAGGATGACCCGCGGGAACTCGAGGCCCTTCAGGCGGTGGAACGTGGCGACGCGGACCCCCTCCCCCGATCGGCGCTGTCGGCGTCGACCACGGTGGCGGGGATCTTCGCCTGGTCGAGCCAGCTCGCGCGGTCGTTCACCAGCTGCTTGGTCGGCGCAGCGACACAAATCGCCTCGTGTGGCACGCCCTCGTCGAGCCACCGACGGACCTGCGCGACGACGTGGTCCCGCTCGGCGCTCGCCGTCGGGAGGAGCACCACCTCGGGGGACGCCCGACCCGGATCGAGTGGTAGCCGTCGAGCGTGTCCTGGCCCCCGTCCAGATCGTCGAACGCCAGACCGGTCAGCGCAGCGACGGCGAAGGCGCGGACTTCGGCGGTGGTGCGGTAGTTCACCCGAGCCGTCGGGCGCGACCGCGGATCTCGATGCCGCAGCGGGACATCCGCACGGGCTCCCGTAGATCCGCTGGTGCGCGTCGCCGGCGAAGAAGAGATCGTTGTCGCCCGGCGGCACCAGCGCCCGCAGGAACAGGAGCTCCGGGGCGCCGAAGTCCTGGGTCTCGTCGACCAGGGCGGCGACGTAGGGGCGCGGGACGGTGCCGGCGTCGAGCCCCTGGCGGAGCTGCAGGAACGGGTCGTCGGGGTCGAGGAGGCGCTGGGCGTCGAGCGCGGCGCGGTACGCCGCCAGCACCTTCCACACCGCGCGGCGCTTCCCCCGGTCGAGGGTGACCCCGCGCCCCTCCCGGCGCGCGCGCAGGTAGCCGGTCTCGTCGGCGATCGCGGCCGCCTGCACCACCTGCTCCCACTCGGCACGGTAGAAGCCGTCGCCGAGCCCCAGCGCCTCCTCGGTGAGCGCCCGCTCCCAGGCGCGCTCGCGCTGGACCTTGCCGGCGACGACCCGCCCGTCGCCGTGTCGGGTCCAGAGCCGGTGGACCAGGGCGTGCAGGTTGGTCACGTCGACCCGTGCGGCGTCCTCGGGGTCGAGGAGCCGGCCGAGCTGGTGCTCCAGATCCGCCGCCAGGTTCCGGGTGAACGTGGTGACCAGCAGGCGGTCGGTGGGCTCGACGAACACGCTCGTCAGGAGGTGTCGGGCCCGATGCAGCAGGGCGACGGTCTTGCCGGTCCCGGCGCCGCCGAGCACCCGGATCGGCCCCCGGGCCCGCATGCGCACGAGCTTGCGCTGGTCGGGGTGCAGATAGAGGCGCCAGGCCTCGACGCTGCCCCGGAGGACGGCGTCGAGGTCCTCCGGCCCGTCCACCAGCACGAAGCTGCGTCGCGACTCCGGGTGCTGCACGGCGGCGGCGTAGTCTTCGGTGTCGACGGGCGCCGGGGCGGCACGGTCCAGCAGGGTGAGCGTCTGGTCGAGGTCGTGGCCGCTGGCGAGCAGGTACAGCGCGTCGGACGCCTCGGGCGGCAGGTGCGGCGACAGCTGGTCGAGGTCGGCGTCGGTCGCCAACGCACGGACCGCCGGGATCAGCGCCGTCGGGAGGCCGACCTGGACCAGCGCGGCGTCGGCGACGTCGTCGAGCAGCCCGCGCGCGGCCTCGCCGGTCGGCGCAGCCGCCTCCGCCTCGGCGACGTCGAAGGCCTGCAGCGTCCCGATCGCCCCGTTCACCTCGAACCGCTTGCCCGACGCCCAGGCGCGGGCTTCGGCCTCGGTGCCGACGTGCACCACGATGACGATGTCAGCGCGCGGCGGGGCGACGACCGTGATGACGAGGTCGTCGGTGCCCGTGGCGACGAACCGGACCTTGTCGTCGTGCATGCCGTCGGCCCGGATCATCGGCCAGTCGGCGTGCAGCGGCTCGGCGCGGAACTGCTGGAGGAACGCGGAGACCCGCGACTGCTGATCGTCGGTGAGCCGGTGGAAGCTCTGCTCGATGCCCTGGTGGGTGGCGACCTGCGGCATCTCGAGCAGGCGGAGCAGCGAGGCCACCTCGGACTCGCTCCGGGCGCGCTCGCGCCGCTCGGCCTCCAGCTCGGCCCGGGCGAGGGCGGCCTCGCGGCGGCGGTCGGGCGCGGTGGGCTTCACGAAGGGGCCGGGACCAGGCGGGTTCCGTGCGGTGTGGTCGGTCCAGTACCAGCGGGCCAGGCGCGCTGCCGCCTTGAGCATCCGCATGGCGTCGCCGTGGCCGGGATCGCCGCCGAACGCGTGCACCGCGCCGTTGCCCATCTTCCGCAGCGTGTGGAGGTCGTCGAGGTGCTCGCGGTCGAGGCTCGTGTCGTGGCGGAGGCGGCGGAGGCGCTCGATCTGCGGCTCGTCGTAGACCGGGAGGCGGTGCTGCTCGAGCAGCGCGACGGCGAGCCGCTCCCCGAACCGGCGGAGGTGCCCCATGGCGGCGCGGGGGTCCATGACGAAGGCGACTTCCGCGTCCTGGCCGGCGGTCGCGAGATCGGGCTCGGCGGAGGCGAGGCAGGCGAAGTTCGACTCGGGCACCGTCAGCCTCCCAGGGCGCGGTTGAGCGCGTCGTCGTCCACCGGCAGCGGCAGGACGGTCCACCGGGCCTCGGCGGCGCGCTGCAGGTCGGAGGGATCGAGGTCCTGGAGGCGCACCACCGCGACCTTCCGCCCCTGCCGGGTCCAGGTGAGCTCCGCGGGCGCGCCGCTGGGGAGCTCGACCGGGTCCGGGTCGGGGAGCGGGTGTCGGAGCGCCTGGGTGCGCCGCACCACGTCGCGGACTTCGTCGTCGAGGCACCGCTCCAGGATCGCGTCGATCCCGGCGGCGGCGAACGGGGCCGCCGGTGCGTCCGCGGCGAAGAGGCCGAGGTCGAGCAGGACCTGGGCGCCGTCCTCCAGGCTGGTCGGCTCGGGCAGCGCGGACGACGCGACGACCTCGACCTCATCGAGGAGCAGCGCCAGGTTCAGCCCGTGGAGGAAACGGCGCCAGCTGTCCGCGAAGTCGGCGGCGGCGCGGCGCTCCGGCTCGTCGTCGAGGCGCAGGATCACGCGGATCCCCGCGGCGTCGAGTCGAGCGATGTCGGCGCCCCGAGCGGACACCAAGGCGACGCAGTGCCCCTCCACCTCGGCGCGAGCCCAGCGATCGGCGGGCTTGGGGGCCGTCCGGAGCCCGAGCGGGGGCATCGGCGCCATCGGCTTGGCCGCGCGCAGGTGCTCTGTGGCGGCCGCCTGGCTCGGGGCGTCGAGGAGGCGCCCCGCCTGGGCGGCCGCGGCGAGGCCGGCGCAGGCCAGCACCCCGACGGCGTCCCGCCAGACGGGGCCGGGGCGCTCGAGCAGCCCGCACAGCAGATCGAGGGGGGAGAGCGCCGGCAGCGTCCCGAGGAGCGGTCGGAACGCCTCGGGGAACCGGCTCACGGCCTTGTCGTGCACCTTGGACCACACCTCCGGGCGGACGGCGGCGAGCGCGGCCGGCGGGCGCACGGGCTCGGCGCCATCGTGGAGGTCCTGCCAGGTGAGGCTGACCACCCGCCAGCCGGGGCGAGCCGCGAGCGCCGTGCGCTTGCGTACGTCGTCGGCGAGGCGTCCCGGCTTGCCGGGCTGGACGTGGTACGCGAAGCCGTCGCACTCGACGACCACCCGCTCGCCGAGCCCCGGCCCGGCCGTCGCGGTCAGCACGAAGTCGGCGCGCATCGGCTCGCCGACCTCGGCGTCCAGGCGGACCTGTGGCTCGAGCCGCCAGGTCGTCTCCCCGGCGCGGATCTCGTGGCGGTCGCCGCCCAGGTCCTGCATCCGCTCGCCGAAGCGGGCCTGGAGCGCCTGGACGAACCGCTCCTCGAGCTCCGACTCCAGCACCCCGTCGGCGGGTGCGCCGGACAGGCCGCCCGGGCGGGCCTCGGCGGTGTGTCGGGCGGCGAGCACGCTGTCGATGAGCCGCTCCGCCACCCGGCTGGACAGGACCGGCAGGTGGCGCTGTGTCTGGTGCGAGAACAGGCACAGGTAGCAGCCGTCCCGCCCGCGGGCCCGGCAGGAGCAGCCGACGAGCGCCTCGTGGGCGGTCTCGAGCAGGGCGAACACCTCGCGGCGCCGGTGGAAGTCGCGCAGGTAGCCCGTGCCGCCGGGGACGGTGTCGAACAGCACCAGGAAGTGCCGCCGCACGGTGCGGTTCGTCCGGTCGGGCTCGGTCATCGTCGCGACCTGCAGGTGGATCGGCCGCCCGTGGAACCGGCGGCGCAGGCCGAGCCCGATGGCCGCCTGGAACGAGCGGAGCTGCTGTTCGACGCGCACCGCGGAGAACGGGAGCAGGAAGCGGATCGCCTCCGAGGTGACCTCGCGGAACAGGTACAGCGGCAGGCGCGGCTTGGTGTCGCCCTCCCGCTGGGGGCAGAACGGCGCGTGCTGGTCGCGGGGCCGCGGGGTGCCGCGGGGATCGAGGACCCCGCCGCAGTCCCGACAGGTCGCGAAGCCCTCGGCGGACGCGGCTTCCCCGGCGACGTTCACCTGCGGGGCCGCGCCCAGGGCCGCGCGCAGCCCGAGGTTCACCTCGGTCATCGTGACCCGGCGCAGCGCCTCGAACCCGAAGCCGAGCTGGGGCAGCAGGACGGCGTCGCCCTCGAGGTCCGCCGGGTCGATCTCGAACACCTGGTGCACGTGGTAGGACTCGCGCGTGCGCTCCTCCGTGTCGTCGACGGTGGCGCTGCGGAGGCGGTCGGCGACCGATCGGACCACGGTGAGCGGCAGCATGCTCCGCACCTGACCCTTGTCGACCCACCCCGGATCCCCGCAGCGCGGGCAGGCGCCTTCGGAGGGCGGCCGGGCCGGGTCGACGGCGCGAGCGACGTGGTGGCAGGTCGGGCAGATCCGCCACGCCTGCACGCGCGACGCCTTCGGGCCGAGCTCGAGCTGCCGGATCTGGACCTTGTGGCCCTCGGCGTAGAAGGTGTTGAACGGGGCCAGCTCCCGGAGCGCGTTCGACGCCGGCCGCACGTACTCCCGCTTCTCGTAGGCACGGCGTCCGCGGTCGTCCCGCTCGTCGCCCCCGAGGAGCGAGTGCAGGTGGACGCCCGACTCCGGGAAGGCGTAGTTCGGCAGCAGCGAGGCGTCGGCCCAGACGTTCAGCGGGTACTTGCGGCGCAGGTCCTCGATCAGCGACGACAGGACCATCCGGTAGCGCTTGAGCTCGGCGATCTCCTGCGGGGCGTCGCCCACCTGCGTGGGGTCTTCCTCGAGCGCCTTGATCCGGCGGAGCGCCTTGTCGCGCTCGCGCTGGTAGCCCTGGATCTGCTCCTCCAGGGCGTCGAACGCGCCGCCGAGGTGGGCCTGCAGCCCGCGGTCGGGGGAGCGGACCCAGGCGGCGAGGAGGTCCCGGGCGTCGGGCCCGAGCCGGTCGCCGAACCGGTCGAGGAAGGACGCGAGGAGCTCGTCCTCGTGG